>JBEIOV010000022.1:0-47898 GCA_040377375.1 Hylemonella sp.
CGAAGTGCGATCCGGTGCACAAGGTCACCATCATTCCGCGCGGCCGTGCCCTGGGCGTGACCATGAGCCTTCCGGCGCAGGACCGCTACAGCTACGACAGCGACTACATGCTCAACCAGATCAGCATGCTGTTTGGCGGGCGCATTGCCGAGGAAGTGTTCATGCACCAGATGACCACCGGTGCCTCCAACGACTTCGAGCGCGCCACCCAAATCGCGCGCGACATGGTCACGCGCTACGGCATGACCGATGCGCTGGGCCCCATGGTCTATGCTGAAAACGAGGGCGAGGTGTTCCTCGGCCGCTCGGTCACCAAGACCACCAACATGAGCGAGCAGACCATGCAGAAGGTCGACTCGGAAGTGCGCCGCATCATCGACCAGCAATACACGCTGGCGCGCCAGCTGATCGAGGACAACAAGGACAAGATGCACGCCATGGCCAAGGCCCTGCTGGAGTGGGAGACCATCGACAGCGACCAGCTGGACGACATCATGGCCGGCAAGGAGCCCCGTCCGCCCAAGGACTGGACGCCACGCATTCCGCCGGCGGACAGCGGCAGCGGTGGCGGCGGCGGTGCCGCCGTGGCAACCGATCCGGCGCCCACGGTCGCCTGAACAGTCACGCTGACAGGTGTAAAGCGGGGCCCTGTGCCCCGTTTTGCTTTGCAGGCCCGCAGTTCCAGGAACACCTTCCCATGATCTGGCAAACCACCCGCTTCGCGATCGACCTGTCAAAGCCCCGGGTCATGGGCATCGTCAATGTCACGCCCGACTCGTTTTCGGACGGCGGGCGGCATGCGACGGTTACCGCGGCGCTGGCGCATTGCGAGAGACTGCTGGGCGACGGCGCCGATATCCTGGACATCGGCGGCGAGTCCACCCGCCCCGGGGCAGCGCCGCTGCCGCTGGACGAGGAGCTGGCGCGCGTGCTGCCGGTGGTGCGCGAAGCGGTCCGGCTCGGCGTGCCGGTCTCGGTCGACACCTACAAGCCGCAAGTCATGCAGGCGGTGCTCGCGCTCGGGGCCGACATCATCAATGACATCTGGGCCCTGCGCCAGGACGATGCCGCGCGGATCGTGGCGCGGCACCCGGCCTGCGGCGTGTGCCTGATGCACATGCATCGCGAACCCCAAACCATGCAGGCGGCGCCCATGGAAGGGGATGTGGTGTCCCAGGTGCTATCTTTCTTGAAGCAAGCTGCGCTGCATTTGCAAGGGCTGGGCGTGCAAAAGAACCGGATCGTGCTGGACCCCGGCATCGGTTTTGGCAAGACGGTCCAACAAAACTTCGCCTTGCTCGCGCGCCAGGGGGAGTTGCTGGCGCTCGGCCATCCCCTGCTGGCGGGCTGGTCGCGCAAATCGTCGCTGGCGGCCGTGGCCGGCATCCCGGATGTGACGACGGGCGCCGCAGGCGCGCATGAGCGCATGGTGCCCAGCGTGGCCGCGGCCCTGCTGGCGGTCGAGCGTGGCGCGCACGTGGTGCGCGTGCATGATGTGCGCGAGACCGTGCAGGCCTTGAAGGTTCTTGAAGCTATAAAATGAGGAGCACGATGGCATCCGGGCAGTGCCCGGTCAGAACAACAAGGAGGGGGGAGATGGGCAGAAAATATTTTGGCACCGACGGCATTCGCGGCACCGTGGGGCAGGCACCCATCACCCCTGATTTTGTGCTGCGCCTGGCGCACGCCGTGGGCCGCGTACTCAAGACGGCCGAGGCGCACCCCACGGTTCTGATCGGCAAGGACACGCGCATTTCCGGCTACATGCTGGAAAGTGCGCTCGAATCGGGCTTCAATTCCGCCGGCGTCGACGTGGTGCTGCTCGGTCCCGTGCCGACCCCCGCCGTGGCCTATCTCACGCGCGCCCAGCGCGCCTCCCTGGGCGTGGTCATCAGCGCCAGCCACAATCCGTTTGCCGACAACGGCATCAAGTTCTTCAGCGCCCAGGGCGCCAAGCTGTCCGATGCCTGGGAGCAGGCGGTGGAAGTGGCGCTGGACGAGCCGCCGGCCTGGGCCGACTCCGCCAGCCTGGGCAAGACGCGGCGGCTTGACGATGCGGCAGGCCGCTATATCGAATTCTGCAAGAGCACGTTTGCCACCGACCTCACGCTTAAGGGGATCAGAATCGTGGTGGATGCGGCGCATGGCGCGGCCTATCAGATCGCGCCCAAGGTGTTTCATGAGCTTGGCGCCGAAGTGGTGGCCATCGGCTGCGCGCCCGACGGCCTGAACATCAACCACGAGGTGGGGGCCACGCACCCGCAGGCGTTGGTCGAGGCCGTCAAGGCGCACAAGGCACAGTACGGGGTGGCACTGGATGGCGACGCCGACCGCCTGCTGATGGTGGATGCGGCCGGACGGCTCTACAACGGCGATGAATTGCTGTACCTGATGGTGGATGACCGGCTCGGGCTGGATGAGCATGTGCCCGGCGTGGTCGGCACCCTCATGACCAACATGGCGGTGGAGCTGGCCTTCAAGGCCCGGGGCGTGCAGTTCGTGCGCGCCAAGGTGGGCGACCGCTATGTGCTGGAGGAACTGCACAAGCACAATTGGCTGCTCGGCGGCGAGGGCTCGGGCCACCTGCTGGCGCTGGACAAGCACACCACCGGCGACGGCCTGATTTCGGCCTTGCAGGTGCTGCAGACCTGCGTGCGCAGCGGCCGGACCATGGCCGAATTGCTGGCCGGCGTCGCCTTGTTTCCGCAAACCCTCATCAATGTGCGCCTGCAACCCGGCCAGGACTGGAAATCCAGTGCCAGGCTGCAGAGCACGACCCAGGCCGTGGAGACCGAACTCGGCAACACCGGCCGGGTCCTGATCCGTGCCAGCGGCACCGAGCCGCTGTTGCGCGTCATGGTGGAGGCGCGCGATGCCGTGCAGGCGAAAACCCTGGCCGAACGCATCGCCAGCAGCCTCAAGGATTGACAAAACAGCCCCTTGCCCGGCATCCTTCGCTCATGCGTTCGCTATTCCTCCGTTCCATCCAACCGGCGCTCATCGCTTTGGGCGTGATGCAGGCGGCAGCCGCCTGGGCGGCGGACGATGCCGCCGAGGCCAGGGGGGCCACGCCATTCAAGCTGACCACGGGCCTGTACCAGCTCTCCGGTGGCGATCAACCCACCGGGCTGGGGCTGGACGTGAATCTGCGCCATAACTCGGCGCTGGGCAATGTGTGGCTGGGCTGGTACCGTTTGCCGCAACAGGAAGTGTCACAGACCCGGGCTGGCTGGGATCGCACCTGGAGCTTCGGGCCGGTGCGCTTCATGCCGTCGGTGCAGACGGCCTCCGGCGGCTTCTGGGGCGGCAGCGCCGCCGTGGAGACGGGGGAACGCTGGTTTGCCGGGGTGGGCCTGGGGCGCACCAACCTGCGCGAATACACCAACCTCAACTTCGACCCGAACGACGCCTGGATGCTGTCGGGCGGCTACCGCTGGGGCGAAAACAACTCCCTGTCCCTGCAGGTGGTGCGCGACAACCGGCAGCACCCGGACCAACAGCATGTGCACCTGGTTTACCGCACCCCCCTGCCGGGCGACCAGCGCCTGACGGTCGATCTGCTTTCCAAAACCGGCCTGGTGGACGGGGTGCAGGTTCAGCGCCTCGGCTTGTCCCTGGGGTATGACTGGCCGCGTTATTTCGTGCGCCTGGCCTACGACCCCGTGGTCAACTTCACCACGCAAGACATGTGGCGCCTGTCGGTCGGCACGCGCTTCTAGTGACCTGTCCCGGAAGTTCCCTGTGCATGGCCGTGCGCCTGGCTCGTTGCAAGGGGGCTGCATGAGTACCAGCCTGGTTGATGCCATCCGTGTTTTTTCGCCCCCGTTGCCGCTGGCCGTGGCTTACAGCGGCGGGGCCGATTCCACGGCCTTGCTGCTGGCCTGCGCCGAAAAATGGCCCGGGCAGGTGATCGCCATCCACATCCACCATGGCGTGCAGGCGGCGGCGGATGATTTCCAGCGGCATTGCGAGGCATTCTGCGCCAGGCTGGGTGTGCCGCTGATCGTCAAAAAGGTCAATGCACGGCACGCGTCCGGCCAGAGCCCGGAAGAGGCGGCACGCCGCGCGCGCTATGAGGCTTTTGGGGCGCTGGCCCTTGAGGAACATGCGCAATACGCTATAAAAAACATAGCAATTGCGCAGCATGCCGATGACCAGGTGGAAACCATGCTGCTGGCCTTGAGCCGCGGCGCCGGGCTGCCGGGCCTGAGCGCCATGCCCGCCCGCTGGGAGCGCGACGGCATCGGCTACCATCGCCCGCTGCTGGGCGTGCCCGCGGCCCACATCCGCGCCTGGCTGGCCGGGCGCGGCGTGCCCTACGTCACCGACCCCACCAACGCCGACGAGCAGTTCACCCGCAACCGCATCCGGGCGCGCCTGCTGCCCGCGCTGGATGCGGCTTTTCCGCAGTTTCGCGAGACCTTTGCCCGCAGCGCCGCCCATGCGGCGCAGGCGCAGGAGCTGCTGGGCGAGGTGGCCCGGCAGGACCTGGCGCTGACGGGCAGCCCGCCCCTCATTGCCCGCGTGCAGACACTGAGCCGGGCGCGCCAGGCCAATGTGTTGCGGCACTGGCTCAGAACCACCTGCAACGCCGTGCCCAGCGCGGCGCAACTGGAGGAATTGCTGGACCAGATTGCCGCCTGCACCACGCGCGGCCACCGCATCCGCATCAAGGTGGGCGCCGGTTTTGTCGAGCGCCAGGGTGATGTGTTGACTTGGTACAATCCCTAGGTTTTTTGCCGTGATTTCCGCTCGGAAATGCAAGGCACGCTAGAGCGTTGATCCGGGCACCTGATGCTGCATCAGCGCTGCCATCCATCCAATTTCTCTTATTCCAATGGCATTGATCGTTCACAAATACGGCGGCACGTCGATGGGCTCGACAGAGCGCATCCGCAGTGTCGCCAAACGCGTCGCCAAATGGGCGCGCGCGGGACACCAAATGGTGGTGGTGCCCTCCGCCATGAGCGGCGAGACCAACCGCCTGCTCGGGCTGGCCAAGGAGCTGGCACCGGCCAAAAGCACGCCCGCCACCAACCGCGAGCTCGACATGCTGGCCGCCACCGGCGAGCAGGCGTCCAGCGCCCTGCTGGCCATCGCCTTGCAGGCCGAAGGCATGGAGTCGGTCAGCTACGCCGGCTGGCAGGTGCCGATCCGCACCAACAGCGCCTACACCAAGGCCCGCATCGAATCGATTGAAGATGCGAAGGTGCGGGCCGACCTGGCCGCCGGCAAGGTCGTGATCGTGACCGGTTTCCAGGGTGTCGATGAGCAGGGCAACATCACCACGCTGGGGCGCGGCGGCTCGGACACGTCCGCCGTGGCCGTGGCCGCGGCGATGAAGGCCAACGAGTGCCTGATCTACACCGACGTGGACGGCGTGTACACCACCGACCCGCGCGTGGTGCCTGAAGCGCGCCGCCTGCACACCGTGAGCTTCGAGGAGATGCTGGAAATGGCCTCCATGGGCTCCAAGGTGCTGCAGATCCGCTCGGTCGAGTTCGCCGGCAAGTACAAGGTGCCGCTGCGCGTGCTCTCGAGCTTCACCCCGTGGGATATTGACATCAATGAGGAAGCCCAGTCCGGCACCCTGATTACCTTTGAGGAAGACGAACACATGGAACAAGCCATTGTTTCCGGCATCGCATTCAACCGCGACGAAGCCAAAATCTCCGTGCTGGGCGTGCCCGACAAGCCTGGCATTGCGTACCAGATCCTCGGTGCCGTGGCCGATGCCAACATCGAGGTCGACATGATCATCCAGAACATCAGCAAGGGTGGCTTGACCGATTTCAGCTTTACGGTGAACCGCAACGACTATGCCCGCGCCGTTGATTTGCTCAAGGACAAGGTGCTGCCCAGCCTGGGCGCGCAGGAAGTCGTGGGCGACACCAAGATCTGCAAGGTGTCCATCGTCGGCATCGGCATGCGCAGCCACGTGGGCATTGCCAGCAAGATGTTCCGGTCCTTGAGCGAAGAGGGCATCAACATCCAGATGATCTCCACCAGCGAAATCAAGACTTCGGTGGTGATCGACGAGAAATACATGGAACTGGCCGTGCGCGCGCTGCACAAAGCCTTTGACCTGGACCAGCCCCCGGCCTAGAATCCGGATCGAGTCGTGAGATAATCCAGACTCGCCAGTTTCAGGAAACGTGACCGAGTGGCCGAAGGTGCTCCCCTGCTAAGGGAGTATGGGGTGTAGAGCCTCATCGAGGGTTCGAATCCCTCCGTTTCCGCCAGAGATAGGTTCCAGGACTTCCAAGGAAGTGCGAAAACCCCCTAAAAGCCCCGCCAGTCGGGGCTTTTTTGTTTTCTGATTAATTGGCGTTCTTTTGCAACCATATTTCCAGAACATTACCCGAATTGGTTAACGCCATCATCGGCTTTAAAACTGGATCAAGTATCCGGGGAAGATGGGTGCTTTGGGGATGGATTTTTGAAAAAGCAATCCTGAAGCCCTCTTTTTCAGCGTTGTACTCAAAACAGCGCCTGGTGAATTCATACAAATGGAATGGACTGTGCATCGGGCTGATGTTGCAAGCGTAATCCAGGCCCTGGCAGCGATAGGCAAAGTTGATCAACTTGCTTGTCAACCAATCTGCGTTAGGGACTTCGATGTGAATAAGGCCATCATGCTTTAACCACTTGAGCGCTGAAAGCAATGCGGCATGCGGGTTATAGAGGTGTTCGAAAACCGCGCCGAAAGAAATAAAATCAAAACCATTCTCCGGGTAGTTTGCCTCTTCAATGGAACTTAGAGTGAGCAAGCTGGGATTGACGCCGGTCACATTGATCGCACGATCGTAGAATTGTTCGGAAGGTTCAAGCCCGTAGGCCGTGATGGATCGGCTTTCGAGGGCTTTCATGAATTTACCTAGTCCAGCCCCAATATCCAGGGCCCGCAGCCCTTTGTTATCCCTTTTATACAGTTCGATGAATTTATCGATCAATGGATAAAAGGATTTAATGTCTGTGTCGAGTGCCTCTGCCGTCCAGTAAGCCTCGGGCAGAAGGCCGTAATGCTGGCTGATGTCCTTTGGAATTGGCATCGGGCTTGAAAAGACAAGACCACATTGGGTGCACTTCAACACAGTGGTCGATACGCCTATTTTCCTTGATGGCCTCAGGCCTTGACGACAATTCAGCCGGCGTCCAAGTATTGTCGCGGTCTCGGTTGACTCCCCGCACATATTGCAGGAATGCACCTCGAGAAAAGAGTAGGACATTTATTTTCCTTTAGGTCACTGGCGGAATTCTATGGGCGAATTTTTGGACCTCTCGCTTTGCTGGCGCTGCAAACCTTGAGGTCCCAAAAACGTCCATGCGCACCTGCGCCACGCATGTGTTTGGCTGAATTGTCTACCGGACCGTGGGAAGTCCACTACAGGGCCAGGTTTTCCGACTCCGTTGCGCCAAAAACAAACCCCGCGCAAGGCGGGGCTTTTTTTGAGTGGAGGCGAACGCGGAAAACCTGGCCTGGTCCTGCATCAATCCACCTTGGCCCCGGACTCCTTGATGACCCGGGCCCATTTGAGGGTCTCGGTCTCGATCAACTGCCCGAGTTGCTCGGGCGTGCTGGTCAGTGGCTCCAGCCCGGCGGACGAGAACCGTTCGCGGATTTCCGGCTGGCGCAGCACGGTCGTGATTTCGGTATTCAGGCGCGCCACGACGGCAGGCGACGTAGCGGCCGGCGCCAGCATGGCAAACCAGCCGGAGGACTCGTAGCCGGGGATGCCGCTTTCGGCCAGTGTCGGCAGGTGGGGTGCCAGCGTGGAGCGCTCCTTGCTCATGACGCCAATCACCTTGAGGCGGCCTGACTTGAGCTGCGGCTGAATGGAGGCGATGTCGGCAATGGCCAGCGACGTTTCGCCCGACATCACCGCCATCACCGCAGGCGCATTGCCACGATAAGGCACGTGCAGGATGAAGCTGCCGGTCATGGCCTTGAGAATTTCCCCCGACAGGTGCATGGCCGTGCCGCTGCCACCCGATGCGTAGCTGAGCTTGCCCACCTGGGCCTGGGCCAGCGCGACCACTTCCCTGGCGTTGTTGGCCAACCCCGCATTGCCGGCCAACACGAGCCTCAGGGGCGGGAAACCTCGAGCATGATCTCGTTTCGCCGCCAGAAAGGCAAGGTCCAGGGCGGGTCATAGCGCGCCAGCTGCGGTGAACCCAATGCCGTCATGTTTTTGGCCTTGACCCACGAGCTCAGGTCATCGCTTTTCTTTTGCACCCGCGCTTCGGTGTTGAATCCAGAGTAAATCAAGACAGCATAGGTCTTGCCAGGCACTGCACGAAGACTGACCGCCGGATTGACCGGCTTGGGCAACGTCGCCAACGAATACCGGCTTGGCATCACAAAGTGAACCCGCCAGCGATTCGTCCCCATCATGGCGCCGGCTGGTTCCACTTGCGGCTCTACGGTGACAGGGGCTGTCATCGATATTTTCTCGGACCTGAGGGCCGGCTCGACCGTCACGGGCGCCGTCATGGCGATCTTCTCTGATGGCTTCTCGGGTGTTCCACCGGCCCCCAGGTTGTTGCCAAAGATGTAGTCGGCGATGAGCCGAAAACCCTTGTTGGAAGCTGCATCCATGTCGCCGTCGACGACAGTCTCGGCGACGACCACTGGCGCGTACCGGCGAAGCTCGTGGTTTTCCTCTTTCAGAAGCAGTTCAAATCCCGGCTCTTCGATGGCCATGGCATATCCTCCCATCGTCAGGCCCAGGAGCAGCAACAGCATGGGCCGGACATGCATTTCGGCATGGCTGGGGCCGATGCCTGTTGCGCAGCAGCGAGGGTGTGTCGTCATCATGGATTGCAGTGTGCTCTTTTATTGACGGTCCGTGATCGACGCGCTCCAGCGCGCATCCCAGGCGCGCTCGATGTCGCGCCGGTCGCGCTTGGTCGGCCGGCCGTGCTCGATGCTGAGCGCGGGTTCACTGGCCAGGCGGCGCTGCTCGGCGGCCTTGTCGCGCGCCTGCCGGCTGGCCTCGGTTTCCTCATACAGTTGCTGGGCCGCCGGCGCCGGGCCGCGCAGGTGGCTGATGCCGCGCACGACGACCGTGCGGGTCACGACGCCCTGGCGCACCAGCAGCGTATCGCCCACCTTGATGTCCCGCGCCGGCTTGACGTCCTGGCCGTTGACCTGCACGCGCCCCTTGTTGACCTCATCCGTGGCAAGCGAGCGGGTTTTGTAGAACCGGGCCGCCCACAGCCATTTGTCGATGCGAAGATGTTCCATGCGCTGATATTGCCACCGGACGGGCATTTGCGCCAGCGGTCCGCCAAAGCGCAATGCCCGCGGCTCGCGCGGTAACATCCGCGCATGCAGACCACCGACTCACTGCCACGCGACGCGCAGAGCATTCTGGAGCTGGCCGCGCGCTCCATGTTCGACCTGTTTGCCCATGCCAGCGAGGGCATGTTGCTGGTGGACCGGCAGGCGCGCGTGGTCTGGATCAATGACCAGTACAAGCGTTTCCTGCCTGCGCTCGGCTTCGAGCGGGTGGAAGACTTTGTCGGCCACCCCGTGGCCAGCGTGGTGCAGAACACCCAGATGCACCAGGTGCTGGAAAGCGGCAAGCCCATCCTGATCGACCTGCTGACCAACCGGGCCGGCACCTTTGTCGTGAGCCGCATTCCCCTGCGCGACAGCCTGGGCGAGGTCATCGGGGCGCTGGGCATTGTGCTGTTCGACCATCCCGAAACCACGCTGCAGCCGCTGATCACCAAGTTCGCCTCCCTGCAGCGCGAGCTTGATGATGCGCGGCGCGAGCTGGCCAGCCAGCGCCGCACCAAATACACCCTGGCCAGTTTTGTCGGCACCAGCCCGGCGGCGGCGGAGGTCAAGCGCCAGGCCCGGCGCGCGGCGCAATCCACCAGCCCGGTGCTGTTGCTGGGCGAAACCGGCACCGGCAAGGAGTTGCTCGCGCATGCCATTCACGCGGCGTCGGCGCGCGCGCGCGGTCCTTTTGTCAGCGTCAACATTGCCGCCGTGCCCGATACGCTGCTGGAGGCCGAGTTCTTCGGCGTTGCTCCCGGCGCCTACACCGGCGCGGAGCGCAAGGGGCGCGAGGGCAAGTTCCGGCTGGCCGATGGCGGCACGCTGTTCCTCGATGAAATCGGCGACATGCCCCTGGGCCTGCAGGCCAAGCTGCTGCGCGCCCTGCAGGAAGGCGAGATCGAGCCGCTGGGCTCGAACAAGCTGCTGCCCTTTGATGCCCGCGTGATTGCCGCCACCTCGCGCGACCTGGCTCGGCTGGTGCGCGAGGGGCGCTTTCGCGAGGATCTGTTCTACCGTCTCAATGTGCTGCCGATCCGGGTGCCGCCCCTGCGCGAGCGGCGCGCCGACATTGCGGCGCTGGTGGAGGTGCTGGGCGAGGACATGGCCTTGCGCAGCGGGGCGCAGCAGCCCGAGCTCACGGCCGATGCGCTGGCCCTGTTGTCGGCGCAGGCGTGGCGCGGCAATGTGCGCGAGCTGCGCAATGTGCTGGAGCAGGCCACCATGCGGGGCGATTCGCATCGCATCGACCGGGCCCAGCTTGAAGCGGTGTTGCGCGAGGCCGGTATCGAGCAGGTCGAGCTGGCACCCGTGCCGCAGGCGGACCCGGCCACGCCGGCCCTGACGCCGACGCTGCGCCCCCTGGCCGAGCAGGTGGCGGAGCTGGAGCGCCTGGCCATCGCCTCGGCCATGACGGCCAGCGGCGGCAACAAGGTGGCGGCGGCCCGCATGCTGGGAATTTCGCGCGCCATGCTGTACGGACGGCTGGATTCGTGATGTCTTTATTTAAGACATATGTATTAAATAAAGACATAACAGGTTGTCTTTTTTCAATACACTCCAGGTTTCTGGATTAAAAAACCGAATCAAATCAATAGCTTGGCTTTTGGCATGATCCGTGCAATATTCTGTTGATTACTACAACAGGAGACAGACATGCACCATCGCACCTGGGCCGCGCAGGCCGGACTGATCGCGGCCGCACTGGCCGGCTCGCTGCTTGGCACAACGGCCTTCGGCCAGGCCAAGGACATCCGCATTGCCCACATCTACAGCAAGACCGGCCCGCTGGAAGCCTACGGCAAGCAAACCGCAACCGGCTTCATGATGGGCCTGGACTACGCCACCGGCGGCACCATGACGGTGGCAGGCAAGAAGCTCGTGGTCATTGAAAAAGACGACCAGGGCAAGCCCGATCTGGGCAAGTCGCTGCTGGCCACCGCCTATTCCGACGACAAGGCCGATCTGGCGGTCGGCCCCACGTCCTCCGGCGTGGCGCTGGCCATGCTGCCCGTGGCGGAAGAGTACAAGAAGATCCTGCTGGTGGAGCCGGCCGTGGCCGACTCCATCACGGGCGAGAAGTGGAACAAATACATTTTCCGCACCGGCCGCAACAGCTCGCAGGACGCGATCTCCAATGCCGTGGCGCTGGACAAGCCGGGCACCGTGATCGCCACCCTGGCGCAGGACTACGCCTTCGGCCGCGACGGCGTGAAGGCCTTCAAGGATGCGATCAAGAAGGCCAAACTCGTGCATGAGGAATACCTGCCGGCCAACACCACCGACTTCACGGCCGGCGCCCAGCGCCTGATCGAAAAACTCAAGGACCAGCCCGGGCGCAAGGTGATCATGGTGATCTGGGCCGGCGCCGGCAACCCCTTCAAGATTGCCGACATGGACTTGAAGCGCTACGGCATCGAGATCGCCACCGGCGGCAACATCCTGCCCGCCATGGCGTCCTACAAGAACTTTCCCGGCATGGAAGGCGCGACCTACTACTACTTCGGCATTCCCAAGAACCCGGTGAACGAGGCCCTGGTGGCGCAGCACTACAAGCAGTTCAAGGCGCCGCCGGATTTCTTCACCGCCGGCGGCTTCTCGGCGGCCATGGCGGTGGTCACGGCGCTGAAAAACAGCAAGGGCGATGCCAGCGCCACCACCCTGATCAAGACCATGGAAGGCATGAGCTTTGACACCCCGAAGGGCAAGATGACCTTCCGCAAGGAAGACCATCAGGCCATGCAGAGCATGTACCACTTCAAGATCAAGGTGGACCCGGCTTTTGCCTGGGGCGTGCCGGAGCTGGTGCGCGAGATCAAGGCCGAGGAGATGAGCGTCCCGATCCGCAACAAACGCTAAAAAGAGCGTGCTCGGCTACTGCGCAACCGTCATGCGGCGTTGCGCAGTGCTCGAAATCCTCATGGACCTTGAGTCCATTCCGGTTTCTGCGCGCTGTGCGCCTTGCCTGACGATCGCTCGCTACGCCGCTCCCGTTCTTTTTTCTTTCCGCGGCTGTTTTGGGGAGCCATAGCTCACATGCTTCAAACCAATGAATTGACGGTCCGCTTCGGCGGCCATGTGGCGGTGAATGCCGTGAGCTGTTCGTTCGCGCCGGGCACGCTCACCGCCATCGTCGGGCCCAATGGCGCGGGCAAGACGACGTATTTCAATCTCATCTCGGGCCAGATCCGGGCCAGCAGCGGCACCGTCACGCTCAAGGGGCGCGAGTTGTCGGGCCTGAGCGCCTCCGCCCGCACGCGGGCCGGCCTGGGCCGGGCCTTCCAGCTGACCAATCTGTTCCCCGGTCTCTCGGTGCTGGAGAACGTGCGGCTGGCGGTGCAGGCCACGCGTGCCGGCGCGCACCGCCATGGCATGAACCTGTGGAGCATCTGGAGCGACCACAAGGACCTGACGCGGCGCGCGCAGGACATCCTGCATGCCGTGGCCATGCACGACCAGCAGCAAACGCCCGTGGCCAGCCTGCCGCACGGCGACCAGCGCAAGCTCGAAGTGGCCTTGCTCATGGCGCTGGAGCCCGATGTGTTCATGTTCGACGAACCCACGGCCGGCATGAGCGCGGACGAGGCGCCGGTCATCCTGGGCCTGATCCGAAAACTCAAGGACGACAAGCGCAAGACCATTTTGCTGGTGGAGCACAAGATGGATGTGGTGCGCGAACTCGCCGACCGCATCATCGTGCTGCACAACGGCACGCTGGTGGCCGACGGCGACCCGGCCGAGGTGATCGCCTCGCCCGTGGTGCAGGAAGCCTACCTGGGCGTCGCCAGGGAGCCCGCATGAGCCCGAGTCTGCTGACCCTGGCGGGGGTTCACACCCACATCGGCGCCTACCACATCCTGCACGGCGTGGACCTGGTCGTGCCGCGCGGCCAGCTCACCATGCTGTTGGGGCGCAACGGCGCGGGCAAGACCACCACGCTGCGCACCATCATGGGCCTGTGGCAGGCCTCGCAGGGCTGCATCAGCTTCGGGCCGCAAGACATCAGCGCTTGGCGCACGCCGCAGATCGCCGGGCTCGGCATCGCCTACGTGCCGGAGAACATGGGCATTTTCTCCGACCTCACGGTCAAGGAAAACATGCTGCTGGCCGCGCGCCATGCCAGCCGGGCCAGCCGGATGGACGAGACGCGCCTGCAATGGATCTTCTCCCTGTTCCCGGCGGTCGAGAAATTCTGGAACCATCCCGCCGGCAAATTGTCGGGCGGGCAAAAGCAGATGCTGGCGGTGTCGCGCGCCATCGTGGAGCCGCGCGAGCTGCTGATCGTGGACGAGCCGAGCAAGGGGCTGGCGCCCGCCATCATCAACAACATGATCGATGCCTTCGCGCAGCTCAAGGCGGCGGGCGTGACCATTTTGCTGGTGGAGCAGAACATCAGTTTCGCCAAGCGGCTGGGCGACCACGTGGCGGTCATGGACAACGGGCGCGTGGTGCACGCCGGCCTGATGCAGGACCTGGCGGGCGACGAGGAACTGCAGCACGCGCTGCTGGGGCTGGCGATATGAAGCGCATCGACGTTGACTGGAAACCGCTGGCGCTGGCGCCGCTGCTCGCGCTGCTGGTGCTGCCCCTGATCGGCTCGGCCTCGACCTGGCTGACGCTGACCGTGGCCGGCCTGGCGATGGGCATGATCATCTTCATCATCGCCTCCGGCCTCACGCTGGTGTTCGGCCTGATGGATGTGCTGAACTTCGGGCACGGCGTGTTCATCGCGTTGGGCGCTTTCGTGGCCACCACCGTGCTGGGTTTCATGGGCGACTGGACCGGCTCGCCCGAGCTCTGGCGCAACCTGGTGGCCGTGCTGCCCGCCATGCTGGTGGCCATGCTCGTGGCCGGTGCCATCGGCCTGGCGTTCGAGCGCTTCATCGTGCGGCCGGTGTACGGCCAGCACCTCAAGCAGATCCTCATCACCATGGGCGGCATGATCATCGGCGAGGAGCTCATCAAGGTGGTGTGGGGGCCGCAGCAGATTCCCTTGCCGCTGCCGCAAGGCATGCGCGGCGCCCTGCTGGTGAACATGGGCGGCGACCAGGCCGCCATCGAGAAATACCGGCTGGTGGCCGTGGTGGTGGGGCTGCTCGTTTTTGCCGTGCTGGCCTGGACCCTGAGCCGCACCAAGATCGGCCTGCTCATCCGCGCCGGCGTGCAGGACCGCGAGATGGTGGAGGCCCTGGGCTACCGCATCCGCCGCCTGTTCATTGGCGTGTTCGTGGTCGGCAGCGCGCTGGCCGGGCTGGGCGGCGTGATGTGGGGGCTGTACCAGCAAAACGTGATTCCCCAGATGGGCGCGCAGGTCAATGTGCTGATCTTCATCGTCATCATCATCGGCGGCCTGGGCTCCACCACGGGTGCCCTCATCGGCGCCTTGCTGGTGGGCCTGATGGCCAACTACACCGGCTTTCTCGCCCCCAAGGTGGCGCTGTTTTCCAACATCGCCCTGATGGTCGCGGTGCTGCTGTGGCGCCCGCAGGGTGTCTACCCGGTCGCCAACCGTTGAGAGGACCGGACATGCTGCATCGACTTCTTTCCAACGACTTTCCCCGCAGCCGCGTGCTGGCGCTGCTGCTGGTGGGCCTGCTGCTGGCCCTGGCCTTTGCGCCCTTTCTTTTTCCCGGCGTCAAGGCGCTCAATGTGGCGGCCAAGGTGCTGGTGTTCGTGGTGCTGGTGGCCAGCTTCGACCTGTTGCTGGGCTACACCGGCATCGTGAGTTTTGCCCACACCATGTTCTTCGGCATCGGCGCCTACGGCATCGCGGTGGCCACCACCCGCATGGGTGCGAGCTGGGGCGCGCTGGCGGCCGGGCTGATCGCCTCGCTGGCGATTTCCTTCGTGCTGGCGCTGGCCGTGGGCCTGTTCTCGCTGCGGGTGCGCGCCATCTTCTTTGCCATGATCACGCTGGCGGTGGCCTCGGCCTTCATGACGCTGGCCTCGCAGCTGTCCGACCTGACCGGCGGCGAGGACGGCCTGACCTTCAAGGTGCCCGAGGTCCTGTCGCCCAGCTTCGAGTTCAGCGACACGCCTTTTCTGGGCGTCGCGCTCGACGGCCGGCTGCTGTGCTACTACCTGCTGTTTGCCGCGGCGCTGGTGCTGCTGCTGGCCTTGCTGCGCATCGTGAACTCACCGTTCGGGCGCGTGCTGCAGGCCATCCGCGAGAACGAGTTCCGCGCCGAGGCCATCGGCTATCGCGTGGTGCTGTTTCGCACCACCTCCAGCATCCTGTCGGCCCTGTTCGCCTGCGCTGCGGGCGCCATGCTGGCGCTCTGGCTGCGCTACAACGGGCCCGACACCTCGCTGTCCTTCGAAATCATGATGGACGTGCTGCTGATCGTGGTGATCGGCGGCATGGGCACGATCTACGGCGCGCCCATCGGCGCCGCGCTGTTCGTGGTGGCGCAGAGCTACCTGCAGGACCTGCTGCGGCTGGCCAGCGACGCGGCCGCGGGCTGGCCCTGGCTGTCGGCCCTGCTGTCGCCCGACCGCTGGTTGCTCTGGCTGGGCGTGCTGTTCGTCCTGTCGGTCTATTACTTCCCGACGGGCGTGGTCGGGCGCCTGCGTGCCGCGGCGGGAGCGGCCAAATGACCCGTACCTCGCATTACCTGCGCTGCGCCGGGCGTGAAATCCATTACACCGAGTGGGGCGCGCCGCATGCGCCCACGGTGATCGCCTGGCATGGGCTGGCCCGCACCGGGCGCGACATGGACGAACTCGCCGCGCACCTGAGCACGCGCTACCGCGTGATCTGCCCCGACACCATCGGCCGCGGCCTGAGCCAGTGGAGTGCGCAGCCCGACCAGGACTACTGCCTGGCCTTTTATGCGCGCATCGCGGCCGAGCTGTTCGAGCAGCTTGGCATCCGGCGTGCGCACTGGGTGGGCACGTCCATGGGCGGCGCCATCGGCACCGTGTGCGCGGCGGGCCTGTTCCAGCCCGGCATGAAGGGGCGCATCCAGAGCCTGCTGCTCAACGACAACGCGCCCGAGCTGGCCGACGCGGCCATCGGCCGCATCCGCGCCTATGCGGGCAACCCGCCGGCCTTCGACACCGTGCTGGAGCTCGAAGCCTTCTTTCGCCAGGTGTACAAGCCCTATGGCTGGCTGAGTGATGCGCAGTGGCGGCGCCTGACCGAGACCTCCACCCGGCGCCTGCCCGACGGCCGCGTCACGCCGCATTACGACCCGGCCATGGTGCGGCAGTTCATCGCCCACCCCAATGACTACCTGATCTGGGACCACTATGACGCGCTGCAGATTCCCGTGCTGTGCCTGCGCGGCGCCGAGTCGGACCTGGTGCTGCCCGAAACCATTGCCCGCATGCGCAGCCGCGGCCCCGGCACGCGCGGCCAGCTGCAGGTGGTGGAGGTGGCCGGCTGCGGCCATGCGCCGGCGCTCAACGTGCCGGACCAGCTGGAGCTGGTGGCGGCCTTCCTGGCCGCCCACAGCTGAAGCTTTCTGCTATCTGGCTGAAGCTTTCCGCTATCCAATTGATAGCTGCCTGCGCAGTATCCACAAGGACTGGCGATCGTTTTTGTTCTTGAAAGACGATGGAGCCCAAGCCCGGGGCCCGAGCCGCCGGCGGGGCCTCCAGGCCCGCATGGCGCACGGAAAAAATCCGGCGCTCAAGCCTCGGGCGCTGACGGCGGCGCAGGCGGCGGGCGCTGCGGGCCCAGCGCCGCGACCACGTCGCGCCGGTCCAGGCCGTACATCTCGGCAAACGCTTCGGGTGTCTTGCCGCTGCCCTCGAAGGCCCGGCGCAGCGCCTCCTGCCTGGCCAGCTTCTGGTCGCGCTCGGCGAAGGCTTCTTCCAGCAGGGTGTTGGCTTGCGCATCGTTGCTCTGGACCCTGGCCAGGTAGTCCTGCCGTGTCAGGCCGGACGCCTCGAACGCGGCCATCAGCTGCGCGCGAAACTTGGGCCGCAAGTCCTCCTTGGTCCGGCCCTGGCGCCGGCGGAACAATTCAAGCAGGGCCAGGCAGACATGCTCCGGGGCCACGTTGTCAACCGCCTGGCCCTGCAGGTCGTGCCGCTGCTTGCCCGCGGCAACGCTTTGCAGGTAGCGCGTGGAGCGCGTGTGCACGCCCAGCGCGGCCTTGAGGGTGTCGCGCTCGAAATGCTCCGGGTGGCTGGCCAGCAGCTCCTGAAAAACCCCGAGCTTGAGCGGCAGGAACTCATGCCCGAACAGATGCGGGTAGAGCTCAAACAGCTTTTCAAGAACGGGCTGGACCGAGCGCGAACGATCGGCCCGGCTGGCGGCTTCCTTGGGCGGCGCGGGCACGGCGGCCTGGGCGGGGGCTTCTGATGGGGTCGAGGTCATGGAATCAAAAATCCTTGGGTCAACCCGCGATTGTCAACCAAGTGGCCCTGGCGGTCGACTGGTGTTGCCAAAGACACCCCACCCGACCCGAAACCCCGGGTGGAGGTACAGCCATGGGCGCCTGCCCGGCCGGATGAACTTTTGGCGCAGCCGCACATCCAATCCCGCTTCAGGGCTGCGTTTCCCGGGGGCTGGCTGCCCTGGCCGTGCAGTGAGTTTCTTATCCAAGGAGTCTGTCATGAGAAAACGGGTTTTTGCCTTGTTGTGTTTGCTGGCGCTGGCGGGTGGCGGGGCCATGGCTGCGGGCGACATGGGCGCTTCGTCGCCCTCGGTGGCCGAGCGGCTGGGCGATGCCCGCAAGGCCATGGCCGCCAAGGACTGGCGCGGCGCCGCGTTCGAGCTGGACCAGGCCGTGCGCGAGGAGCCGCGCAACCCGGATGCGCACAACATGCTGGGTTATTACTACCGCAAGCGCCCCAATGCCGACCTGGCGAAGGCGTTTGAGCACTACAACACGGCGCTCAAGCTCGACCCCCGGCACAAGGGCGCGCACGAGTACATCGGCGAGGCCTTCCTGATGGCGCGCAAGCCAGCCGAGGCGCAAAAGCACCTGGCGCAGCTCGCCGCCATTTGCGGCAATACCAGCTGCGAGGAATACACGGACCTGGCCCGCGCCATCGCGGCCTACACAGCGGCCAACAAATAGCGGGGCAGGGCGCTTGGTTCAGTAGTGCGGCGGCAAGTCGTCGCGCGGGTTGCGCGGCATGCCGCTGCCTTCGTCCGGGGCCTGCTGGCGCAGGCTGGCGATCTCGCGGATCAAGTGGTCGATTTGCTGCTGCTGGTGGAAGACGGTCTGGTTCAGCTGGTCCAGAAGGTCTTCGGCGTAACTGGCCTTGATCTCCAGGTCGATCAGGCGCTGCTCGGTGTCGTGCGGTTGTTCCATGCCCGTATTGGACCCGATTCAAGGACGCATGCAAGCGATATCCACGATCCGTTTGACAATGGTCTTGGGCGTGGCGTAGTTCCAGCTCATGGGGCCATGCTCGGAATGCACGGGCTGCCCCTCGCCCATGTGCCGCGGGTGGTCGGAGGAAAAAATTCTGCGGATGCGCCGCTCGTTGCAATCGACTTCGATCTGGTCCTTGGACGACAGGTATTGCCAGGAGTCGCCATGCTGCAGACTCGTGTGGTCGCGCAAAAGCCAGATCATCACGTTGGAACCCACCTTTTGCGGGATGGATGAATCCATGTAGAAGACGGACTTCTCGCTTGTGGAGACCTTGACCCACTCAGCCATTGCATGGCTGCTGCCCAGGGCCAGAAGCAGCAGCAAAAACAACTTGTTGTTCATACCCGCACCTGTTTTTTTCAAGGCAAATCGCGCCTGGGCGCATGTTCCCACAAACTGGCGCAGGCGGGCCCGCCGGAAAGGCATCACTGATCGCTGGTCGCGAGCTTTGTTCCCAGGCCTGCAAATGCCGCCGCAAAGCTGTAGCGCAGCCAGCGTTGAACACGATGAGATTCGATGACGATCTTTCGGAACGCGTGCGCGACGAAGCCATAGACAACAAATACGCCAAAAGTCATTGCCATGAAAACTGCGCTTAGCACGAGCATTTGCACTAGCGGCCGATGAAGTGCCGGCTGAACAAATTGAGGCAGGAAAGCCAGGAAGAAGATTGTCAATTTCGGGTTCAGGATGTTCAGCAAGAATGCTTTGGTCACCAGGCCAGTGGCGGAAGTTTTTGACATGCTTGCGTCGACTGCAAAAGCCGATTGGTCCCTCCAGGTGGCATAGGCGACGTAGAAGAGGTATGCAACCCCGGCATACTTCAGCACCTGGAATGCAATCGCACTTGTATGCATCACAGCCGTGAGACCGAGGATGGTTGCCAACAAGTGAGGCACGATACCTGCGGTGCAGCCAAGGGCTGCGTACACGCTGGCCTTGCGACCCTGGACCAGGCCGGTTGATACCGTGTAGACGACGCCAGTTCCCGGGATGAGCACGACGATCAGTGATGTGATGAGGAATTCTGGAGAGATCATGTCTTTGGAGCCTCGGATTGGGGAAGCGGGGTGTTTGTGATGCCTGACGACCGCGTTAAGGGCGCGTGGCGTCAGCCACGTCGGCCTTGAACGCTTGGTTAGATTTCAATTCTTTCGCGATTGCTTTGAACATAGAGACGCCGATGAGTGTTAGGTCATCGCGATCAGTGATTAAACCAACACTTCTAAGACCTGTTAACGCTCCACCGTTGATAGGAATATGCGGATGCATGCCTGTAGCATGAGTCTCGGTCGCAAAGCGGGTGAAGGCTCGCATTATCTCCTCTGGCTTAGCAGTAATGACCCATTCGACGCCTAGGTGATTGACAATGTCTCCGACTATGCGGCGTCTCCCGGGAGACAGTTCGCCATTTGCATAATCGAAGAACTGGAAGTACGGCTCCTCTACCTCGCGGAGTCGTTGGGCTAGATCGTGGCGCTCTGCATTTAGAAGCGCTACACGCTGTGAAACAGCAACAAGCTGATTCACGAGCACTTGTTGCTGACCAGGAGATTCAGGTGCTGCAATCTTCTTCTTAAGTTCTTCGATTTCAGCCGTAAGTGATTCCTTTTCCTTTTCAGAAGCTTTGAGTTCTTCCTCAAAGAGTGTTGCGCGCTCCTTGATTCTTTGGAGAAGCACGTCTGGCGACTGCTCAGTTAAAGTTTCAATCTTAGTTTTCAGGAAGTTGATTTTTTCCCTCAGTGTTTCGATAGTCGCATCCTTCGAGCTCACCAGTACCCGATATAGGACGAACAGACTTACCAAGAAAGCCAAAATGCTTCCAACCTGAGTGTAAAAGACGGTCTCAATGGTCACCAACTCTCTCCTTGAAATCTAACGTCGAAGACGACAGGATCACAACACTAGCCGCGAAGCGGCTACCTGCTGTTGCGGGGGAGTCCATATACGAGGGGTTAGGCGGCGTGCCTCTCTACTTCTACGACCTCGACTTTCAGGTTCGCCTTGTCGAGGAGTTCGCGAGCGGCATTGATTGCATGGCCTGGAACTACCAACCTTGAGGCCGACTCGAGTACGTGGCGGCCTCGGAACGTTCGGTATAGGTGACATTCGCTGGCCAGCGTCAGTCGCCCCGACGGGAAGTCTTGCTCGCGACCAAAGAAGGCTGCGTCGATCCCAGATATGGCATCTGCGTCGGTCTGCGAAATTGGATCAGTAACTGGAACTCCGCGGTTGACGATGTTTGCCAGTATGCGCCACTCGCGCTGGCGGTAGTAGTCCAAAGGGCCGGTATAGCTGAGGTTCTCCGTGGGGTAGAAGTGCCCAAACATGTAGCGAACTGTCGCGGTCAGCGCGGCGACAGGTTGAATGCCGGCCTGAAGGTACTGGAGGAGGTTTCGCGCATCGGATACGGTGCATGTGGTACTCGCCGCGACTACTCCGTTTGGGGGGAAGTTCAGCGTCTCGTGTGGGTTGTGCATTTGCTGAACAAGGCGCTCCAGCGATTCCAACCGTGAAAGGAGGTCCTGGATGTCACCGAGGCGGGAAAGCATGGAAGTCGCAATGCCGTCGTTGGCCCCTGATGTCTCTCGCAAAGGTACGTAGAAGACGGGAACTGCGCCCATTTGTATGAGCGTACCGACCTCCCATTGGATAGCAAAGGGGCCGAACTGCTCGCAGTGAGCCGAAAGCTCCGCCGGTGCCAGTTCAGTGAAGCAAATGCGCTTCTGGAGAATGAATGATTGCTTGCCAAGCGTTCCGTCTGCAAGTGACTCGCGTAGTTCGAACCGCTCGGGAGTCAGGAGCAACCCATACTTGACCATGCTGGCGAGTATTGACATCGCACGTTCCGTCTGGTCCGGCCCCGCGCGTCGAGGAAAGCAATGGTAGAAGTGGCGTTGGTTCACTTCGGCGCCTAACGAATGAAAGGGACTTCCCCGTCCCAAGTGAGCCGTGTCCCGTAAGGGTTGCGGTTTACGGCAACTGAGTGCCACGATGGAGAGGTCAAACTTTTCATCAACTCATCTGCGAGGGGAAATCATGGCTATCGTAACCGTCGGAATTGATCTCGCCAAGAACGTTTTTGCAGTGCATGGCGTGGATGAAACTGGTAAGCCTGTGCTGGTACGCCCTGAGGTATTGCGAGCCAAGCTGCTGGAACTTATTGCCAACCTGCCTCATAGGCATGGAAGCGTGTTCCGGCGCGCACCACTGGGCGCGTGAATTTGCCAAGTTCGGTCATACCGTGCGCATGATGGCGCCGAAGTTCGTGGTGCCGTACCGCATGAGCGGCAAACGCGGCAAGAACGATGCAGCCGACGCTGCTGCGAGCTTTGTGATGCCGGCCTGATGGACAGGCATTCAGGGCAGCCACAAAGAAGAATTGAACATCCATCCACGCTTGCCGAGATTGATCGACCATCATGGCCAACCGGGTCCACCCACACCGTCAGACGCCGATAACTCTTCTGGCTCTTTTGCAGCCGCTTGTATTGATTGGCGCAGCGGTGATGCAGATTCCATGTCGGCACGGGACTTCAATAATCCCACCACAGATGCCGGATATACGACTGCAGGCGCTTTCCCCAAAGCCATACTATTAATCAGTTTCTTGCTGTTGGAGGGGATTCCATATATGAAGGGTTGGGCATATCCGGCTACTTAACTTGAACGAGTTGCCAGCCGCGCGCATACATACAAGCCTTTGCGGCCTGCGATCTATTGTTGGCGTTGACGTCCACAGTTGATGTCACTCCAGGAACGTGTTGGCCCGGCGTAGTAGTGCAGTTGACGTTATTGTTTCCATAGACGTAACCGGAATTGCCGTAGGCGCTGCCTGTACCGTAGCAATTTGTCGTTGATGGGGTGGTGTACCCGGATGTAACTTGTTGGGTTACGACTTGGGTTGGGTACGTTCGTGCTGCTTCAGTCTGACACTCATAGGAATCGCGGTTGAAATCGCTTTGCGTCGCACCCGCCTTCTGCCACCGGAATTGTGCGCAGCCAGACACGAGCAACAGTGGAAGCAGTGCGCTTGCTAAGAGAACGAGTGTTTGGGGTCTCTTCATTTTTACGGCTCCTCAGTGCGGGGGAGATTGATATGCCCAACGTGATATGGACGTCAAACCTGTCTTATGAACATGTCCGCTTTGCACCATGATTGCCTCCTCCGCATCTTTTTAAGTGCTTGATTTATAACTAAGTTCTCCATTCTGGTGGAAGAATTCAATCCACGAAAATGGTCCCCATTCGGTCAGTTTCTTGCTGTTGGAGGGGAGTCCATATACGAGGGGTTAGGCCCCAACACAATACGCGGGGCTATTTGCACGCCGTTCCATCCCACTGCACGCCTTGGCGGTCAATTCCGAAACACGCTCCGTCGACCGCGACGGATACTCCGTTTTGTGGGTTTTGATAGGGCCCAAGCTTTCCGGCGGCGGTGCAGCAGAAATGTGGAAGGTCGGCGTTGGGTGTCGTCGGCCCCTGTCCCGTGACTTTCTGATAGCACGCGCGCCACAAGGTGATGTCCGCGTCATCGGCTTTGGCGCTCGCTTCCGCCACGACTTCCAGCAACTTTGTTCGAGTGGCTGCGTCTATTGTTCGGTTTGATTTGATGCACCCATTGAGTTTTCCTGTAGCAGCCAACTTCGATGCCGAGGTCTCCGTGTACTCCAGGCCGAAGTCGCCAGCAAGGCACTCAGACAGGGCGCTGTGGAGCGCTGGATCAAGTGCCTTCGAGCGCGTGAGCATTCTGCTTTCGACGGGGTGACAGCTACATGTTTCGAAGACGGCCTTGGCGGTTCCAGGACACGGGATCGGCGATGCACAGCCCACAAGAACCAGAGCGACGAACAAGACGAATTGTGCGGGCGTAACGACTGGGCGGCGTTGCATGGGGTTCTCCTCTCGAAAAGTCGTCTGGTCTTGGGGTCTAATGTAGAAGTAACCGGCCTGCGCGGCTTTTCGCGCAGGTTCGGTTGACTGCCGGGTTAGCGCACAACTTAGAACAGGCGATTGGCATAGAAGGTGCCGACTGAAATGAAGAGCAAGATCACCCCTACCGCAAATGTGGCGTAACTGCCCCAGAAGAGCCGCCAAGTGGCGCGACCGTAACCGTCAGGGCCAACCCAGAAAATGGTAAGGGGTTTGTCATAGGCGGGTTTCGTGTCCTTCCGCACCTTACGTGCGGTAAGCCGAAAATCAAGGGTTCGGGTAACAACGGCGCCACAGCTAAAGAACGCGGCGCAAAGTAAGAGCACCAGCGAGGCAGCGAAGTAAGGCTTAAGCGAGGTGGGCAACAGAAACTCCTTGTTCTGGAGTAACGAAAGGCCAATGCCGAGACTTGCGACGGAAAGCCCCGAGATAAGCGCGACCGCAACGGAGAACTGCGTGATTGCCAGCCCCTGCCACCTGTTGTATCGACTATCGGTCATGGTGCGAGTGTTGTTGTGCGCTAACTCAATACAGACCGCAATCGCCCGCAGGCCATATCTGACCGCTGCGGTCTGACTTGGCCGCATCCCGCAGACTCAAGTGCTTGATTAAAAAGCGTTTTCCAGTCATTTGCTGTTTAGCTCCCCCTACTAAAAATGCCGACAAACTCCGCAGCATCGTAGCTGTCGCACCACCAGGCGTCTACCCCCCCAAATGTGGGATGAATGCCTGCTTCATGGAAAATTCTTGAGCGGCTGGTTCTGGCCACGGCAGCATGCCAACCCCAGCATTTTTTTTGCATCAAATCGGCCGGTGGATCATGCAGAATGGCCGTGGCAAGCTATCAATTCAATAGCAACTCCAGCCAACCTGTGGCCAGCCTTCTGCCCCTCACTCCACGCTGCGCGGTGCGCGGCCGCCACGCCGGCGGTTGGCCTTGGGCAGGCCGGTGTGGCTTGCCACCATCTGCTGCGCGCGCGCCTGCAGGGTGCGCAAGACGGCATCGAGCCGGGCCACATCGGCTTCGGGCAAGCCCTGCAGCAGCTCCTGGTTGAGGGCCCGGACCAGGGGGAAGAGCTCGCGGTGCAGCGCGCGGCCCGAATCGGTCAGGGCCAGGATCACCTGCCGCCGGTCGCTGGGGCGCGCAGCGCGCGTCAGCAGCTTTTTGCCGACCAGAGAGGACACCGCCTTCGACGTGCGGGCCCGGTCCAGCTGCGCGCGCTGCGCCAGCTGGGAGGACAGCAGGCCTTCTTCCTCGGCCAGCACGCCCAGAACGCGCCACTCGCGGCGCGAAATGCCGAAGCGGCCCTCGCACAGGCGGATCACCATGCTGCTGGCGGTGCTGACAAGACGGCTGAAGCGGTACAGCAGCAAATCGTCCAGTGATTCGGGTTGCCGCAGCCGGGTGGTGTCAGCCGGGGATTCGATGCGCATCAGGGAATACACCATGAATGGTTGATTTGATCAATCAATAGTCCTCTGCGTAGAGTACCTGATCCACCGGGTGCCCAGCGCACCGGTCCATCCCCAGGAGAATCACATGCACCGCCGGACTCTTTTGCTTTGCGCCGCTTCCCCGCTGCTGCCCGGCCTGGCGCGGGCGCAGGCCTTTCCGTCCAAGCCCATCAAGGTCCTGATCGGCGTGCCGGCCGGCGGCACGCAGGATATCCTGACCCGCGCCCTGGCCGACGCGATGCGCAACACGCTGGGGCCGGTCATCATCGAGAACAAGTCGGGCGCGGCAGGGCGCATTGCCGCCGAGACCGTCAAGAACGCCGAGCCCGATGGCCACACCCTGCTGCTGGGGCCGGCGAGCGTGATGACCATGTTCCCCAGCGTCTACAAAAGCCTCAGCTACGACCCGTTCAAGGATTTCGCGCCCATCATCAATGCGGCCAGCTTCGAGCTGGCGATGGTGGTGCACAGCAGCGTGCCGGCCAACACCCTGGCCGAGTTCGTCACCTGGGCCAAGGGGCAGGGCGGCAAGGTCAGCTTCGGGTCTTACGGGGGCGGCACGCCCTCGCACTTCCTGGGCGAAATGCTCAACCGCGCGGCCGGCCTGCAGATGCTGCACATCCCTTACCGGGGCTCCACGCCCGCGCGGCAGGACGTGATGGGCGGCACCGTGCCGGTGTACTTCGACACGGTGGGCGGCGCCATCAGCATGCTGCCCACCGGGCGCATCAAGGTGCTGGCCACCAGCGGGGCGCGGCGTTCGCCGCCGCTGCCCTCGATCCCCACTTTTGGAGAGCAGGGCTACAAGGACGTGCAGGCCTCGGCCTGGTTCTCCTACTACGCCCCGGCCAGGACGCCCAAGCCCGTGCTGGACAAGCTGCGCGCCGAGTTCATGAAGGCGGTGAACTCGCGCGAGGTGCGCCAGCAGCTGCTCCTCAACGGCATGTACCCGGTGGGCGACGGGCCGGAGGCGGTGCACAAGACCATGCGCGAGGACACCGAGCGCTGGGCCCGCGTCGTCAAGGCCACCGGCTTCGTGGGCAGCGAATGAGCCCGCGATGACGCAGCGCCCCAACATCATCTTCATCGTCGCCGACGACCTGGGTTATGCCGACCTGGGTTGTTATGGCGGGCGCGACGCCGGATTCGGCCCGGTCTCGCCGGTGCTGGACACGCTGGCGGCCAAGGGCCTGAAGTTCACCCAGGGCTACGCCAACTCGCCGGTGTGTTCGCCCACCCGTTTTGCCATGATCACGGCGCGTTACCAGTACCGCCTGCGCGGCGCGGCGGAGGAGCCGATCAACAGCAAGAGCCGCGGCAGCACCACGCTGGGCCTGCCGCCCGGGCAGCCGACGCTGCCCTCGCGGCTCCTGGCCAGCGGCTACCGCACGGCGCTCATCGGCAAGTGGCATCTGGGCTACCCGCCCAGCTTCGGGCCCCTGAGGTCGGGTTACGAGGAGTTCTTCGGCCCCATGTCCGGCGGCGTGGACTACTTCACGCACTGCAGTTCCGGCGGCCAGCACGACCTGTGGTTCGGCGAGGAGGAAAAACGCGAGGAGGGCTACCTGACCGACCTGATCTCCAGCCGCTCGGTGGACTACATCGAGCGCATGGCGCCGGGCGCCCGGGCCGGCACGCCGTTTTTTCTCAGCATGCACTACACGGCGCCGCACTGGCCCTGGGAAACCCGCGACGACGCGGCCCTGGCGCAAGAGGTGAAGGACAACCTGTTTCACCTGCACGGCGGCAACATCCACACCTACCGCCGCATGATCCACCACATGGACGAGGGCATTGGCCAGGTGGTGCGGGCGTTGCGCGCGCAGGGGCTGCTGGACAACACGCTGATCGTCTTCACCAGCGACAACGGGGGCGAGCGCTTCTCCGACAGCTGGCCGCTGGTGGGCGGCAAGATGGACCTGACCGAGGGCGGCATCCGCGTGCCGTGGATCGCCCATTGGCCGGCGCAAATCGCGCCCGGCGGCACCAGCGCCCAGCTCTGCATGACGATGGACTGGTCGGCCACGATGCTGGACCTGGCCGGCGCCGCCGACATCCCGGCCTGCCCGCTGGACGGGGTGTCGCTCAAGGCCGTGCTGCGCGATCCCCGCCATCACTTCGCCCGTCCGCTGTATTGGCGCATGAACCACCGCGGCCAGCGCGCCCTGCGCGACGGCGACTGGAAATACCTGCGCGTGGATGGCAACGACTACCTGTTCAACATCCCCGCGGACGAGCGCGAACGCGCCAACCTGGCGCCGCGCGAAGCGGCGCGGCTCGAGGCCATGCGCGCGGCCTGGGAGGAATGGAACGCCGGCATGCCCGCCATTCCCGCCGATGCCACCGTCAGCCTGGGCTACTCGGCCCGGGACATGCCGCAGCGCTAGCGTCCGGCCCCGCCGCAGGCCTGCGCGCCGCAACAGCGGCGTCTTTTCCAGCACTTTATTGGCATCAAATCGGCCACCAGCCCTTACGGAATGGCCGTGGAAAGCTATCAATTCAATAGCAAATCCAAGGGCAAATCGAGCCGGCCTCCAAGCTACTGCTTCGCCCCCAGCGCCAGCGCCGCGGCGCGCGAGGCCGCCAGCGCCTGCGCATCGGGCGCCTGCTGCGTGGGCCAGCCGGCCAGATGCTGCTGCGTCAGGTGGCACAGGGCGGTGATCCATTCATGGCTGTCGTTGAGGCAGGGGATGTAGTGGAACGCCTGGCCGCCGGCCATCAGATAAGCCTGCTGGCCTTCCTGGGCGATTTCCTCCAGCGTTTCCAGGCAGTCGCTGGTGAAGCCCGGGCATACCACGTCGACCCGTTTCACGCCGGCCTTGGCCAGCCCGATCAGCGTGGGCTCGGTGTAGGGCTCCAGCCATTTGGCCTTGCCAAAGCGCGACTGGAAGGTGAGCTGGTATTGCTCTTTTGACAAGCCCAGTTTCCCGGCCAGCAGCCGGGCGGTCTTGTGGCATTCGCAGTGGTAGGGGTCGCCCAGCTGCAGGGTGCGCGCGGGCACGCCATGAAAGCTCATCACCAGTTGATCGGGCTTGCCGTGGCTGCGCCAGTAGGCCGCGATGCGCGTGGCCAGCGCGTCGATGTAGCCGGCGTCATCGTGGTAGCGGTTGACGAAGCGGAGTTCGGGGATGGCGCGCACCTGGGCCGCCCAGCCGTACACCGCGTCAAACACGCTGGCCGTGGTCGTGCCCGAGTATTGCGGGTAGGCCGGCAGGATCAGCACGCGGGTGACGCCCTCGGCCTTGAGGGCGTCGAGCTGCGACGCAATCGACGGGCTGCCGTAGCGCATGGCGTAGCGCACGGTCACCTGGTGCCCGCGCTGGGCCAGCCAGCCCTGCAGCAGCCTGGCCTGCTTCTCGGTCCAGACCTTGAGCGGCGAGCCTTCCTGGCTCCAGATGCTGGCGTACTTGGCGGCCGACTTGGCGGGCCGCACGCGCAGGATGATGCCGTGCAGGATGAGCCACCAGAGCAGGCGGGGAATTTCCACCACGCGGTGGTCGCTCAGGAACTCGGCCAGGTAGCGCCGCACGGCCACCGGCGTGGGGGCGTCGGGCGTGCCCAGGTTGCACAGCAGGACGGCGGTTCCCGCATTTTTGCCGTGGGTGAAGGGAGGCTCGGGTTGGAAGGGCATGCGCTATTCTCTCCCACCTATGCTGGACATGACAAAAATAAGGGCCATCACCCTGGACCTGGATGACACCCTGTGGCCCGTGGGGCCGGTGATCGTGCGCGCGGAACAGGCCCTGAGCGACTGGCTGCGCCAGCACGCCCCGCGGGCGGCCGGCGTGTTTGCCGATGCCTCGCAGCGGCTGGCGCTGCGCCAGGAGGTGCAGCGCGGCCGCCCCGACATCGGCCATGACTTGAGCACGCTGCGGCGCGAAACGATCCGCCTGGCGCTGCGGCGCGCGGACGAGGACACGGCGCTGGCCGAGCCGGCGTTTCAAATCTTTTTTGCCGCGCGCATGCGGGTGGACCTGTATGCCGATGCCCGGCCCGCGCTGGCGTTTCTGGCCCGGCGCTTTCCGCTGGTGGCGTTGTCCAATGGCAATGCCGATGTGCAGCGCGTCGGCCTGGGCGAGTTTTTCACGGCGGGCCTGAGCGCGCAGAACTTCGGCGTGGGCAAGCCCGACCCGCGGATTTTTCACGCGGCCGCCGGAGCCGCCGGGGTGGCGCCCCACGAGGTGCTGCATGTGGGCGACGATGCGGCGCTGGATGTGCTGGGCGGCCACAACGCCGGCATGCAGACGGTCTGGGTCAACCGCGCCGAGCTGGTGTGGGCGCATGAGACCCGGCCGCACGAAACCGTGACGGACCTGGCGCAGCTGTGCGCGCTGCTTGAAAACTAGCGCGCCGGCTGCAGCACGAGGGTGCTGCGGGTATGGGCGCTGACGTCGGCCGCGCTCAGGTACTGGCGCTGATAACCACCGCGGACGTAGAGCCTGGCCTGGTCGGCGTAATGGGCATCGAACAGCACGCCGCTTTGCCCGACCGGGTTGATGCCCAGGCCCTGGGACGCGTCGGCAAAGTCGATCAGGCGCCGGGTCGAGGGGCCGTGGCTGACGGGCCAGGGGGCCGGCCCCACGGGGCTGGAGAGGTTGTTGGTGATCTCCCGCCCGCTCGGGACCGCGAACGGGCCGATGTTGAAGAGGCGGTCCAGCGGCTTTTGCTGCCCCAGCGGATGGCCATGGGTCAGCGTGTGCGCCTTGCCCCAGGTCCAGCCCGCCCGGTCCTGGCCCAGCTTGGCTTGCAGGTGCGCCAGGGTGCCGCGCCAGGCCGCCTTGACGATGTCGGCGCGGCTTTCCACGGCGGGGGTGCCGCGCTTGTCCCACCAGGGCGAGGTGACGTCGGCCGCCAGCCGGGGCACGGCAAAGTCGAGCGCGCGGGTTCTGAGCAGGTTGGCGAACTGCGCGGGGCCGAGCTCATCGGCCATGGCGCCTTCCACCAGTTGGTAGAGCAGCTGGGTGAACAGGGTGGGCTCGATGCCGTCGATGGCGTGGTTGCCGTTCCAGACCGCCAGTTGATCGAGCAGGGCGCGCTCCCCCGGATCGGTGACCACCTCGCGCAGTACCGGCAGCAAGGGCGCGAGCACGCGCGCGGCGTAACCGGTCTGGCTGTCGAGCTGCACCGCCTGGCTCTTTGGCACATCCCATGGGGCGCCGGACTGGTTCAGCAGCTGATCGATGCGCCGGGCCCGCTCCGGCAGGTTGTAGTAGCCCGGGATCGGGATGCCGTTGGCCGGCACGGGCTGGTGGTTGGCCGACACGATGTAGCCGCGCGCCGGGTTTTCTTCCTGCGGGTTGTCGCTGAAGGGGAGAAAGCCGGGCCGGTCGGCTTCCTCGCTGCTGCCGTCCAGGATGAAACCCGGGTTGACGCCGGGGGGGCGCTGCAGCAGTTTGGCCGCGGCCCAGTAGCCGATGTCGCCGGCGGCATTGGCCCACACGATGTTGAGGCCGGGCGCGTGGATCTGGCTGGCCGCCGCGCGAGCCTTGTCCCGGGTGTCGGCGCGGTTGAGCAGGTGGAAGGCCTCGAGGGTGGGGTTGTCGGTTTCGGACCAGGTCCACCACATGGCAACCGGCGTCTTGCCGGCGCCGGCGCCCAGCGCATCATTGACGATGGGGCCGTGCGGCGAGCGGCGCAGCGTGAGCCTGACGGGTGCCGCGCCCTTGACGTGGATGGTCTCCTCGCGGCTTTGCAGATCGACCCACTGGCCGTGGTACCAGACCTGGTTCGGGTTGGCCGGGTTGACCTTCTCGGCGATCAGGTCCAGATCGTCGTTCTGGAACATGGTCAGGCTCCAGCCGAATTGCGGGTTGTGGCCGAGCAGGGCGAACGGGTTGAGCGCCTGGTAGTGGCCGTACAGATCGAAGCCGGGCGCGGACAGATGGGCCTCGTACCACACGGCGGGCACGGAGAACGCGATGTGCGGGTCGCCCGCGAGCAGCGGCTTGCCGCTGGCCGTGCGGCTGCCGGAGATGACCCAGGCATTGCTGCCTTCGAACTGCGGCACGCCGGCGTCGGCCAGCGCGGTGTCGCTCAGGCGCGCCAGCCGGCCCAGGTCCTGCCAGTCGCCCTCACCCAGGGCGGCGAGCGGCGCCGGCGTCACCACGCCCTGCGGGTACCAGTCGAGGTCGAACACTTTCAGGTAGCCGGCGCCCAGCTGGTCGCGCACGTAAGTCAATAAGGGTTCGGTGCGAAAGGCCGCGGCAAAGCTGTAGGCCAGATAGCCGGAGACGGCAATGACGTCCGGCGGCGTGAAGGGGCGCTTGGGGATGCCCAGCAGGTCGAATTCGAGCGGCGCCGGGTGCGTGGCCTGGTACTGGTTGATGCCGTCCAGGTAGGCCATCAGGGCCTGGTAGGCCGCGGTGCCGCGGTCCATCCGCGCCGCATGGACATCGGCATGGGCGCGGATGCCCAGGGTGCGGAACAGGCGGTCGGTGTCGAGCAGTTTGGGCCCCAGGATCTCGGCCAGTTCACCGCGCGCCAGGCGGCGCACCATCTCCATCTGGAACAGCCGGTCCTGCGCGTGCACATAACCCAGCGCGCGGTACAGGTCGGCTTCGCTGCCGGCGCGGATGTGGGGCACGCCGCGCTCGTCATAGGCCACGCTGACCGGCGCGCCGAGCTGGCTCAGCGTCATGCTGCCCGAGCGCTGCGGTTGCTTGCCCATGACATACCAGCCCAGGGCGGCGGCCGTGGCAATGAGGAGCAGGGCCACAACGATGATGGCTATTTTCAGGATGCGTTTCATGAAGCGGGTCTTTTTCTCGGGGCTGATCGGCGGATTCTGTGCGAGTTGTCAGGGGCTGTCCATCGGCAAGGCGCCAAGGGCCTGCGCGGCGCAGGCGCGGCCGCTGCGCACGGCGCCCTCCAGCGTGGCGGGGTAGGGGCCTTGCACGTGGTCGCCGCAGGCCAGCAGGCCGGGCGCGATGCCCGGCGGCGGGCGCCGCAGGCCGGGCGTGCAGGCGAAGGTGGCGCGCTTTTCCACGATGGTCTGCACCGGCTGCAGCTCCAGGCCCAGTTGCTGACGCGCCTGGCGCAGCACGCGGGCCTGCAGGTCCGCGCGTTCGCCGCTGCTGGCGCTGACCACCAGCGCCAGCAGGCCGGCGGGGCCGCCGAGCTGGCCGCGGTCGAAGGCAAACTGGGCCGGTGCCTCGGCGCTGCTGCGCAGCGTGAGCATGGGGCGGGGCAGGGTGGCGCCGCGGGCCCAGGCATAGACGGTGGTGATGGCCTCGAAGCGCAGGGCGCTCGCGGTGTCGGTCCAGGGGTGGATCCGGTCCGCGATGGACGGCGCCGCGTTGAGCGCCGTGTTTTGAAGAATGCGGATCGATTCGTGGGCGGGCGTGGCGAGAATGACGCGGTCAAAGGTTTCGTCATCGATCTGCCAGCGCGAGACCAGCGGCTCGATCGCCTGGACCCGCGTGCCCAGGCGGATGGACGCGCCGCGCGCGCTGATCCAGCGGGCGGCGGCGGCGGGGAACAGGGCCGACAAATCAGTGCGGGGCAGCAGCAGGTTGGAGCTGCCGGGCACGCCGAACAGCGCGTCCTGCATCACCCGCAAAAACACCTGGGCGCTGGCCCGCTCGGGCGGCGTGTTGAGGGCCGACACGCACAGCGGCTCGATCAGCTCGCGCATCACGCGCGGGCTCAAGTCCTGGCACAGTTGCGCCACCGACAGGCTGGCGTCGCAGGCAAAGCGGGCGAGCCGCCAGCGCAGCGCGGCGCGCAGCAGCGAGAGCTTGTCGCGCGGCCCCCAGCCGCGCGCGCCCACGATGCCGCCCAGCGCATCCAGCGGCGCGGGCCAGCGCGGCAGCCGCAGGCCCGCGCCATCGGGAAACAGCAGGGTCAGGGGCAGGCGCAGCAGCGCCTGGTCCGGGTCCACGCCCGCGAGCCGCATCAGGCGCAGGGTCTCGGTGTAGGCCCCGATCAGGATGTGCTGGCCGTTGTCGAGCGTGACAGCCGTGCCGTCGGGCAGGGTGGCGCCGATGGCCCGGGCCCGGCCGCCCAGGCTGCGCCCGGCCTCGAACACCGTCAGGTCCTGGCCGGCCCGGGCGAGCTCCAGCGCCGCGGCCATGCCGGCCCAGCCGGCGCCGATGATCGCGATCTTCATGGCGCGGCACACGCGGTGGCAAGCGTGGGGGCAGCCGCAGCGCCGGGCCGCCCCAAGCGAGGCACAGCCCCCTCGGGGCTGGAGCCTGCGGCTCCAAGCCTGCTTGAGCAGGCTTGGACAGGCGACAGAGGCGAAGCGTCTCGCGAGCCGCGGCCTGCAAGGCCTCGCGCAGCACACGCAGTGGCAAGCGTGGGGGCCATATTCTTCAGACCCTGCCCAATGCCTGCACCTTCCACGCCAGCCAGAGCTTGCGCAGCGGCGTCAGGCGCACGCGCTGGTGCAGCACCTGGAAGTTGTCGCGCTCGATCTCGCGCAGCAAGGTGCGGTAGATGCTGGCCATCATGAGGCCGGGTTTTTGCGCGCGGCGGTCGGCCGCGGGCAGCAGGGCGAAGGCTTCGTCGTACAGGCGGTGGGCGCGCTCGGCCTGGAACTTCATCAGCGCGGTGAAGCGATCGGAGTAGCTGCGCTTGAGGATTTCATGCGCCTTGACGTCGAACTGCTGCAGCTCGCTCACGGGCAGGTAGATGCGCCCGCGCAGCGCGTCCTCGCCCACGTCGCGGATGATGTTGGTGAGCTGGAAGGCCAGGCCCAGCGTGTGGGCGTAGGCGGTGGTTTGCGCCTCGGTCTGGCCGAAGATGCGGGCCGCGACTTCGCCCACGATGCCCGCCACCAGATGACAGTAGCGCTGCAGGCCGGCGAAGTCGAGGTAGCGGGTCTGTTCCAGGTCCATCTGGCAGCCGTCGATCACGGCCTGCAGGTGCCGCGGCTCGATCTGGTAGTCGGCCGCCAGCGGCATGAGCGCCTTCATGACCGGATGGCTGGGCTCGCCCGCAAAGGATTTGGCCACTTCGGACTGCCACCATGCGAGCTTGGTGTGCGCCACGCCCGGATCGCTCACCTCGTCCACCACATCGTCCACTTCGCGGCAAAAGGCGTAAAACGCGGTGATGGCGGCGCGCCGGCGCTGGGGCAGGAAAAGAAAGGCGTAATAGAAGCTGCTGCCGGAGGCGGCGGCTTTTTGCTGTACGTATTGCTCGGGCGTCATGGCGTGATTGTTACATCCTGGGCACGCTGAAAGTCTCCCCGTTCGGCCTGAGCCGGTCGAAGGCTATCCGCATGCCATGGATATCTTTTCGTTTTCAAAGCGCATTGGGACAAGCTCAACGCGAACGGTCGTCGATCAGCGTCGTCGACGCTGCCCGGGTGTCACATCCATAACGCGCGCCACAGCATCAGCGGCGCGTCCCACGCCGTGAGCCGGGGCCGGCGCCTGAGCGTGCCAAAGTTCATGGCCTCGATCTTGTCCGCAATGCGCAGCCCGCCCTGCACCACGAGGCGCAGCTCCCAGCCCGCGCGGCCCGGGATTCTCTTCACCAGTGCCGAGCCTTTTTGCATCATGGCCCTTGCAAAACGGACGTGGGAAGCTATTAATTTTGTAGCACCTTCAGTTTGGCGCAAGGCCTTGAGCTCATCCGGGCTGACATGGTGCGCGGCGCAGTCCTGCGCGGGCAGGTAATGGCGCGCGCGCGGGATGTCGATGCTCAGGTCCTGCCAGAAATTGATGAGCTGCAGCGCGGTGCAGATGTCATCGCTCATGCGCAGCGCGGCTTCGTCGTTCACGCCATACAGATGCAGCAGCAGGCGGCCCACCGGATTGGCCGAGCGGCGGCAGTAGTCCAGCAACTCCGCCCGGTCGGCGTAGCCGGCCTGGTCGCGCGTCTTGACCACGTCCTGGCCAAAGGCGTCAAGCAGGTCGGCCAGCAGCGGCGTGGGCAGCCCGAAAGCCCGGATCATGGCGTGCAGGGGCTCGAACACCTGCGGCCAGCGTGCGCTGTGCGGCTGGCCGGCCGCCGCCGCCATGAGATCGGCGCGCAGGGCCGCCAGATCGTCCAGGCGCTGCCGGGCCGGGGCGTCGCCCTCATCGGCGATGTCGTCGGCCGTGCGGGCGAAGTGGTAAATGGCCGCAATCGGCGGGCGCAACCGCGGCGGACACAGCCAGGAGGCGACGGGAAAGTTCTCGTAGTGATGGGGGGGCGGGGCGGTTGACGGACGGGGCGTGTTCACGCGGCAGATTGTCGCTTGACAAGGATTCTCATTTGCTCTAGATTACTAACCAGTTGGTCATTAGTGACCTTTTTTTGTTGTTCAGCCACTCCGGGTTTGCCATGTCCATCCAGCCATTTCCCTTGCCCTTGCGGCTCGGTTTAAGTGCCGTCAGCGCCGCGTTTCTGCTTGGCGCCTGTTCCCCTTCAGCCCCCGGCGACGAGCCGGTGCGCGCGGTCAAGATCATGACCGTGGGCCTGGACAGCATCCAGTCCGGCGCCGAGTTCGCCGGGGAGGTCCGGCCCCGGGTCGAGTCGCGCCTGGGTTTCCGGGTGGCGGGCAAGATCGTGCAGCGCCAGGCCGAGCCGGGCCAGCGCGTCAAGGCCGGCCAGGTGCTGGCCCAGCTGGACCCGCAGGATTACAGATTGGCGGCGGATGCGGCGCGCGCGCAGGTGAGCGCCGCCGTGACCAACCGCGATCTGGCGCTGGCGGACTACCGGCGCTTCAAGGAACTGAAGGACCAGAACTTCATCAGTGGCGCCGAGCTGGAGCGCCGCGAGGCGACCTTGAAGGCGGGGCAGGCGCAGCTCGAGCAGGCGCAGGCGCAGCTGGCCTCGCAGGGCAACCAGGCGTCCTACACCAGCCTGGTGGCTGATGTTTCGGGGGTGGTCACGGCCGTGGAAGCGGAACCGGGCCAGGTGGTGGCCGCCGGCGCGCCGGTGGTTCGCATTGCACAGGACGGCGCGCGCGATGTGGTGTTCTCGGTGCCGGAAGACCAGGTGGCGGCCATCCGCCCCGGCGGCGGCGTGGAGGTGCGGGTGTGGTCCAGCAACGCGCGCATGACGGGCAAGGTGCGCGAAGTGGGGGCCAGTGCCGATCCGGTGACCCGCACTTACCTGGTCAAGGTGTCGCTGGATGGGGCCGAGGCGCCGTCGCTGGGCGCCACCGTGACCGTGCTGCCCCAATCCCTGGCGCGTGGTGGCGCGCAGGTCATCAAGCTGCCGACCAGCGCGCTGCGGCAGGACGGGAAAAACTCCGCGGTCTGGGTGCTGGACCGCGCCAGCATGACGGTGAAGTCGCAAATCGTGCAAATCGACACGGCCGATGGCAATGAGGCGGTCATCGTGGGCGGCTTGCAGCCCGGCATGCTGGTGGTGTCGGCCGGCGTGCATGTGCTCTCGCCCGGGCAGAAGGTCACGATTTACAAGGAAAAAACGGCTCCAGCCCTTGATTCCAAAGCGCAGGAAGCTACAAATTCCGTAGCAAATCCGCTGCCGCCGCGCCTGGCGGCTTCCTCGGTCAAGTGAGCTCGCCATGACGCAGGAACAACCCCCAACCGGCTTTAATCTTTCGAAATGGGCGCTGGATCATGCGCCGCTGACCCGCTACCTGATGCTGGTGCTCATGCTGCTGGGCTTTGCCGCCTATTTCCAGCTCGGGCAGGACGAGGACCCGCCGTTTACCTTCCGGGCCATGGTGGTGCGCACCTACTGGCCGGGCGCGACGGCGCAGCAGGTGGCCGAGCAGGTGACCGACAAGATCGAGCGCGCGCTGCAGGAAGCGCCGTATGCCGACAAGATCCGCAGCTACTCCAAGCCCGGCGAGTCGCAGATCATTTTTCAGGTGAAGGACTCCACCAAGGCGGCCGATGTGGCCAACGTCTGGTACACCGTGCGCAAGAAGATCGGCGACATTCGCCAGACGCTGCCCGGCGGCATTCAGGGGCCGTTTTTCAATGACGAGTTCGGCGATGTCTACGGGGTGATCTACGCGCTGGAGTCCGATGGCTTCAGTGATGCCGAGCTCAAGGGCTTTGCCGACGACGTGCGCCAGGCGCTGCTGCGGGTGACGGATGTGAGCAAGGTGGAGCTCTTTGGCGTGCAGGACGAAAAACTCTACATCGAGATTTCGCAAAAGCGCCTGTCCCAGCTCGGGCTGGACTTGAACCAGGTCCTGTCCCAGCTCGGGCAGCAGAACGCCGTCGAGAGTGCCGGTGCCGTGCAGACACCGCTGGATGTGGTGCAGGTGCGGGTGGGCGGGCAGTTTCAGGCGATCGAGCAGCTGCGGGCCATGCCGATTCGCGGCAGTTCGGGCAATCAGATGCGGCTGGAGGACATCGCCGACATCAAGCGCGGTTATGTGGATCCGCCGGCCATCAAGGTGCGCCACCAGGGCAAGCAGGTCATCGCCCTGGGCGTTTCCATGGCCAAGGGCGGCGACATCATCGCGCTGGGCAAGGCACTCAAGGCCGCCACCGGCAAGATCGAGGCGGCCTTGCCGGTGGGCATCAAGCTGGTCAATGTGCAGGACCAGCCCCAGGCCGTGGCCACGTCGGTCAATGAATTCGTCAGGGTCCTGATCGAGGCGGTCGTGATCGTGCTGGCGGTAAGCGTCATCAGCCTGGGCCTGCACCGGCGGCCTGGCGCGCGCGGCCTGTTCCGCGGCTACTACATCGACATGCGGCCCGGCCTGGTGGTGGGCATCACCATCCCGCTGGTGCTGGCGGTCACCTTCCTGGGCATGCTGTACTGGGGCATCGGCCTGCACAAGATTTCGCTGGGCTCGCTCATCATCGCCCTGGGCCTGTTGGTCGATGACGCCATCATCGCGGTGGAAATGATGGTGCGCAAGATGGAGGAGGGCTACGACAAGGTGCGCGCGGCCACCTTCGCCTACGAGATCACCGCCATGCCCATGCTGACGGGAACACTCATTACCGCCACCGGTTTTTTACCCATCGGCATGGCCAAGTCGTCGGTTGGCGAGTACACCTTCGCCATTTTTGGCGTGACGGTGCTGGCGCTGGTGCTGAGCTGGTTTGTCTCGGTGTACTTCGTGCCGTATCTGGGCACGCGCCTGCTCAAGACCAAGCCCCATGCCGATGGCGACCAGCCGCATGAGCTGTTCGACAGTCCTTTTTACAGCCGGTTTCGCAAGACGGTGAACTGGTGCGTGGAGCACCGCTGGATCACCATCGGTGTCACGCTGCTGACGTTTGCGCTGGGCATTGTCGGTATGGGCCGGGTGCAGCAGCAGTTCTTTCCCGACTCCAGCCGACCGGAAATCCTGGTGGACATCTGGTTCCCGGAGGGCACCTCCTTCGCGGCCAACGAACAGACGACCCGGCGCGTGGAAAAGCGTTTCATGGACGAGGCCGGGGTGACGGCGGTCAGCACCTGGGTGGGTTCGGGGGTGCCGCGCTTCTATCTGCCGCTGGACCAGGTGTTCCCCCAGACCAATGTGTCGCAGTTCATCCTCATGTCCAGGGACCTGAAGACGCGCGAGTCGCTGCGTATCAAGCTGCCGGCCCTGCTGGCCCAGGAGTTTCCCGAGGTGCGGGGGCGCGTCAAGCTGCTGCCCAACGGACCGCCGGTGCCGTATCCGGTGCAGTTCCGGGTGGTGGGCGCCGATCCGCTCGTGCTGCGCGAGCGTGCCGACGAGGTCAAGGCCGTCATGCGCGGCAGTCCCAATACACGCGGGGTCAACGACAACTGGAACGAGTCGGTCAAGGTGCTGCGCCTGGAGGTCGATCAGGCCAAGGCGCGGGCGCTGGGCGTGACCAGCCAGTCGATCGCCCAGGCGTCGCGCACGATCCTGGCCGGCACCACGGTGGGCCAATACCGCGAGGGCGACAAGCTGATCGACATCGTGCTGCGCCAGCCGCTGGACGAGCGCAATGCCATCACGGACATCGCCAATGCCTACCTGCCCACGGCGTCGGGACGCTCGATCCCGCTGACGCAGATCGCCAAGCCGGTGTTCACCTGGGAGCCGGGTGTCATGTGGCGCGAGAACCGCGATTACGCCATCACGGTGCAGGGCGATATCGTGGAAGGGCTGCAGGGCGCCACGGTGACGGCCGAGCTGATGCCCAAACTCAAGGCGCTGGAGGCCCGGTGGAAGGCCGCCGGCCTGAGTGCCTACCGCATTGATGTTGCCGGGGCCGTGGAGGAAAGCAGCAAGGGATCCAATTCGATCGCGGCCGGCATTCCCATCATGCTGTTCATCACCTTCACGCTGTTGATGCTGCAATTGCACAGCTTCAGCCGCGCCATGCTGGTGTTTCTCACGGGGCCGCTGGGTATTGCCGGGGTGGCGGGCGCATTGCTGCTGCTGAACCGGCCGTTCGGTTTTGTCGCGCTGCTGGGGGTGATTGCCTTGATGGGCATGATCCAGCGCAACTCGGTCATCCTGATCGATCAGATCGAGCAGGACCGCGCCAACGGGGTGCCCGCCTGGGATGCCATCGTCGAAAGCGCCGTGCGCCGGCTGCGCCCCATCGTGTTGACGGCCGCCGCCGCCGTGCTGGCCATGATTCCGCTGTCGCGCTCGGTGTTCTGGGGCCCCATGGCGGTCGCCATCATGGGCGGCCTGATCGTGGCCACGGTGCTGACGCTGCTGGCGCTGCCGGCGATGTACGCCGCATGGTTTCGCGTGAAGCGCGAAACACCGGCGTCTGCTTGAGTCCGCCCAGCGGGGCCAGCGCGTAGCGCCAGACCCGCATGGTTTCGCGTGAAGCGCGAAACACCGGAGGGCTCGCCGGCAGGTTAAAATGCAAAGTTGACCGATTTCATGGGGGGGTCTGTCCTGACCTCCCCATTTTGTTTTGTCGCGCGGGTGGCGAAATTGGTAGACGCACCAGGTTTAGGTCCTGACGCCAGCAATGGTGTGGGGGTTCGAGTCCCCCCCCGCGCACCAATCCTGAGACTTTGCGGGACAGGCCGCGTCGCGAAGCGACCAACGCCGTTCTCAAGCGATCAGAAATTTTTGCGGATCAGGCTGACGTGCCCGTGGGCATGCACTTGATCCTTGACAACTTAGGAGTGAATCATGGCCGTAACTGTCGAAACCCTTGAAAAGCTGGAACGCAAAATCACGCTGACGCTTCCCGTCACCGTCATCCAGTCTGAAGTCGATTCGCGCCTCAAGCGTCTCGCGCGCACCGTGAAGATGGATGGATTCCGCCCCGGCAAGGTGCCGATGAACGTCGTGGCCCAGCGTTATGGCTACTCCGTCCACTACGAAGTGATGAACGACAAGGTGGGCGAGGCTTTCGCCAGCGCGGCCAATGAAGCCAAGCTGCGCGTGGCCGGACAGCCGCGCATCACTGAAAAAGAAGGCTCGCCCGAGGGTGAAATGGCCTTTGATGCGGTGTTCGAGGTCTATCCCGAGGTCAAGATCGGCGATCTGAGCACCGCTGAAGTCGAAAAACTGAGCGCCGAGGTGAGCGACAGCGCCATCGACAAGACGCTGGAAATCCTGCGCAAGCAGCGCCGCACCTTCGCCCAGCGTGCCCAGGACGCGGCGGCCCAGGACGGCGACCGCGTGACGGTCGATTTCGAAGGCAAGATCGATGGCGAAGCCTTTGCCGGCGGCAAGGCCGAGGACTACCAGTTCCTGGTCGGCGATGGCCAGATGCTCAAGGAGTTCGAGGATGCCGTGCGCGGCTTGAAGGCGGGCGAAAGCAAGACCTTCCAGCTGGCTTTCCCCGCCGATTACCATGGCCAGGATGTGGCCGGCAAGACAGCCGATTTCATGGTGACGCTCAAGAAGGTCGAGGCTGCGCATCTGCCCGACGTCAACGAGGCCCTGGCCAAGTCGCTGGGCATTGCCGAAGGCTCAGTGGACGCCCTGCGCGCCGACATCAAGAAAAACCTCGAGCGAGAAGTCAAGTCCCGCCTGCTGGCCCGCAACAAGCAGGCCGTGATGGACGCGCTGGTGGCCAAGGCTGAGCTGGACTTGCCCAAGTCCAGCGTGCAGGCCGAAGTGGATCGCATGATCGAAGGCGCTCGCGCCGAGCTCAAGCAGCGTGGCATCAAGGATGCCGATAAAGCCCCTATTCCCGACGATGTTTTTCGTCCGCAGGCCGAGCGCCGGGTCCGCCTGGGGCTGGTGGTGGCTGAGCTGGTCCGTTCCAATGCGCTGCAGGCCACGCCGGAGCAGGTCAAGGCCCATATCGAGGAACTGGCGGCCAGCTATGAAAAACCGGCTGACGTGGTGCGTTGGTACCATGGCGACAACCGCCGCCTGGCCGAGGTCGAGGCGGTCGTGATTGAAAACAACGTGACCGAGTTTGTTCTGGCCCGGGCCAAGGTGAGCGGCAAGGCCATTGGTTTTGACGAGTTGATGGGCCAGGCCTGATTCCGTTTGAACCGGTAAGCTGAGTGGGGCTTGCGCAGGGCTTGCAGTCCTGCGGGCAAGCCCCATGTGCATTGGGGAATGTGTTTTTCGGTACAGTACGGCTATCTCTTGGAGAAAATATGAGCTTTCAAAACGGTGCGTTCGAAACGCAAGGCCTCGGCATGATTCCGATGGTGGTCGAGCAGTCAGGCCGCGGCGAGCGGTCTTACGATATTTATTCACGCCTGCTCAAGGAGCGCGTGATTTTCCTGGTGGGGCCTGTGAACGACCAGTCAGCCAATCTGATCGTGGCGCAGTTGTTGTTTCTGGAGAGCGATAACCCGGACAAGGACATTTCGTTCTACATCAACTCGCCGGGCGGTTCGGTCAGCGCCGGCATGGCGATTTTCGACACCATGAATTTCATCAAGCCGGCGGTTTCCACGCTGTGTACCGGCTTTGCCGCCAGCATGGGCGCCTTTTTGCTGGCCGCGGGTGCCAAGGGCAAGCGGTTTTCCCTGCCCAATTCCAAGATCATGATTCACCAGCCTTCGGGCGGAAGTCAAGGCCAGGCCACTGAAATCGAGATTCAGGCCAGGGAGATTCTGAAGACCCGCGAGCAGCTCAACAAAATTCTGGCCGAGCGCACAGGCCAGTCGCTGGAAAAAATTGCGCTTGACACCGAGCGTGACTTCTACATGTCGGCTGAAGAGTCCAAAGAGTACGGACTGGTTGACCAGGTTATTTCCAAGCGGACGTAACCGGCTTCGCGGGGCGGGGCATTCGTCATTACCGCGGTGCTTTGGGTGGCGGGAAGCACGGCTTTTATTTGGGTATCATTCGGTAACTTCCCGAAAAGGCATTGTTCATGGCCGAGAAAAAAGGCTCTTCTAGCGAGAAAACACTTTATTGCTCTTTTTGCGGCAAAAGCCAGCATGAGGTCAAGAAGCTGATCGCCGGCCCGTCGGTGTTTGTCTGCGACGAGTGCATTGAGCTTTGCAACGAGATCATCCGCGATGAACTGCCCACCGGCAATGAGGCGGGGGAGGCGCGCGGGGACCTGCCCACACCCGCCGAAATCAAGGCCAATCTGGACAACTACGTGATTGGGCAGGAACCCGCCAAGCGCACGCTGGCGGTGGCCGTGTACAACCATTACAAACGCCTGCAGCACAAGGAAAAAGCCAAGAAGGATGACGTCGAGCTGACCAAAAGCAATATCCTGCTGATCGGCCCCACGGGGTCGGGCAAGACCTTGCTGGCGCAAACGCTGGCGCGCATGCTGGATGTGCCCTTTGTGATGGCGGATGCCACGACGCTGACCGAGGCCGGCTACGTGGGCGAGGACGTCGAGAACATCATCCAGAAGCTGCTGCAAAGCTGCAACTACGAGGTCGAGCGGGCCCAGCGCGGCATTGTCTATATCGACGAGATCGACAAGATTTCCCGCAAGTCCGACAACCCGTCGATCACGCGCGACGTGTCGGGCGAGGGCGTGCAGCAGGCCTTGCTCAAGCTGATCGAGGGCACCATGGCCAGCGTTCCGCCGCAGGGCGGTCGCAAGCATCCGAACCAGGACTTCATCCAGATCGACACGACCAACATCCTGTTCATTTGCGGCGGTGCCTTCGCCGGACTGGAAAAAGTCATCGAGAACCGGACCGAATCCTCCGGTATCGGTTTTGGCGCGGCCGTCAAAAGCAAGGCGCAGCGCAGCCTGACCCAAGTGTTCAAGGACGTGGAGCCGGAAGATCTGATCAAGTTCGGCCTGATTCCCGAATTGGTGGGGCGCATGCCGGTCGTGGCCACGCTGGCTGAACTCAGCGAGGACGCCCTGGTCCAGATTCTGACCGAGCCGAAGAATGCGCTGGTCAAGCAATACGGCAAACTGCTGGCCATGGAAGGCGTTGACCTGGAGATTCGCCCGTCGGCCCTGAAGGCCATTGCCAGGAAGGCGCTGGCCCGCAAAACCGGGGCCCGGGGCTTGCGTTCGATTCTGGAGCAGTCGCTGATCAACACCATGTACGAGTTGCCCAATACGGTCAATGTCGACAAGGTGGTGCTGGATGAGTCCACCATCGACGAGAACACACCACCCTTGCTGGTGTATCGCGAAGCGGCCAAGAAGGCCTGATTCAGCTGGTTTATCTGCTGTTTTTTTGTTTTCCGGCCGGTCAATAATGACTGGCGGGTTGAAAATCCGCACTTGTAGTCCATATTCAACAGGTAACGTAAAGGTTTTCCCATGTCTGGTCATACCCCTCTGCCTGCCACTCCGATTGATCTGCCACTGCTGCCCCTGCGCGACGTGGTGGTCTTTCCGCACATGGTGATTCCGCTTTTTGTCGGACGGCCCAAGAGCATCAAGGCGCTTGAATCGGCCATGGAGGCCGAGCGTCGCATCATGCTGGTGGCGCAAAAAGCCGCCGCCAAGGATGAACCTCAGGTTTCCGACATGTTTGATGTCGGCTGCGTCTCCACGATTTTGCAAATGCTCAAGTTGCCCGATGGCACGGTCAAGGTGCTGGTCGAAGGCCAGCAGCGCGCCACGGTGAACCGGATCGAGGAGGGGGAGTCGCATTTTTCCGCCAATGTCACGCCGATCGAGGTTGTGGCCGATGCCGATGAGCCATCGCGCGACCAGTCCAGCGAGATCGAGGCGCTGCGCCGTGCCGTAATGCAGCAGTTTGACCAGTACGTCAAACTCAACAAGAAGATTCCGCCCGAAATCCTTACCTCCATTTCCAGTATTGACGATGCAGGGCGTCTGGCCGACACCATTGCCGCGCACCTGCCGCTCAAGCTCGACAGCAAGCAGGCCGTGCTGAGCCTGGCCAGCGTCAAGGAGCGCCTGGAAAACCTGTTCGAGCAGATCGAGCGTGAAGTCGACATCCTCAACGTCGACAAGAAGATCCGCGGCCGCGTCAAGCGCCAGATGGAAAAAAACCAGCGCGACTTCTATCTGAACGAGCAGGTCAAGGCCATCCAGAAGGAACTGGGCGAAGGCGAAGAGGGCGCCGACATCGAGGAGATCGAGAAAAAGATCAAGTCGGCCAAGATGCCCAAGGACGCCCTGAAGAAGGCCGAGAGCGAGCTCAAGAAGCTCAAGCTGATGTCGCCCATGTCAGCCGAGGCCACGGTGGTGCGTAACTACATCGATGTGCTGACCGGGCTGCCCTGGGCGGCCAAGACCAAGATCAAGCACAACCTGGCGCATGCCGAGGATGTGCTCAACGAAGACCACTTTGGCCTGGACAAGGTCAAGGACCGCATCCTGGAATATCTCGCTGTGCAGCAACGGGTGGACAAGGTCAAGGCGCCGATCCTGTGCCTGGTCGGCCCGCCGGGGGTGGGCAAGACCTCCCTGGGGCAGTCGATTGCCAAAGCCACCGGCCGCAAATACGTTCGCGTGGCGCTGGGCGGCATGCGCGACGAGGCCGAGATCCGTGGACACCGCCGCACCTACATCGGCGCCATGCCGGGCAAGGTGCTGCAAAGCCTGTCCAAGGTCGGCACGCGCAATCCGCTGTTCCTGCTGGACGAGATAGACAAGCTGGGCACCGATTTCCGGGGCGATCCGTCGAGCGCCCTGCTCGAAGTGCTGGATCCCGAGCAGAACCACAAGTTCGGCGACCACTATGTCGAGGTCGACTTTGACCTGAGCGACGTGATGTTCGTGGCGACTTCGAACTCCATGAACATTCCGCCGGCCCTGCTCGATCGCATGGAAGTGATTCGGCTGTCCGGCTACACCGAGGACGAGAAAACCAGCATCGCGCTCAAGTACCTGCTGCCCAAGCAGTTGAAGAACAACGGCGTGAAGGAAGAGGAATTGCTGGTGGCGGAAGATGCGGTGCGCGACATCGTGCGCTACTACACCCGTGAAGCGGGCGTGCGCTCGCTGGAACGCGAGCTCTCCAAGATCTGCCGCAAGGTGGTCAAGGCCTTGCAGCTCAAGAAGATGCAACCGCAAGTCAAGGTCACGGCCGAGAACCTCAATGACTTCCTGGGTGTTCGCAAGTTCAGCTACGGTCGCGCCGAACAGCAGAACCAGGTGGGTCAGGTGGTGGGCCTGGCGTGGACCGAGGTGGGCGGCGACCTGTTGACGATCGAAGCCGCGCTGATGCCGGGCAAGGGTGTCATCACGCGCACCGGCTCGCTGGGCGATGTCATGAAGGAGTCCGTGGAAGCGGCGCGCACCGTGGTGCGCAGCCGGGCACGCCATCTGGGCATTCCGGACGAGTTCTTCGAGAAGAAGGATCTTCACATTCACGTGCCCGATGGCGCAACGCCCAAGGATGGTCCCAGCGCGGGGGCGGCCATGACAACGGCGTTTGTCTCTGCGCTCACGGGCATCCCCGTGCGGGGCGACGTGGCCATGACCGGCGAGATCACGCTGCGTGGTGAGGTCACTGCGATTGGCGGCCTGAAGGAAAAGTTGCTGGCGGCCTTGCGAGGTGGCATCAAGACGGTGTTGATCCCCGAGGAAAATGCCAAGGACTTGCAGGAAATCCCCGAGAACGTGAAGAGCGGCCTGGAGATTGTTCCCGTCAAATGGATCGACAAGGTGCTGGAGATTGCGCTCGAGCGCATGCCAACGCCCTTGCCGGATGACGAGCCCGTTGCTGCCAGTGCCGCTGCCGATGTGGCGGCACCGGCATCGGCGCTGCAGGGGTCGGTCAAGCATTGATCAAATTGCGGCGCTGGCTGCGCAAACGGCAAAAAAATACGCTATAATTTGTTGATCGAAATGCGGGAATAGCTCAGTTGGTAGAGCGCAACCTTGCCAAGGTTGAGGTCGAGAGTTCGAGACTCTTTTCCCGCTCCACATTCCAAAAAAAGGGAAGCCCAGGCTTCCCTTTTTTATTAAGGCAAATGCGGGTTTCTTGTCAAAAGAAGCAAAAGTTTTTGGCGCGGTAGCAAAGCGGTTATGCACCGGATTGCAAATCCGTGTAGGTCGGTTCGACTCCGGCCCGCGCCTCCAGAATTTCTGGTCACAAGCGCCTCGTCAGCCTGAGTTGACGAGGCCTTTTTGTTTCACAATAGACAATTGTGCCCGGGTGGTGAAATTGGTAGACACATCGGACTTAAAATCCGCCGCTTTCCTGCATAAGGGGCGTACCGGTTCGATTCCGGTCCCGGGCACCATCCATACACGTGCAAAACATGTCAAGCTTTAACACCCCTTATGAAATCCATGTCCATGGTCAGGTGCCATTGCGCGCTGGTGTGGGCTTTGAGCAGTTGCAGGAGGCCCTGCGGCCCTTGTGGAAATATGCGGGCGCGCGTTCCTTGGCCGATGGCGCCCAAAGCGCCTATGAGGATGAGCCCGGCATCCGGTTTGATGCGCCGGAGCACGTTCTGCAGATTTGCTGGACCGTGCGGGGTGATGAAGACTTTCGCCAGTCACTGGATGAAATGTGCATGAGCCTGAACGAACTGGCTGAAACCGGCGCCGCGATTGAAGTCACTTTTTACGATGCCGACTTTGATGAGGAAGACGAGCAGGACGAATCTGAAGCGCGCGATGACTTCATGATGCTTTTCGTGGGGCCGAATCCGGCGGCGATCATGCAGGTGCAGCGCGATTTGCTGGTTCAGGATGTGGTCAACATGATGGAGCGCCATTTTGATGGCGCAGAGCTCGGCGGCGTGGTGGCGGAGATTGACAAGCTGTTCAGCCAGCGCTTCGATGCCTTGGTGAGCTCACTTGAAATCGGCAAGCCGCCACGCGGATCCGGTGGCGGGCATGGCGGCTTGGGGCATGGGGGCGGTCGCAAGCCGCGCCACCTGCACTAGGGCTCATCGCGCCTTGTTATCATCCCCTGGTCTTCCCCGCGCAACCGCAGCAGACGCTGGTGTTGCAACACAGGAAGCTTTGCTGTTCATTCGTGAATCTGAAAAACTTTGCTGGGCGGCCGCTTGTTTGCCGCGGCCAGTCGTTCTTTTGGGTGGGTGTCGAGAGTTGTTTCTTGTCCCTGAGGAATAAATAAAACAGAACCTGCGTGGGGCGCAGGAGTACCTTCGCTCTGCGATCCACGATGCTAAAAAAGATAAGCGTTCAGCAACTCACCATCGGCATGCACCTCAAGAAGTTCTGCGGCTCCTGGTTGGACCATCCCTTCTGGCGTTCCGGCTTCGTCATCACTGATCCGAAGGATATCCAGGCGGTATTGGCCAGCCCGATCAAGGAAGTGTGGATCGACGTCTCAAAAGGTCTTGATGTCACGCCGGATGAAAGTACCGCTGCGCCGGTCGGGTCAGGCGCACGGGGCGATATTCCGGCCTGGAAAGCGGTCTGGAAAGACAAGCCTGTGGTTCGGGATGAAGGCGCTGCGCTGCAAGCCAGACCGGCCGCGCCGGATGAACGTGCTGCAGCGCAAGGCCGGCCCGGCGCACGGGGCGATACGCCGGCCTGGAAGGCGGTCTGGAAAGACAAGCCGCTGGCGCGGGATGATGGCACTGCCAAGGACGCCGGACCGTCCGTTCAGGAGGGAGGCCCTGCAGCGCAAGGCCGGCCCGGCGCACGGGGCGATACGCCGGCCTGGAAGGCGGTCTGGAAAGACAAGCCGCTGGCGCGGGATGATGGCACTGCCAAGGACGCCGGACCGTCCGTTCAG
>JBEIOV010000016.1:0-85843 GCA_040377375.1 Hylemonella sp.
GGCCCGCACCAGGCCCTTGACCTGGATGCAGAACTCGTTGCGCAGGCCCTCTGCCGTCTTGAACATGTCGGCGCGATCGGGATCGCACACCACCTGCACATAACCCTCGCGGTCGCGCAGATCGACAAAGATCACGCCGCCATGGTCGCGTCGGCGATTGACCCAGCCGCACAGGGTAACGGTTTGCCCCATCAGGGCGTCGGTCACAAGACCGCAATAGTGGGAGCGCATGGCCATAACAACTTCTCTTTCAGCAATTGGAACGCACGCCGGATGCGGGCTTATTTCAGATGCGGGTGCTTGGACCCGCCGGGGACGATCACGCCCATGGAAATCACGTAGGTCAGCGCCTCGTCCACGCTCATTTCGAGTTCGATGCAATCACTCTTTTTCAGCATGACAAAGTAGCCGCCCGTGGGGTTGGGCGTGGTCGGCACGTACACACTCAGGTACTCGCCTTCAAAGTGGGCGGCGAAGTCCCCGCCAGGGACCCCCGTCAGGAAACCGATGGTCCACATGCCCTCGCGCGGCCACTGGATGAGCAGAGCCTTGCGAAACGCATTGCCTTTTTCCGAGAACAGCGTGTCCGAGACCTGCTTGACGCCCGAATAAATTGAACGCACCACCGGAATGCGGTGCAACAGGGCATGCCACCAGGTGACCAGCTTGTTGCCGATGATGTTGGATGCCAGCGCGCCGATGCTCAGCACCACGACGAACGCGAAGATCACGCCCAGACCGGGAATGTGCAGGCCAAAGAGCTGGTCCGGCTGCCAGACACGCGGCAGGATCTGCAGCGTCATGTCCAGTGTGGATACCACCCACTCCAGCACCCACAGGGTGATGATGAGCGGAGCCAGCACCAGCAAGCCCGAGAACAGCCATTTTCGGAATTTCGCCATGACAAGCGGCATCAGGTGGCGGAGCCGGAGGTGCTGGCCGGGGCCGGGGCCGGCGCAGCAGCCGTCTCGGTCTTGGCGGGCGCCGCTGGCATGTCGGCAGCGCCGGACGCCGGCGGACTCGCGCCCTCGCCGCCGGAAGACGCGCCACCGCGGAAATCTGTCGCGTACCAGCCCGAACCCTTGAGCTGGAAGCCGGCTGCGGTCAGCTGTTTTTTGAGCGTGTGCGCGCCACAGGCGGGACATTCGGTCAGCACCGGATCCGAGATTTTCTGCAAAACATCCTTGGCGAGCCCGCAGGATTCACATTTGTATGCGTAGATTGGCATGGCTTGAAGGTCGTTGGATTGATGCAAAAGCCTTCAATTATAGATAAACGGCGCTACGGACACCTGAGTGCCCCGCGCCATGAGGGCCGTCTGGCCTCAGGGTGTTCCGGCCAGCTTGTGATGCGAGGCGTGGCTGTTCGCGATAGCTTGCGGCCCCAGTGAGCCGACCAGCATGCCCACCAGGGCCGCCAGAACGCCGGCAAGTTGCGCCGGAAACTGCTCACCGGCGGGTGTTGCCATGAACAGTATCCATGTCAGCACCCCCAGCACGATGGAGAAAATGGCGCCCTGGGTGGATGCCTTTTTCCAGTAAAGCCCGAACACCAGGGGAATGAACGCCCCCACCAGGGTGACCTGGTAGGCCCCCGACACCATTTCATAAATCGGCGTGCCCTGCATCCTGATGGCATACAGCAGCACCAGGGCGCTGAAGACCAGCACCGTGATGCGCATGGTCTTGAGTTCCTGCTTGTCACCCAGATGCGGCCTGAACTGGCGCCAGATGTTCTCCACAAAAGTGACGCTGGGCGCCAGCAGCGTGGCCGACGCGGTCGATTTGATGGCCGACAGCAGCGCACCGAAAAACAGCACCTGCATGATGAACGGCATTTTCTCGAGCACCAGCGTGGGCAGCACTTTCTGCGGATCCTCCTTGAGCAGGACGGCGGTCTGCTCCGGCATGATGATCAGCGCGCTGGCCACCAGAAACATGGGCACGAAGGCAAACAGGATGTAGAAAATGCCGCCAATCACCGGCCCCTTGGTGGCCGCCGACGGGCTGTTGGCCGACATCACGCGCTGGAACACGTCCTGCTGCGGAATCGAGCCCAGCATCATGGTGATGGCCGCGGCAAAGAAAAAGATGATGTCCTTGAGGCTCGGTTCGGGCCAGAACTTGAACAGTTCCCGGCTCATGGCCAGGCTGACAACCTTGTCGGCGCCGCCTGCCATGTTGCCGGCGAACACCGCCAGAATGGCCAGGCCGCCAACCAGGATGATCATCTGGATGAAATCGGTCACGGCCACCGACCACATGCCGCCAAACAGGGTGTAGGCCAGGATCGACACCACGCCAATGACCATGCCCGTGGAAATGCTGATGGCGCCGCCCGACAACACGTTGAACACCAGGCCCAGCGCCGTGACCTGGGCCGACACCCAGCCCAGGTAGCTCAGCATGATGATGAGCGAGCAGATCACCTCGACCACGCGGCCAAAACGCTCCCGGTAGTAGTCGCTGATGGTCAGCAGCGTCATCTTGTAGAGCTTGCCCGCAAAGAACAGCCCGACCAGAATCAGGCAGGTGCCCGCGCCAAAGGGATCCTCGACCACGCTGTTCAGGCCGCCATTGACGAACTTGGCCGGTATGCCCAGCACCGTTTCCGAACCAAACCAGGTGGCGAAGGTGGTGGTGACAATCATCACCAGCGGCAGCTTGCGCCCCGCGATGGCGAAATCCGCCGAATTCTTGACCCGCTTGGCAGCGTACAGGCCAATCGCGATGGTGGTTAGCAAGTAGACAATGACCAAAGTCAACAGCACGATACGCCCCCTTCCATGTGCGCCGGATGATTAAAAGCGGAATCAGAACATTCTGATCCGCACCAGTACCTGCATGGCAAGCAAACCCAAAGCAAAACCAATGCCACCATACATCAGGCCCTGCAACAGCTTGTTGGTGCGCTTTTGCTCGGCCAGCAGCTCCTCTAGGCCGCGGCGATGGTCCGCCGGTCGCTGCCTGAGGTAGTCGTACAGCAGACGCGGCAGCTCGGGTAGCAGTTTGGCATAGCGGGGCGCCTCGTCCTTGAGCTGCTCCAGCAGCTTTTTCGGCCCCACCTGCTCCAGCATCCATTTCTCCAGAAACGGCTTGGCGGTGCTCCACAGGTCCAGCTCCGGGTCGAGCTGGCGGCCCAGGCCCTCGATATTGAGCAGGGTCTTTTGCAGCAACACGAGCTGCGGCTGGATTTCCACCTGAAAGCGCCGCGAGGTCTGGAACAGGCGCAGCAGCACCATGCCCAGCGAGATTTCCTTGAGCGGGCGATCGAAATACGGTTCGCAGACCGAGCGGATGGCGGACTCCAGCTCATCGACCCGCGTCTGTGGCGGCACCCAGCCCGATTCGATATGCAGTTGCGCCACCCGCTTGTAGTCGCGCCGGAAAAAGGCCGTGAAATTCTGCGCCAGATATTCCTTGTCGAACTCGGTCAATGTGCCCACGATGCCGAAATCCAGCGAGATGTAGCGCCCGAAGGTGGCGGGGTCCACGCTGACCTGGATGTTGCCCGGATGCATGTCGGCGTGGAAAAAACCATCGCGAAACACCTGCGTGAAAAAAATCGTCACGCCGTCGCGCGCGAGTTTCCTGAAGTCAACCCCCGCGGCCCGCAGGCGGGCGGTCTGGCTGATGGGAATGCCATTCATGCGCTCCATCACGATCACGTCGGACATGCAATAGTCCCAGAACATCTCGGGAATGAGCACCAGATCGAGTCCGGCCATGTTGCGCCGCAACTGCGCCGCACTGGCGGCTTCGCGCACCAGATCGAGCTCGTCATGCAGGTACTTGTCGAACTCGGCCACCACCTCGCGCGGCTTGAGGCGCTTGCCGTCGGCCGACAGGCCTTCCACCCAGCCCGCCATCATGCGCATCAGGCTCAGGTCCTTTTCGATCGCGTGCAGCATGCCGGGGCGCAGCACCTTGACCGCCACCTCGCGCTCGCGGCCGTCGCGATCCAGCAGCCTGGCGAAATGCACCTGGGCAATCGATGCACTGGCCACGGGTTCGCGCTCAAACGAGGTGAATATCTCATTGACCGGCTTGCGCAAGGTACGCTCGATGATGGCCACCGCCACCTCGGAGCTGAAGGGCGGCACCCGGTCCTGCAGCCGGGCCAGTTCGTCCGCGATATCGGCGGGCATCAAATCGCGCCGGGTTGAAAGCACCTGGCCGAACTTGACAAAAATGGGGCCCAGGCGCTCCAGCGCCTCGCGCAGGCGCTGGCCACGCGGCGCATCCAGATTGCGCCCCACGGACACCATGCGCGCCAGCACCCGCAGCCAGGGTTTTTGAAAGCTTTTCAATACCAGTTCATCCAGACCGTAGCGCAGCACGATCCAGACGATGAACGCACCCCGGAACAGGCGCGTCATGTCTGCGTTCCGCCAGGACTGACGGGAGCACGCCCGCCCATGAACTGGCGCAGGGCGTCCCTCATGCGGCGTGCGGCCTGCCCCATGGCGTGTGCCGGCACATCGCCCACGATGCGGGACAGGTCCTCCTCCATGTCCCAGCGAACATGGTCCGCCAGCCAGTTGACCTCGGCGGCCAATTGCACGTCGCCCTCGATCCGCACCGCTGGCTTGTTCCCGCGCACCGCGGCCTCAAGCAGTTCAAGCGGCGACTCTTGCGTGAGTGCCAGCATCAAATCAGGCACGGCATCGGGCCGGGCGCGATCCAGCAGACCGGCAGGCGTCGCCACCAACTTGAGCGTCAAGGTTCGCCACTGAAGCAGGATGACCCGGCCAGTCTGCCTGGACAGACGCCCCATGGCCTCTTTTTCCCGCATCAGGACATGGTTGAGCAACAGCACCATGCGGCGCTGAACCTCGTCGACCGCCCACTCGGGCGGCTGGAGATTGGCGCTGAGCTTCTGGAGAGCTTCCTGCAGCAAAAGAAACGGGGACTGTGTTGCCATAGTCCCCGATTATTCCCTGAATATTCGCTGAATTTCAGGGAGGATCAAATTCGCAATCCTTATTGCAGGGCCTGAACTCCCGACACGAGCCAGCCGCTGGTGCCGCTCTTGGGCTTGGTCATGTTCCAGACCTCGCGGAATGGACTCGGACCGGCCGACGGCTCCTCGCGGATCATGCCGGAGAACTCGACGCTGGCCATGTAGTCTTCACCCACGTCCTCGATACCGAGCAACTGTGCCTCGATCATGACGACATCGGTGTGGTTGACGACACCCCCCGTATGGGTCTCGCGCTCAGCCAGCTGCGACTGGATTTCCTGCAGCATGCCGTCGGTCATCATGGCGCGCAGGGCCTCGATATCCGACTTGTCCCACGCCGCCTGCAAGGTCACAAAGTTGCGCTTGGCCGCCTGCAAAAATCCGTCGGTATCGAAGCCCGCCGGAACGCCCCAGACCTGTGAGCCGGCCAATGCCGATCCGATCATGCTGCCAGACGCCTGCGGCGCGCTGGCCGGCTCAAACAGCATGCTGTTGCGCTCCCACGGACGCGCCGACGCGTCGTTGCCCACATTTTCGGGGCGATAGGCTTTGCTGTCGGTGGCAGGGACGTTGGCGGCGCCCGCGCCCTGAAAAGCATAGGGACTCGCACCCCGGGATTGCACCGGCTGGCGCTTGCGCAGGAACCAGCCAATCGCCCCCATCGCCACCAGCACCAGCAGGGCGATCAGCATGAACTGCCCGAAGCCCTCGCCGAAACCGAGCGAATGGGCCAGCCAAGCCAGGCCCAGGCCGGCGGCCAGGCCGCCGAGCATGGCGCCCCAAGGCCTCTTGGCCGGCTGCGCGGCAGCTGCCGGCGCCGCGGCAGGCTTTGCCGCCGCAGCCGTTGTGCCGCCGGAGGCCGCCTCACGCTGCGTCACATTGCTGGACTGCTTGCCGATGGACTTGCCGCCACCCAGGCGTTTGGCCGCTTCCGCGTTCAAACCGGTGAGGGCAAGTGCCACAGCCAAAACCACAGACCAAAGTTTCATATTGTCTCCAATGAATTCACCATCAAATAAGGATCAATTCCAGTATCACAAGCGTCAGCACTTGATTCCAACATGCAATGCCACCACCCCGCCGGCGAGGTTGTGATAGTCCACATGCGCAAAGCCACTTTTCCGCATAAGGGCTTTGAGCTCTTCCTGCCCCGGATGCATGCGGATCGATTCCGCCAGGTACTGGTAGCTGTGAGCATCACCCGCCACCAGCTGGCCCAATTTGGGCAGCACCTTGAAGGAATACCAGTCGTAGAGTTTTTCCAGGGGAGGCGCCACCTTGGAAAACTCCAGCACCAGCAGCCGGCCGCCGGGCTTGAGCACGCGGTTCATCTCGGCCAGCGCCGCGTCCTTGTGCGTCATGTTGCGCAGGCCGAAGGCCACGCTCACCACGTCAAAATGGTTGCTGGCAAAAGGCAGCTTCTCGGCATCGCACACCAGGGTGGGCAAGGCCACGCCCGCGTCGAGCAGGCGATCGCGCCCGGTGCGCAGCATGGCCTCGTTGATGTCGGTATGCACCACCTGCCCGGTCTGGCCCACTTTTTTGGAAAAAGCCAGCGCCAGGTCGCCCGTGCCGCCCGCGATGTCGAGCACCTGGTGGCCCTCGCGGATGTCGGCCGCCATCACGGTGTAGGCCTTCCAGACGCGGTGCAGGCCCATCGACATGAGGTCGTTCATCAGGTCGTATTTGGGCGCGACCGAATCGAACACGCCGCGCACGCGCCGTGCCTTCTCAGCCTCGTCAACGGACTCGAAACCAAAATGGGTTGCTGTCATGGGTGCAATGCTAGACCCGAAACCGGCCAAGTGGTGCGGCAACCCCGGGCGGTATTCGGGAATTTGTCGTGATTATGATGAAAATGTGGCACCAGCCCTTGCGGGAAATGCGTGATTAGCTATAAATTTTATAGCAACTCCAGCTTCAGTGACTGGCGCATCCGTGTCCGGCCTTCTGCGGCATGGGCGCATCGCGCTCCACCCCTGCGGCCTTGAGACGCGCGAAGTAGTCTTCCCAGAGTTTTTCCTGCTGGGACCCCAAAAAATAAAGGTAGTCCCAGGAAAAAATACCACTGTCATGGCCATCGGAAAATGCGGGCTGCACCGCGTAATTGCCCACCGGCTCCAGCGCCGCCAGTTCAACCAGACGCTTGCCGGTCTGCAGCACCTCCTGGCCGGGCCCATGCCCCTGCACCTCGGCCGAGGGTGAATACACGCGCATCAGCTCGAACGGGATGCGGAATGTCGCCCCATCGGAAAAACTCACCTCCAGCACCCTGGACTGGCTGTGAACCGTGATGTCCTGGGGTGCCGGTGCACCGGATTGCAAACCTGCCATTGGATTCACCTGCTGAAAGATCGAATTATCACCAGGCGCCCGGCTTGGCTGCCAGGGCTTGCCGAATGCCCACGTCGAGCGCAGGCAGTCGTGCGCGCAACTGCACCAGCGCCTGCGCATCGGACGGCCGCTGCGCCGCGCCCCAGACCGGCGCCGGGAAATGGCTGTCCCAGTCGAAACGGGCGATCACGTGCCAGTGCAGGTGCGGCACCACATTGCCCAGCGTGGCCAGATTGATCTTGGTCGGCTTGAGCTGGCGCCGCAGCACGGTTTCGATGACGGTCACCGCCTCCATGCACAGGGCGCGCTCGGACGCCGGCAGGTCGGAAAACTCGGCCACGTGGTCGTTCCAGACCAGGCGGTAAAAGGCCGGAAAACCCTCTTCCTCGGCCCGAATCACGCGAAACCTGTCGCCGCGAAAGACCGGCACGCCGCCTTGCGTCTCACACAGCGAACAGCCGGCCAGCTTCATGGCCTCAGACCAGCACGCGTTCGATGCCGCCGGTGTTGGCCGCGGCCACATACTGCGGCAGCCACTGCTCGCCGAGAATCTGGCGGGCCATCTCGACCACGATGTAGTCGGCCTCCAGCAGGCCGTTCTGCAGGTCGTTGCCGTAGCGGGTCAGGCCCTGCAGGCAGCTCGGACAGCTGGTGAGGATCTTGATGTTGCCCTTCTCGTCCGCCGGGCCCGCGCCGCCGGGGGCGCCTTGCATCATGTCGCGCAAGGCCACCTCATCCTTGCGGATTTCCTCTTCCTTGCGAAAACGCACCTGGGTGGCGATATCCGGGCGCGTCACGCCCAGCGTGCCCGACTCGCCGCAGCAACGCTCGCTCTTGAGCACATTGCCGCCCGAGCTGCCCGCCAGCAGCGTCTTCACCGTTTTCATCGAGTCGCCGAGCTTCATGGGGTTGTGGCAGGGCTCGTGGTAAAGATAGCCGCCCTGCGCGCCCGTGAGCTTGATGTCTTTTTCCAGCAGGTACTCGTGGATGTCGATGATGCGGCAGTCCGGGAAAATGTCCTCGAACTTGTAGCCCTGCAACTGGTCGTAGCAGGTGCCGCAGCTCACCACCACGGTCTTGATGTCCAGGTAGTTCAGCGTGTTGGCCACGCGGTGGAACAGCACCCGGTTGTCGGTGATGATTTTTTCGGCGCGGTCGAACTGGCCCGAGCCGCGCTGCGGATAGCCGCAACACAGATAACCCGGCGGCAGCACCGTCTGCACCCCGGCATGCCACAGCATGGCCTGCGTGGCCAGCCCCACCTGGCTGAACAGCCGCTCCGAGCCACAACCGGGGAAGTAGAACACCGCCTCGGTCTCGGCCGTGGTGGTTTTCGGGTTGCGGATGATGGGCACGTAGTTGGCGTCCTCGATGTCCAGCAAGGCCCGCGCGGTCTTCTTGGGCAAGCCGCCGGGCATCTTCTTGTTGATGAAGTGGATCACCTGTTCCTTGAGCGGGGCCGGGCCCACGGTCGCGGGCGGCTTCGCTGTCTGCTTGCGGGCAAAGGCGCGCAGCACATCATTGGCCAGGCGCTGGGCCCTGAAGCCCACATCCACCATGGCCGAGCGCATGAACTTGATGGTCTCGGGGTTGGTCGCGTTGAGAAAGAACATGGCGGCCGCGTTGCCGGGCCGGAACGATTTCTGCCCCATCTTGCGCAGCAGGTTGCGCATGTTCATGGACACGTCGCCAAAGTCGATGTCCACCGGGCACGGCGACAGGCATTTGTGACACACCGTGCAGTGGTCGGCCACGTCCTCGAACTCCTCCCAGTGCCGGATCGAAATGCCGCGCCGCGTCTGCTCTTCATACAGGAAGGCTTCCACCAGCAGCGAGGTGGCCAGGATCTTGTTGCGCGGGCTGTACAGCAGGTTGGCGCGCGGCACATGGGTGGAGCACACCGGCTTGCACTTGCCGCAGCGCAGGCAGTCCTTCACGCTGTCGGCAATCGCGCCAATATCGGACTGCTGCATGATGATCGACTCGTGTCCCATCAGGCCAAAGCTCGGCGTGTAGGCATTGGTCAGGTCGGCATGCATGATGCCCCCACGCTCCGCCGCTTCACGGGTCGCTGCCCCCCGGGGGGGCTGATTCGCCTCGGGGCGGCCCAGCGGCGAATCGGCCTCTAGCGCCCGGCCTATTTGCGCCGACAGCTCCTGATTTCGTAGCAATTTGCCTTTGTTGAAGCGCCCCTCGGGGTCGATGCGGCGCTTGTAGTCGGCAAACGGACGCAGTTCCTCGTCGCTGAGGAATTCCAGCTTGGTGATGCCGATGCCGTGCTCGCCCGAGATCACGCCGTCCAGCGAGCGCGCCAGCGCCATGATGCGCTTGACCGCGTGGTGGGCGGCCTGCAGCATCTCGTAATCGTCGCTGTTGACCGGAATGTTGGTGTGCACATTGCCGTCGCCGGCATGCATGTGCAGCGCCACCCAGACCCGGCCCTTGAGCACGCGCTGGTGGATGGCGTTGCACTCGGCCAGGATGGCGCCGAACGCACTGCCGGTGAAGATGGCTTGCAGCTGGACGCGGATCTGCGTCTTCCAGCTCGCGCGCAAGCTGTGGTCCTGCAGTTGCGGGAACAGCGTGTCCACGTCGCGCAGCCAACCCTGCCACTGGGCGCGCACCTCGCCGATCAGGGCCAGGCCTTGCGCCACCCGGTCTTCCAGCAGCTCGGCCGGCGGAATTTCGTTCGCGTCGTCATGCTTGCCCAGCGGCAGATTGCCCTCGGCGAAGAAGGCTTCCAGCTCGTTGCACAGCTTGATCTTGTTCTGCAGGCTGAGCTCGATGTTGATGCGCTCGATGCCCTCGGTGTACTCGGCCATGCGCGGCAGGGGGATCACCACGTCTTCGTTGATCTTGAAGGCATTCGTGTGTTTTGAGATCGCAGCCGTGCGCTTGCGGTCGAGCCAGAATTTCTTGCGCGCTTCCGGGCTGATGGCGATGAAGCCTTCGCCGCTGCGCGAGTTGGCCAGGCGCACCACTTCGGAGGTGGCGCGCGCCACGGCATCGGTGTCGTCGCCGGCAATGTCGCCAAACAGCACCATCTTGGGCAAGCCGCCGCGCTTGGACTTGGTGGCGTAGCCCACCGCTTTCAAATAGCGGTCATCCAGGTGCTCCAGCCCGGCGAGAACCACGCCCGAGCGCTTTTGCTCGGCAAACATGAAGTCCTTGATCTCGACGATGCTGGGCACCGCATCGCGCGCATTGCCGAAGAACTCCAGGCACACGGTGCGGATGTGGGCCGGCATGCGGTGCGCCACCCAGCGCGCGCTGGTGATCAGGCCGTCGCAGCCCTCTTTCTGGATGCCGGGCAGGCCGCTCAGGAACTTGTCGGTCACGTCCTTGCCCAGGCCCTCCTTGCGAAAGCTCGGGCCCGGGATGTCCAGCCGCTCGGTGCGCACCAGCGTTCGTCCGTCGGCCTGCAAATACTTCAACTCGAAACTGGCGACTTGCGCGTCATGGATCTTGCCCATGTTGTGGTTCAGCCGCGTGACCTCCAGCCAGCCCGCATCGGGTGTGACCATGCGCCACGAGGCCAGGTTGTCCAGCGCCGTGCCCCACAGCACGGCCTTCTTGCCGCCCGCGTTCATGGCGACATTGCCGCCGACACAGGAAGCCTCGGCCGAGGTCGGGTCCACCGCGAACACGAAGCCGGCGCGCTCGGCCGCGTCGGCCACGCGCTGCGTCACGACGCCGGCCTCGGTCCAGATCGTGGCCACCGGCCGGTCCATGCCCGGCAGCGTCAGCATCTCGACCTCGGTCATGGCCTCGAGTTTTTCGGTGTTGATCACCGCGCTCTTCCAGGTCAGGGGCACGGCGCCGCCCGTGTAGCCCGTGCCACCGCCGCGCGGGATGATGGTCAGGCCCAGCTCGATGCAGCCCTTGACCAGACCGGCCATCTCGGCCTCGGTATCGGGCGTCAGCACCACGAACGGGTACTCGACGCGCCAGTCGGTGGCGTCCGTCACATGCGAGACCCGGCTCAGGCCATCGAACTTGACGTTGTCCTTGGCGGTGAGCCGGCTCAGGGTGCGCTGTGTCTTGCGCCTGAGCTCCGCCGTCGCCACAAACGCGGCGTCAAAATCCTTCACCGCGCGACTGGCGTCCTGCAGCAACTCGCCCACCAGCGCATCGCGTTCCGGATCGGCCTGCGGCGTGCGCCGTTTCTGCACTTCGCCCAGCCGGTGCTCCAGCGCCTCCACCAGCAGCCGGCGCCGCTTCGGATTGTCCAGCAGGTCGTCCTGCAAATAGGGATTGCGCTGCACCACCCAGATGTCGCCCAGCACCTCGTACAGCATGCGGGCGGAGCGGCCGGTGCGGCGCTCGTCCCGCAGCCGGTCAAGCAGTTCCCAGGCCCTGGCACCCAACAAACGGATCACGATTTCGCGATCGGAAAACGAGGTGTAGTTGTAGGGAATTTCGCGAATGCGTTCATGCGCATGCGGCACGGAACCAGGCGCAGATACAAGTTGGTTAAGCGTAGTCGGGGCGTTCATCGTGTTCTGAGGTTTCAGCCAGAACGTACTACCCGGCTGAGGAGAGATGTTACCGCAGCGCAGCATTCACCTGCTGTTTCCGGGCTTCTTGCGGCCCATGCCAGGAATGAACGTCCGGCCTAGTGGAAACTCCGGTAGTCAGGCGCGCCAAGCAGCAGTGTAATCAATTTGACATATCCACGACACATTCGCCAGCTAGGCTGAAGCGTCTGAACAAGGAGTTTTTCATGAAGTTGCATTTTGCTGCGGCCGCATTAAGCGCCGTCCTGGCCTTTCCGGTCCAGGCCCAGACTGAAATCCAGTGGTGGCACTCGATGGGCGGGGCCCTCGGCGAGTGGGTCAACGACCTGTCCAAGGACTTCAATGCCAGCCAGAAGGACTACAAGATCGTCCCCACGTTCAAGGGCAACTACGACGAATCCATGACAGCCGCGATTGCCGCCTTCCGCGCCGGCAATGCCCCCCACATCCTGCAGGTGTTCGAAGTCGGAACCGCCACCATGATGGCCTCCAAGGGCGCGATCGTGCCCGTGGCCCAGGTCATGAAGGAAGGCGGCGCCAAGTTCGACCCCAACGCCTACGTGCCGGCCGTGGCAGGCTACTACACGGCGCCCAACGGCCAGATGCTGAGCTTTCCGTTCAACAGCTCGACCCCGGTGTTCCACTACAACAAGGATGCCTTCAAGGCCGCCGGCCTGGACCCCGAGCGCCCGCCGACGACTTGGCCTGAAGTGGCCCTGGCCGCAGCCAAGCTCAAGGCTTCGGGCCACAAGTGCCCGTTCACCACGAGCTGGATCAGCTGGACCCAGCTGGAGAGCTTCTCGGCCTGGCACAACACCCTGTTCGCCACCAAGAACAACGGATTCGGCGGCCTGGACACGCGCCTGGCCTTCAACTCGCCGCTGCACGTGCGTCACATCGAGAACCTGGCCAACATGGCCAAGTCAGGCCTGTTCATCTACAAGGGCCGCGGCAACGCCGCCGATGCGACCTTCGTCTCCGGCGAATGCGCGATGGCCACCGGCTCTTCGGCGCTGTACGGCAACGTGGTCCGCAATGGCAAGTTTGCCTATGGCATCGGCACCCTGCCCTACTACCCGGATGTGCCCGGCGCGCCGCAAAACACCGTGATCGGGGGCGCCAGCCTGTGGGTGATGAGCGGCAAGAAAGCGGCCGAATACAAGGGCGTGGCCGCGTTCTTCAGCTACCTGTCGCAACCCGAGGTGGCGGCCAAAAGCCACCAGCGCACGGGCTACCTGCCCGTCACCAAGGCCTCGTTCGAGCTGACCGAGAAATCCGGCTTCTACCAGAAGAACCCCGGAACCGATGTCTCCGTCACGCAGATGATCCGCAAGACCACCGACAAGTCGCGCGGCGTGCGCCTGGGCAACTTCGTGCAGATCCGCACCATCATCGATGAGGAACTGGAAGGCGTGTGGGCCGGCAAGAAAGCGCCCAAGGAAGCCCTGGACATCGCCATCAAGCGTGGCAACGAGCAGCTGGAGCGTTTCCAGAAGGCCAACAAGTCTTAAACTTCACAGCCGCTTCGCCTGACAGGAAAAGCAGATGGTAACCATCTGCTTTTCTGTTTGGGAAACCGCCCTCCAACCCGATCTTCCATGGAAAAACGCGTCCGTTTCAAGTCCACCTGGCTGCCCTGGCTGCTGATCGCGCCGCAGATGGCGGTCATCCTGGTGTTTTTCTTCTGGCCGGCGGCCCAGGCGCTGTACCAGAGCCTGCTGCAGCAGGACGCGTTTGGCACCTCGGTCGAATTCATCGGTCTGGAGAACTTCAGCCGCCTGTTCAACGACCCCAGCTACCTGGCCTCGTTCAAGACCACGGCCGTCTTCTCCATCTTGGTGGCAGTGCCTGGTCTGGTCATCGCCTTGCTGCTGGCCGTCATGGCCAATCGCGTGGTGCGCGGCGCCGCCATCTACAAAACCCTGCTGATCTGGCCCTATGCCGTAGCCCCGGTGGTGGCCGGCGTGCTGTGGTTCATGATGTTCGCCTCGCCCTATGGCGTGGTGGCCTATGCCCTGCGCTCGATCGGCCTGGAGTGGGACCACCTGCTCAACCCCAACCATGCCATGGCGCTGATCGTCATGGCCGCCGTGTGGAAGCAGATTTCCTACAACGTCCTGTTCTTCCTGGCCGGCCTGCAGTCGATCCCGCATGCGCTGATCGAGGCCGCGACCCTCGACGGCGCATCGCCCTGGCGGCGCTTCTGGACCATCGTGTTCCCGCTGCTGTCGCCCACCACCTTCTTCCTGCTGGTCATCAACGTAATCTATGCCTTTTTCGATACTTTCGCGATTGTCGATGCCGCCACGCACGGCGGCCCCGGCCGGGAAACCGCGATCCTGGTCTACAAGGTCTATTACGACGGCTTCAAGGCGCTGGACATGGGCGGCTCGGCCGCGCAGTCGGTGGTGCTCATGCTCATCGTCATCGCGCTGACCGTCATCCAGTTCCGCTTCGTCGAGAAGAAAGTGCAGTATTGACATGATCGAACGTCGCCCGGCACTGACTTTCTTCTCGCATCTGATCCTCATCCTGGGCGTGCTGACCGTGGTGTTTCCGGTCTACCTGACCTTCATCGGCTCGACCCAGACCGCCGAGCAGATCACCACCAGCAACCCCTTGTCACTGATGCCGGGGAGCAACGTCATTGAAAGCTACCGGCTCGCGCTGTTTGGCGGGAAAACAAGTGGCGGCGCCACTATCGCTGCGGTGGCCCCGATGCTGTGGGTGAGCCTGGTCAGCGCCGTCATCATCGCCGTGGGCAAGATCGCGATTTCCCTGCTGTCGGCTTTCGCCATCGTGTACTTCCGCTTCCCCTTGAAGAACCTGGTGTTCTGGATGATCTTCGTCACGCTGATGCTGCCGGTGGAGGTGCGCATCGGGCCGACCTATGAAGTGGTCTCGAACCTGCACATGCTCAACAGCTACGCGGGCCTCACCATACCGCTCATCGCCTCGGCCACCGCCACCTTTTTGTTCCGCCAGTTCTTCCTGACCGTGCCCGACGAGCTGGCGGAAGCGGCCCGCATCGACGGCGCGGGCCCCATGCGCTTCTTCAAGGACATACTGCTTCCGCTCTCGCGCACCAGCATCGCCGCGCTGTTCGTGATCCAGTTCATTTACGGCTGGAACCAGTACCTGTGGCCCTTGCTGGTCACCACCAGCGAGGACATGTACCCGGTGGTGCTCGGCATCAAGCGCGCGATCTACGGCGAGGTCTACATTGAATGGAACGTGGTCATGGCCACCGCCATCCTGGCCATGCTGCCGCCGGCCATCGTGGTCATGCTCATGCAAAAATGGTTCGTCAAGGGCCTGGTGGACACCGAAAAGTAAACGACTTGCGGGACGCAGCGCAGCCGCATCAAGGCCAGCCCGATCCCAACTGATGAACAACTATGGCTAGCATCTCTCTCAACAACGTCATCAAGCGCTACGGCAAGGGCAAGAGCGCCAACCAGGTGATCCACGGCGTGAGCGCCGATATCGGCGATGGTGAGTTCATCGTCATCGTCGGCCCCTCGGGCTGCGGCAAATCCACCCTGCTGCGCATGGTGGCCGGGCTGGAAGACATCTCCGGCGGCACCATCTCCATCGGCGGGCGCGTGGTCAACGAGCTGGAGCCGGCCGAGCGCGACATCGCCATGGTGTTCCAGAACTACGCCCTGTACCCGCACATGAGCGTGTTCGACAACATGGCCTATGGCCTGAAGATCGCCAAAGTGCCGAAGGACGAAATCAGGGCGCGCGTGGACAAGGCCGCCAACATCCTGGAAATCGGCCCCTTCTTGCAGCGCAAGCCGCGCGAGCTCTCCGGTGGCCAGCGCCAGCGCGTGGCCATGGGTCGCGCCATCGTGCGCCAGCCGCAAGTGTTCCTGTTCGACGAACCGCTGTCCAACCTGGACGCCAAGCTGCGCGCGCAGACCCGGCTTGAAATCCAGAAGCTGCACCGGAGCTTAAGCATCACCTCGCTCTTCGTCACCCACGACCAGGTGGAGGCCATGACGCTGGCGCAGCGCATGATCGTCATGAACGCTGGCCGCATGGAACAGTTCGGCACGCCCGAAGAGGTGTACACCCGCCCGGCCACCACCTTTGTGGCCGGCTTCATCGGCTCGCCGCCGATGAACCTACTCAAGGACGCACCCGACGCCAGGCCCGGCACCATCGTGGGCGTTCGCCCCGAGCATCTGGACATCACCCCCAGCGGCTGGGCGCTGCGGGTGGAAGCGGTCGAGATGCTGGGCGCGGAGCGCCTGGTATACGGCCGCTGGTCGCACGGCACGGGCAACGAGATGGTCATCATCCGCACCGACGAGGCGCATGCCGTGCCGGCGCTGGGCGCCACCATCCATGTCACACCACGCCCGCAACAGCTGCACCGGTTTGACGCGGCCACGGGCCAGAGGATGGCCGCATGATCGTCACCGCGGACCACTGGCCCTACCCGCGCTGGGTGGCGCACCGCGGCGCGGGCAAACTGGCGCCGGAAAATACCCTGGCGGCGTTTCGCCTGGGCGCGGCGCATGGCTACCGCATGTTCGAGTGCGACGTGAAACTCTCCAGCGACGACGTGCCTTTCCTGCTGCACGACAGCACGCTGGCGCGCACCAGCAACGGCCACGGCACGGCGGGCGAGCAGCCATGGAGCACTCTCGCCCGGCTGGATGCCGGCAGCTGGCATTCGCGCGCCTTTGCCGGCGAGCCGCTGCCCACGCTGGAAAACATGGCCCGGTTTTGCCTGCGCAACGGATATTTTCTCAACATCGAAATCAAGCCGACACCCGGCACGGAGCAGCACACCGGCGAGGTGGTCGCCCGCCATGCGGCACGGCTGTGGCAGCACGCCGCCGTGCCGCCGCTGCTGACCTCGTTTCAGCCGGATGCGCTGCGCGGCGCACAGGCCGGCGCGCCCGAGTTGCCGCGCGGCCTGCTGCTCGACCAGCTGTGGACGGGCTGGCTGGAAACCGCCTTGGCACTGGGTTGCGTGGCCGTGGTGTGCGATCAGGCGCTGTGGGACACATCCAGCGTCACCCAGGCCCAAAGCGCGGGCTTTCGCTGTCTTGGCTACACCATCAACGACGAATGGGCGGCGCAGCGCCTGATCGATCTGGGCGTACAAGGCATCATCACCGACCGGGTCGACCTGTTTGCGCCGGCGGCGTAGCGCAACCGCCCTGGCAGACCAGGCGGCGCCCGCCAGCGCCTTCGGCTCACCTTAGGACAGCCCTTTCTCGACCATGTCCAGCAGGCGTTGCCCGACCTGCTGCATCTGCGGCCCCACCACGCTGCGCAGCGGGCCATCGATGACCAGCATGGCCAAGCCGTGCACCGCGGACCAGGCGAGGAATTCCGCACCGGGGCGGCGCTCGGGCGAGAGCACGCCGGCCTCCACCAGTCGGTCTAGCGCGGCACCCAGCAGTTCAAAGGGGTTCAGGCCGCTTTCGCCCGCCTTGGCCGGGTCAGAGGGGGCTTCCTTCAAGTCATCGGACGCCGCGAAAGCCGTGCGAAACAAGCCGGTCTCACGCTGCGCAAAACGCAGGTAGCCGGTGCCGACCGCGCGCACGCCAGCGCGGGCCAGATCGGCCGCTGGCAGGTCGCGCGGCACGGTGGCCAGCTCGGCCTCCATCGCCACGGCCACGGCCGACAAGGCGGCCGCGCGCACCGCCTGCAGCAGGGCCTGGCGGCTGGCGAAATGCCGATAGGCCGCGTTGGGCGCCACACCGGCGCGCCGGGTGGCTTCGCGCAGCACCACGGCATCAGGCCCGCCGCTGCGCGCCAGCTCGATGCCCGCCTCCAACAACGCGCGCCGCAGGTCGCCGTGGCGGTAGGTGCTGCGCGGCGGCGGGGCAACGGAGGGGGCGGCAGTCATGGTTTTTCCCAATATGGACACTGTCCATTATCTTTGTTATTCTATTGTGTACGATGTACACAATAGACGGGATTTGTGCACCGCTCAACTGACGGCACGTCGGCCAACCCTGGATGCAAAGGAGTCACCCATGCAAAAGATCACCCCCTTCTTGTGGTTCGACAACCAGGCCGAGGAGGCCATGAATTTTTATATCTCGATCTTCAAGAACTCGAAAATCCTGGCTGTGAATCGTTATAGCGAGGCGGGACCGGGACCGAAGGGATCGGTCATGACGGCCAGTTTTCTGCTTGACGGGCAAGCGTTCGTGGCATTGAACGGGGGCCCGGTATACCAGTTCACGCCGGCCATCTCATTTGTCGTGAACTGCGAGACGCAGGAAGAAGTCGACGACTTGTGGGAAAAGCTCGGCGCTGGCGGCAGGGAAGACCAGTGTGCCTGGCTGCAAGACAAATACGGCCTGTCCTGGCAGATCGTTCCCACGGCACTCGTCAAGCTCTTGAGCGACCCCGACCCGCTCAAGGCACAGCGCGTCATGGCGGCCATGATGAAAATGAAAAAAATAGACATCGCCGCTTTGCAGCGGGCCCATGAGACGCCATGACCCGTCGCCAGCCGTCGTTCGTTTCCCCGATCTCGACCGTCCAACCGTTTCCTGAGGGCCCCACCCTCTGGTCCGCCCGCCGCGCGGCGCAAGACCCGGACCGAAAAGCAGGCGGCGCGAAGGAAGCCGGGCTTCCTTAACGCTGCCAGGCGCGCGCCAGCACCCACTGGCTCGTGGCCGCCGCCGCCACCAGCGCGGCATAGGCCGCCATCTTGCCGTCACGCCCCAGAACCCACAGGCAGATCAGCAGCACCGCCAGACCCACTACAAAATTGATAGCTGCCTGCGCCCAAAATGAAAGGGCTGCAGGGCTTTTTTTCATGAGAGTTGGGACGCACAAGGGCAGCAGCAGCGCCAGTGCCAATGCCGGGGCAGCGAAATTCAGCAGGTGATTCAACACATCGAATGGGCTCATGGCAGAAGCGGCAAAAAGCCGGGAAAGAAGCCGGAAAGCGGGGCTTGGCGGGGCCGCAGGACCGGCCACCGCAGCAAATTTTATAATGTGCGCATGGCAGTCTGGGCATTAGGCATCAATCACACGACCGCGCCGCTCGATCTGCGCGGCCGTTTTGCGTTTGCCATCGACCAGATGGCGCCCACCTTGCACGGCCTGCGCGGCGCGCTGTCGCGCCAGCCCGAAGCCGCCATCATCTCCACCTGCAACCGCACCGAGATCTACTGCGCCGGCGACCAGCTCGACATCGTCCCCACGCTGGAGTGGCTGGCCCACAGCGGCGGCGTGTCCTCGCAGCTCCTGCGCTCGCACGCCTACACGCTGGAAGACGGACAGGCGGCACGCCACGCCTTTCGGGTCGCCAGCGGACTCGACTCCATGGTGCTGGGCGAGCCGCAGATCCTGGGCCAGATGAAGGATGCGGTGCGCGCCGCCGAGGAAGCCGGCGCCCTGGGCACCACGCTCAACCAGTTGTTCCAGCGCTCCTTCGCCGTGGCCAAGGAGGTGCGCACCTCCACCGAAATCGGCGCCCACTCCATCAGCATGGCCGCCGCCGCCGTGCGCCTGGCCGGCCAGCTGTTCGAAGACCTGGGCGACATCCGGGTGCTGTTTGTCGGCGCCGGCGAGATGATCGAGCTGGCCGCCACCCACTTTGCCGCGAAAAACCCGAAGGCCATGGCCATCGCCAACCGCTCGCTCGACCGCGGCGAAAAACTGGCCTCGCGCTTTGGCGCCGAGGTGATGCGCCTGGCTGATTTGCCCGATCGCCTGCATGAGTTTGATGCCGTGGTGAGCTGCACCGCCAGCACCCTGCCGCTGATCGGCCTGGGCGCCGTGGAACGGGCGCTGAAAATTCGCAAGCACCGGCCCATGTTCATGGTCGATCTGGCCGTGCCGCGCGACATCGAACCCGAAGTCAAGGCGTTGCAGGACGTGTACCTCTACACCGTGGACGATCTGGCCGCCGTGGTGCAGAACGCGCAGGCCAACCGCCAGGCCGCGGTGGCGCAGGCCGAGGTCATCATCGACGCCGGCGTGCAGAGTTTCATGCACTGGATGGACCAGCGCGGCACCGTGCCGCTGATCCAGCAGCTCAATGCCCAGGCCGACGAATGGCGCGCCGCCGAAATGGCCCGCGCCCGCCGGCTGCTGGCCAAGGGCGAGGACGTGGATGCCGTGCTCGACGCCCTGTCCAAAGGACTGACCCAGAAAATGCTGCACGGCGCCCTGGCCGAGCTGCGCGCCGGCGACGCCAGCGCGCGCGAGCGGGCCAGCGCCGCCATCCAGCATTTCTTTCTGCGCAAAGAGAAATAATGAAGCCCCCACGTTCGCTCACTGCGTGTAGCTCTCTGCCCCCCAAGGGGGCCGCGCTTGCTTGGGGCGGCCCTGCGCTGCGCTAGTTGGTTTCACCGCCAGCACCATCGCTCGCCCCCGTGCTCAGGGGGTTCACCTCTCCTTCCATTCGATGAAACCCTTTCTCCGCCAACAACTCGCACGCTACGCCGACCGCCTGGGGGAACTGGAATTTTTGCTCTCGCGCGAAGACATCATGAAAGACATGAACCAGTTCCTGGCTTTGTCGCGCGAGCACACCGAGGTCACATCCGTGGCCAGCCGCTGGACCCGCTACCAGCAGCGCGAGGCCGACCTGGCCAGCGCACGCGAGATGCTGGCTGATCCGGACATGGCCGAGATGGCGCAGGAAGAAGTCGACAGTGCCAGCGCCGAACTGCAACAACTGGAAACGGAACTGCAGCGCATGCTTCTACCGAAGGATCCGGATGACGCGCGCAATGCCTTCGTGGAAATCCGCGCCGGCACCGGCGGCGACGAGTCCGCCCTGTTCGCCGGTGACCTGCTGCGCATGTACACGCGCTACGCAGACCGCCGTGGCTGGAAGTCCGAAATTGTCAGCGAGTCCCCCAGCGAGCTGGGCGGCTACAAGGAAGTGGTTGTGCGCTTTGAAGGCCGGGCTGGTGACGGCCCCTCCGGTAGCGGTGTCTACGGCGCGCTCAAGTTCGAATCCGGCGGCCACCGCGTGCAACGCGTGCCGGCCACCGAAACCCAGGGCCGCATCCACACCAGCGCCTGCACCGTGGCCGTGCTGGCCGAGCAAGACGAGGCCGAGGCCATCAAGATCAACCCGTCGGACTTGCGCATCGACACCTACCGTGCCAGCGGCGCCGGCGGCCAGCACATCAACAAGACCGACTCGGCCGTGCGCATCACGCACCTCCCCACCGGTATCGTGGCCGAATGCCAGGATGGGCGCAGCCAGCACAGCAACAAGGCCCAGGCCCTGAAAGTGCTGACAGCCCGCATCCACGAGAAAGAGCGCAGCGAACGTGCCGCCAAGGACGCCGCCGAACGCAAGAGCCTGGTCGGCAGCGGCGACCGCAGCGACCGCATCCGCACTTACAACTTCCCGCAGGGGCGCCTCACCGACCACCGCATCAACCTCACGCTGTACAAGCTGCTTTACATCATGGAAGGCGACCTGGATGACGTGGTACAGGCGCTGCAGGCCTATGAAGCGGCGCAGCAGCTGGCGGCGCTGGAGGTCGGTGCCGCGTGAACGCCGCCAGCGCCTCAGACCGCCAGCGTATAGACCTGGGCGGCCGCGCGCTCGGCCGCGCTGTGCCCCGCAAGCGCCCGTGCCCACTCGGGCGCCGCGCCGCCGTGCACCGGGACAATGCCATCGGTCGTCGCGGCAACGTCTTCCGACGAGGCATCCATGTCGACGACATGGACACGGTCCGCGTCGAACAGCCGCGCCACCATGGAGCCGCCCGCCTCGATCACGATCAGGTACTTCACTGGTGAGCTGTGCATGTTGACCCTCGCAACTTCATTGATTCAGGCTGACAGCATACGCATGAAGCGCAGCTGCGCGCAAGCAGGGGGCGCATGAGCACGCGCGCCGCGCCAGGCCTGTGCGTGTCGCAGGCCATCAGCGCCGCCCTGGCCCTGGGCCTGGACCGGCTGGATGCCCAGTTGCTGCTGCTGCACGCGCTGGGCCGGCCGCAGGACGAGCGCGCCTGGCTGCTGGCGCACGACACCGACCCCTTGCCTGCGGCCAGCGAGGGCAAATTTCTGGCGCTGGCCCGGCGCCGCGCCGCAGGCGTTCCCCTGGCCTATATCACCGGTCACAAGGAGTTTTTTGGCCTGGATCTGCTGGTGGACCCGCGCGTGCTGGTGCCCCGGCCTGACACGGAAACGCTGGTGGAATGGGCGCTGGCGGTGGTGGACGAGGCCTGCGCCCGGACTGAGCCCCGCGGCAAGCTCGGCAGAGGCCTTGTCGAGGCCGCCCCCGCCCCTTTCCTCTCGGTCATTGACCTGGGCACCGGCAGCGGCGCCATTGCCCTGGCGCTCAAGCACGCCCGGCCCGAGCTGCAGGTGAGCGCCCTGGACGCCAGCGCCGACGCCTTGGCGGTGGCGAAGACCAATGCGCAACGCCTGCAACTCGATGTGCATTTTCAGCAAGGCTCGTGGTTGACAGGTGTGAGCGGCCGCTTTCAGGTCATCGTTTCCAACCCGCCTTACATCGCCGCGCAAGACAGGCACCTGGACCAGCTCCGCCATGAGCCGCTGCCGGCCCTGGCCAGCGGCGCCGACGGCCTGGACGACATTCGAAAAATCATCACGCAGGCGCGCGCCCACCTGCACCCCGGCGGCTGGCTGCTGCTGGAACACGGCCACGACCAGGCGGCGGCCGTGCGTGGCTTGCTGAAGGCCGCCGGCTTTGAAGACGTGCGGTCACGGCCGGACCTGAGCGGGATTGAACGCTGCAGCGGCGGGCGGGCGCCACAAGCCTGACTTCCAGGAAATTTCAGAGACATTGAGGGCCCTGGCCCCCGTGGAATTTGCGCAGATAGCTATAAATTTCATAGCAAATTCAGCGCCGGCAGGGATGCCCCGACATCCGCCGCTTCGCTGGACCGATCTGCCGCCCCTGCCGCACAAGCACATGCAAAAAAACCGCTCCTGCGTATGCCAGCGCACAGATGAACCATGGGCCATTCCTTAGCATGAGCCCGTGAGTTATCCATCGGCTCGGCTGGCTCACGCACGTCGCGAATCGTTCAATTTTTTCCAGGAGAAACCATCATGAATAAAAACCAAGTCAAGGGCACGGTCAAAGACGCCGCCGGCAAGGTTCAGCAAGAAGCCGGGAAATTGCTTGGGAGCAAGGAACAACAAGTGAAGGGCTTGCAAAAACAGGCTGAAGGCAAAGCGCAGAAGATGCTTGGAGACGCCAAGGAAGCCGTTCGGGATGCGGCCCAGAGGCACTGAACAGGCGCTATGCGGTCTTTTGCCGCCCTGACTCCCGGGCCAACAAGAGACTCAAGTGGCGACGCGCGATGAAGAATGCCTGGGGGCCAAAGGCGGTTTCATCCGGTGGGCCGCGTCAACGCGAGGCGCGCCCAAGCGCGGGCCTTGCAGCGCGTGCAGTGGCCATCGGCCCTGCGCGCCATCGGCCACCTGGCCTGGCATGTCGGGCAGCAGGCGGTTGTACTCCTTTTTGACCACCGCATAACACTCGCAGGCGCGTTTGGCGATTCCCGCGCGGTCAAGCACCGCGATGTGGCCGCGTGTGTAAGAGATCAACCCGGCCTTTTGCAGCTTGCGCGCACTCTCCGTCACGCCTTCGCGGCGCACGCCGAGCATGTTGGCGATCAGCTCCTGCGTCATCACGACTTCATTGCCTTGCAGACGGTCCAGGCTGAGCAGCAGCCAGCGGCACAGTTGCTGGTCCAGCGAATGGTGCCGGTTGCACACCGCGGTTTGCGCCATCTGCGTCATCAGCGCCTGGGTATAGCGCAACAGCAAATCCCGCACCGGACCGGCACGGCCGAACTCTTCCTGCATCGTCTGGGACTTCAAGCGGAACCCCTCGCCGGCACTTTGCACCACCGCCCGGGTGGTGCTGGATCCGCCGCCCATGAGCAGCGCGGTGCCGACGACACCCTCGTTGCCGATGACGGCAATCTCGGTCGATTCGCCGTCCAGCGTCACGTACAGCAGCGGGACGATGGCGCTGGTCGGAAAGTACACATGGTTCTGGGCGGCGCCCGACTCATGAAGAACCTGGTTGAGCGGCATGGCAACCCATTCGAGCTGCGGCAGCAAGCGCCGCAGCTCAACGTACGGCAATGCCGCCAGCAGGTGGTTCGCTCTGGGGTCAGTGGCATAAATCATCTGGCACCTCCTTGTTAGCCAACGCTTTGACAGCGGCTGTCTTTGCAGCCTTGCCCGATAACTGGTACCAGTATAGGTATCCAACCGCCTGCATTCTTTGCGATAGCGCAAACCTGTTGCCGCAAGGCAGCCGGGGTTAACACCTACGCAGGTGTCAGGCTTGACCAGGTTCTACTAGTATGGCGTTCAGGCGAAAAATTACCAAAACCAAACAAAGGAATGCATTGGGAGAAAGTGTGCGCTTGCGCACATTGAATTTTCCAATCGGTGGAGCGTTCGACATCGTTTTTGGACCTGGCACGCCGGGCATGCCGCTGCCATCGCGTTCACGACGGCGATGGCTTCCCGTCCCAATCGCCTGCGGGTCGGTTTTTCGGCCCACGGCACACCTGCTGACGCGTCCTGGTTTTTTCAACCCGACAGGCCGGGCCAGAACAGTCCATGCGCTGCGCATCGTCCGCCCGCCGTCCCTCTGTCAATGATGGTGGCCGTGCTCGCCATGCACGTGTCGGTGCGCGATCTCTTCTTCCGTGGCGGCGCGAACCTGCGTCACTGTCAGGTTAAACCGCAAGGCCTTGCCGGCCAGCGGGTGGTTGCCGTCGAGCATGACCTTGTCGCCCTTGATCTTCATGACGCTGAAGGACTGCGCGCGCCCGTCCTCGGTATGGCCCTGCAGTTGGCCGCCCACTTTCACGCCCGGTGGAAACTGGGTCTTGGGAATGGTCTGCACCAGGCTTTCGTCGCGCAGGCCGAAGGCGTCCTGCGGCTGCAGCGCCAGCGTGGTCTGGTAGCCTGGCATTTTCCCTTCCAGGGCCGCCTCGATTTTCGGGAAGGTGTTGCCATAACCCCCATGCAGGTAAACCATCGGTTCGCGGCTTTCCTCAAGCAGCTTGCCGGCGGCATCGGTCACCTTGTAGCGCAAGGTGACGGCAGTGTTTTTTTCGATTTTCATAGGTCGGACCGGGATGAGGGTGCAATGATCAGGGCGCCATTGTCGCGCCATGGCGCACGGCTCGCTGGACACAGCGCCTGCGCGGCCGCCGGCCCAGGCCAGATACTGGCGGGTCGCCCCGTAAAACCCTGCCGGCTTGACCGCATTGGCGGGGCCCGGCGCAGCAGCGTTGGGCCGAAAGTGAAATAATCAGCGCCATTGAACCAAGGAGTAAGAAACCATGAGTGACGCACAACAACGCATCGACGAGCTGGTCAAGTCCAACGAGGTGCTGCTGTTCATGAAAGGCAGCGCCAGCTTTCCCATGTGCGGTTTTTCGGGGCGCGCCATCCAGATCCTCAAGGCCTGCGGCGTCGATCCCAAGACCGTCAAGACGGTCAACGTGCTCGAGGACGATGGCATCCGCCAGGGCATCAAGGAGTACAGCAACTGGCCGACTATTCCGCAGCTCTATGTCAAGGGCGAGTTCGTTGGCGGCTCCGACATCATGATGGAGATGTACGAGTCCGGCGAGCTCAAGCAGGTGCTGGGCACGCTCGCCGCCTGAGCCGCGCCGGCGGCGAATTGCCGGCGCAAAGCCCCGCTACACTGGCTGCACGCAGCGGATGCTGCGCCTGACCTCGCGTGGGTTGTTGCCGCATGAATCTGATCCAGAGTTTTCTTGTCATCGGGCTGCTGATCGCGGTCAGCGCGTTTTTCTCCATCGCCGAGATTTCGCTGGCCGCTTCGCGCCGCATGCGCCTGCGCCAGCTGGCTGACGAGGGCGACGCACGCGCCGAAAAGGTCATACGCATCCAGGAACAGCCAGGCCCCTGGTTCACCGTGGTGCAGATCGGCCTGAACGCGGTGGCCATCCTGGGTGGCATCGTCGGCGAAGGCGCCCTGAGCCCGCATTTCACCCGGCTGTTCGACCTCTGGCTGACGCCGGCGCACGCCCAGACGGCGGGTTTCCTGCTGTCCTTCGTCGTCATCACCTCGCTGTTCATCCTGTTTGCCGACCTGTTGCCCAAGCGCCTGAGCATGACCGAGCCGGAGCGCCTGGTGCTGCTGCTGGTCAAGCCCATGCAGCTGTGCATGTCATTTCTCCGGCCGCTGGTCTGGGTCTACAGCAAGGGCGCGGATGCCCTGTTCCAGGCGTTCGGCCTGCCCTCGCAGCGAGACGACCGCATCACCTCCGGTGACATCCTGGCGCTGACCGAAGCCGGCGCCCTGTCCGGCGCGCTGGCGCGGCACGAGCAGCAGGTGATCGCCAACGTGTTCGAACTCGACACGCGCACGGTGGAAAGCGCCATGACCCGGCGCGAGCGCATCGCCTTCTTCCTGCGCGACGACCCCGACACCGTGATCCGCGCCCGCATCGCGGCCGAGCCGTTCTCCACCTACCCGGTGTGCGACGGCGACATCGATCACGTGGTGGGCTACGTGGACGCCAAGGACCTGTTCCAGCGCGCGCTCAACAACCAGCCGATCGCGCTGGCCGGCGACAGCCTGGTGCGCAAGGTGCTGATCGTGCCCGACCGGCTGACCCTAGCCGAGGTGCTGGAGCAGTTCCGCCAGGCGCATGAGGATTTCGCGGTCATTGTCAACGAGTACAGCCGGGTGGTGGGCGTGGTCACGCTCAACGACGTCATGAGCACGGTGATGGGCGACCTGGTGATGACGCCGCAGGACGAGGAGCTGATCGTGCAGCGTGACGCGAACTCGTGGCTGATCGACGGCGTCACGCCGGTCCAGGACGTGCAGCGCGTGCTGGGCATCGACGAACTGCCGCATGCCGAGAAATACGAAACCCTGGCCGGCTTCCTGATGGTCATGCTGCGCCGCGTGCCCCGGCGCACCGACACCGTGACCTGGGACAACTACAAGTTCGAGGTGCTCGACGTGGACAGCTACCGCATCGACCAGGTGATGGTCAGCCGCATCACGCCGCCTTGAACGCCGCCAGGCCGGGGACTACATCGTCCATTTTTTCTGCGCCCCCAGCACGGCATTGGGATACGGTGCCTTGCCGCGCGAGCCGTTGTAGCGGCCCAGGGCCATGAAGAGGTCGCCGCGCTCACGGTCCAGGTAGTGGCGCAGGATGACGCAGCCAAAACGCAGATTGGTCTGCATGTGAAACAGCTTGGCCGCGTCACCGTCGCCGATCATGCGCGTCCAGAACGGCATGACCTGCATGTAGCCGCGCGCGCCGACGCCAGAGACGGCGAACTTGCGGAAATTGCTTTCCACCTGGATCAGGCCCAGCACCAGCGCGGTGTCGAGTCCGGCACGGCGGCTTTCGTACCACACCGTCTGCAAGAATTCCTTGCGCACATGCCACTCGGGGGTTTTCTTCCTGAGCCGCTCGCTCATGGCACCGAGCCAGCGCAGGTAGCGCAGGCGCGATTCGGTGTCGGAAAACTCCGGAACGGGCGGCGCCTTGTTGGCGATGGCCGCGCTCAGGGCCGAGCGCACCGAGTCGATCAGAGGTTCCTCGATCTGGGCGCCGGCGCGGACTTGCTCATGAATTGATAGCAGGCCACAGCCGGCCAGCAAGGACAGGAGGCAGTTCCGCCTGTTCATTCCAGGAGAAATGGGGGTCAGGGCCCCATTTCGTTCGGCCAACATGCTTTCAAATGCCCAGCTTGGACTTCAGGAAAGCCAATGCCTCGGATGCCGGCACCTTGGTCGCCGCTGCATCGCGCCGGTGCTGGTACTCGAGATGGCCCTCTTTCAAGCCCCGATCGCCAATGGTGACGCGGTGCGGCACGCCAATGAGCTCCCAGTCGGCGAACATGGCGCCGGGGCGCTCGCCGCGGTCGTCCAGCAGCACGTCCACGCCGGCGCCCAGCAGATCGGCGTAAAGCTTGTCGCCCGCCGCCTTGACCTCGGGGCTGCGCTCCGGACTGATCGGGCACAGCACCACGGTGAAGGGCGCGATCGCGTCAGGCCAGATGATGCCGCGCTCGTCGTGGTTCTGCTCGATGGCGGCGGCGGGCAGGCGCGTGATGCCGATGCCGTAGCAGCCCATTTCCATGAACTGGGGCTTGCCGTTCTCATCGAGGAAGGTGGCGTTCATGGGACGGCTGTACTTGGTGCCCAGCACAAAAATATGGCCCACTTCGATGCCGCGCTCGATGGCCAGCGCGCCCTTGCCGTCGGGCGAGGCATCGCCCGCCACCACATTGCGGATGTCGGCCACCCGGTCGGGCTCTGGCAGGTCGCGGCCCCAGTTGACGCCGGTGAGGTGAAAGCCAGGCTCGTTGGCGCCGCAAATCCAGTCGCCCATGGCCGCCACTTCGCGATCGGCCACGATATTGAGCGGTTTTTTCAGGCCCACCGGGCCCAGGTAACCCGGCTTGCAGCCGAAGTGGTCTTCGATTTCCTCCGCGGTGGCAAAGCGAAAGCCCGCATCCAGCCCCGGCAACTTGCCGAGCTTGACCTCATTCATGTCATGGTCGCCGCGCAGCAGCAGCAGCCAGACTTTGGTTTTGACCACTTCCTCGTAGTCGTTGAGTTCATCGGTGGCCAGCACCAGCGACTTGACGGTGCGTGACAGCGGCAGGTCCAGCAACTCCGCCACTTCGGGGCAGGTGCTCTTGCCCGGGGTGGCCGTCTTGGTCAGGGCTTGCGTGGCTGCCGGGCGAGGTGTCTGGGGGGCCAGGGCCTCGGCCTTTTCCATGTTGGCCGCATAGTCGCTACCCGGGCAATAGACGATGGCATCCTCGCCGGTGGCGGCAATCACCTGGAACTCCTCGCTCAGGTCGCCGCCGATGGCGCCGCTGTCCGCCGCCACGGCGCGGTAGCTCAAGCCGAAGCGGTCGAAGATGCGGCGGTAGGCCTGCGCCATGATCTGGTAGCTCTTCTTCGCGCTGTCCAGGTCACGGTCAAAGCTGTAGGCGTCCTTCATGATGAACTCGCGCCCGCGCATGAGGCCAAAACGCGGGCGGCGCTCGTCGCGAAACTTGGTCTGGATCTGGTACAGGTTCTTTGGCAACTGTTTGTAACTGCGGATTTCCTGACGCGCGATGTCGGTCACGACTTCCTCGCTGGTGGGCTGGATCACGAAGTCGCGGTCATGCCGGTCCTTGATGCGCAGCAGCTCGGGCCCCATTTTTTCGAAGCGGCCGGTCTCCACCCAGAGTTCGGCCGGCTGCACCACCGGCATGCTCAGCTCCACCGCGCCGGCGCGGTTCATTTCCTCGCGCACGATGGCCTCCACCTTGCGAATCACGCGCAGCCCCATGGGCATGTAGTTGTAGATGCCGGCACCGAGCTTTTTGATCATGCCGGCGCGCATCATCAGCTTGTGGCTCGCCACCTCGGCATCGGCGGGCGCTTCTTTGAGGGTGGAAACAAGAAATTGGGAGGCTTTCATGGGCTAACTTGGAGAACGGCTAAGGGCTGTGCCCCTTGATGCGCAGCGCACGCTGTGCATAATGGACTCAGTTTGAAAATTTGGGGTTTGATTATGCTTGACCGGGACGGCTTTCGGCCCAATGTCGGCATCATCCTGCTCAACCAGAAAAACCAGGTGTTCTGGGGCAAGCGCATTCGTACCCACTCGTGGCAGTTTCCGCAGGGTGGCATTGACCGGGGGGAGACCCCCGAGCAGGCCATGTTCCGCGAGCTGAACGAGGAAGTAGGGCTCCATCCGGAGCATGTGCGCATCGTGGCCCGCACCCGCGACTGGTTGCGCTACGAGGTGCCAGACAGGTACATCCGCCGCGATGCGCGCGGCCACTACAAAGGCCAGAAACAGATCTGGTTCCTGCTCCAGCTCATGGGGCATGACTGGGACTTGAACCTGCGCGCCACCGACCATCCGGAATTCGATGCCTGGCGCTGGAACGACTACTGGGTGCCGCTGGACGTGGTGGTGGAGTTCAAGCGCGGCGTCTATGAGATGGCGCTGACCGAACTGGCCCGCTACCTGCCGCGCAATGACCACCGCAACCGCTATTTGCGCCAGGGTTCGCGCGCGCGCGAACCCGAGCAGGAAGCCACGCCGGGCAGCATGGAACTGCCGCCCGGCGCCACGTTTGAACCCAACCCGCAAAGCAGTGCTTCCATGACACTGCCAGAAAGCACCGATGCAAATTGAAAAATGGGCCGCACTGGCCTTGACCCTCATGACTTTCGGGGCGCTGGCGCAACCGGCGACCGACAGCCCCGACTGGAAAGAGGCGCCCGTACCACTGCCTCCGGCGTTCAACCAGGAGCGGCTGATTCCGCTCGAAATGCCGGCGTACGTCTCGCTGCGCCTTGGCATTGACCCCGCCAGCCTGAGCATCAGCAGCGATGGCGTCGTGCGTTATGTGGTGGTCGCGTCCAGTGCCAGCGGTGCCCTGAACGCCATGTACGAGGGCATTCGCTGCGCCACGTGGGAAGTCAAGACCTATGCCCGGTACAGCACGTCCGGCCAGTGGGCTGCCGTGCAGGAGCCGAAATGGGTGCCCTTGAACGGCCTGCCCTCCAAGCATGCCCTCGCGCTGGCCCGCCAGGGCGCTTGCGAGAACGGCGGCTCGACACCGGCCCGATCGGTGACGGCCATCGTGACCGAGCTGAAAAGCACGCGGCAAATCGTGGGCGAATAAGCCAGCGCAGTTCGTCCGCTGAGGTGGGCTTACTTCGTGAGGACCAGGTTGTCCCGATGCAGCATTTCCGGCTCGGCGGCGTAGCCCAGGAGTTTTTCGAACTCGCTGGAGGGCTTGCGGCAGATCAGGCGGGCCTCGGTGCTGGCGTAGTTGGCCAACCCGCGCGCAATCTCGGCGCCGCTCTCGTCACGCACTGCGATCACATCACCGCGCGAAAACTCGCCCTCCACCGCCGTCATGCCGATGGGCAGCAGGCTTTTGCCTTCCTCTCGCAGCTTGGCGGCCGCCCCGGCGTCCACCGTCACCGCACCACGCAACTGGAGATGGTCCGCCATCCACTGCTTGCGCGCCTGGTTTTTGGGGGTTTGGGCCACCAGCAGGGTGCCGATGGCCTCGCCCTGCGCGAGACGCACCAGGGCATCGCGTTCACGCCCCCAGGCAATCACGGTGGAAGCGCCTGAGCCGGCCGCGCGCTTGGCCGCCAAAATCTTGGTGATCATGCCGCCGCGCCCGATGCTCGATCCCGCGCCGCCCGCCATGGCTTCGAGCGCCAAGTCGCCCGCCCTGGCCTCGTGGACGAACTGCGCGGCCGGGTCCTTGCGCGGATCGGCCGTGTACAGCCCTTTCTGGTCGGTCAGAATGACCAGGGCATCGGCCTCGACCAGATTGGCCACCAGCGCGCCCAGCGTGTCGTTGTCGCCAAATTTGATCTCGTCGTTGACCACCGTGTCGTTTTCGTTGATCACCGGCACCACGCCGAGCTGCAGCAGGGTCAGCAGGGTGGAACGGGCATTGAGGTAGCGCTCGCGGTCGGCCAGGTCGGCATGCGTGAGCAGCACCTGGGCGCTGCCCAGGCCGTTTTCACGCAGCTTGGTCTCATACATCTGCGCCAGGCCCATCTGGCCCACCGCGGCGGCGGCCTGTAATTCATTGATTTCGTGGGGGCGTGTCGCCCAGCCCAGCCGCTTCATGCCTTCGGCGATGGCGCCGCTGGACACCATGATGACTTCGCGCCCGTCGCGCACCAGACTGGAGAGCTGGCGGCACCATTCGCCAATCGCCGCCTCGTCCAGGCCGCGGCCCTCGTTGGTCACCAGGCTGGAGCCGACCTTGACGACGATCCGCCTGGCATTGCGCAATACACCCGAAGCTGCCTTGGTAGTCATTTTTGCTTGCAGGTCCCGTCTTTCGGGCGTGACCAGCTATTGTTTAGATAGCAGATTTTATTCCGCGGGGTCACCCGCGAAGCGGGGATCCACCTCCACCGGTGCCTGCTCGGACACCTGCTGCGCCTTGATATGCTTGTAAGCAGCCTTGATCAGCGCCTCGCAACCTTCGTGGGTAAGGGCCGAGATTTCAAACACCGGGCCCTTGAACTTGAAACGCTTGACAAAGTCCTTGACTAGGGCGGCACGCTCATCGGCTGGCACCATGTCGAGCTTGTTTAAAACCAGCCAGCGCGGCTTGGCATAAAGCGCGGGGTCGTACTTCTTGAGTTCGCCCACGATCGCCTTGGCCTGCGCCACCGGATCGACGCTGTCGTCAAAGGGCGCCAGGTCCACCACATGCAGCAGCAAGCGGGTGCGCTGCAGATGGCGCAGGAACAGGTGGCCGAGCCCCGCGCCCTCGGAAGCGCCTTCGATCAGGCCCGGCAGGTCCGCCACCACAAAACTTTGTTCCGGGCCGACGCGCACCACGCCCAAGTTGGGGTGCAGCGTGGTGAACGGATAGTCGGCAATGCGCGGGCGGGCGTTGGAAATCGCCGTGATGAGGGTGGATTTGCCCGCATTGGGCAGCCCCAGCAGGCCGACATCGGCCAGCACCTTGAGCTCGAGCTTGAGGCTTTTTTTCTCGCCCGGCCAACCCGGCGTTTTCTGGCGCGGCGCGCGGTTGATGGCGCTCTTGAAACGCATGTTGCCGAAGCCGCCGTCGCCCCCCTTGGCGATGGTGATGACCTCGCCCGGTGTGAGCAACTCATACAGCACCTCGCCGGTTTCGGCGTCCGTGATGATGGTGCCCACCGGCATCTTGAGCGTGATGTCGTCACCGGCGACGCCGAACATGTCCGAACCCATGCCATGCTGTCCGCGCTTGGCGTCGTGGCGGCGCGCAAAACGAAAGTCGACCAGCGTGTTCAGGTTGGGATCCGCCACGGCAAAGACGTGGCCGCCGCGTCCGCCATCCCCGCCATTGGGCCCGCCGAATTCCTTGTATTTTTCGTGCCGGAACGAGACGCAGCCGTTCCCGCCATCTCCCGCAGAGATGTCGATATAGGCTTCGTCAACGAATTTCATGGCCAAGTGTTTTCAAGGTTTATAAACGAAAAACCCCGCGCAGGGCGCAGGGTTTCGCACGGGGGTGGCCAGCAGTTCAGGCTGCGGTCACGTTCACCATGTGCTTGTTCAGCGCGCCCTTCACTGCAAACGACACTTGGCCGTCCACCAGCGCAAACAGGGTGTGGTCCTTGCCGATGCCGACATTGGTGCCGGGATGGAACTTGGTGCCACGCTGGCGAACAATGATGGCGCCGGCGCTGATGCGCTCGCCGCCGAAAGCCTTCACACCGAGCATCTTGGGCTTGGAATCGCGCCCGTTTCGCGTAGAGCCGCCGCCTTTTTTCTGTGCCATGACTCTTGCTCCTTATCCAGCAATCACGCCAATTTGCAGTTCCGTGAACTGCTGGCGATGCCCTTGACGTTTCTGATAGTGCTTGCGACGGCGCATTTTGAAAATGCGAACCTTGTCGTGCTTGCCGTGCGCCACCACCGTGGCTGTCACAGTTGCGCCGGACACCAAGGGCGTACCCACCTTGAGCTCTGCGCCGTTGCCGACTGCCAGAACCTGGTCGATGACGATCTCTTGGCCTACGTCCGCAGCAATCTGTTCTACTTTAATTTTTTCGCCAGCAGCAACACGGTATTGTTTGCCGCCGGTTTTTATGACCGCGTACATATTGACCTCTTCAATTTAGCTCCACGAACGGATTTCCGCAGAGCCCGAGAGTATAGCATGGTCCTGGCGTACCGCCAGCCGCCCCGTGCGGGGTGGATCCGGCTTCCTATAATCGGGGCACTTTTATGGGTAGCCCGTCTTGCAAGTCAATCCCTCCAGCCCCGCCAACCCCCTTGCCCTGATCGCCGACGACATGCGCGAGGTCGATGCCGTCATCGCCCGGCGGCTGGACTCCGGCGTTCCCCTGGTCGGCCAGGTTTCCCGCTACATCATTGCCGCCGGCGGCAAGCGCCTGCGCCCCGCCCTGCTGCTGCTGGCCTGCGGCGCACTGGGTTATCGCGGCGAAGCGCGCTTCAGTCTGGCTGCCGTGGTGGAGTTCATCCACACCGCCACCTTGCTGCATGACGATGTCGTGGACGACTCCAGCCTGCGCCGGGGCAATGCCACGGCCAACGAAACCTTTGGCAACCCGGCGAGCGTCCTGGTCGGGGATTTTCTGTATTCCCGTGCCTTCCAGATGATGGTGGAGGCGCAGAACATGCGCATCATGCAGGTGCTGGCCGACGCCACCAACATCATTGCCGAGGGCGAAGTGCTGCAGCTCATGAACATGCACAACGCAGGACTGGACGAAGCCGGTTACCTTCAGGTGATCCGCTCCAAGACGGCCAAGCTGTTTGAAGCCAGTGCCAGGGTCGGCGCCATTCTTTCAGGCAGCAGCCCCGAGCTGGAAGAGGCCTGCGCTGAATATGGCCAGGCGCTTGGAACCGCCTTTCAGGTCATCGACGATGTGCTGGACTACACCGGCGAGGCCGATGTCCTGGGCAAGAACCTGGGCGATGACCTGCGCGAAGGCAAGGCAACGCTGCCCTTGATTGCCGCGATGCAGCGCGCCACCCCCGGCCAGCGCGACATCGTCAAGACCGCCATTGAAACAGGGGCCGTCTCCATGTTGGATCAGGTCGTCGAGATCGTGAGAAACACGGGCGCGCTGGATATCGCGCGCCAGGCGGCGGCGCAGGAAGCACATCGCGCCATGGCGGCGGCCAGACGACTTGCGCCAAGCCCCCACTCGGCGTGTTTGATACAATTGGCGGCTCAGCTGCTGGAGCGCCAGTATTGACACGGCGAGTCAGTGGCGGCAGATATATCGGAATGTGGCGCAGCCTGGTAGCGCACTTCGTTCGGGACGAAGGGGTCGGAGGTTCGAATCCTCTCATTCCGACCATTTTTCTTTCTGCGTCAATCACGTGGAAACCGGGGCTCAGACTCCCGTACCCTGCCCCATCCCTTGGCTGGCAAACAACGGGCCCCTGCCGTTGGCGCGCGCTTTCGATTTACATCGGACGGTCAATCGGCGATGATCGGGCGCGTCACCCCTGACGTAGTACATTCTCGGGTCATGGCCGCAGTCGATACCACTTCACGTGAATCCACCACCACCGCCCTTCCCGGGCTGGGTCGCGCCCTGATTCTGGCGGGCAAGCTGGAACAAAAGTTCGCCGAAGACATCTACCGCAAAGCCCAAAGCAGCCGCACCAGCTTTATTGCCGAGCTCACGGGTTCCGGTGCCGTGTCAGCGGCGGACTTGGCGCACACCATGTCCATCGCTTTCGCCGCACCCTTGGTGGATCTGGATGCCATCGATGCCCTGCACCTGCCCAAGGGCCTGCTGGACCGAAAGATTTGCCTGGCCTATCGCGTCGTCGTCCTGGGCAAACGCAATAACCGGCTGATCGTCGCCACGGCCGACCCGTCCGATCAGGAAGCGGCCGAGAAAATCAAGTTCTCGACCCAGCTCGGGGTGGACTGGGTCATTGCCGAATACGACAAGCTGCTCAAACTGGCTGAAGCCAATGCCGCAACCACTGCGCAGGCGATGGACCACATCATTGGGGGCGACTTCGAATTCGACGAATTCGCCGCCGAGGCCGTCACTGAGATTTCCGAAGCCAGCGCTTCCGAAGTCGAGGATGCGCCTGTCGTCAAGTTTCTGCAAAAAATGCTGCTGGATGCCTTCAGCATGCGGGCCTCCGATCTGCATTTCGAACCCTACGAGCACAGCTATCGCGTGCGCTTTCGCATCGACGGCGAGCTGCGCGAGATCGCCTCGCCCCCGATCGCCATCAAGGACAAGCTGGCCTCCCGCATCAAGGTCATTTCGAGAATGGACATCTCGGAAAAACGGGTTCCCCAGGATGGGCGGATGAAGCTGAAGATCGGGCCGGACCGGGTCATCGATTTCCGGGTCAGCACCTTGCCCACCCTCTTTGGCGAAAAGATCGTGATCCGCATTCTTGACCCCAGCAGCGCCAAGCTGGGCATCGACGCCCTGGGTTACGAGCCGGAGGAAAAAGAACGTCTGCTCAAAGCCATCAGCAGGCCCTACGGCATGATTCTGGTCACCGGACCGACCGGCTCGGGCAAGACCGTCTCGCTCTACACCTGCCTGAACCTGCTCAACAAGCCGGGCGTCAACATTGCCACGGCAGAAGATCCGTCCGAGATCAACATGCCGGGCGTGAACCAGGTGAACGTGAACGAAAAAGCCGGCCTGACCTTCGCTGCCGCCCTCAAATCATTCCTGCGTCAGGATCCGGACATCATCATGGTGGGCGAAATCCGCGACCTGGAAACGGCCGACATCGCCATCAAGGCCGCTCAAACCGGCCACCTGGTGCTCTCGACCCTGCACACCAACGATGCACCCACCACCCTGACCCGCATGCGAAACATGGGCATTGCGCCCTTCAACATCGCCTCGAGCGTGATTCTCATCACGGCCCAGCGCTTGGCGCGCCGCCTGTGCGTCCAGTGCAAGGAAGCAGTTGACATCCCCCGCCAAACACTCATGGACGCGGGCTACGAGGACATGGAACTGGATGGCTCCTGGACCAGCTACCGCCCTGTCGGCTGTTCAATGTGTAACAACGGTTACAAAGGACGTCTCGGCATTTACCAAGTCATGCCGATAAGTGATGAAATTCAGCGCATCATTCTGCGGGATGGCAGCGCCATGGAAATTGCCGAGCAGGCAAAAAGCGAAGGGGTTCGCTCACTGCGTCAAGCCGGCCTGCACAAAGTCAGGCTGGGACTGACTTCCCTTGAAGAAGTTCTGGCCGTGACCAACGAATAAAACAAAAGTATCAGAGGGCTATATGGCTACTGCGAAGTCTAAAGAAACCAAGGAATTCGTCTATGAATGGGAGGGCAAGGACCGCGGCGGGAAACAGGTGCGGGGCGAAACCAGGGCGTCTGGCAAAAACCATGTCCAGGCCGCCTTGCGCCGCCAGGGCATATTGATCAGCAAAATCAAAAAGCGCCGCATGGGTGCCGGCAAAACCATCCGCCCGAAGGACCTCGCCATCTTCACCCGGCAGCTCGCCACCATGATGAAAGCCGGCGTGCCCTTGCTGCAGGCCTTTGATATCGTGGGCCGGGGCAATGCCAATGCGAGCGTGACCCGACTGCTCAATGACATCCGCACGGACGTCGAGACCGGCACCTCCCTGAGCGTCGCATTCCGCAAGTTTCCCATGTACTTCGACAACCTGTACTGCAATCTGGTGGAGGCCGGCGAATCGGCCGGTATTCTGGACCAGTTGCTGGACAGGCTGGCGGTGTACATGGAAAAGACCGAGGCCATCAAGTCCAAGATCAAATCAGCCTTGATGTACCCGATTTCAGTCGTGGTCGTTGCCTTTGTGGTGGTTGCCGTGATCATGATTTTCGTGATCCCGGCGTTCAAGGAAGTGTTCAGCTCTTTTGGCGCCGATCTTCCCGCCCCGACACTTTTCGTGATCGCCCTGAGTGAGTTTTTTGTCAAATACTGGTGGCTTATTTTTGGCGGCATCGGCGGCGGTTTGTATTTTTTCATGCAGGCGTGGAAACGCAACGAAAAAATGCAAAGGATCATGGACCGCGTGATGCTCAAGCTGCCGGTTTTCGGAGCCCTGGTCAACAAATCCTGCATCGCGCGCTGGACCCGCACGCTGTCCACCATGTTCGCGGCCGGCGTGCCCCTGGTGGAAGCGCTCGACTCCGTGGGCGGCGCCACCGGCAACTCCGTTTATGCCATCGCCACCGAGAAAATCCAGCAGGAAGTCTCCACCGGCACCAGCCTGACCACGGCCATGACCAATGCCAACGTGTTCCCGACCATGGTGCTCCAGATGTGCTCGATCGGCGAAGAGTCAGGCTCCATCGACCACATGCTCGGCAAGGCGGCTGATTTCTACGAAGCCGAAGTGGACGACATGGTGGCGGGCCTGTCCAGCCTGATGGAACCCATCATCATCGTTTTTCTGGGCAGCTTGATCGGCGGCATCGTGGTCTCGATGTACCTGCCGATCTTCAAACTGGGACAGGTCGTCTGATGCTGATCTCCCCATGGTCTGACGCCAGCCTGGCCGGTGTCTTCGGGCTGCTGATCGGCAGCTTCCTCAATGTCGTGATCTACCGCCTGCCCAAAATGCTGGAACGGCAGTGGGCAGCTGAGTGTGCCGAGCTGTCGGGCAAGGAGCCGCCCCAGAGCGAGCCCTTCAATTTGATGGTGCCGCGTTCGCGCTGCCAGAAATGCGGCCACCAGATCCGCTGGTTTGAGAACATCCCGGTCCTGAGCTACCTCTTCCTGCGGGGCAAATGCTCGGTTTGCGGCACCCCCATCAGCCTGCGCTATCCATTGGTCGAACTGGCGACCGGCGCCCTGTTCTCCTTTTGTGTCTGGAAGTGGGGCGCCACGCCGACGGCGCTGGCCTGGTGCGGGTTTGCCGCCACTCTTGTGGCCCTGGCACTGATCGACTGGGACACCACCCTGCTGCCCGACGACATCACCCTGCCCCTGCTGTGGGCCGGCCTGATCGCCGCCGGCCTTCAATGGACCGCCATCCCCCTGCCCGCCGCCCTGTGGGGCGCGGTTGCCGGCTATCTGTCGCTGTGGCTCATCTACTGGGCGTTCAAGCTGCTCACCGGCAAGGAAGGCATGGGCTATGGCGACTTCAAGCTTTTCGCGGCACTGGGGGTCTGGTTTGGCTGGCAGGCCCTGGTGCCCATCATCCTGATGGCATCCGTGATCGGTGCCATCATTGGAATAGCCATGAAGTTCACCAGCGGGCTGCGTGAGGGCGGCTACGTGCCGTTCGGCCCCTTTCTGGCTGGCGCGGGGCTGACCGCCATGATTTTCGGACCTGAATCGATCCTTCGGGTCATCGGACTGTAGATCGGACATGCGGACTGCGGCAAGGCTCGGACTGACCGGCGGCATTGGCAGCGGCAAAAGCACCGTGGCCCAATTGCTGGCCGACTGCGGCGCGGCCGTGATCGATGCCGATGCCATTGCACGCCGCGTGACGGCCCCGGGCGGAGCGGCCATCCCGCAAATCAGGGCCGGATTTGGTCCGACCTTCGTCACCCCCGACGGCGCACTGGACCGCGACAGGATGCGCGAGCTGGCCTACTCGGATGCCGGCGCACGCCAGAGGCTGGAAGCCATCGTTCACCCGCTGGTAGGCCAGGAGACCGAGCGCCAGGCCGAGGCCGCCGTGCGCGCCGGCCAGCGCTGCATTGTCTTTGACGTGCCCTTGCTGGTGGAGTCCGCCCGCTGGCGCCAGCATGTCGACCAGGTGCTGGTCGTTGATTGCCTGCCCGAAATCCAGATCGAGCGCGTCATGGCACGCAGCGGCTTGACCCGAAGCGCGATCGAAAAAATCATGGCGTCCCAGGCCAGCCGCCAGCAGCGCCTGCGCGCCGCAGACATGGTGATCTTCAATGCCGGCCTGTCGCTTGCCGAATTGTCCCTGGAAGTCCACCAGATTTCACATCGCTTCGGGCTATGATTCGACCATCGGAAAAATTAGCGTGATCCTCTACGAATACCCCTTTAACGAGCGCATCCGAACTTACCTGCGACTGGAGCATTTGTTCCGCCGCCTCACCGAGCTCGTGGCACGCGACTCTGCGCTAGACCATCACTACGCACTCACCACCATCTTCGAAGTGATGGATGTCGGCGCCCGTGCCGATCTCAAGTCGGACCTGCTCCGTGATCTGGAGAAGCAAAAGCAGGCGCTCAACGGCTACCGCGGCAATCCGGCCATTGCGGAGAGCGTGCTTGACGACGTCATTGGCCAGCTTGATCGATGCTATGCCGCGCTCAACAGCCTGCCCGGGAAAGCCGGGCAATCGTTGACCGAGAACGACTGGCTCATGAGCATTCGCAGCCGGGTCGGAATTCCCGGCGGCACTTGTGAATTCGATCTTCCCGCCTATTACGCCTGGCAGCATGAAAGCAGCGCAAAACGCAGAAGCGACCTGGAACTCTGGACCTCCAAGCTGGTTCCGCTCGCCGACTCCATTCACGTGCTGCTCAAGCTACTCAGGGATTCGGGCATGCCGCAAAAAGTCATGGCCAGCAACGGGCAGTTTCAGCAGAACCTGCCCCAGGGCAAGACCTTCCAGCTCCTGCGCCTGGCACTGGACCCGGCTCTGGGCCTGATTCCCGAGATCAGCGGCAATCGCCTGATGATTTCCATCCGGCTCATGCGCCATGAAGCGGATGACCGCCTGCATTCGAGCAGCGAGGATGCCGCATTTGAACTGACCCTGTGCTCCTGAATCGAACGGCAACGGGCAAGGGGCACGACGCCATCTCATGAGTCAGCAAGACAACATCCCGAAAACCGGCAGGCCGAAGCTCGTGACCTGCCCGACATGCGGCGGCGACAGTGTTTACGCTCCCGCCAACCCCTTTCGCCCTTTTTGCAGCGAGCGTTGCAAGAACATCGATTTGGGTGCCTGGGCCAGCGAAAATTTCCGCATGCCCACCGACGCCCCCCCGGACGACCAGGGCCCGGGCGACCCCAGGCTTCAATAATTCAAAGGAAAAAGCAGCTCCAGCCCTTCAGGAATGGGCGTCACCAGCTACAAAATTTGTAGCGTCTGCAAAACCCCTCTCATCCGCGAACCATTTCAGCACCGGCACGGCGCCTGGCAGCACGGGCGCGACCCGCACCGGCAGGTGCTGCCAGGAGAACGACTGGGCTTCACGCATCTGCAGCTCGCCCGTCCATGAAAACACCTTGCAGAAGTTCAGCCGCACCAATGCGTGCGGGTAGTCCACCAGTTCCACCCGCCAGGGATGGATCTCGCCGATGGCAATGCCCAGCTCTTCCTGCAGTTCACGCCGCAGGGCCTGCTCCACCGTCTCGCCGGCTTCCAGCTTGCCGCCCGGAAACTCCCAGTAACCTTCGTACACCTTGCCAGCAGGGCGAGAGGTCAGCAGGAAGTCGCCATCGGGCCGGACCAGCACGCCAACGGCAACATCGGTCACCGGGCGGCCCGGGCCACCCTCGCGCGGACGGTGTGCATCGGCAATGAGGCGCCCCCCCACGCCCGGCACGGGCGCGTCCTCGCTGCCCACCGCGGGAAGCTTCGTGCCTTGGGCGGGACCGGCGGCGCTCATGCGGATGGGTTGTGCCGGCCCGCGTAGTCGCGAGCGAACTGGTAAGCCACCCGGCCGCTGCGCGAGCCGCGCTCCAGCGCCCAGACCAAGGCCTCGGGCCTGGCCGCGTTTATGGCCTTGGCATCGACGCCAAAGGAGGACAGCCACTGCGCCACGATGGTGAGGTACTCGTCCTGGCTGAACGGGTAGAAACTCACCCACAGGCCAAAGCGCTCGGAGAGGGAGATTTTTTCTTCCACCACCTCGCCCGGATGCACTTCGCCATCGTCCGTGTGCGTGTAGCTCAGGTTTTCCTTCATGTACTCGGGCAACAGATGGCGGCGGTTGCTGGTGGCGTAGATCAGCACATTGGGGGTGGTGGCGGCCACCGAACCATCGAGGATGGACTTGAGCGCCTTGTAGCCCGCCTCGCCCTCCTCGAAACTCAGGTCATCGCAGAAAATGATGAACTTCTCGGGACGCTGCGACACCACCTCGACAATGTCGGGCAGGTCGGTCAGGTCGGTCTTGTCCACTTCGATCAGTCGCAGGCCCTGCGCCGCATACTCATGCAGGCAGGCCCGGATCAGGGATGATTTTCCGGTGCCACGCGCTCCGGTCAGCAACACGTTGTTGGCCGGCTGGGATCGCACGAACTGCAAGGTGTTGCGCTGGATTTTTTCCTTTTGCGGCTCGATTTCCTTGAGTGAATCAAGCGACATTTCCCCCACGTGCCGCACCGGTTCCAGCACACCGTGGCCCGTGCTGCGCTTGCGGTAGCGGTAGGCGATGGAAGCATGCCAGTCGGGCTGGGCCAGCGGCTGCGGCAGGATGGACTCGATGCGCACCATCAGTTGCTCGGCGCGTGCGATCAGACGTTCAAAGTTCTCGTTCATACAAAGCAAGCAGAGCAAACCCTTGGGCAAACACCGTGGAACCGGCCGCGGCTCCAAGCCTGCCTGCGCTGGCTTGGACGGACTGAAGAGCCGACGCCTCTGGCGCCGGCCCGCATGGTGGAGCGACACGCAGTGCGCGCAGCGCTGGAGGCGCTCATGACCTGTAATCGGCGTTGATGGACACGTAGTCGTGGCTGAAATCGCAGGTCCAGACGGTCTCGCTGGCCTGACCCCGTCCGAGCACGACTCGCACCGTGATCTCGCTTTGCTTCATCACGCGCTGGCCATCCTCCTCGCGGTAGGATGGATTGCGCCCGCCCTGGATGGCCACATGCACATCGTCCAGGAACAGGTCGATGCCGCCCTGGTCGAGATCCTCAATGCCCGCGTAGCCGACAGCCGCGAGAATGCGACCCAGGTTCGGGTCGCTGGCGTAGAACGCCGTCTTGACCAGCGGCGAATGCGCAATCGCATAGGCCACCTGGCGGCACTCCTGCGCTGTTTTCCCGCCCTCCACCGTGACGGTGATGAACTTGGTCGCACCCTCGCCGTCGCGCACGATGGCTTGCGCCAGCTTGCGCGCCACCTCCAGCATCGCGGCCTTCAGCACCTGGCCGTCCGGGCTTTGCAGCGACTCGATCGGAGGATGGTCTGCCTTGTTGCTGGCGATCACGACAAAGGAGTCGTTGGTGGAAGTGTCGCCATCCACCGTGACGCGATTGAAGGAGCCTTCGGCGAGATCGCGCGCCATCTGCTGCATGATGCCCTGGCTGACACGGGCATCGGTGGCCATGAAGCCGAGCATGGTCGCCATGTTGGGACGGATCATGCCGGCGCCCTTGCTGATGCCCGTGATGCTGACCGTCGCGCCGCCGATCTTGATTTGCTTGCCAAACGCCTTGGGGATCGTGTCGGTGGTCATGATGCCTTCGGCGGCACGCAGCCAGTTGTCCTCGCGGGCATCGGCCAAGGCCGCGGGCAAACCCGCCTCGATGCGCTCATGGGGCAGCGGCTCCATGATCACGCCCGTGGAGAAGGGCAACACTTGTTCGGGGGCAATCTTGAGCTGGCGAGCCAGCGCCTGGCAGGTGCTGCGGGCTCGCGCCAGGCCGTCCTCGCCGGTACCGGCGTTGGCGTTGCCGGTGTTGATGACCATGGCGCGGATGCCGCGGCCCTTGGCCAGATGCTCGCGGCACACCTGCACCGGCGCGGCACAAAAACGGTTTTGGGTAAAGACACCCGACACCGAGGCGCCCTCATCGATCAGGACCACCGTCAGGTCCTTGCGCTGGACCTTGCGGATGCCCGCTTCGGCCACGCCAATGCGCACGCCGGGTACGGAATAGAGTTCAGCCGGATTGGGAGCGGGTAGATGGACAGGCATGTTCTGCTTTCAGGCCAGCTTGCCATGGCAATGCTTGTACTTCTTGCCGCTGCCGCAGGGACAGGGCTCGTTGCGCCCCACGCGCGGCACACCGGCACCGGCTCCCAGCGGCCGCGTGCTGAGCGTTTCCTCATCCACCGTGGTCTGCACCTCGCCCGTCTCGGTCGGCGCGCTGTAGGTGACGTTGGCGATGTGCTCGGCCCGGTTTTCCAGGGCATCGGCCGCCTGCTCGAGCTGCTCGCCGGACTGGACTTTGACCGTCATCAGTACCTTGGTGACTTCATTCTTCACCGAGTCGAGCAGTTGGCCGAACAACTCGAAAGCCTCGCGCTTGTATTCCTGCTTGGGCTGCTTCTGGGCATAACCGCGCAGGTGGATGCCCTGGCGCAGGTAATCCAATGCGCTCAGGTGTTCGCGCCAGTGGGTGTCGATGCTTTGCAGCAGGACGATGCGCTCAAACTGGGTGAAGTTCTCGCCGCCAATCTGTTCCACCTTGGCTGCGAAGGACTCGTTGGCCCTCGCCAGCACCTTCTCGAAAATATCCTCATCGGTGATGGCGCTGGCATCCTGCACCAGCTGCCGCAGCGGCAGGTCGATCTGCCACTCATCAGCCAGCACCTTCTCCAGACCTGCCACGTCCCATTGTTCCTCGACGGATTCCGCGGGCACGTACTGGCGCACCAGATCCGTGAAGCAGCCTTCGCGCAGGGATGCGATCTGGGCCGACAAATCCAATGCATCGAGAATTTCGTTGCGTTGCTGGTAGATTACCTTGCGCTGGTCGTTGGACACATCATCGTATTCGAGCAACTGCTTGCGCATGTCGAAGTTGCGCGCTTCCACCTTGCGTTGCGCGCTCTCGATGCTGCGCGTCACGATGCCGGCTTCAATCGCCTCGCCATCGGGCATCTTCAGGCGGTCCATGATGGCCTTGACCCGGTCCCCGGCGAAAATGCGCATCAGGGCATCGTCCAGGCTCAGGTAGAAGCGGGACGAACCCGGGTCTCCCTGGCGGCCAGAACGGCCGCGCAACTGGTTGTCGATGCGGCGCGACTCGTGCCGCTCGGTCGCGATGATGCGCAAGCCCCCCAGCATCTTTATTTTTTCATGCTCCTGCACCCACTGGGCACGGAGCTGCGTGATCTTTTCCTGCCTCGCTGCGTCATTCAGCGCGGGATCGGCCTCAACCGACTCGACGGCTTTTTCAATGTTGCCGCCCAGCACAATGTCGGTACCGCGGCCGGCCATGTTGGTGGCGATCGTGATCATCTTGGCGCTGCCCGCCTGTGCAATGATGTCGGCCTCGCGCGCATGCTGCTTGGCATTGAGCACCTGGTGCGGCAGTTTTTCCTTCTCCAGCAACTGCGCGATGATCTCCGAGTTCTCGATCGAGGTGGTGCCCACCAGCACGGGCTGGCCGCGCTCGTAGCACTCGCGAATGTCCTTGATCGCCGCTTCATATTTCTCGCGGGTGGTCTTGTAGACGCGATCGAGCTGATCCTCCCGCCGGCTCTGGCGGTTGGGCGGAATCACCACCGTCTCCAGCCCATAGATTTCCTGGAACTCGTAGGCCTCGGTATCGGCCGTGCCGGTCATGCCGGCCAGCTTGTTGTAAAGACGGAAGTAGTTCTGGAAAGTGATGGAAGCCAGCGTCTGGTTTTCGGCCTGGATCGCCACGCCTTCCTTGGCCTCGACCGCCTGGTGCAAGCCATCGCTCCAACGCCGGCCCGTCATCAGACGCCCCGTGAACTCGTCAACGATCACGATCTCACCCTCCTGCACCACATAGTGCTGGTCGCGGTGGTACAAGTGATTGGCCCGCAGCGCCGCATACAGGTGATGCATCAGCGTGATGTTGGCCGGGTCATACAGGGTTGCGCCTTCCGGGATCAACCCCAGATTGGAAAGAATGCGCTCCGCGTTTTCGTGGCCTTGTTCAGTCAGGAAAACCTGGTGACTCTTTTCGTCCAGCGTGAAGTCGCCCGGCTGGGTCACGCCCTCGCCCGTGCGGGCATCAGCTTCGCCTTCCTGGCGGGTCAGCAGCGGCACCACCTTGTTGATGGCGATGTAAAGGTCGGTATGGTCCTCGGCCTGGCCGCTGATGATGAGCGGGGTGCGCGCCTCGTCAATCAGGATGGAGTCCACCTCGTCGACGATGGCGTAGTTCAGCCCACGCTGCACGCGGTCCGCCACTTCGTAGACCATGTTGTCGCGCAGGTAGTCAAAGCCGTACTCGTTGTTGGTGCCGTAGGTGATGTCGGCACGGTAGGCCGCCTGCTTTTCCTCGCGCGGTACCTGCGGCAGATTGATGCCCACGGTCAAGCCAAGGAAACTGTAGAGCTTGCCCATCCACTGGGCATCACGATTGGCCAGGTAATCGTTCACGGTCACCACGTGAACCCCTTTGCCGGTGAGCGCATTGAGGTACACCGGCAGCGTGGCCGTCAGCGTCTTGCCCTCGCCGGTGCGCATCTCGGAAATCTTGCCGTGATGCAATGCCATGCCACCGAGCAGCTGCACATCGAAGTGGCGCATTTTCATCACGCGCTTGGAGCCTTCCCGCACCACAGCAAATGCCTCGGGCAGCAAGGCATCGAGCGTCTCCCCTTTTTCGATCCGGTCGCGGAATTCCTGCGTCTTGCCGCGCAACTCGTCATTGGTCAGTTTTTCAAACTGGGACTCCAGCGCATTGATGCGAACGACACCCGTGCGATATTGCTTGAGGAGCCGGTCATTGCGACTGCCGAAAATTTTGGTAAGGATGTTGGTGGCCATGAATGCAAGACTGCCCTGCCGGCCCATCTGGGCCCACAGGACAGCGCAATCCTTTTTTTCAATCTGGATGGAAAGGGGTTGCCACAGCGGGCTGCAACCGTTGCCACGGAAAATACAGCACTGCGATAACCAGACGTCTGATTTTACCTTTGCCCCGGGGATGGGAGCTGCGCCGTGCCAGGCCCGGGTACCGGCCTGGCCTGCGGCGGGACCACGGCCCGGGCCACTTGCTGAGCCGGAAGGTTGCGCCCGGCGGTCAGAAACTTCTGCGGGTCCTGGGGCACGCCTTGAACCAGCACCTCAAAATGCAAATGGGGCCCGGTTGAGCGGCCCGTCGTGCCGACCTCCGCAATTTTTTGCCCGCGCTTGATCAGATCGCCCTTCTTTACAAAGACTTTCGATGCATGGGCATAGCGGGTAATCAGCTGATTGCCATGATCAACCTCGACCATATTGCCGTAAGCCGCATGAAACTCCTGCGTGACCACCACGCCACCCGCCGCGGCCAGTATGGGCGTACCGGTATCGGCCTGAAAGTCCAGGCCCGTATGCAAGGCGGAGCGTCCTGTGAACGGATCTATGCGCCAGCCAAACACCGAGCCGAGATTTCCAGCAGACACCGGTTGCTGGGTTGGCACCATCATGCTGCGGATTTTTTGCTCAAACAGGCGCGACTCCATCACGGCCAGCAGGTCGGTGCGCTGATCGGTCAGGCGGTCAAGGTCTGCCAGGGTCATCTGCAATTCTTCCATCGACAGCGGACGGCCCGACACCAATGCGCCGCCGCGCCCCGGTTTGCTCTTGATGTCATTGGGATTGACCCCCGCCAGACCCGACACCCGCTCGCCCAGCGACTCCAGCTGCATCAGCTTGGCCTGCATTTCCCCGAGCTTCCTAGCCATGACATCAAGGTTTTCCCGCATGAAACGGTCGCGCTGTTCAAATTCGTCCTTGATGACCAGCCTGACCAGGGAGCCCACCACGGGCCAGCCTTCGCGCGCGCCCTTGAGAAACACCCAGTGGTACAGGCCGGCGGCAACCAGCATCAAGGCAAAGGCCAGTGCCAAGCCGGCCAAGAAAAGTTTCGTGCCGCTCAGATGTATCGCACGGCTCTTGGCGAGCCATGCATCCGTGATAATCAAATGCACTTGGACATCTCCTCAACCCCACGCTCATGAATCGACGCCATCATTCGGTCACACTCCTGCAGGCCACACAAGACTCGCCTTCGCTGGCCAGGCTGACGCAGCTGGCCATGGATTCGGTGGCAAGACTCAAGGCCATTGAACCCCTCATTCCTGACTCGCTGCGCTCATCCATCAAGGCAGGTCCCATTGAGGGACCCGTCTGGTGCCTGATTCTGGACAATAATGCTGCGGCCGCAAAAATTCGCCAAATCCTGCCCTCGCTTGAATCCCATTTGCGAGTCAAAGGCTGGGAGGTTACCTCAATCCGGTTAAAGGTTCAAATGCCCCAGCGTCGATAGTCCGGACTCCATGGTGCCGATTGTCGGAATCGAACTGACGACCTACCGCTTACAAGGCGGTTGCTCTACCAACTGAGCTAAATCGGCAACTTTTTCATTTTACCGTACTCCCCCGCCAAGAAATGCGGGCCTTTGCTGGGCTACTTCACGCGTTTGAGCGCCGGCCGCGCGGTAGCCGGCGGCCGCGGCGGTGTGGGCTCGTCGTCGCTGCGCCCGGTTTCAACACTGGACAAGGGGGTCGGCTTGACCTCCACCGGCGCAGATGCATCAGCGGGCGGCACGGGCACCAGACCGGTCATGTTCTGCTCGGTCGGCTGCTCGCCGTCCGAGGTCGAGAAAGGAAACGCCATGCCCTGCCCGTTCTCACGGGCGTAAATGGCAATCACGCGGCTGACCGGCACCATGATGTCCCGCGCCGTCCCGGCAAAACGGGCCTTGAATTCAATGAAGTCATTGCCCAGCTGGAGCGAGCTCGTTGCGTCATAGCTGATGTTCAGGACAATCTCGCCATCCTTCACGTACTCGCGCGGCACCCGCACGCTGTCGTCGACCCGCACGGCCACATACGGTGTGAACCCATTGTCGGTACACCACTCATACAAAGCCCGGATCAGGTAGGGCCGGGTGGAAGTGGAATCCTTGGCTTCAATCATCGGCTGCCACCGGCACGCTTACTTGCGCATCACTTTTTCAGACGGCGTCAGGGCTTCAATGTAGGCCGGACGGGAAAAAATACGCTCTGCATACTTGAGCAGCGGGGCGGCGTTCTTGCTCAGATCGATGCCGTAGTAATCCAGGCGCCACAACAGCGGCGCAATGGCCACGTCCAGCATGGAGAAGTTGTCGCCCAGCATGTATTTGTTTTTCAGAAACACGGGCGCGAGCTGCGTCAGGCGGTCGCGAATATGGGAGCGCGCCTTCTCCAGCATTTTTTCATTGCTCTTGGCGGCACGAGACTCCAGTGTGGAGACATGAACGAACAGCTCCTTCTCGAAATTGAGCAGGAACAGGCGCACGCGGGCCCGATCCACCGGGTCCCCGGGCATCAGCTGGGGATGCGGGAAGCGCTCATCGATGTACTCGTTGATGATGTTGGACTCATACAGAATCAGGTCGCGCTCAACCAGGATGGGAACCTGGCCGTACGGATTCATCACATTGATGTCTTCCGGCTTGTTGTAGAGATCCACGTCACGGATTTCGAAATCCATGCCTTTCTCGAACAGCACAAAGCGGCAACGATGGGAAAACGGGCAGGTTGTACCTGAATACAGCACCATCATGGCGGAAACTCCTAAAAATCAAAAAGAGTGGGTTGCATCATGCAAACCCACTCTGAGAACCCCGGGCATCACCTTGTGGGCAATGCCGCAATGGGGTGAATCTGTTACTTGACGTCTTTCCAGTAGGCGGCATTGAGGCGCCATGTAATCACCGTAAAGGCCAAGAGAAACAGCAAAACCCACACACCCACGCGAACACGGCTGTTCTGGGCAGGTTCGCCCATCCACTGCAGATAGCTCACCAGATCGCCGACCGCCTGGTCGTACTGGAGGGGTGTCATGGTTCCCGGGCTCAGCTGCTCCCAGCCCTTGAGCACCTTGACCTCATGGCCATGCTCCTGGCTGACCTCGAAAACCGGCTGGCGCACGCCCTGCAACTCCCACAGGACATGAGGCATGGCGACACTGGGGAAGAGCAGGTTGTTCCAGCCCGTGGCCGTGGTGGCGTCAGGATAGTAGGTGCGCAAATAGGTGTACAGGTAATCGGCGCCGCTGCCCTGCCCTGCCGCGGCGCGGGAACGCGCAATGACAGTCAGATCAGGCGGATTGGCGCCAAACCACTCCTTGGCCTGCTTCGGATCAATGGCCGCCTTCATGGTTTCACCCACCTTGTCGGTGGTGAACAGCAGGTTGTCCTTGATTTGCTGGTCAGTCAGGCCGATGTCCTTCAGGCGATTGAAGCGCATGAAAGCGGCCGAGTGACAGTTCAGGCAATAGTTGACGAACAGCTTGGCGCCATTTTGCAGCGCAGCGAGGTCATTGGTGGTGTTGGGCGCCTTGTCCCAGGCCATGCCACCGCCAGATGCATGAGCACCAGCCACCAAGGCAAAAGCCGCGAACAAACCGAGAATGAGTTTCTTCATTGTTGTTTTCTCCAGTTCCTAGTGTGCAGCGAAAGTGACGCGCTCTGGCACGGGCTTTGACGCACCCAGACGGCTCCACCACGGCATCAGCAGGAAGAAACCGAAATAAAACAGGGTCCCCACCTGCGACACACGCTCACCGGTGGGTGATGGCGGCTGCACGCCCAGATAGGCCAGCACAACAAAGTTGATCACGAAAATGCCATACAGGTATTTGTGCCAGTCAGGACGGTAGCGGATCGACTTCACCGGGCTGTTGTCCAGCCAGGGCAGGAAGAACAGGATGATGACCGCGCCGCCCATGACCACCACACCCCAGAACTTGGCGTCAATCGCCAGCATCAGGACAGCCACCACCACGGCGGCACCGACGATCACGCCCTTGAACAACACAGACAGCTTGAGCTTGGCGGCACCCAGCAAGGCGCCCGCCAGCACACAGGCAATCAGCGCGTACATCATCTCGCTGGTGATGGCCCGCAGCATGGAGTAGTAGGGCGTGAAGTACCACACCGGTGCAATGTGCAAAGGCGTCTTCAGTGAATCGGCCGGGATGAAGTTGTTGTACTCCAGGAAGTAGCCACCCAGCTCGGGCGCGAAGAAAACGATGGCAGTGAACACCATCAGGAAGACACTCACGCCAAAAATGTCGTGCACCGTGTAATAGGGATGGAAAGGAATGCCGTCCAGCGGATGGCCCTGGGCATCCTTCGGTGCGTTGGGGCCCTTGATCTCGATGCCATCGGGATTGTTGGAGCCCACGTCATGCAGCGCCATCAGATGCGCCACCACGAGGCCCAGCAACACCAGCGGCACGGCAATCACGTGAAAGCTGAAGAAGCGGTTCAGCGTGGCGTCGCCCACCACATAGTCGCCACGGATCAGCAGCGCCAGATCGGGACCGACAAAGGGAATGGCGGCAAACAGGTTGACGATCACCTGGGCACCCCAGTAGCTCATCTGGCCCCAGGGCAGCAGGTAACCCATGAAGGCCTCGGCCATCAGGCACAGGAAGATGGCGCAACCGAAAATCCAGACCAGCTCGCGCGGCTTGCGGTAGCTGCCGTAAAGCAGTCCGCGGAACATGTGCAGGTACACGACCACAAAGAAGGCCGACGCGCCGGTGGAGTGCATGTAACGGATCAACCAGCCCCAGGGCACATCACGCATGATGTACTCGACCGAGCCAAACGCCAGCGCCGCGTCCGGCTTGTAGTGCATCGTGAGAAAGATGCCCGTCACGATCTGGATCACCAGCACCAGCATGGCCAGCGAACCGAAGATGTACCAGAAGTTGAAGTTCTTCGGAGCGTAGTACTCCGACATGTGGATCCGATAAGCCGAGAATGCCGAGGGCAATCTGTTCTCGAACCAGTTGCTCAGCTTTTCGCCGGCGCTGGCATTGGGGGAAATTTCCTTGAATTCAGCCATGGTCGTCTTCCTCAAGCCTTCTTGTCTTCACCGATCAGCAGCTTGCTGTCGGACAGATACATGTGCGGCGGAACCTCAAGATTGTCGGGTGCCGGCTTGTTCTTGAACACACGGCCCGCCATATCGAAGGTGGAACCGTGGCACGGGCAAAGGAATCCGCCTTGCCAGTCGTCGGGCAGCGAGGGCTGGGCACCGGGCTGGAATTTGTCGGACGGCGAGCAGCCGAGGTGGGTGCAAATACCGACCGCCACCAGAATCTCGGGCTTGATGGAACGTGCCTCGTTGCGTGCATATTCGGGCGTGAATTCCGAAGGCTTGCGCTCGGACTTGGGGTCCGCGAGCTGGCTTTCCGACTTTTTCAGGCCGGCCAGCTGCTCAGGCGTGCGCCTGACGATCCACACCGGCTTGCCACGCCACTCCACGGTCAGTTTTTCACCCGGCTTGAGCGCGGAAATGTCCACTTCAACCGCGGCACCCGCTGCCTTGGCCTTCTCGGAAGGCTGAAATGTACTGACAAAGGGAATCACAGCGGCAACGCCGCCCACGGCACCAGCACAACTTGAAGCGATCAGCCACGTCCTTTTGCTGGGGTCAACCTGACTGTTATTGGCAAGCGTGTCACTCATGAAAATCCTCAATGAAAACATCACTACGAGAGTTAGCCTGCGATTGTAGCTGACCGCTCAAGACCCATTCAACGCCCGCGCCCCGCGGCTTGACAACCTGCTGTTTTGGGCAATACTGGGTTTCCCTTTCAAAAGCGAGGCGTCTGCAGCATGGGCATGATCCAGGAATTCAAGGAATTCGCCGTCAAGGGCAATGTGATCGATCTCGCCGTGGGCGTGATCATCGGCGGCGCCTTCGGCAAAATAGTCGACTCGGTGGTCGGCGACCTGATCATGCCGCTGGTCGGCGCCATCGTCGGCAAGCTGGATTTTTCGAACCTGTTCCTGGTGCTAGGCAACGTGCCGCCAGGCACGGTCATGACGCTGGACTCCCTGAAAAAAGCCGGTGTGCCGGTTTTTGCCTATGGCAGCTTCATTACCGTGGCGGTCAATTTCACCATTCTGGCCTTCATCATTTTCCTCATGATCAAGCAGATCAACCGGCTCAAGAGGGACGCACCGGCGCCCGCGGCCGCCCCGCCCGCCGCCCCGGAAGACGTGCTGCTGCTGCGCGAAATCCGCGACAGCCTGAGGAAGTAGCCGAACTGCTATCTTTTCGATAGCTTGTCGCGCCCGAACAGCAAGGGCCAAGGATGGATTCGACTACGCCACCGGGCCTGGGGACAAGCGCCGCGCCATGCGGATCGCCTCGATCAGGCTCGATGCGTCCGCCTGGCCGGTGCCGGCAATATCGAATGCCGTCCCGTGATCCGGGCTGGTGCGTACCAGCGGCAGGCCCAGCGTGACATTGACGCCCTTGTCCACGCCCAGGTATTTCACCGGGATCAGCCCCTGATCGTGGTACATCGCCACCACGACATCAAACTCACCCGCCTGCCCCCCCTTGGCCCGGGCCCGCATGAAAACCGTATCCGGAGCCCAGGGACCGCTCACCGCCATGTCCTGGGCGCGCGCCGCCGCAATGGCGGGCGCGATGATGTCCAGCTCCTCGCGCCCGAACAGGCCGCCCTCGCCGGCATGCGGATTCAGGCCGGCCACCGCGATGCGCGGGGCGCGCCCCAGCACGCGCGTGAGCGATTCGTGCGTGATGCGCAGCGTCTGCGCCACGTTATCAAAGGTCACCGCGTCAATGGCGTCGCGCAAGGCCACATGAATGCTCACCAGCACCGTGCGCAATTCGTCGTTGGCCAGCATCATGCGCACCGGCACGCTCGCCACGGGCCGGCCCAGAAACGCCGCCGCCTCGGCCTGCAGCATCTCGGTATGTCCCGGAAAGCTCGAATACGGTTTGCCGGCAGCGGCCAGCGCTTCCTTGTGCAGCGGCGCCGTCACCATGGCGCCGATGTCGCCGCGCAAGGCGGCCTGGGCCGCCCAGATCACGCAGTCGCCCGCCATCTGCCCCGCCAGCGCGCTGACCTGACCCATCGGGAGGGGCGTGGGCGGCGCCTGAACGGTTTGCAGCAGCGCAATGCAGCGCGGCGGCACATCGAGCGCATCGGCCGGCGCGTCCAGCAGGGCCACCGGAACGCCGACTTGCCCCGCGCCGCTGATGAAGCCCGCCGCGCGGCGCATGGTGGCCAGGTCACCCGCCACGAAACAGCCGCGCGTGACATCCGGTGCATCGCGGAACGCCTTGGCAATGATCTCCGGACCGATACCGGCCGGGTCTCCCAGGGTGATGGCAATGGCCTGCTGCTTCATGCGCGGCTCATGCGGGGTTGTCAATGTCGATGAATTCGTGCGCCAGCCCGAGCTGCGCGGCAACATGCGCCGCGACGGCGGGCGCGCCATAGCGCTCCGTCGCATGGTGGCCGCAGGCCAGGAACGCCACACCGCACTCCCGCGCATAGTGCGCCTGGGGCTCGGAGATCTCCCCGGTGATGAACGCCTGGGCCCCGGCCGCAATGGCGGCCTCGAAATAGTCTTGCGCCCCGCCGCTGCACCACGCTACATTTTTAATAGCACCTTGCGCTCCATTGACAAGGATTACTGGCCGATTCAATGTTTTTTCCAGATGGGCTGCAAGGTTTTTTGCGTCCGCAAAATCCTGGCCATCGCTGGGTTCACCCAAAAAACCCAGGTCCTGCTCGCCAAAGCGGGCCGTTGCCCGCAATCCCAGCTGCAGCCCTAGCTGGGCGTTGTTGCCCAGCTCCGGGTGCGCGTCCAGCGGCAGGTGATAGGCAAAGAGATTGATGTCATGCGCCAGCAGCAAGGCTAGGCGCTGCTTCATCCAGCCCGTCACCCGCCCGTCCTGCCCACGCCAGAACAGGCCGTGATGCACAAAGATGGCATCCGCTTTCGCATCGATTGCCGCCTCGATCAGCGCGCGGCTGGCCGTCACGCCTGAAACCATTTTTTGCACTCGCGCCATCCCTTCGACCTGCAAACCGTTGGGGCCGTAATCGCGAAAGCGCTCGGGCTGGAGCAGCGCATCAAAAGTCTGCAATAAATGGTTGCGATCGGTCATGAGGCAATCAGGGAAGAAAAGGGTTGTCAGAGCCGGGCCACGCAGGCGTCATCCGGCATTGTCAGCGAAATCATCGCGGCCCGGCTTTGCCCGCGTCCACCTGCACACTGCTGTCGCAGCCCACGCCCGCGGCGATCCAGCGTTTTGCCAGGCGCGCGAGCCAGGGCGACAGGACAAAAGCCAGGCCGCGCAAGGGCCGGGGCAAGGCCGCTTGCAGCACTTCGCGCGGCTGGGTGATCGCGCCGCAGCGGTACACCCGCAGGTCGCCTTGCCAGCGCAAGGCATCGCAAGCGCCGCGACGCCGACCCGACAGCACCACTCCCAGCGGGCAGGGTTCGACCAGGCAGCACACGCCACAGCCATTGCAAGGCGCCCCCAGCGCTGGCTTCGGCGGTGCCTCGGGCTGGATGTGGATGATCTGGCGTGATACGGCCATGGCGTCAGGAACGCAAAGCGCACCATTCTCCGGAATCAGCCCGCCCGTGTCAAAACAGCCTGCGCGCGACCTGATAAAAAATGAAACTGACAGCCCAGGCCAGCGCCAGGGACCAGAGGATAGTCACCAGGGTAAAGCGCAGGCTCCGGGTCTCGTTGCGCAGGGTCGCGATGGTGGACAGGCAGGGCACGTAAACCAGGGTGAACAGCATGAAGCTGTAGGCCTGCATCCAGTCGATCTGGGCGGCGATCGTCGAGGCCAGCGCGGCGCCCTCCCGGGCGTAGATGACACTGAGCGAACCCACCACGATTTCCTTTGCGACAAAGCCGAAGATCAGGGCAATCGTGAGTTCGGGCACGATGCCCAAGGGCCGCATCACCGGGTCCAGCAGGGCCCCGACATAGCCGGCCAGCGTATGGGGTCCGGCCACCGTGGCGGAAGGCGGCAGGTTGGTCAGCAGCCAGACCAGCAAAACGCCCAGGATGATGAAGCGCGTGGCGCGCCGCAGGAAGTGGCGCACCTCCAGCCACGCATGCTGGATCATCTGGTGCAGGGTAGGCCAGCGGTAGGGCGGCATCTCCAGCACGAAAGGCTCATGGCCCGCCAGACCGGGCTTGAAAACCAGCGCCGTCACCATCGCCGCCAGAATGCTCAGCACATAGAGCGAAAACAGCACCAGTGGCGCCTGCCCGGTGGTGAACAGGGCTGGGATCATGAACAGGAAGACCTGCAGGCGCGCCGAGCACAAGGACATCGGGATGACCGCCATGGTCAGCCAGCGCAGGCCGCGCGAGCGCATGGTGCGGGTCCCCATCAAGGCCGGCACGTTGCAGCCGAACCCCATCAGGATCATCACGAAACTGCGCCCATCCATGCCGAAGCGCGCCATCAAGGCGTCCATCAGGAACGCCGCCCGCGCCAGGTAACCGGTGTCCTCCACCAGTCCCAGGAACAGGAAGAACAGCACGATGATGGGCACGAAGCTGGCCACGGTGCTGACGCCCGACCACACCCCGTCCAGAAGCAGGCCCCGCAGCAGGGACGGCGCCCAGACCAGCGCCGGCTCCAGCAGCAGGGTGCGGGCCTCGCCAAACAGCCAGTTCATGCCGTCCTGAATTGGCTTGCCCAGCATGAAGACCGCTTCGAACAGCAGGAACATCACCGCGAAAAACAGGGGCAGGCCAAGCCACGGGTGCAGCAGCACGCGATCGATGCGGCTGGTCAGCGCATGCGTTGCCGTCGCCGGAACGAACACCGCCTGCCTGAGCACCGCCTGCAGGCGGTCCGGGCTCAAGGCCGGCAAGGCTTGCCGGGCGGCCAGCTGCGCCGGCCCCCGGCTCAGGAGCGCGCGCAATTGCTGCTGCAGCTGTTCGGTGCCCTGCCCGTATTTGGCCGACAGCAGGCACACCGGCAGCCCCAGCAGGTCGGCCAGCGCCTGGGTATGGATTTCGATGCCGAGCTTGGCCGCTTCATCGGCCATGTTCAGGACCAGCAGCATGGGGACGTTGTGGGATGCCGGATGCGCCAGCAACTGCTGCAGTAGCCGGAGCTGCCGCTCGATTTGACAGGCATTGACCACCACCACCAGCCCATCGCAGGGATGGCCCGCCAGAAAACCGGTGACCACCGCCTCATCTTCCGAATAACCCCCCAGATCGTAGATGCCGGGAAGATCCACCAGCTGCACCATGTCACCGCCCACCATGACACGGGCCGTCAGCAGGTCCACCGTGATGCCGGGCCAGTTGCCCACCCGGGCGTGGGCGCCACTCAAACGGTTGTAGAGCGTCGATTTACCCGTGTTGGGCATCCCCAGCAGGGCCAGGCGCTTCATCAGTTGCCGCCGGGAAGACTGATCGTGATCGTGCGTGCCTGATCGACGCGCAGCATGATCTCCGTCGTACCCACGCGCACATGCAAGGGGCCCTGGCCCAGTGCGCGCCGCAGCATCGTGATGGGCCGCCCAACCGTGATCCCCAAAGCCGCCAGACGCTTGTAAATATCTTCGCTGCCGGACATGGCCAGCACGGTGGCCTGCTGGCCAACGGGAAGCAGGTTCAGGGTCACGGCGTTCGAGGCGGGCATGGTGGAAGGGTCGAAAAATCTCTTGGCATCAATTTCAATGCGAATGATTCGCATTTTATACCATAAACACGCCGACCCGAAAGCGCTGCCTTGCCCTGCCTTGCGCTCAAGCCGACAAGCCGCCGCCATCCTCTGTTGCCTGCACGCCCTACAATTTGGGGCATGGCGAAGGGGTTGCAAACGCATGCCCGCCATTTCAATTCCAATTCCGCATGAAACGTTTCTGGTTGCTGTTCTCCCAAACTGCCACGGTGCTGCTGGCAGCGTATTTCGTCATTGGCACGCTCAAGCCGGAGTGGCTTGGCAAATCGCCCTCCCTGAGCGGCGCGGTCGCATTGCTCGAAGCGCCCGCCCCCGTTGCGGGGGCAGTGCCTGCCGGCAGTTTCAGGAGCGCGGCCCAAAAGGCCTCGGCCGCCGTGATCAGCATCAACACCAGCAAAGCCGCGAAGAAAAACCCGAACAGCAACGACCCGTGGTTCAGGTTCTTCTTTGGTGACCAGGGCAATGAGCCCCAGGTTGGCCTGGGCAGCGGCGTGATCGTCAGCCCCGACGGCTACATCCTCACCAACAACCATGTGGTGGAAGGCGCGGATGAAATCGAGGTCATCCTCAACGACAGCCGCCACACCCGCGCCAAGGTGATCGGCACCGACCCCGACAGCGATCTGGCGGTTCTCAAGATCGAGCTCGACAAGCTGCCCGTCATCGTGCTGGGCAACTCCGACGCCCTGCAGGTCGGCGACCAGGTGCTGGCCATCGGCAACCCGTTTGGCGTGGGGCAGACCGTGACCAGCGGCATTGTCAGCGCGCTGGGGCGCAACCAGCTCGGCATCAACACCTTCGAGAACTTCATCCAGACCGATGCCGCCATCAACCCCGGCAACTCGGGCGGCGCGCTGGTGGACACCAACGGCAACCTGCAAGGCATCAATACGGCGATTTACTCGCGCTCGGGTGGCAGCATGGGCATCGGATTCGCCATTCCGATCTCCACCGCCAAACTCGTGCTCGAGGGCATTGTGAAGGACGGCCAGGTCACGCGCGGTTGGATCGGCGTGGAGCCCAACGACCTGTCGCCCGAGCTGGCCGAAACGTTTGGCGTGAAGGCCAAACAGGGCGTGATCATTACCGGTGTCCTGCAAAACGGCCCGGCCGCGCAGGCCGGCATCCGGCCCGGCGATGTGATCACCAGCGTGGCGGGCAAGCCCGTGCGCAATGTGTCGGAGCTTTTGACGGGCGTCGCCGCCTTGAAGCCGGGCACACCGTCGAAATTCGGCCTGCTGCGCCGGGAAGACACGGTCAGTCTGGATGTGGTGCCGGGCGTGCGTCCCAAACCAGGCAGATCCCCGCAATGAACGCGGGGCGAAGGCTGAAGATTCGTCTTTTGCTACATTTTCAGTAGCGCCTCACGCCCATTTGGCATGGGCCGGTTGCCATTTCGACCTCAGGAATTGGCTGCCTCAGCAGTATCTTCCGGGGCCTTGGTGTGCTTGATGAACAATTGCGCGGCCCAGATGCCGACCTCGTAGAGCAGGCACATCGGCACGGCCAGCGCGAGCTGCGACACCACGTCGGGCGGCGTCACCACAGCGGCAATGATGAACGCCAGCACAATGAAATAGCCCCGGAATGCCTTGAGCTTGGGGATGCTCACGATCCCCATGCGCGCCAGCACGATCACCGCGATCGGAACCTCAAAAGACAATCCGAACGCCAGGAACATGGTCAGCACGAAACTCAGGTAGGCCTCGATGTCAGGCGCCGCCGTGATGCTTTTGGGCGCAAAGCTCTGGATGAAGCTGAACACCTTGCCAAACACGAAAAAATAGCAGAACGCCACGCCGATAAAAAACAGCAGGGTGCTGGAGACCACCAGCGGCAACACCAGCTTTTTTTCATGCGCGTAAAGCCCCGGCGCGATGAAGGCCCAGACCTGCCACAGCACCACGGGCAAGGCGGCCAGAAAGGCCGCCATCAACAGTATCTTCAAAGGCACCATGAACGGTGAAATCACCGAGGTGGCAATCAACGTGGCGCCCTTGGGCAAATTGGCCACCAACGGCGCCGCCAGAATGTCGTACAGCGCCGCCGGGCCGGGAAACAGCGCCAGCACGGCAGCGGCCAGCCCCACCGCCACCATCGCCTTGATCAAGCGGTCGCGCAACTCCATCAAGTGCTGCACGAAAGGCTGTTCGGTACCGGCGAGCTCGTCTTCTTTGTTGGAGGGGTCAGTCATGTTGTGTTGGATGCCGAAAGGGAGTGGGGCCAGCGCCCGGCTCGGCCCGGCCTCTCATTGCCTGGAGGGAAGTTTCTAGCCTGAACGGGAATTCATCTGCCCCCGTCGCACTTGCGATTTTCACGACAGCTTCTGCGGCCGGAACCTGGCCACCCTGGCCGCGCCTGAGAGCGCCTTGGTCCGCACACCGGTACGGGCTTTATACCAGTTGGGGGTGGCGCCCTGCTTGACCCGCCATTTCTTTCCCGGGTGTCTGTATTCGGGATACCCCCTGAGGGACCCCGCCGGTCCTGACAGCGCCTCTGACGCCGTGCCCGTGGTCTCGGCCCAGCTCTTCTCGAAATCACTGGCGTTGGTCTGGATGGAGCTCTCCACATCGCGCGCCGCGCCCTCGACCGTGTCTTTCATCTTCTTGAGCTCGTCGAGCTCCATCGACCGGTTGACCTCGGCCTTCACGTCGGCCACATAACGCTGTGCCTTGCCCAGCAAGGCGCCCAGGGTGCGCGCCACGCGCGGCAGCTTCTCCGGCCCGATGACAATGAGTGCCACCGCGCCGATCAGCGCCATTTTGGAGAGGCCAATATCGATCATGTCTGCCTAGGAGGCATTCAGGATTTCTGCTTGGCTTCCACGTCGATCGTGGTCTTGTCGGCAGCCGGTGCCGCATTGGCCACCTGGGCGGCCGGAGCGGCCGGTTTTTCCTCGGACGAGGCGCCCTCCTTCATGCCATCCTTGAAACCCTTGACGGCGCCACCCAGGTCGCCGCCCAGGTTCTTGAGTTTCTTGGTGCCGAACACCATCACCACGATGAGCAGCACGATCAGCCAGTGCCAGATTGAAAATGAACCCATGAATCACTCCTAAGGAATTACGCCAATTTTAATCGGCGAAGCACAACCGGAACAGCCGGCCCGAAAATCAACCTTTCAACCAGGGGCGGGGCCCGCCGATGACGTGGACATGCAGGTGGTGCACTTCCTGCCCGCCCTCCTCACCTGTGTTGCTCACAATGCGAAAACCACCTTGCGGGTAGGGACGGCATCCCTCCTGCAGCGCCAGCTTCGGCGCCAGCGCCATCATGCGCCCCAGCAGGCCGGCATGCTCCGGCCCGACCTGCGCCATCGAAGGGATGTGCGTCTTCGGGATCATGAGAAAGTGCACCGGCGCCCAGGGATGGATGTCGTGGAAGGCGAAAAGTTCATCGTCCTGGTAAACCATTTTCGAGGGAATCTGGCCGGCCGCGATCTTGCAGAAAATGCAATCCGGGTCGCTGTGCTGCGCCGCCGCTGTCATGCCGAAAACTCCATGGGAAGGCCCTTGTTCATGGTGACCATGCCGGTCACGATACGATAGAGAAACCAGACCGAAATGGCAATCCAGGCGATCCATCCCGGCACGACGAAAAGAAACCACAACGGCGTCGTGACCGCATACAGCAGGGCCGCGATCAACACCGTGCGGATGCGCCAGCGGAAATGCGAGGCATGCCAGGTGCCCTCTGCCTCCGGTCTTTTCACCATATCAATGACCAGCGCCACAACCAGCAGCAGCGGGCCGAGCTGCCCCCCGGGAATCAGCGCCCCGACGGCGACGATCAGATGCAGCACATAACTGACCGTGCCCACGGTCGTGAGCGACTGCAGTTTCTCGGCATCGGTCTGCGGCTGATTCATTTGACCACTCCTTCGCGCGCCAGCGCCTTGCGCAAAGCCTTCTCCTCAATGCCGCTGGTGCCTTCGCGGCGCTCCAGTTCGGCCAGCACATCGGCGGGCTTGAGGCCGTAATGGGCCAGCGCAATCATGCAGTGGAACCACAGGTCGGCCACTTCATTGACCACCTTGGTCTTGTCGCCGCCAAAGTCGGCATCCTTGGCCGCCATCACCACTTCGGTCGCCTCTTCCCCGATTTTTTTCAGGAACGCATCCGGCCCCTTGTGCAGCAGGCGGGCCACGTAGCTTGTTTCGGAGTCGCCGCCCCGTTGGGGCAGGCGGCTCTCGATCACGGCCGCCAGACGGGCCAGTGCATCGACGGAATTGGATTTTTCGCTGGGGGAAGACATGGCCATTTACTTGTAGATGGAGTCCGGATCTTTCAAGACCGGCTCGGTAATTTTCCATGCGCCGTCCTTGAAGACACTGAAAAAACAGCTGTGGCGCCCGGTGTGGCAGGCAATCGACCGTGAAGGCGACCCGGGTGTCGCGGGCTCATGGCCGGGTTGCGTGACTTTGAGCAGAAGAACGTCATTGTCGCAGTCGATGCGGATTTCGTGCACGGTCTGCACGTTGCCGGACTCTTCGCCCTTGAACCAGAGCTTGCCCCGGGACCGGCTGAAATAGACGGCACGGCCGAGCTCCGCCGTCTTCTGCAGCGCCTCGCGATTCATCCAGGCGAACATCAGCACATCGTTGCTGCCTTGCTCTTGGGCGATCACCGGGACCAGGCCCTGCGCGTCCCATTTCACTTCATCTAGCCAATTCATGGCGCTATTGTCGCCCGATTTGGCGACCGGGTCGCCGCCAGGCCGCCCCAAGGCGACCGCGGGCCCCAAGCGTGAGGGCCTCAGGCCGCGGCTTCGATGCGCACCGGGATGCCGCACTCGGCCATGCGGGCCTTGGCCTGCGCAATGGTGTACTCGCCGTAGTGAAAGATGCTGGCCGCCAGCACGGCATCGGCCCCGCCTATTCTGATGCCGTCGACCAGGTGGTCAAGATTGCCCACGCCACCGGAGGCAATCACCGGCACGCTCACCGCGTCGCTCACCGCGCGGGTCAGGGCCAAGTCAAAGCCGGACTTGGTGCCGTCGCGGTCCATGCTGGTCAGCAGAATTTCACCCGCGCCATGCTCGGCCATCTGGCGCGCCCAGGCCACGGCGTCCAGCCCCGTGTTCTTGCGCCCGCCATGGCTGTAGACGTCCCAGCCCTCGCCACGCGCCAACATGTCGTCCCCATAGCGGCGCTTGGCATCGATGGCGACCACGATGCACTGGGCGCCGTACTTGTGCGAGGCATCGCGGATGACCTGCGGGTTCGCAATCGCGGCCGAGTTGAAGCTGGTTTTATCGGCCCCGGCATTGAGCAGGCGGCGCACGTCGTCCACCGTGCGCACACCGCCGCCCACCGTGAGCGGAATGAAGACCTGCGAGGCCACGGCCTCGATCATGTGCAGGATCAGATCGCGGTCGTCACTGGTGGCGGTGATGTCGAGAAAGGTCAGCTCGTCGGCACCCTGCTCGTTGTAGCGCGCGGCGATCTCCACCGGATCGCCCGCATCGCGCAATTCGACAAAGTTGATGCCCTTGACGACGCGGCCACCGGTCACGTCCAGGCAGGGGATGATGCGCTTGGCCAGCATGGATGCTTTCAGTAACAGACCGGTGTTGCCGCCGAGCCACCGACGCGGCCTCTTCGGGCGCGAGAGCGCCACGCCAAGGGGGCGACCATGGGGGCCATGCCGTCAGCCGGCCAGTTCGTCGGCACGCAGCTGGGCCGCCTCGAAATCGAGGTCGCCGCTGTAGATGGCACGCCCGCAAATCACGCCCTCGATGCCTTCGTCCTCCACGGCGCACAGGGCCTCGATGTCGGCCATGTTGCTCAGGCCTCCCGAGGCGATGACGGGAATGGTCAGTGCCTGGGCCAGTTTGACGGTGGCATCGATGTTGATGCCCGACAGCATGCCGTCGCGCCCGATGTCGGTGTAGATGATGGACTCCACGCCGTAGTCCTCGAACTTCTTGCCCAGGTCCACCACCTCATGGCGCGTGAGCTTGCTCCAGCCGTCGGTGGCGACCTTGCCGTCCTTGGCGTCCAGGCCGACGATGATGTGGCCGCCAAAGGCGGTGCAGGCGTCCTGCAAAAAGCCCGGGTTCTTGACTGCGGCCGTGCCGATGATCACAAAACGCAGACCCGCGTCGAGGTAGCGCTCGATGGTGTCCAGATCGCGGATGCCGCCACCGAGCTGGACATCGATCTCGCCGCCAACCTCCTTGAGGATCTTGCGGATGGCCATCTCGTTCCTGGGCTGGCCGGCGAATGCGCCGTTCAGGTCCACCAGATGCAGGCGGCGCGCCCCCTTGTCCACCCAGCTGCGCGCCATGACCGCCGGGTCTTCCCCGAAGGTGGTGGATTGGTCCATGTCGCCCTGCTTGAGGCGAACGCAATGACCGTCTTTCAAATCAATGGCAGGAATTAAAAGCATGGTGCTTCAGGATGGGAAAAGGCTTCGACACGCTCAGCCAGAACGGGGTTGATCAGGGATTCCAGTGCAGGAAGTTGCGATAGAGGGCCAAGCCATGGGCCGCGCTTTTTTCGGGGTGAAATTGTGTGGCAAAAATATTATCGCGTGCAATCGCCGCCGTGAAGCGCCCGCCATAGTCCGCCTCGCCCACGCTGTGGCGCGCATCAGACGGTCGGGCATAGAAACTGTGGACAAAATAAAAATAACTGCCATCGGGCACCTCGCCCCACACGGGGTGCGGTCGCACCCCGTTTCCCGATCCGGGCTGGGGCCGCGCCTGGTACACCTGGTTCCAGCCCATTTGCGGCACCTTGTAGCGGCTGCCATCGGGCTGCAGCCGGCCCGCCAGGTCGAACTTGATGACCTCGCCATGGATCAGGCCCAGGCCCGGCGTGTCGCCTTCGGCGCTGTGGTCCAGCAGCATCTGCATGCCCACGCACACGCCAAACAGCGGCTTCGTGGCGGCGGCTTCCAGCACGGCGCCCAGCAGGCCCGAATCGCGCAGTTCGCGCATGCAGTCCGGCATGGCGCCCTGGCCCGGCAGCACCACGCGCTCGGCCGCGCGCACCTCCTCGGGCCGGGAGGTGATCAGCACGTGGCAAGCCGACCCTTGGGCCGCGGCCTGCACCGCCTGCGACACCGAACGCAGATTGCCCATGCCGTAGTCGACCACGGCAACGGTTTTGGCCGGCACGCCAGTTGCTACTGAATTCATAGCTACCTACACCCGGCTGGCAAGGGCCAGAGGCACATTTCTTTCATGAAATTACAGGGAACCCTTGGTCGACGGGATGGTGCCCGCCGCGCGCGGGTCCAGCTCCAGCGCGGCGCGCAAGGCGCGCGCAAAGGCCTTGAACACCGTCTCGGCCTGGTGATGGGCATTCTCGCCGCGCAGGTTGTCGATGTGCAGCGTGACAAAGGCATGGTTCGCAAAGCCCTGGAAGAACTCGTGCGCCAGCTGGCTGTCAAAGGTGCCGATCATGCCGCTTTTGAAGGGCACGTTCATGATCAGGCCCGGACGACCCGAAAAATCAATCACCACGCGCGACAGCGCCTCGTCCAGCGGCACATAGGCATGGCCATAGCGGCGGATGCCTTTCTTGTCGCCCACCGCCTTGGCCACGGCCTGGCCGAACGTGATGCCCACGTCTTCCACCGTGTGGTGGCCGTCAATGTGCAGGTCGCCCTGGGCATTGACGTCCAGATCGATCAGGCCGTGGCGTGCAATCTGGTCCAGCATGTGGTCGAAAAAACCAATGCCGGTGGCCAGGCGCGCCTGGCCGGTGCCGTCAAGGTTGACCTTGACGGTGATCTGGGTCTCGGCAGTGTTGCGAGCAACTTCGGCAATACGTGGTGAGGTGGTCATAGGGATTCTTGAAGGGCCGCGAGCATTTGCCGGTTTTCATCCGCGGTTCCGACCGTCAGGCGCAGGCAATGGCTCAGCAGGGGGTGCATCTTGGAAACGTTCTTCACCAGCACCTTGCGCGCCTTCATGCCGTCGAAGGTCTTTTGCGCATCCGGCACACGCGCCAGAATCATGTTGGCGTCGCTATTCCAGGCCCGGACCCCCGGCAAAACCGACAAAGCTTCCAAAATGATAGCACGCTGGGCCTTCAGGTCAAGGGCCTGGGCCGCAAAGACATCCGCATGCTCGAGCGCAAACAGCGCGCATTCGTAATTCAGCACACTGATGTTGTAGGGCGGGCGCACCTTGTCGATCTCGGCAATCAGGGCCTTCGGGCCCATCATGTAGCCGATGCGCACACCGGCCAGGCCGAACTTGGAGAGCGTGCGCATCAGCAGCACATGGCTGTGGGCGCCCGGGTTGGCGCGAATCCGGTCGAGCCAGGTACGCGAGGAAAACGGCTGGTAAGCCTCGTCCATGACCACCAGACCGCCTTGCTGGCGCACGGCCTCGATGATTTTCGCAATCACCGCGTCATCCCACAGATTGGCCGTGGGGTTGTTCGGGTAGGCCAGATAGACGATGGACGGCCGGTGCTCGGCAATCGCCGCCAGCATGGCGGCCTCGTCGAGCTCGAAGTCAGGCGTCAAGGGCACGCCATGGAACGCCAGACCCTGCAGTCGCGCGCTCATGGCATACATCACGAAACCTGGCGTGGGTGCCAAGATCGATGCCCCGGGCACGTCACAGGCCAGGGCCAGCAGCGAGATCAACTCGTCCGAGCCGTTGCCGAGCATGATGTCATGCCCCTCGGCCATCTTCGCATGGCTTGCCAGCGCTTCCCGCAAGTCATTGACGCGTCCGTTCGGGTACCGATTGAGCGCCAGCCCGCCCAGACGTTGACCCAGCCTGGCCTGCAGTCCGTCCGGCAGGCGGTGCGGGTTCTCCATGGCGTCGAGCTTGACCATGCCTACCGAGTCCTGAATGGCATAGGCGTGCATGGACTGGATGTCCTGCCGGATCAAACGCTGCAGCCTGGGGTCCAACGTGGCCCCCACGGTGGCTACGCCGCTCTTCGGGAACGCCTCGCGTACTACGCTGCCCCCAGGCGCAGGCGTGCCCTGCGCCTCGCTTGGGCTCGGGGCCGGCGCGCCTTGGGACGGCCCGGCCGCGCTCATGCCGGCGGTGTTCATTTTTTCCCTCCCGCCAAGCGCATCTCCGCCGCCCGGGCATGCGCCTGCAGGCCCTCGCCATGCGCCAGCACCGAGGCGATCCGGCCCAGGGTCTGCGCACCGGCTTCGCTGACCTCGATCAGGCTGGAACGCTTCTGGAAGTCATAGACGCCCAGCGGGCTGGAAAAACGCGCCGTGCCGCTGGTGGGCAGCACGTGGTTGGGGCCGGCACAGTAGTCGCCCAGCGATTCACTGGTGTAGGCCCCCAGGAAAATCGCTCCGGCGTGTTTAAGGAGGGGTTCCCACTGGTGCGGCGCGCGGCTGGACACCTCCAGGTGCTCGGGCGCGATGCGGTTGCTGATCTCGCAGGCCTCTTCCATGCTGCGCGTCAGAATCAGCGCGCCGCGGCCACTCAAGCTTTTGGCAATGATCTCGGCGCGTGGCATGGTGGGCAGCAGGCGGTCGATCTCGCGCTGCACGGCATCGATGTAAGCGGCGTCGGGACACAGCAGAATGCTTTGCGCCAGCTCGTCGTGCTCGGCCTGGCTGAACAGATCCATGGCCACCCAGTCAGCCGGCGTGCTGCCGTCGGCCAGCACCAGGATCTCGCTCGGTCCGGCAATCATGTCGATGCCGACCGTGCCAAACACGCGCTTCTTGGCGCTGGCGACATAGGCATTGCCGGGGCCGGTGATCTTGTCCACTTTGGGAACGGTGGCGGTGCCGTAGGCCAGTGCCGCCACCGCCTGGGCGCCGCCGATGGTGAAGGCGCGGGTCACGCCGGCCACGCAGGCGGCCGCCAGCACCAGCGGGTTCTTCTCGCCGCGCGGGGTGGGAACAACCATGATGATCTCGCCCACGCCCGCCACATGCGCCGGAATGGCATTCATCAGCACCGAGGACGGGTAGCTTGCCTTGCCGCCGGGCACGTAGATGCCGACGCGATCCAGCGGTGTGACCTTCTGGCCCAGCAGCGTGCCGTCGGCCTCGCGGTAGCTCCAGCTCTCGCCGCTGGCGCGTTTTTGCGCCTCGTGATAGCTGCGCACCCGTTGCGCGGCTGCCATCAGGGCCTCGCGCTGCGTCGCCGGCAGCGCCTCGAAGGCCGCCTTGAGTTCGGCCTGGGTCAGCTCCAGGTCCTTGAGCGCATCCGCCTGCACGCCGTCGAAACGGGCCGTGTATTCGAGCACCGCCGCGTCGCCGCGCCGGTGCACGTCGGCCAGAATGTCCGCCACGCGCTGCTCGATCGCCGCATCGGTGTCGGCCGACCAATGCAGGCGCGCCTTGAATTGAGCCTCGAAATTGGCGTCAGCCGTTGACAGACGGACGGGGGTAGCTACCAAATCCATAGCAATTACTTCTGTCCAACGACGTCGGCAAAGGCATCGATGATGCGGCGAATCGGCGCCTGCTTGAGCTTGAGCGCGGCCTGATTCACCACCAGGCGCGAACTGATGTCCATGATGTGCTCGACCTCGACCAGATGGTTGGCCTTGAGGGTGTTGCCGGTGGACACCAGATCGACGATGGCATCGGCCAAGCCGGTCAGGGGCGCCAGCTCCATGCTGCCGTAGAGCTTGATCAGGTCCACGTGCACGCCCTTGGCGGCGAAAAAATCGCGCGCAATCGCCACATACTTGGTCGCCACCTTCAGGCGCGAACCCTGGCGCACGGCGGCGGCATAGTCAAAGCCTTCGCGCACGGCCACGCTGATGCGGCACTTGGCAATTTGCAGATCGAGCGGCTGGTACAGGCCCGTGCTGCTCGCGGCGCCGCCCCATTCCATGCCGTGCTCCAGCAGCGTGTCCAGCCCGGTAATGCCCAGATCGGCTCCGCCGTACTGCACATAGGTCGGCACATCACTCGCGCGCACCAGCACCACGCGTACTTCGGGCTGGTTGGTCGCCAGAATGAGCTTGCGGGTCTTTTCGGGATCGTCGAGCACCTCGATACCGGCCGCCTTGAGCAGCGGCAGGGTTTCGTCGAAGATGCGACCCTTGGAAAGTGCGAGCGTGATCATAGTTTCATTTTCTCATGCGTGAGCGCCGCCGGGCCGCCCCAAGACGCGAGGACCCCTTCGGGGCTGCCGCCCGCGGCTCCCTGCCTGCCTGCGCAGGCAGGGACGGGCGGAAGAGCCGTTGCGTCTTGCATCGGCACGTCCAGCGCAGTACGCGAAGCGTTCCCGAGGAGCGGCGTGGCCACAAGCATGGGGGGCATTACTTGATGCGCTCAATATCTGCGCCGATGCCGCGCAGCTTGGTTTCCATCTGGTCATAGCCGCGGTCCAGGTGGTAGATGCGGTCCACCACGGTTTCCCCCTCGGCCACCAGTCCAGCGATCACCAGGCTGGCCGAGGCCCGCAGGTCGGTGGCCATCACGGTGGCACCCGAGAGCTTTTCCACGCCCTCGATCACAGCCACCTTGCCATCGATCTGGATCTTGGCCCCCAGCCGCACCAGCTCATTGACATGCATGAAGCGGTTTTCAAAAATAGTCTCGGTCACGGTCGCCGTGCCCGTCGAGATGCAGTTGAGCGCCATGAACTGGGCCTGCATGTCGGTGGGAAAGCCCGGGTACTCGGTGGTGCGGAAACCCTGGGCCTTGAGCCGCCCCTGCGACTGCACGCGGATGCCGTTCTCCAGCGCCGTCACGCTGGCGCCGGCCTCGCGCAGTTTTTCAATCACGGCATCCAGGTGGTCCGCCCGGCCGTGCCTGAGCACCACATCGCCACCGGTGGCCGCCACCGCGCACAGAAAGGTCCCGGTCTCGATGCGATCGGCCACCACTTGGTGCTCGCCGCCGTGCAGTTGCTCCACCCCCTGGATGCGGATGCGGCGGGTGCCATGGCCTTCAATCTTCGCGCCCATCTTGATCAGCATCTCGGCCAGGTCGGGAATTTCGGGCTCCTGCGCCGCGTTTTCCAGGATGGTCTCGCCCTCGGCCAGGCTGGCCGCCATCAGGAAATTTTCGGTACCGGTCACGGTGACCATGTCGGTGGTGATGCGCGCACCCTTCAGGCGGGTTCGCCCCTTGGGTAGCCTGGCGATCATGTAGCCATGCTCGACCACGATCTCGGCGCCCATGGCCATCAGGCCCTTGATGTGCTGGTCCACCGGCCGCGAACCAATGGCACAGCCGCCCGGCAGCGAGACCGTGGCCTCGCCGAAACGCGCCAGCAGCGGCCCGAGCGCCAGCACCGAGGCACGCATGGTCTTGACCAGTTCATAGGGCGCTTCCGGGGAACTGAGCGGGCCGGCGTTGATCCGCACCGAACCGTCGTCCCGGCGCTCGACCTCCACGCCCATGTTGCGAATCAGCTTGAGCATGGTGGCCACGTCCTGCAGGCGCGGCACATTGCTCAGCGTCACGGGCTGCGCCGTCAGAAGACAGGCGCACAGCTCGGGCAGGGCCGCGTTCTTGGCGCCGGAAATCTGAACCTCGCCGCGCAGCGGTTTGCCGCCGTGAATCAATAATTTATCCATGGATGAACCGGGTTATTCTGAGCGGGGTTGCGCCGCCCACTCGGCCGGCGTGAAGGTTTTCATGGACAGGGCGTGCACTTCGTCCGTGTGCATTTTCGCACCCAGCGTGGCATAAACACGCTGATGCCGCTGGATCGCGCGCTTGCCCTCAAACTCATTTGAAACGATGGTGGCGGACCAGTGCCGGCCGTCGCCCTCGAGTTCAAGGTAATCGCACTTCAGGCCGGCCGCGATGATGGATTTGAGTTCGTCTGCGGTCATGGTTCCAGGCTCCAGGGTTTGATCAACTGCGAATCTTGTAGCCGATTCGCAGCAAATGCACGGCAACGACCCCCACCAGCACCAGAGCCGAACTCACAATGCCCAGACTGAGCCAGGGGGACACGTCACTCACACCAAAAAAACCATAGCGAAAGCCGTCGATCATGTAGAAAAACGGGTTGAGATGGCTCACGCCCTGCCAGAAATCGGGCAGCGAATGGATGGAATAGAAAACGCCGCTGAGAAAAGTCATGGGCATGATGACGAAGTTCTGGAACGCGGCAAGCTGGTCAAACTTCTCGGCCCACAGGCCGGCAATGAGGCCCAGCGAGCCCAGCAGGGCCGCCCCCAGTACCGCGAACACCGCAATCCAGCCGGGAGCGACAAAGCTGAGATCGGCAAACCAGGCGGTGACCACGAACACGCCAAGCCCCACGATCAGGCCGCGCGCCACCGAGGAGCCGACATAGGCAAAAAACCAGCTCCAGTGCGACAGCGGTGTGAGCAGCAGAAACACCAGGTTGCCCATGATTTTGCTCTGGATCAGCGACGAGGAACTGTTGGCAAACGCATTCTGCAAGATACTCATCATCACCAGACCCGGCACCAGAAAGGCGGTATAGCTGATCTTGTCGTACACCTTGACGTGATTTTCCAGCACGTGACCAAAAATCAGCAGGTACAGCACCGCCGTCAGCACGGGTGCCGCCACCGTCTGGAAGCTCACCTTCCAAAAGCGCAGCACTTCCTTGTAAAGCAGGGTTTGCCAGCCGGTCATTTTTCCGCCCCCACGCTCGGCACTGGCGTGTCCTCGCTGCCCCCCGAGGGGGCCGTGCCTTGCTTGGGGCGGCCCGGCGCTACGGCCACCTCCACACCCGGCGCTGGCGTATTCTTGCCGCTCCCCATCACGTCCAGAAACACGTCTTCCAGGTCGGCCTTGCGGATTTCAATGTCCTGGGCATGCAGCCCGGCCTCGCGCACGGCAGCGAGGTACTGCTCGATTTCCAGCGCGTCGTGGGCCGGGAATTGCACAATCCGGCCTGTGATACGGGCTTTGTCCGCAAGAATCCTCGGGAGTTCGCTGTCAATTTTGAAGCGAAGCACATTGCTGGAGGCCGACTTGAGCAACTCGCTGGTACGCTCCAGCGCCACCACCCGGCCTGATTTGAGCATGGCGATGCGGCCGCACAGGGCCTCGGCTTCTTCGAGGTAATGGGTCGTCAGCAAGACGGTGTGACCGAGCCGGTTGAGCTTGGCAATGAACTGCCACAGGGTCTGGCGCAACTCGACATCGACACCGGCCGTGGGCTCGTCGAGCACGATGACCGGCGGCTTGTGCACTAGCGCCTGCGCCAGCAGCATACGGCGCTTCATGCCCCCGGAGAGCTGGCGCATGTTGGCGCCGGCCTTGTCGGCCAGCCCCAGGCTGTCCAGCAATTCATCAATCCAGGCATCATTGTTTTTCACGCCGAAGTAGCCCGACTGGATCTTGAGTGCCTCGCGCACATTGAAAAACGGATCAAACACCAGCTCCTGCGGCACGACACCGAGCTTGCGCCGTGCCTGCGCATAGTCGGCCTGCACATCGCTGCCCAGCACGGTGACCCGGCCTGCGCTGGCGCGCGTGAGCCCCGCAAGAATGCTGATCAGGGTCGTCTTGCCCGCGCCATTGGGACCGAGCAGGCCGAAAAACTCGCCCTCCTCGATATCAAAGCTCACGTCATCGAGCGCCCGAAAAGTGGCACCTTTGGGTCCGCGAGGGGATGGATAGTCTTTGGAGACCGATTGAAAGGAAATGGCGGGCATGGGTGTCCGCATATTTTATGCGGACAAATATCAAGCGGCAGGCAGCAGCTCGGCAATCCCGTATAAACCGGCCAGATCCCTCAGGCGCGGCGACAGGCCACGGATGGAAAAGCTTTTCCCGCAAGCGCTGCTTTCACGCCGGAACTCAAGCAAAACGGCCAGCGCAGTCGAGTCAAACCGGTCCAGCGCCGTGGCGTCCACCACCACGGCCGGGCCGGACTGGGCCCGTAACCCCTGCACCAGCATGCGCAGGCAGGCAGCGGCCTGGGTATGGGTCAATTCCGCGGGCAATACCAACACAATCAGCCCTTCTTGGCATTCGCCTTGTTGCGTTCGGCCAGTGTGGCAATCAGGCCGTCAATGCCCTTGGCACTGATTTCCTGCGCGAACTGGCTCCGATACGTTTCCACCAGCCAGACACCGAGAACATTCAGGTTGTAGATCTTCCAGCCCACGCCCTGACCAGGCGTCTTTTCCAGGCGGTAGTCGAGCTGGATCGGGTCACCGTGGCCCTTGACTTCCGTGCGAACGATCACTTCCTTGTCTTCGGGGGCCGCGCGCAGGGGCTTCACCACCACGACCTGGTCGCTGACCTGGGTCAGCGCGCCGGCATAGGTTCGCACCAGCAGCGTCTTGAACTCTTCCTGCAAACGCTTTTGTTGCTCAGGCGTGGCCTGGCGCCAGCCGGGGCCCACCGCCGATGCGGTCATGCGCTGAAAGTTCACGTTGGGCATGATCTTCTTGTCCACCAGGACAATAACGCGCGAAACATCCCCCGCCTGAATGGATTTGTCCGTCTTGATGCTGTCGAGCACGTCGGTAGACAGGCGCTTGATCAGCGCATCCGCGGCTTCATCCGCGGCAAATGCCGGCGAGCCGGCAAGGATCACCGTGCTGCAAAAAAAAGCAGCCAAGCAGCGATTCAAAAAACGACGATGCATGATTAATCTCTCAAAAACCAGGGAACGTGTCAGACCAGCATTTTGCTGTCCCGTTCCACCATATCGACTCAAAACATTCATACTTGACCCCGCGCCCTATTTCGGCGGTGCTTGCTCATCCATGTTTTCGTCGGGCGGTTCGCCATCATAGATCGCGTTGCGCCGGCGCTGCAGGTAGGCATCACGCGTGAAACTGTATTTGTCCAGCGAGGCTTCTTCCAGCACCTTGCTGGCACCCAGCAAGCTGGCCCGGAAATCGACGAGACGCACGGTCCAAAGGGTATTGCGCGTCGGCACATGCTCCACATTGGCGACGATGTCGCCCTTCCAGTCCACGGGAAGCGCGGCCGTGTCACGCAAGGTTGAAGATCCCAGCAAGGGCAAGACAACATAGGGCCCCGCCCCAACGCCCCAGTGCCCCAAGGTCTGCCCGAAGTCTTCCGGATGCCGCTCAATATTCGCTTCACTCGCGACATCCAGAATCCCGCCCAGCCCCACGAATGTGTTCAGGCCCACACGCACAAAGCTCTCGGCCGCCGCCTGCCCCTTGAACTGCAGCAGGTTATTGACAAACGACCAGGCATCTTCCAGATTGCCGAAAAAATTGCCAACACCACGACGCACCAGCGCTGGCACGGCCTCGCTGTACGCCGTCGCGACAGGCTTGAGAACCGCCTGATCAACCGCGTCATTGAATTTGAAAACGCCACGGTTGAACGACTCCAGCGGATCGCGCGGATTGGCGTGGGGCCCGCTGGCACAACCCGACAGCAAGGAGAAAAACAGCATCGCGCCCACCAGCACGCAATAAGCCCATGCCCTGTGAGCGGCACCCGCCGGATGCATGTCCCTTGTCATTTCTTGTCCTTGCCCGCCTGCAAATTATTGCCCTCCGCCGCCTTGCTGTACATGAACTGGCCAATCAGGTTTTCCAGAACAACGGCTGATTGCGTGTTGGTGATGCTGTCGCCCGCCACCAGGCTTTTCTCGTCCACGCCGGCTTCGATGCCAATGTACTGCTCACCCAGCAAACCGCTGGTCAGGATCTTGAGTGAACTGTCCTTCGGGAAGGCATAACGGCTCTCCATGGCCAACGTGACAAGGGCCTGAAAGGCCTTGTCATCAAAGGTGATCGACTCGACCCGCCCCACGACCACGCCGCCGCTCCTGACCGCGGTCTTGGGCTTGAGCCCGCCCACATTGTCAAACTTGGCAGTGATCCGGTACGTGGATTGAAAGTTCAAACTCAGCAAGTTGGCTGACTGAAGCGCGAGAAACAGGATGGCCACGGCTCCAATCAGCACAAAAATACCAACCCAGACATCATTCTTTGAGCGTTGCACAACACTCTCCTTAAATAGTAAACATCATCGCCGTCAGGATGAAGTCCAGCCCCAGAACCGCCAGGGAGGCCATCACGACCGTGCGCGTGGTGGCGCTCGCCACGCCTTCCGGCGTCGCCTGCGCCTCATAACCCTGCAGCAGGGCGACGAAGGTCACGGTAAAGCCGAACACGATGCTCTTGATGATGCCGTTGCCGACATCCTTCCAGACATCGACACCATCCTGAATCTGGCTCCAGAAAGCGCCCCCATCGACACCGATCATGAGCACACCCACGACCCAGCCGCCAAGGATGCCCATGGCGCTGAACACCGCCGCCAGCAGCGGCATGGTAATGACGCCCGCCCAGAAACGCGGCGCCAGAATGCGCTGCACCGGGTCCACCGCCATCATCTCCATCACACTGATCTGCTCGCCCGCCTTCATCAGGCCGATCTCGGCGGTCAGCGAGGTACCAGCGCGCCCAGCAAACAGCAAGGCCGTGACCACCGGTCCGAGCTCTCGCACCAAGGTCAGCGTCACCAGCAAGCCCAGCGCCTCCGACGAACCGTAACGCTGCAAGGTGTAGTAGCCCTGCAAGCCAAACACAAAGCCGACAAACAGGCCCGATACCGCAATGATCGCCAGCGAGTAGTTGCCAAGAAAGTGGATCTGGTCGCGCACTAGGCCAAAACGCCTGAAACTCGAACCAAAAGACGCCACAAGCCGAATGAAAAGGCGGGCACCTTGCCCCAGATCGGCAAGCTTGCCGCGGGCGGCAAACCCGACATCGCTCGGTTTGTACCAGCTCATCGTTCAACTCCCTGCTGCTTCGCTTGTGGCACCGGCGCCAGACCCAAACCAAAGTCTTCCTCAATCGAAGGACCGGGGTAATGGAAATGCACCGGCCCATCCGGCAAGGCATTCACGTATTGGTAGACCAGCGGGTCGACGCTTTTTCGCACTTCGTCCGGTGTGCCCTGGGCTGCAATTTTCCCATTGGCCAGAATGATCACCTGGTCAGCAATCCCGAGCGTCTGCTCAAGCTCGTGCGAGACAAAGATGCTGGTCAGGCCCATGGCGTCATTGAGGTGGCGGATCAGGCGCGCCGCCGTTCCCAGCGAGATCGGATCGAGTCCGGAAAACGGTTCGTCATACATGATCAGCTCGGGATCCAGCGCGATCGCGCGCGCCAGAGCGATGCGCCGCGCCATGCCACCCGACACTTCGCTGGGCATCAAATCGCGGGCGCCGCGCAAACCCACGGCGTTGAGCTTCATGAGAACAATGTCCCGGATCAGGGTATCTGGCAAGTCCGTGTGCTCGCGCAGCGGAAAGGCCACATTCTCAAAAACGCTCAAATCGGCAAACAGCGCACCAAACTGGAACAGCATGCCCATGCGGCGCCGGGCTGCGTAGAGCTGCTGCTGGTCCATACGGGTGACGTCCTGGCCATCGAACAGCAGTTCGCCGGCCTGAGCCCGGTTCTGCCCGCCAATCAGGCGCAGGATCGTTGTCTTGCCTCCGCCAGACGCCCCCATCAGCGCCGTGACCTTGCCGCGCGGCACTGTTAGCGAGATATCGTCAAGAATGACGCGATCCCCGTACCCGAAGGTCAGGCTGCGCAGTTCAACGAGGGATTCAGAAGGAGATGAGGCCATAAATGACAGAAGCCGGGGTTGTCCGGCTTCTGGATCATAAGGGATTACGCCAACCCTGGCCCGCGCGGGGCCGCCCCAAGCCCGGCCCGGCCCGGCCCCCCCTTGGAGGGCAGCGAACCTGCAAAGTGGCAGGCGTGGGGGCTCACATTAGCGCGGCAAGTCACTCGTGCCTTGCAGGAACTCATCAATCGCCCGCGCGGCCTGGCGGCCTTCGCGGATGGCCCACACGACCAGGCTCTGGCCGCGCCGGATGTCCCCCGCTGCGAATACCTTGGGCGCATTGGTAACATAACCACCAGAGAAGTCAGTGCTTGCTTTAGCATTGCCGCGCGCATCCTTGTCCACACCAAAGGCGTCCAGCACCGATGCCACCGGACTGACAAAACCCATGGCCAGGAGCACCAGATCGGCCTTGAGCACCTTCTCGCTGCCGGGCACCTCGACCATCTTGCCGTCTTTCCACTCGACCCGGACCGTTTTCAAACCGGTGACCTTGCCTTTTTCACCGATAAATTCCTTGGTTGAAATGGCGAATTCGCGGTCGCAGCCCTCTTGATGGCTGGAACTGGTGCGCAACTTGATCGGCCAGTAAGGCCAGGTCATCGGACGATTTTCTTCGATTGGAGGCTGTGGCATCAGCTCGAATTGGGTCACGCTGGCCGCACCGTGGCGGTTGCTGGTGCCCACGCAGTCGGAACCGGTATCGCCGCCGCCAATCACGATGACGTGCTTGCCATCGGCACGCAACTGATTCTTGAGTTTGTCACCCGCGTTAACCTTGTTTTGCTGCGGCAGGAACTCCATCGCGAAATGAATGCCGTCCAGATCTCGGCCCGGCACGGACAGATCGCGCGACTGCTCGGCACCGCCCGTCAGCAGCACGGCGTCGAAGTCCCTCCTGAGTTGCTCGGCAGAAATCGTTTCCTTGGCCCAATTGGTCACCTTGCTGCCCTCGGGCAGCTTGCCCACCAGCACCCCGGCACGGATGGTCACACCCTCCGCCTCGAGTTGCTTGACGCGTCGATCGATGTGCGACTTCTCCATCTTGAAGTCGGGAATGCCATAGCGCAACAGGCCACCGATGCGGTCGTTCTTCTCGAACAGCGTCACGTCATGCCCGGCACGGGCCAGTTGCTGGGCGGCGGCCAGGCCAGCCGGACCGGAGCCGATGACAGCCACTTTTTTGCCGGTCTTGCGCGCAGGCAGCTGGGGCTTGACCCAACCTTCATTCCAGGCACGGTCAATGATGGCGTGCTCAATGGACTTGATGCCCACCGCGTCATCGTTCACATTGAGGGTGCAGGCGGCCTCGCAGGGCGCGGGGCAGATGCGGCCGGTGAACTCGGGAAAGTTGTTGGTGCTATGCAGCACCTCGATCGCATTCTTCCAATCGCCGTGGTAGACGAGGTCATTGAAGTCCGGGATGATGTTGTTGACCGGGCAGCCGTTGTTGCAGAACGGCGTGCCGCAGTCCATGCAGCGCGCGCCCTGAATCTTGGCCTGCTCCTCGGTGAGACCCAACACGAATTCCTTGTAATGCTGCAGGCGCTCGACAACCGGCTTGTAGCCCTCCTCGATTCGCTCAAATTCCATGAAGCCAGTGACTTTTCCCATGATTCAATCCTTTGCTTACTTGGCGGCAACTGCTTCTTTTTTGGCAGCCGCTTTTGCGGGCAGGGCGGGCGCCACGGCGGTTTTCGCTTTCTTGCCGTTGATCTCGCCCAATGCGCGCTTGTATTCGTTGGGAAACACCTTGACGAACTTGCCGCGTGCCTCGGCCCAATTGTCCAGCAGCTCGCGCGCGCGCTTGCTGCCCGTCCATCGGTTGTGATCCTCCAGCAGTTTCTTGAGTTGTGCCTCGTCGGCCTGGTCACGGTGCCAGACCGCGCGATCCACCGTTGCCTCCTGCTCGGCGGTGCTCAGTACCTTCTCCAGGGAGACCATGGCGGTGTTGCAGCGCGAGGAAAACTGGCCGTCTTCGTCATAGACGTAGGCCACGCCGCCGCTCATGCCCGCGGCAAAGTTGCGGCCGGTCTTGCCCAGCACGGCCACGGTGCCGCCTGTCATGTACTCGCAGCCATGGTCGCCCGTACCCTCCACCACGGTGCTGGCGCCGGACAGGCGCACGGCGAAACGCTCGCCGGCCACGCCACTGAAGAAGGCCTCGCCGCTGGTGGCGCCGTACATCACCGTGTTGCCGACAATGGTGTTGCGCATGGCCTCGCCGCGGAAATCAATGCTCGGACGCACCACCACGCGCCCGCCGCTCAGGCCCTTGCCGGTATAGTCATTCGCGTCACCGATCAGGTACAACGTGATACCGCGCGCCAGGAAGGCGCCAAAGGACTGCCCACCCGTGCCCTCGAGCTGGATGCGGATGGTGTCATCGGGCAGTCCCTCGGGATGCACCTTGGTCAGCGCCCCGGACAGCATGGCGCCGACCGAGCGGTTGACGTTGCGCGCCACTTCCATGAACTGGACCCTCTCGCCCTTGTCGATGGCAGCACGGGACTTGGCAATCAGCACGTTGTCGAGTGACTTCTCCAGCCCATGGTCCTGCGCCTGCACGTGAAAGCGCGGCACGCTGGCCGGCACCGGAGCGAGGGCGAACAGGCGGGAAAAATCAAGCCCACTGGCTTTCCAGTGTGCGATGCCACGGCGCATGTCGAGCAGGTCGGCCCGGCCGATCATGTCGTCGAATTTGCGGATGCCCAGCTGCGCCATGATCTGACGGACCTCCTCGGCAATGAAGAAGAAGAAGTTCACGACGTGCTCGGGCTTGCCCGAGAATTTTTTGCGCAACACCGGATCCTGCGTGGCCACACCCACCGGACAAGTGTTGAGGTGGCACTTGCGCATCATGATGCAGCCCTCCACCACCAGCGGAGCGGTGGCGAAGCCGAATTCGTCGGCACCCAGCAGGGCACCGATCGCCACGTCACGGCCCGTCTTCATTTGGCCGTCGGCTTGCACGCGAATACGGCTACGCAGGCGGTTGAGCACCAGCGTCTGCTGGGTTTCGGCCAGACCGATCTCCCACGGACTGCCGGCGTGCTTGATGGACGACCAGGGCGAAGCGCCGGTACCGCCATCGTGACCGGCGATCACCACGTGGTCGCTCTTGCACTTGGCCACGCCGGCGGCAATCGTGCCCACTCCGATCTCGCTCACCAGCTTGACGCTGACGCTGGCATGCGGCGCCACGTTCTTGAGATCGTGAATCAGCTGCGCCAAATCCTCAATGGAATAAATGTCGTGGTGCGGCGGCGGCGAAATCAGGCCCACGCCGGGCACCGAGTAGCGCAGCTTGCCGATGTACGCGGAGACCTTGCCACCTGGCAGCTGGCCGCCTTCACCGGGCTTGGCACCTTGCGCCATCTTGATCTGAATCTGGTCTGAGCTGACCAGGTACTCGGCCGTCACGCCGAAACGGCCCGACGCCACCTGCTTGATCTTGGAGCGCAAAGAGTCACCATCCTGCAGCGGCAGGTCGACTTCAACCTGCCCCTCGCCGATCACGCTCTTGAGCGTCTCGCCCTTTTTGATTGGGATGCCCTTGAGCTCCTGACGGTAACGCGCTGGGTCTTCGCCGCCTTCACCCGTGTTGCTCTTGCCGCCGATGCGGTTCATGGCCACGGCCAGCGTGGCGTGCGCTTCGGTGGAGATCGAGCCCAGGGACATGGCGCCGGTGGCAAAACGCTTGACGATCTCGCTGGCCGCCTCCACCTCGTCCACGGGAATGGCCTTGGCCGGATCTATTCTGAACTCGAATAAGCCGCGCAGCGTCATGTGACGCTTGTTCTGGTCATTGATGATCTGAGCATATTCCTTGTACGTGTTCCAGTTGTTGGCACGCGTGCTGTGCTGCAGCTTGGCAATGGCATCCGGCGTCCACATGTGCTCTTCACCACGGGTACGCCAGGCGTATTCGCCACCAGCGTCCAGCATGCTGGCAAGCACCGGGTCGGCACTGAAGGCCGCCTTGTGCATGCGGATGGCCTCTTTCGCGATCTCGAACACGCCAATGCCCTCGACCCGGCTCGGCGTTCCGGTGAAGTACTTGTCAATCGTCTCCGTATTGATGCCGATGGCCTCGAACAACTGCGCGCCGCAATAGCTCATATAGGTGGACACACCCATCTTGGACATGATCTTGGACAGACCCTTGCCGATGGCTTTGACGTAGTTGTAAATGGCCTTGTCGGCGCTCAGGTCGCCCGACAGCTCCTTGTGGATCGCCACCAGCGTTTCCATGGCCAGGTACGGGTGCACGGCTTCGGCGCCATAGCCGGCCAGCACGCCAAAGTGATGCACCTCGCGCGCCGTGCCGGTTTCGACCACCAGGCCGGCCGTGGTGCGCAAGCCTTCGCGCACCAGATGCTGGTGAATCGCGCTCAAGGCCAGCAGGGCCGGAATGGCCACTTGCGTGGAGCCGACGGCACGGTCGCTGATGATGAGGATGTTCTTGCCGCTCTTGATCGCATCCACGGCCTCGGCGCACAGCGAGGCGAGCTTGGCCTCGACGCCCTCGTGTCCCCAAGCCAGCGGGTAGGTGATATCCAGCGTGTAGCTGCGGAACTTGCCCTGCGTGTAAGCCTCGATGTTGCGCAGCTTGGCCATGTCGGCAAAGTCCAGGATCGGCTGGCTCACTTCCAGACGCATCGGCGGATTGACCTGGTTGATGTCCAGCAGGTTGGGCTTGGGGCCGACGAAGGACACCAGCGACATCACGATCGCTTCGCGTATCGGGTCGATCGGGGGATTGGTGACCTGGGCAAACAACTGCTTGAAGTAGTTGTACAGCGGCTTGTTCTTGTCGGACAGCACGGCCAGCGGGCTGTCATTGCCCATGGAGCCAATGGCCTCTTCACCCGCGCTGGCCATCGGAGCGATCAGGAACTTGATATCTTCCTGCGTGAAGCCAAAGGCCTGCTGACGATCCAGCAGGCTGACCGGGCTGGCCGGCGCGGCCTCAGCCGCGGCGCTGACCCCAACGTCATCGAGCTTGATGCGCAGGTTCTCGATCCACTGCTTGTAGGGTTTGCTGTTGGCGAGATTGGCCTTGAGCTCCTCGTCATCGATCATGCGGCCCTGCTCCAGATCGATCAGGAACATCTTGCCCGGCTGCAGACGCCATTTGCGCACGATCTTGTTCTCGGGCACGGGCAGCACGCCCGACTCCGAAGCCATGATGACCAGGTCATCATCGGTGATGCAGTAGCGCGACGGCCGCAAGCCATTGCGGTCCAGCGTGGCGCCAATCTGACGACCGTCGGTGAACACGATGGAGGCCGGGCCATCCCAGGGCTCGAGCATGGCGGCGTGGTACTCGTAGAAAGCCTTGCGACGCTCGTCCATGGTGGTGTGCTGCTCCCAGGGCTCAGGGATCATCATCATCACGGCTTGGCTGATGGGGTAGCCCGCCATCGTCAGCAATTCCAGGCAATTGTCGAAGGTGGCGGTGTCGGACTGGCCGGCAAAACTGATCGGGTAAAGCTTTTGCAGGTCGGTACCCAGCACGGGCGAAGACATCACGCCTTCGCGCGCCTTCATCCAGTTGTAGTTGCCCTTGACCGTGTTGATTTCGCCGTTATGCGCCACATAGCGGTAAGGATGCGCAAGCGGCCACTCCGGGAAGGTATTGGTCGAGAAGCGCTGGTGCACCAGGCCCAGGGCCGAAACGCAGCGCGGATCCTTCAGATCCAGGTAGTAGCTGCCCACCTGGTCAGCCAGCAGCAGGCCCTTGTAGACCACCGTGCGACTGGACATGCTCGGCACATAATATTCCTTGCTGTGCTTGAGCTGCAGGTTCTGGATGGCGGCGCTGGCGGTCTTGCGGATTACATACAGCTTGCGCTCCAGCGCGTCCTGCACAATGACATCGTTGCCGCGGCCGATGAACACCTGGCGCAGCACCGGCTCCTTCTCACGCACGGTGGGCGACATCGGCATGTCACGGTTGACCGGTACATCACGCCAACCCAGCAGCACTTGGCCTTCCGCCTTGATGGCGCGTTCCATCTCCTGCTCGCAAGCCAGGCGGGACGCATGCTCCTTGGGCAGGAAGATCATGCCCACGCCGTACTCGCCAGGTGGTGGCAGGGTCACATCCTGCCTGGCCATCTCTTCACGGTAAAGCGTATCGGGCAATTGCAGCAGAATGCCGGCGCCGTCGCCCATCAGTTTGTCCGCACCCACCGCACCACGGTGGTCCAGGTTCTCCAGAATCTTGAGCGCCCCTTGCACTATCGCATGTGTCTTGACGCCCTTGATGTGCGCCACAAAGCCCACGCCACAAGCGTCATGCTCATTGGCACTGGAATACAAACCTTGGTCTTGGAGATGCTTGATCTCGGCAGCCGTTGTCATGGCGCGCTCCTAAATATTTCACAGGGGATGGAAGCATAGTGCAGCGCAACAAGTATGCCAAGTAAAATAATTAGGGTCAGATTCTAATTATTTTCTTATTTCTCAGATTGGAAATTAATAGGGGACATATCAAATTGATGACGTGCCTCGTCATTTCAGGGGGGTTCAGCCTGTTTTGGCGATTTGCTTTTTGGAAGAACCGGTCGCCCAGCCGACGTTTTGCTCACCCGCCGGGCGGTTTTCTTCTGAAGCTCAGCCACAAAATCAGCTTCTCCCAGCGCCCATCCGTGCAAGACGGACTGGGTCAAAGCCTGTTGCTTGTCAGCGCTCACGCCCGCCTGCACCAATTCAGCGTAGGCCGCTTCGCGAGCAAACGGTGTGTTGCCCAGCCCCCAATACAGCGGATGCGGCGTAATCAGGCTGTCCGTGCGCTGTCCAATGTAGTACCCGTGGCTGGACCATGGATAGTCGCGCGCCTGCACCACCAATCCGGCACGCACCGGATTGAGATCCATGTAGGCCATGCAGGCCAACAGGTAACGATCCGTCTGGATCAGCGTGGACTTGTAGCGCCCCTCCCACAGCGTGCCACTGCGCCTCTGTGCATCGTTGAAATGCCGCACATAGCGCCGTCCCAGTGCCTGCATCATCTGCGGCAGGGAATTTTCCGATTCAGGCGTCGCCAGCAGATGGAAGTGATTGCTCATCAGCACATAGGCGTGAATGGCCACACCAAACTTTCTGGCGTTTTCCTCCAGCAGGCCCAGCAGCACCTGGTAATCGGCTGGTGTTGCAAAAATCACTTGCCGGTTGTTACCGCGCTGGATGATGTGATGCGGGTAACCAGGAATGGTAAGGCGTGGAAGACGAGCCATGGTGATGCAAACAATGCTTGCACGTCATGATAATTGGAATCCGACCCCAATTCTTGCCAAAGGTCTGAAGGCTGGAGCTGTTAGATAAAGGTAAACTGCCGCATCGTAGTGGCGATGTGACGCCTCTTTGCCAGCACGGCTCCCATGGATGCTGGTACCCATAGCTTGAAACCTGCCCATGGCTCAACCAGAAACACCACCCGCAGAAATTCCGCCAGTAGAAGTTCCACCCGTCCCGACCACCACACCGCCATCTGAGGACACCAGCGCAGCCCTCAAGGCCAAACCGGGACCTGAAAACCGGGTTGCCCCACGTAAGTTGCTCACGTGCCGGGCGAAAGTATCGCGGCAGGGTGGGGATTCATTGCTAGGTAAAACCGTCGACATTTCATTCACCGGCATCAGCGTCGTCGTTCCTGACCCGATTCCGGCCGGCAGCATGTGCACGATCGCCTTTGACGTCATGATCAAGGGCAAGACAACGCCGGTCGCCTTGCCGGCAAAGGTAGCCTACAACGTACTCATGGGAAGCCGGGGCTTTCGCATCGGGTTTCAGTTCGCTCGGCTCAGCGACAGTCACATCGCATGCCTCAAAGAACTGATGGGCACGCACATGGCTTCCTGAGCGGCAGCCGGGAACCACGGCGACGGCAAGCCCAGTCACGGAAAACTCACCCATTGCCGAGGCGCCATTGGAAATGGATTCCAATGGCCTCGCATGCTCAAACCTACTTGCCCTATTTGATCACCGGCGCTTTGCTCACACGAACCTTGCCACCTGTGGACACCAGGATCACGGGATCGCCCGGCAACAGGGTCTCGGCACCTTTGGCCTGCACGATGGCGCGGCGCTCGCCGTTCTTGAACTGAACCAGTATTTCAACTGCTTCATCGCGCGTTCCCATGCGCTCCATCGCATTGCCCGCCACCGCTCCGGCCACAGCGGCCAGAACGCCGACGATCTGCCCCTCGCGCTGGCCCCCCACGCTGGAGCCGGCAATGGCACCCACGACCCCGCCGGCCGCGGCACCCATGCCAGTCTGACTGCCGTCCACCGTGACCGCACGCGTGCTCAACACCGTGGCATCCTGCACTTCAGACAGGCGCTGCGCGTCACCCCGCTGGATCACGTCCGGACTGCTGGTCGAGCACGCCGCCAGCACCAGGACAAGACTTGAAATCCACAGCTTTTTCATCATCGATCCCCCATCCATATTCGATTATCTTTCCGTCGGCAAATGCCCGTTATGAAAGCAGGCCCAGCGCAGGGACGTCAATCCAGCGCCTCGCCCATCAAGCTGGCAGGCGAAACCGTGTATCAAGCAGCTCCGTCAGACCGAACTCTTCCAGAATGGCGCCCAGCCGCTCAGCGGCGGCACGCTTTTTCTGGCCCGTGTAACGCGCAATGATAAGTTCGTTCTTCATGCTGTGCTCCCAACCCACCAACTCGGTCACGGTCACCTGGTAGCCACACGCCTCGAGGTACAGGCAGCGCAGCACATTGGTGATCTGGCTGCCCATCTCCCGGGTGTGCAAGGGATGACGCCAGAGCTCGGCCAGCGGCGTGCGGGACAAGGAAAGCGCCTTGTGCTCGCTCAAGCGCCGCGCCACCTCGGCTTGGCAACACGGCACCAGCACCATGTAACGCGCGTGCTTTTGCAGACCAAAGGCGATCGCGTCATCAGTCGCGGTGTCGCAGGCATGCAGCGCGGTAACAACGTCGATGCGTTCGGGCAATTCTCCCGACTGCACTGACGCGGCCACACTCAGGTTCAGGAAGGACATGCGCTCGAACCCGAGCCGCACAGCCAGTTCGCGGGACTTCTGCACCAGCTCGGACCGGGTTTCGATGCCGTAGATATGCCCGTTCTGGCGCGCCTTGAAAAACAGGTCGTAAATGATGAAGCCCAGGTAGGACTTGCCCGCACCATGGTCCGCCAGCGTAATGGCTGGCCCGGCAGCGGCCGCCTCACCCTCACCCTCGCGCTCGGCCAGCAGCTCCAGCAGCAGTTTTTCGATGAACTGGAACAGGTGATAGACCTGCTTGAGCTTGCGCCTCGAATCCTGGTTGAGCTTGCCGTCGCGCGTGAGGATGTGCAGTTCCTTGAGCAGTTCAATGGACTGGCCCGGCTTGATCTCGGGCGCCATCACCGCGGCTTCCTGCGGCCTGGCCCGGGACCCCTGCCTGGCTGGACGCGTCATGATTTTCGTTTTCATGGCTTGCTGTTTGCCTCGTCGCTGGCACGGCTTGCCTGGGGAGGGCGTGTGGTCCGCCCCACCCCCAGTGCCGCCCAGCCGGCATGCCCCAGCTGCTTCAGGGTCCGTATGTTCTGCTCATAAATGGCATCGGCTTCGGGGAACGCCGCCACCGCCCGCTCAATGCTGTCTTCCCGCAGCAGGTGCAGCGTGGGGTACGGCGCGCGGTTGGTGAAGTTGGTGATGTCGTCGGCCGCTGTGCCGGCAAACTGGAATGCCGGATGAAAACTGGCGATCTGGACCACGCCCTCCAGCTCCAGCTCGGCCAGCACCTGCTCGGCCTGCCCCAGAAAATCGTTGAAATCCAGAAACTCGTGCAGGCAGGCAGGCGCCATCAACAGCGTGGTGTCACGCACAGCCGGATCCAGCGCGACCAACGCTTTGAGCTCTGCTCTCAGGTCCTGCAAAAGCTCCTGTGGATCATTCGCCTGGCTCACCGCATAGTGAACCTGTCCTTTGACATGCACCCCTTTGGCAAACGGACACAGATTGAGGCCGATGACGGCGCGCTCCAGCCAGGCGCGCATGTCCTGCTCCACCGTCGCGGGCGAATTGTGTGAACTGGATGGATTCATGAGGCGAGCCGTTTCTGCGGACATGGAGCACCGCTGCACCTCCATTTTATGAGGCCCCCATGAGATGCGCTTCAGCGAGCCCGCCCGCCTCATCGTCCGGCCTGCCGGCCCACCTGCAGCGCCAGCATGATCCCCGCCACGGAACAGGCTCCCGTGACAGCCCACGTCCAGTGCCAGCCGCCCGCGCCGCTTGCCACCCAGGCGACCAGGGGCGGCCCGGCAAACTGCCCGAGCGCGGCCCATTGCTGCATCCAGCCCACGGTGGTGGACACCGTGCGCTCGTTCGGGGCCAGCCGCACCGACAGCGAGAACAACGTGCCTGGAATCAGGCCCCCCACCATGGAGAACAGCAGCACGGCGATGAACCGCACGGCAGGCGGCAAACCCGCGCCACCCGACCAGGGAAACTCCGCAAACGCAAGGGCCGCCCCCAGCCCCATGACGCCAAAGCCCGTGTAAAGCAAGACGTGGGGTCGCACGCCACGTTGCAGCAACCGGCCCGATGCAATGTTACCGAGCATGTTGACGGCGGGCGCCCCCCCCCGGGGGCCCGCCGCGGGGGGCCCCCCCCCCCCCCCCCCCCGCCAAAAGGGTGGGGCAAAAAACAAACCCGCCCACCACCGGCCCCCGGGCCAGGGACAAACACCCCCCCCCCCCCC
>JBEIOV010000051.1:0-3264 GCA_040377375.1 Hylemonella sp.
CGCGGCTACTTCGACGCGCAGCGCGACCGGATGATGTTCGACGGCAAGGCCGCGCTGCCCGGCGTGCCGCCTGCTGGCGCGGGTGTTTCAGCTTCGAAGACCAATCTCGCGCAGGACGGCTTCCGGCCGATTTCGGCCGAGTTCAACGGCGAAAAGATCACCGGCCAGACCTGGCCGGTTTCGGGCAACCATGTGGTGGTGCTGGAACTGACTAACTGAGCAAAGGGTGCTGGCATTGCCGGCTTTCGCCAGCGATGCCAGTGTCCGGGTCACACCAGTGTCATCGCCTGAGCGGCAGTCACCACGGTGGCGTACTCGCCATGCAGGTTGGACAGCGCCATGGCGTGCACATCATCCGCCGTACGCTGGACCCCGTTGAAATCCGCCTTCGCAAAAGCAAAGGTGGCGTCAGCGACAACATGGGTGGTAAAGCCCAGATTCCCGGCACTGCGTGCGGTCGCTTCAACCGAATTGTTGGTGCTGACACCGACGATGACCAGAGAGGTCTCGCCACGTGCGTGCAGCCAGCGCTCCAGCCCGGTGTGGATGAAGGCATCCGGCACATTCTTCTCAACAAGGTGCTCGTGCTGCAGGGGCGCGAGTTCAGCCTGAAACTCTGCCCCGGCCTGTCCCGGCCTGTCCCGGCCAGAAAGGCGAGCCGGGGGACCGCGACATGTGGCGTACGTGAACCACGGGAGCGGCCGCCTGGCGCCAGTGGGCCAACAAACCGGCGATCACGGACTCTGCGCCAGGATTGTTGCGTATGCCTGAGTCAGGCCAGGTCATTCCGACCTGCATGTCAATGATGATGAGCGTCGTCATGAGATGCGAAAAAGTGCGCCGGGATGCGTTTGGCGAAGTCGCCGTCCTCAGCTCCGAACCTGAAGCGGGCGCCTGGCCCGGCTCACACCAGCAGCCGCGACGTCCTCGGCACATGCGCCATCAGAAACTCCATCTGGTCCGCCAGGATGCGGCGGTTGCGCAGGATGAAGTCTTCCCAGAGGCTGGGCACGTAGGGGGTGTAGAGCAGCGGCATGTGGGCCTGTTCCGGCGTGCGGCTGCTCTTGCGATGGTTGCAGGCGCGGCAGGCGGTCACCACGTTCATCCAGGTGTCGATGCCCATTTGCGCGAAGGGAATGATGTGTTCGCGCGTCAGGTCTTCCTCGTGGAAGTGGTCGCCGCAGTAGGCGCAGATGTTGCGGTCGCGCGCGAACAGCTTGCTGTTGGTCAGCCCCGGCTTGAGGTTGAAGGGGTTGATATTGGGCACGCCCTTGGTGCCGATGATGCTGTTGACGTGGATGATTGACTGGTTGCCGGTGATGGCGTTGTGGCCGCCATGGAAGGTCGCCACCCGTGCACCCATCTCCCAGCGCACTTCATCCGATGCATAGTGCAACACGGCTTGTTCGAGGCTGATCCACGATTGCGGCAACCCCTGGGCTGAGAGCTTCAAGACCTTCAAACGAACCTCCAATGGTTTAAAAACGCATGGAACCGGACTTAAAAATGCCTGACGCCCCAATATACAGCGAATTCATGACAACGCCCTGCGCAGGGGCCTTCTGGAGCGCCGAGGCCGCATCCAACCGACCTGTGGCGCTATTAAAACGATAATTGGCGGCATGAAAGTTTCCCCATGAAAATCTTCCGCGGCTACCAGGACCCGGGGCTTGCGGCGCAGTGCGCGCTGACCATAGGCAACTTCGATGGCGTGCACCGCGGCCACCAGGCCATGCTGGCGCTGCTGAAAAACGAGGCCCAGCACCGCGGCGTGCCGAGTTGCGTGATGAGCTTCGAGCCGCATCCGCGCGACTACTTTGCCGCCGTGGCGCGCAAGCCCGAGCTCGCGCCGGCCCGCATCGCCACCCTGCGCGACAAACTCACGGAACTGGCGCGCTGCGGCATCGACCAGTGTGTGGTGCTGCCCTTCAATGCCCGGCTGGCGGCGCAGCCCGCGGAAGCTTTTATCGAGGACGTGCTGGTCAAAGGGCTGGGTGTGCGCTACGTGCTGGTCGGCGACGATTTCCGCTTCGGCGCCAGACGCACCGGCGACTACGCCATGCTGGATGCGGCCGGCGAGCGCCTGGGTTTCGATGTGGCGCGCATGAACAGTTATGAAGTGAGCAACACCAGGGTGTCGAGCTCGGCGGTGCGCGAGGCGCTGGCCCAGGGCCAGATGAACCGCGTGGCCAGCCTGCTGGGCCGGCCCTACAGCATCTCCGGTCATGTGGTGCATGGCCGCAAACTCGGGCGCGAACTGGGGTTCAGGACCCTGAACCTGCGCTTTTCGCACTGGAAACCGGCGGCCAGCGGGATTTTTGCGGTGCAGGTCTTCGGCCTGGGTCCGGACCCCCTGCCCGGCGTGGCCAACCTCGGCATCCGGCCCTCGCTGGACCCCGACGATATCAACGGCGGGCGGGTGCTGCTGGAGACCCATTGCCTGGACTGGCCGGACGCCCTGGGCGCCGAGGAGGCATACGGTAAAATCATCCGCGTGGAACTGCTACACAAACTGCACGACGAACTGAAATACGACGGTCTGGACAGCCTCAAGGCGGGCATTTCCAGGGACTGCGATGACGCGCGGGCTTTTTTTGCGTCCATGCACACGGAAACCAGCCGCCAGACGACGCGCGACCGAATTTAGACGATCTCGTCGCCTCTGGCCCCGCCCCCCTCCGGCGCAAGGCTTGTCACCCCCGAACAGCATTCCGGCGCCCTGACCATCAGGTTGCCCCAACAAGAGCATTCCATGTCCGACACCAAAACCGACTACCGCAGCACCCTCAACCTGCCCGACACCCCGTTTCCGATGCGCGGCGACCTGCCCAAGCGCGAGCCGGGCTGGGTCAAGGAATGGGACGACAAAGGCATCTACAAAAAGCTGGGCGACGTGCGCGCCGGCAAGTCGCGCTTTGTGCTGCACGACGGCCCGCCCTACGCCAACGGCCAGATCCACATGGGCCACGCGGTCAACAAGATCCTGAAAGACATGATCGTCAAGGCGCGCCAGCTCAAGGGCCTGGACGCGATCTACGTGCCGGGCTGGGACTGCCACGGCCTGCCGATCGAGAACCAGATCGAAAAAACATTTGGCCGCAAGCTCAGCCGTGACGAGGTCCAGGCCAAAAGCCGCGCCTACGCGACCGAGCAGATCGCGCTGCAAAAGGAAGACTTCAAGCGCCTGGGCGTGCTCGGTGAATGGGACAACCCTTACCTGACCATGGCCCCCGGCAACGAGGCCGACGAGATCCGCGCGCTCAA
>JBEIOV010000007.1:0-128300 GCA_040377375.1 Hylemonella sp.
CGAGCCCTATCTGCAGGCCATGGCGCGCAAGGTCATGTGGGTGGGCGAGGGTGAGCTGGCCCGCATCTGGAAGATCGCGCACAACACCATGTTCGGCGTCATCATCCAGAACCTGTGCGAAATCACCGTGCTGGCCGAGAAGGCCGGCATTCCGCGCCACATCTTCCTGGAAAGCATCCACGACTCGGTGCTGGGCTCCATGTACACGCGCTACAAGACTCCGGTGCTGTGCAACCTGAACTGGGAGCAGGTGACCTTCACCCCCAAGCTGCTGCTGAAAGACATGGACCTCGGCATGAGTGCCGCCAAGGCGCACGGCGTGCCCATGCCGGCTGCCGCGGCGACGCGGGAGTCGATCGCGCGTATGGTCGGCCACGGCTTGGACAACGTGGACTTCGCCATCCTGCTGCAGGAGACGGCGAACGATGCCGGCCTGCAGATCCAACCGCTGAACCTGCAGATTCCCGACGGCCTGTCGTCCTGAAGCAGATCGCATCATGCGCACCCTCATCCGTGGCGCCACCGTCATCACCATGGACGCGCAGGGCGACTTATCCCAAGGTGACGTGCTGGTCACGGGCGACACCATCACCGAGATCGCACCCGCCCTCCACGTGGACGATGCCAACGTGGTGGACGCGACCGGCTGCATCCTCATCCCCGGTCTGGTCAACGCGCACATGCACACCTGGCAGACCGCGCTGCGCGGGTTGGCGGCCAACTGGACGCTGCTGGAGTACTTCCAGAAGATGCACGCCGGCCTGGCCACCGTGTTCGAGCCGGACGATCTCCACATCGCCACCCTGGTCGGCGCGCTCAACCAGCTCAACTGCGGCAGCACCACGCTGGTGGACTGGTGCCACAACAACCGCACGCCGCAGCACAACGACGCGGCCATCGACGGCCTGCTGGCGTCCGGCATCCGCGCCGCCTTCTTCCACGGCACACCCAAGCCCGACCCCCAGCCGGGCGAGCGCCCGTTCTGGGAAGTGCCGCACCCGCGCGCCGAAGTCGAGCGATTGCTGAAACAGCATCAAGGCCAGCCGCTGTTGAGCGTGCACGCCGCCGTGCTCGGGCCGCATTACTCCACGCTCGACGTGGCGCTGTACGACTTCCGCATGGTCCAGGAGCTCGGCATCCTCGGCTCGCTGCACCAGGGCGGCGGCCCGGCGCGCACGCCCGACGGCTGGCAGCAGCTGGAGGCCGCCGGCCTGCTGGGGCCGCAGATCAACATCGTGCACGGCCACGCCTTGAGCGATGCCCAGTTGCAGCGTTTCTGCGAACTCGGCATGAGCTTTTCCGCCGCGGCCGAGAACGAAATGACGCAAGGCCACGGCTTTCCCATCACCGGCCGCCTGCGTACCTTGGGCAAGGCGCCCTCGCTCGGCGTTGATCTGGAAAGCGTGCTCAGCGGCGACATGCTGACGCAGGTCCGCGTGGCGCTGGGCATGCAGCGCAGCCTGGACAACGCGGCCTACCGCGAAGCGCACGGCAGCATCCCCCCCACCTCCACCATCCGCACGCGCGAAGCCTTGAGTTGGGTGACGGTGGAAGGCGCGCGCATGTTGGGCCAGCTCGACCGCATCGGCACCCTGGCCCCCGGCAAGCAGGCCGACCTGGTGCTGATCCGCGCCGACGACCTGAACATGCAGCCGGTGCACGACCCGGTGAGCACGGTGGTGATGCAGACCACGCTGGCCAACATCGACAGCGTGATGGTGGCCGGGCGCTGGAAAAAGCGCCACGGCCGCTTGCTCGATGTCGACCTGGCACCGAAACTGGCCGCCCTGCAGGCCTCGGGCCGCAAGATCACGACGGCGTTGGGACTATCAAAATAATAGCGGCTTGCGCATATTGCAAAAGGGCTGCACGGTGTTTTTGTTCTAAAAATACGAGGAGACAAGCATGAAGCGTTTATCCATTGCAGCCGCCGCGCTGCTGCTGGCCGGCACCGTGCTGGCCCAGGGCTACCCGGCCAAACCCATCAGGTTCATCGTGCCGTTCACGGCCGGCAGCGCCACCGACATCGTGGCGCGCACCGTGGGCGAGGTCATGGGCCGCAGCATGGGCCAGCCGGTTGTCATCGAGAACAAGGTGGGCGCCGGCGGCACCATTGCCGCCGCCCAGGTGGCCAGGAGCGAACCCGACGGCTACACCGTGCTGGTGCATTCCTCGGCGCATGCGCTGAACCCGGCGCTCTACAGCAACCCCGGCTACGACACGCTGAAAGACCTGACCGGCGTCACCACGCTGGCCGCCATTCCCAACGTGCTGGTGGCCCACCCCAACAAGGGCTGGAAAACCCAGGCCGACCTGATCGCCGCCGCCCGGGCGGCACCGGGCAAGCTCAACTACGCCTCGGCCGGCGTCGGCAGCGGCACCCACCTCAATGCCGAGATCTTTCGCCTGCAGTCCGGCATCGACGCGCTGCACGTGCCGTACAAGGGCACACCCGACGCCATGAACAACGTCATCGGCGGCTCCAACGACTGGTTCTTCGCCCCGCTGGCCTCGGCCCTGCCGCTCATCCGCGACGGCCGGCTGCAGGCGCTGTCGGTCAGCACCAAGACCCGTGCCTCCAACCTGCCCGAGGTGCCCACCAGCATCGAGGCCGGCCTGCCCGCCTCTGACTACACGCTGTGGGTCGGCATGATCGTGCCCAGCGCCACGCCGGCCGCGGTGGTGAAGCGGCTGCACGACGAAGCGCTCAAGGCGCTGGCCAGCCCCGAGCTCAAGGAGCGCATGGCCAAGCTCGGCGCCGACCCCTTCCCCATGAGCCCGGACGCCTTCAACGCCTACATCAAGGCCGAGATGGACGTGGCCGCGCGCATCGTCAAGGCCGCCAACCTGAAGGCGCAGTGAGCATGCAGCTGCATTTCATCGGCATCGGCAAGATGGGCCTGCCCATGGCGCGCCATCTGGCCGCGGCCGGCCACAGCGTGTCGGTGAGCGACCCCAGCCCGGAGCGCTGCCAGCTGGCGCGGACCCAGGGGCTGGCCGTGAGCACCAGCCCGGCCGCCGCCCTGACCGCGGCCGAGGTGGTGCTGTCTTCCCTGCCCAATGACGCGGCCTTGCTGGCCGTGGCGGCGCAGGTGGCGGCCCATGCCCGCGTTGGCGCCCTCTATGTGGACACCAGCACCGTGTCGCTGCAGGCCTCGGCCGAGGCGGCGCAGGCGCTGGCGGCCAGGGGCGTGCTTTACCTGCGTTGCACCGTGTCGGGCAACAACAAGATGGCCGAGGCCGCGCAGCTCACCGTCATGGCCTCCGGCCCGCGTGCCGCGTACGACGCCGTGCTGCCCTTGCTGCGCACCCTGGGCCCCAACCAGTTTTACCTGGGCGAGGCCGAGCAGGCGCGCCTGATGAAGCTGGTGGTCAACCTGATGATTGCGCAGACCAGCGCCATGCTGGCCGAGGCGCTGACGCTCGGGCGCAAGGGCGGCCTGGCCTGGCGCGACATGTGGCAGGTGCTCACCGCCAGCGCGGTGGCCTCGCCCATCGTCAAGGCCAAGGCGGTGCAGTTGAGCGAGCGCGACTTCACTCCCACCTTCACCGTGGAGCAGATGATCAAGGACCTGGACCTCATCCTCAGCGCCGGCGAGGCCAGCAACGTGCCGCTGATGCAGACCGCCATGACGCACCAGCTCATGTGTGCCGCCGTGGTGCAGGGCGATGCGCTGGACGACTATGCCGCCATCATCAAGGTCGTCGAACGCGGTTCAGGGTTGCCTGATACGCTGTGAACTGCCTGCTTTGGAGTCTGTCGTGAAACCGTTCCTCTACACCGCCCAGCCCGCCCGCGTCGTCTTCGGCGCCGGATCGCTCTCGCAACTGGCGAAGGAAATCGATGCGCTGGGGGCGAAAAAAGCGCTGGTGCTCTCCACGCCCGAGCAGCGCGCCTCGGCCGAGATGGTGGCCGAGTTGCTGGGCCCGCGCGCGGCGGGTGTGTTCGACCGCGCCGTCATGCACGTGCCGATCGAGACCGCACGCGAAGCGCGTCAACTGGCAAGGAAACTGGGGGCCGACTGTGCCGTCGCCATCGGCGGCGGCTCCACCACCGGCCTGGGCAAGGCCATTGCGCTCGACTCCGGCCTGCCCATCCTCGCCATCCCCACCACCTACGCCGGCTCGGAGATGACGCCGATCTACGGCATCACCGAAGCCGGCCTGAAGAAAACCGGGCGCGACCTGCGCGTGCTGCCGCGCACCGTGATCTACGACCCCGAACTCACCTTGAGTTTGCCGGTGGGTCTGAGCGTCACCAGCGGTATCAACGCCATTGCCCACGCCGCCGAAGGCCTGTACGCGGTGGACAGCAACCCCATCATGGACTTGATGGCCGAAGAGGGCATTGCGGCACTGGGCCGGGCACTGCCTGTGATCGTACAGAACTCCTCTCGGGCATCTACCTCTTCCGTTCGGGCTGAGCCTGTCGAAGCCCTCCTGCAGGCCCGCGCCGACGCGCTCTACGGCGCCTGGCTCTGCGGCACCGTGCTGGGCCACGTCGGCATGGCGCTACACCACAAGCTGTGCCACACCCTGGGCGGCAGCTTTAACCTGCCGCACGCGGAGACGCACACCATCGTGCTGCCGCACGCGCTGGCCTACAACGCCAAGGCGGCGCCCGAGGCCATGCGGCGCATTTCCCGCGCGCTCAACGGCGTGTCCGCCCCGCAGGCCGTGTTCGATCTGGCCCAGAGCAACGGCGCGCCGGTGGCGCTGAAAGACATCGGCATGAAAGAAGCCGATCTCGACAAGGCCTGCGACATCGCCTTGCAGAACCAGTACCCTAACCCCCGGCCGCTGGAGCGCGCGGCGATCCGGCAATTGTTTCAGGATGCGTTTGAGGGGGTGAGGCCGCGGGGGTGATGCTGAGGGCTGACTGCTATTGAGATTGAGTCTGGGCCGTTGTTAGCCACTACTTTATGTGCAACCAGTTGACAGTGTTTTCGCCGTCCACGATGGATCAGATCAAAATCTCAAATTCTTTGAGACTGACCCCGTACACCTGTCTGAAACTATCGTTGGCCCAGGCATCTGCACGTTCCTGCGAATAGTTTTCCAATAGCCACGAAAAGTCGCAGATGAATGGGCCATCCTTGAGAATCCATTGGCGCGTAAGATCATAAAGAGCCATGGTTCCATAGAAGCGCTCAAACATTTGCTTGATCGCTTTTTCATCACGATCAGGCCATTTCCGTGGATAGATTCCAGTTTTGTCGCCTCTGTCGCTGAAGAGCGAAAGGTGGCGCATCCATAGCTCCATCGTCTGATCGCCAGTACTCGTCTCAACCATCCAAGCCCCTGGCCAACAGAAGAACTCTGGGTGCACTAGCTTGTCACGAGTAAATGACACGAAATGCGAAAAGAAGACTCTTATTGGCAAATTGGTGAGCTCAAATTCAAACGTTTTATGCTCCGCCATAAGGCGGTCAAGTCCCGGCGATTGATCAGCCCAGCGCGCAACTGCTTCCAAGGCCGTAAGAGGATGGTCATAGCCGGTCTCAGCTGTTAACTGCTCAGATACCTCCACGTACTCATCTCGGCTATATGAACGAATAGCAGTTTTCAGATGTGGAAGGTCTGCAACGGCCAAACTTAATCGTGTAAAGCGAACGCCAACGTCGACATCGGTAATGAAGTCTTCGAAGCTCTCAATTTCCAGTGGGAAGCCACGCGTCGGATTGATAGCCAGATCGCAAACAAGAAGAAATAGACCGATGAGGGGATCATCTATATCCTCCGGCCAAGCGGATTTTGATAACGCAAGAAATTGCTCAAAAGCCTCAACGTAAATTCCGTCGAGATAGCCCATTTTTCGCCAGTCCTGGCACGAAGGGGTCTTTGCACGTGTGGCGTTTAGGAATTGCAATTGAACAAAACGTGCCTGTCCTTCATAGATGGCGTGGAGTCCCACAGTAGGGACATGGATTGGTGATCTCCAGTAAAACCCCTCATGCCGCTCCCGATTGAGTCGAGAGAACTGTTCATCCCAATTCTTTGCGGCGGGAAGCACGAGAAAGTCCGGGTCTATTGCGGCCGACAGCATACTTAGGAGTTGTCCATAGGCGATGTGGTAGCCGTGTCCAATCGATTCGAAATGCTTCTGTCCTACCAGCCAAGCAGCCGTCTGCTTCGGATTGTGGGCATACGCTTTGTAATACTCGATATCAAGCGCGTTGTTTACAGCGATGTTGGCTTTCGCGAGTCTGGTTTGCGCGCCATGTCCCTCGCGAAGTAAAACCTCGTCGGTCCAACGTTTTAGGGGCTTCTTGAGTCCAAACGTCGTAATGACATCGCGAAGCTCGGCCATGCTTGAGTGCGTCTGACCGAGGTAACTTAGGCTGAGCAACAATCCTGATGTGGATCCGACATGCTGCCACCAATGCACGGTTTCATGGATGTAAGTGGAGTAAGCCTGCAGTGCCTCGGGGCTAATTTCTCCGATGGAATGGAGGCCGAATTTGATCGAATCCATCAGCTCATGATTGCGCGGGCTCAGCCTGAGGACAAATCGCGTTGTCTCGTACATGCCATGAGCGTTGAGGGACGCCTCGAACGTGAGAGATGTCTCGCGGTGATCATCTGCCGGATTTAGTAGCTCCTGCTGTGGACTAATGTCCCACAATTTATTTGTTACTGGGCTATTCATGAAAACCGTTAACAAAGTTGTTTATATGAAAGCATATCGTGCATGATCGTGCCAACCAAATTGCTGGAGTAGGGGCAGTTTGAAGTGATCACAGGCTTTTGTGAACGGCTGCAACTGACCGTATCCAGCTTCGCCCTCAATCTACCCCAAACCTCCCCGTCCACTTCTGCTCGTAGTTCATCTTCGCAAAGTGTTCGGCCATGAAGTCGATGAAGGTGCGCACCTTGGCTGACAGGTGCTTGCGGCTGGGGTAGGCCAGGTTGACGGTCAGGCGCGGCAGGTCCCAGTCGTCCAGCACCGGCACCAGGCGGCCGGCCACCATGTCGTCGTACAGGATGTAGGTGGGCTGCACCAGGATGCCCATGCCGTCCAGCGCGGCGGCGCGCAAGATCTGCCCGTCGTTCGACTCCAGCAATCCCTTGACCTGTAGCGTGGTGGTCTGGCCGTCGCGCGTGAAGCGCAGCTCGTTGGGGTTGTTGGCGTAGGTGTAGATCAGCAGCTTGTGCTGCGCCAGGTCTTCCAGCGTCCTGGGCCGGCCGTGCCGGGCCAGGTAGCGCGGCGCGGCGGCCAGGATGCGGCGCGTCTGCCCCAGGCGGCGGATGGTGATGTTGGAATCGGGCTCGTACTCGCGCGTGCGGATGGCCACGTCGATGTTGTTGTCGATGATGTCCAGGTAGCGGTTGGCGGCTTCCACGTGCACGCTCACGTTGGGGTAGCGCAGCGAATACTCGCGCAGCAGCGGCGCCACATGGTGCATGGCAAACGACAGCGACGCCGTGATGCGCAGCGTGCCGGTGGGGTTCAGGGCGGTGGCGTTGACGGCGGATTCGGCGTCCTTCAGGTCGGCCAGCACGGTCTTGGCCCGGCTGAAGAACTCCTGGCCGGTGTCGGTCAGGTACAGGCGGCGGGTGTTGCGCTCCACCAGCCGCGCGCCCAGGCGGTCTTCCAGCGCCGACAGGTGCCGGCTGGCCGCCGCGTTGGACAGGTCCAGCGCCTCGGCGGCGCGGCTCAGGCTGCCGGTTTCGGCCACCTGCACAAACAACTCGATCTCGGTCCAGCGATCCAACCCGGTCTCCTCTGGGCCTTGTCGAAGCGGCCCTATTTTCCACTGCGCGAAAAAGTCATTTACAACAGCGCCCTATCGCAAATTGTCCCGGACTTTTAAAGTCGCCACCACAGAGCTAACCCGCAGGAGCCGCCTATGCGCAATCTCAATCAGGACACCATCACCCAGGCCGTGATCGCGCGGTTCGCGGGCACGCCCGATCCGCGCCTGAAGGAAATCATGACCAGCCTGGTGCAGCACCTGCATGCCTTCGCGCGCGAGGTGCGGCTGACCGAGGACGAATGGATGACGGGCATCGAATTCCTCACCGCCACCGGCCACATCACCGATGACAAGCGCCAGGAGTTCATTTTGCTCAGCGACACGCTGGGCCTGTCCATGCTGACCGTGGCCATGAACAACGACAAGCCGGCCGGCTGCACCGAAGCCACGGTGTTCGGCCCGTTTTTCCTGGCGGACGCGCCGCATTACGCGCTGGGCGCCGACGTGGCCAACGGCGCCCGCGGCGAGCCCTGCATGGTGCGCGGCACGGTCAAGGGGCTGGACGGCAAGCCGGTGGCCGGGGCCGAGATCAACGTCTGGCAGGCCGATGCCGATGGCAACTATGACGTGCAGTACGCGAACCTGGCCCACCCGCAGGCCCGGGGCATCCTGAAGGCCGGCCCGGATGGCGGTTTTCACTTCAAGACCATTCTGGCCGAGGCCTATCCGATCCCGAGCGATGGCCCCGTGGGCGCCATGCTCAAGGCCACCAACAACCATCCCTGGCGCCCGGCCCACCTGCATTTCATGATCAAGGCGCCCGGCTACGAGACGCTGATCACCCATGTGTTTCGCGATGGCGACCAGTACCTGGACTCCGATGTGGTGTTCGGTGTGCGCCAGTCGCTGGTGGCGGACTGGGTCAAGCAGCCCGATGGCAGCTACCGCCTGGATTACGACTTTGTTCTCAACCCCGTCAAGTGATGAACCCGAAGGAGACAATCATGAAAAAAAGATGGATGATGAAAAGCGCCGTGTGCGTGGCCCTGGCAGCCGCCGGGATGGCATCGGCGCAGGCGCCGCAGACCTTCAAGCTCACCATCGCGTCGAGCCACCCCGCCACGCTGCCCTGGGTGGGGCTCATGAGCACGCTGTTCGTGCCCGAGGTCAACAAGCGCGTGGCGGCGCTGAACAAGGGCTACAAGATCGAATGGCGCGAGGCCTATGGCGGCCAGCTCTACAAGATGAACGCCACGCTCACCTCGGTGGAGCAGGGCGTGACCGACATCGGCTGGGTATTCCATAGCCTGGAAGCCGCCAAGATGCCGCTGAGCCAGTTCGGCTCGGTCACCCCGTTCACCACGGACGATGTGCGCATCATTCTGGATGTGGCCAATGAGATGAACGAGACCGTCCCGGCGCTGCAAAAGGAATGGGACAGGAACAACCTCGTGTTCCTGGGGGCCAGCGGGGTGGACACCTACCACCTGTTCACCAAGCACCCGATCGCCACCTACGCCGACCTGAAAGGCCGCAAAATCTCCGCGCCCGGCTCGGTGGGCCTGTGGCTCAAGGGCTCGGGCGCGGTGCCGGTGGACGGTTCGCTCACCAGCTATTACACCGACATCCAGAGCGGGGTGAGCGAGGGCACCATCTCGATCTCGACCGGGATCCTGCCCAACAAGATCTACGAAGTGGCGCCCTACATCACCACGGTCAACATCGGCGCCCTGTACAACGGCGGCATGGCCATGAACAAGGACAGCTATGGCAAGCTGCCGCCCGAGGTGCAGAAGATCGTCAAGGACGTGGGCAAGGAGTATTCCAAAGCGCTGGGCGAGACGCTGATGCAGCGCTACCAGGGCGCGCTCAAGACCATGGTGGAAAACGGCGCCAAACAGACGCCGGCCGTGCGCGTGACCAACATGAGCGGCGGCGAGCGCGAGAAGTGGGTCAGGACCATGCCCAACCTGGCGGCCGACTGGGCCAAGGCCAATGCGTCCAAGGGGCCGGCCAAGGAGGTCGTCAAGACCTACATGGAGGCGCTACGCAAGCGCGGCGTGAAACCGGCCCGCGACTGGGACAAAGAACTTTGAGCTACGAAGTCAATACCGATCTCGAAGCGACACCGGCGCCGGCTGCGCCGAACAGCCTGTTCGGCCGGCTGGTGGATGGTCTTAATGCGGCGGGTTCGGTGGTGATTGGCGCCGTCATGCTGCTGATGTGCGCGGACGTGCTGATGCGCAACCTGTTCAACCACCCGCTGGACGGCGTGGCCGAGATGGTGGCGGCCAGCATCATCATCATCGTGTTCCTGCAACTGCCATCGACCCTGCGCCATGGCCGCATGTCGCGCGCCGACCTGTTCATCGACCCCTTCATCCAGAAGCGGCCGGTGGCGGGCCGGCGGCTGCGGGCGCTGTTTTCCCTGTTCGGCATTTTTGCCTGTGGCGTCATTGCCTATGCCACCTGGCCGCTGCTGGCCAAGGCGTGGCTGGACAGCGAGTTTTTCGGCATCGAGGGGGTGTTCACCATGCCGGTGTGGCCGATGCGGGCCGTGGTGCTGCTGGGGGCGGCGCTGGCCGCGGCCCAGTATGTGCTGCTGGCCTTGCAGGACATGGGCTGGGCGAGCGAGGGACACGCGGCATGAGCGACCTGTCCATCGGCTGGCTGGCCATCGGGCTGATGCTGGCGGCCATCTACTTCGGCATGCATATCGGCGTGGCGCTGATCGTCACGTCGTTCCTGAGCGTCGGGCTGGTCAAGAGCCCGGAGGTGGCGGCGCGTTTCGTGGCGGCCTCGGCCAACGACGCCATCCGCGACTACCTGTTCGGCGTGATCCCGCTTTTTGTGCTGATGGGCATGCTGGTCAGCGTGTCGGGCGTGGGGCGCGACACCTTCGACGTGTTCCAGTGGCTGATGCGGCGCATCCGCGGCGGCCTGGGGCTGGCCACGGTGGCGGCCAATGCCGTGTTTGCCGCGATCACCGGCATCTCGATTGCCTCGGCGTCGGTCTTCACCAAGGTGGCGGTGCCCGAGATGATCCGCCACGGCTACACGGCGCGTTTTGCCGTGGGCGTGGTGGCCGGCTCATCGGTGCTGGGCATGCTGATACCGCCTTCGCTGCTGATGATCATCTACGGCGTGCTGGCCGAGGAGTCGATCGGGCGCATGTTCATCGCCGGCGTGCTGCCGGGCATCATCCTGGCGCTGGGTTTTTCGATCCTGATCGTCGGCATGGCCTACCTGCGGCCGGACATGATGGGCGCCAACGGCGGGCTGGGCGGACTGACCGATGGGCCGCAGGAGACGCCGCGCAGCGCTGCCCTCAAGTTCATTCCCATCCTGCTGCTCATCACGCTGGTGCTGGGGGGGCTGTATGGCGGGTTTTTCACGCCCACGGAAGCCGGTGCCGTGGGCGCGGCCGGCGCGCTGGTGATCGCGCTGGCGCGCCGCCGCCTGAGCTGGAAGAAGCTGTGGAACGTGCTGGTGGAGACCGGCTACGTGTCGGTGTCGGTGCTGTTCCTCATCATCGCCGCCTCGCTCTACAGCCGCATGCTGGCACTGACCGGCATGCCCGGCGCCGTGACCGGGGGCATCACCCACCTGGGTTTCGGGGCCTGGGGTTTTCTGGCGGCTTATGTGCTGATCGTGCTGGCGCTGGGCTGCATCATCGACTCGGTGTCCATCATGCTGATCATGCTGCCCATCGTGCTGCCGATTGCGCGCAGCTTCGGCATGGACGTGGTGTGGTTCGGTGTGGTGACGGTGGTGGCGGTGGAGATCGGCCTGCTGACGCCGCCTTTCGGCGTGTCGGTCTACACCGTCAAGTCGGCGCTGAACGACCCGCGCATCACCATCCGCGACATCTTCGCCGGCGCCTTTCCCTTTGTTGTGATGATGTTCGCCGTGCTGCTGGTGCTCATCGCCTTTCCCAAACTTTCCACCTGGCTGGCTTATCTCTAGCTGCATCATGATCTTTACCTTCATCCTCATCGACAAGCCCGACCACGGCGAGCTGCGCCAGCGCGTGCGGCCCGAACACAAGGCCTATCTGGCGGCGGTGGCCGACCGCATGGCCTTTGCCGGCCCCTTTACCAAGGACGACGGGCAGACCATGATCGGCAGCCTGCTGGCGATCGATTTCGACTCGCGCGACGCGGCGCATGCCTGGCTGGCGAACGAGCCCTTCACCCGGGCCGGCCTGTACGCCAGCACCACGGTGCACGCCTTCGTGAACCTGTGGCCGCAAAAGGCCGGTTTTCCGCCGGCCGCCTGAGCTGCATCTGCCCATGATCCGACACATCGTGATGTGGAACGTGCGCGGCGACACGCCGGCGGAGAAGGCGCGCGGCATTGCACGGCTGCAGCGTTGCTTCGAAGGGCTGCGCGGCCGCATCCCGGGGCTGCTGCACCTGGAGATCGGCGTCGATGTCAGCCGCATCGACTATGCCTGCGACGTGGTGCTGTATTCCGAATTCGAGAGCCAGGCCGCGCTGGATGCCTACGGCACGCACCCCGAGCATCTGCGCGTCAAGGACGAAGTGGCCGAGCTGCGCATCGCCCGCCACCAGGTGGACTACGTGGTGCCGTGAGTGGCCGCTGTTTTTTTGATTGAACCTTGAGGAGACAAAAAATGAACGACAAGCTGATGGACGAACTGCTGATCCGCCAGATGGTGGAGCGCTGGGCCGTGTGGCGCGACGCCGGCGACTGGGAACGTTTTGCCACCGTGTGGCACCCGGAGGGCGTGATGATGGCGACCTGGTTCCAGGGGCCGTTTGCCGAGTTCATCCGCGTGACAAAAGAGGGCTGGGCCAAGGGCGTGAGCATCCTGCATTTCCTCGGCGGCTCGGCCATCGAGATCGGGGGCGACCGCGGGGATCGAGCCATAGCCCAGACCAAGATGACGATTTCGCAGCGCGGCATGGTGGAGGGCGCGGATGGCCCGGTGCTGTGCGACGTGGTGTGCACCGGCCGCTTCCATGATTTCGTCGTCAGGCACAACGGCGAGTGGAAGCTGCTGCACCGCCAGCCGATCTACGAGAAGGACCGCATCGACCCGGTCGATCCGACGGCCATTCTCAAGCTCGACCAGCAGGCGCTGGCCACCTTCCCCGAGGGTTACCGCCACCTGGCCTACATCCAGACGCGCATCGGCTACACGGTCAAGATGGACATGCCCATGCTCAAGGGGCCGGAGGTGGAGGAGCTGTACCGGCGCGGCGCGCGCTGGCTGGCTGGTGGAGAGCTGAAATGACCCCCCTGAATCGGCCTGCGGCCGCTACCCCCCCAGGGGGGCGCCACCAGCGGCCCGGCAAAGCCGGTTCCGCGGTGGCCGCTGGAATGATGCCGCTGGCTCGCCGGCCGCTGCTGGCAATGCTCGGCGCACTGTCGCTGCCGGCCTGGAGCCAGGCTTATCCCAACAAGCCGCTGCGCGTGATCGTGCCGCAGCCGCCGGGCGGCGGTTTCGACTTCGTGGCGCGCCAGCTGGCCGACCGGCTGGGCAAGCTGATCGGCCAGGGCGTGGTGGTGGAGAACAAACCCGGCTCCGGCACGCTGGTGGGCACCGACGCGGCGGCCAAGGCGGCACCCGACGGCTACACCCTGCTGATGGGCTCGGTCTCCAACATCGCGCTCAACATGGGGCTGTACAGCAACCTGTCCTACGACAGCCTGCGCGACTTCGAGCCGGTGGGGCTGGCGGTGAGCTACAGCTACACGCTGATGGCGCGCAAGGACCTGCCGTTCAACTCGCTCAAGGAGGTGGTGGCCTATGCCAAGGCCAACCCGGGCAAGCTGACCTACGCCTCGGCCGGCAACGGCTCGGGCCAGCACGTGCTGGCCGCGGCGCTGTGGCACCTGGCCGGCGTCAACGTGGTGCATGTGCCCTACCGCGGCGCGCAGGCGGCGTACCAGGACCTGCTGGGTGGCCGGGTCGACCTGTTCTTCGACCTCTCGTCCACCGCGCGTGCGCAGGTGGAGGGCGGCACCGTCAAGGCGCTGGCGCTGTCGGGCGCCGAGCGCAACCCCATGCACCCGACGGTGCCGACCATCATGGAGAGCGGCGTGGCCCAGTTGGACCTGGAGTCCTGGTTCGGTTACTTCGTGCCGAGCAAAACGCCGGCCGAGGTGCAGGAGCGCCTGCGCGTCGAGCTGGCGCGCGTCATCGCCATGCCCGAACTGCAGGAGACCTTCCGCAAGGCCGGCGGCAAGCCCCTGAACCTGAGCACGGCCGAGACGAAGGCCCTGGTCAAGCGCGATGTCGAGCGTTGGACTAAGCTGGTGCGCGACATCGGCATCAAGGCCGATTGATCCGGTCACAGTATTTTTTTTGAAGAGGAAAACCATGAAAGTTCTAGGCATTTCAGGCAGCCTGCGCAAGGGCTCCTACAACAGCATGGCGCTGCGCGCCGCGCAAAAACTGGCACCGGCCGGCATGGAGGTCTCCATCGCCGACATCTCGCAGATTCCGATGTACAACGACGATGTGCGCGCCGCCGCCGAGCCGGCCGCCGTGACCGCGCTCAAGGCGCAGGTGCGCGCCGCCGACGCCGTGCTGCTGGTCTCGCCCGAGTACAACTTCTCGATTCCCGGCGTGCTGAAGAACACCCTGGACTGGCTGTCGCGCCCGCCCGAGCCGCCGTTCGACGGCAAGACCGTGGCCCTCATGGGCGCCAGCCCGGGCCAGGTCGGCACGGCGCGCGTGCAATACCACCTGCGCCAGGTGATGGTGTTCATGAACGCCTTTGTCGTCAACAAGCCGGAGGTCTTCATCAACCACTGCGCGAGCAAGTTCAACGCGCAGGGCGAGCTGACCGACGAGGCCACCGCCAAGGTCATCACCGAGCTGCTGGTGGCGCTGGAAAAACTCAGGACCCGGGTCGGCTGAGGCGCTCGGCGACAATCGGGACTTGGACTTTCCGCTCATCACCGACTGGTATTTCTACGCCGTCGCCGTTCCCGCCGTGCTTTTGCTGGGCATCAGCAAAAGCGGCTTCGGCGCGGGCTTCGGCTCGCTCGCCGTTCCCTTGATGGCCTTGGCCGTGACGGTGCCGCAGGCCGCCGCCATATTGATGCCGGTGCTGCTGCTGATGGACCTGCTGGGCATGGCGGCCTTTCGCAGGGACTTTGACAAAACCCTGCTCAAGTTCCTGCTGCCGTTTGGCCTGCTGGGCATTGCCATCGGCGCGCTGCTGTTCAAGGTGCTTGATTCCCATGTGGTCGCAGGCATCGTGGGCGTGCTCACGCTGCTGTTCCTGGCGCAGCGGCTGCTGTTTCCTCCCAAGCAGGACAGCGCGCCGCCGCCGCGCTGGCTTGGCGCCATCCTCACGGCTGCCTCGGGCTTCACCAGCTTTGTCGCGCACGCCGGGGGGCCGCCCATCAGCGCCTATATCATCCCGCTGCGCCTGTCGCCGCTGGTCTTCTCGGCCACCCTGTCGTTCTTTTTCTTCTTCATCAATCTGGCGAAGTGGATTCCGTACGCCTGGCTGGGGCTGCTGGACATGCGCAACATGGCGACTTCGCTGGCGCTGCTGCCGCTGGCGCCCATCGGCGTGTGGGTTGGCGTGCGCCTGGCCCGGCGCATCGACCCGGTGCTGTTTTACCGCCTGCTGTACGCAGGCATGTTTCTCACCGGCTGCAAGCTGGTCTGGGACGGCCTGCATTGACGGTGCCCGCGGCCGATCGCCGCCGGCACTGCGTCCGGCCATGTTTTTGCTATTGAATTAATAGCTGTCTACGAAATGAATTCGGGCGATCCGGCCACTTTTTCCTGAAAAATCCTAAGCACCCGGGTTCGGTTGCTGCTGGGCCCGTTGCGCGCGTTCATGCGCCATCTGCTCCTCGAGCTGCTGGCGTCCCTGCTTGGCGACGGCGATCAGCTTGGCCTGGTCCTTGTAATGCGGGTGCATCTTCTCCAGCAGCTCCAGGTTGTGCTGGCGAAAACGGCTGGCGATGTCCTCGCTTTCCTGCGGGCTTTGACCCAGCAGCTCGAGCACGCAGCGCGCGCTGATCAGGCTGGATTCGAAGACTTCGCGTTCCGCGCGCAGGATGCCGCGGTCGCGCAGCGCGTACCAGTGCGTGACATCCCTGGCGCGGGCCACGATCTGCAGGTTCGGGAAATGTGCCTGCGCCAGATCGACAATGGCAAGAGACTGTTCCTTGTCGTCCACGGCCACCACCAGGATCCGCGCGCTGGCGGCGCCGGCCGTGCGCAGCAGGTCGAGCCGGGTCGCATCGCCATAAAACACGCGGTAGCCGAAACGCCGCGCAACCTCGATCATCTCGGCATCATGGTCGAGCACGGTGCAGGCAATGCCCTGGGCCAGCATGACGCGCGACACGATCTGTCCGTAGCGGCCAAAGCCGGCGATCACGATCGGGGCCTGCTGCGGCTCGGAAATTTCCTCCAGCGCGGGCACGCCACGACTCGCATAACGCGGCAGCAGCAGCTTGTCGACCAGCACCAGCAGCAAGGGGCCCAGCAGCATCGACAGCGCGACCGCGCCGATCAGCAGCGAGGCGGTCTGGGGGGCAAACACGCGGGCGCCGACGGCGGCCTGAAACACGACAAACGCGAATTCCCCGCCCTGTGCCAGCAGCAGCGTGAGCACCGGACGCTCCTGGATCGGCACTTGCAGGTGCCGGGCCAGCAGATAAACCGCCAGACCCTTGATCAGCAGAAAACCCAGCACGATGGCCGCCATGAGGCCGGGCGACTGGCGCAGCACGCCGAAATCGATGCTCATGCCCACGGCGATGAAAAACAGGCCCAGCAGCAGGCCCTTGAAGGGTTCGATATTGGTTTCGAGTTCGCGCCGGTATTCGCTCTCGGCCAGCAGCACGCCCGCCAGAAAGGCGCCCAGCGCCATGGACAGGCCGAGGAACTGCATGAAGGCGGCAATGCTGATGACCAGCAGCAGCGAGGCGGCCGTGAAGATTTCCGAGGCCTTGCTGCGTGCGATCCAGCGAAACAGCGGGCGCAGCAGCAGCCGGCCGCCCACCACGATGCCGCCGACGGCGGCGATGGCCCGCAGCGCTTCCCACGCCTGATCCGCGCTGATCAGGGCCTCATCGGGGGCCGCGCCAAGTCCCGGACTCGCGCCCAGCAGCGGCAACAGGGCCAGGATCGGGATGGCGGCCACGTCCTGGAACAGCAGGATCGAAAAGCCGGCCTGGCCGCTGGTCGTGGGCAGCAGATTGCGCTCCTGCATGACCTGCAGGGCCATCGCGGTGGACGACAGCGCCAGCCCCAGGGCCGCGGCCAGCGATGTTTTCCAGGACGAAAAAGCGCCCGGAAAAACCATCCCGAGGCCGTAAAAAGCCATGAAAAGCGCAGCGGAACAGGCCAGCATCTGGGCGCTGCCCCAGCCAAAGATGGGGCGGCGCAGGCTCCACAGGCGGCGCGGCTCCAGTTCCAGCCCGATCAGAAACAGCATCAGCACCACGCCAAACTCGGCAAAGTGCAGGATGTCCCCGACCTGACTCACCAGACCCAGGCCCCACGGACCAATGACAATGCCCGCTGCCAGGTAGCCGATGATGGCGCCCAGCCCGAGCGCCTTGCTCAGCGGCACGGCAATGACGGCCGCGCTCAGGTAGATGAAGGAGTTGGTGAGCCAGCCGGGAATGCTTTCCATCGATCGTCTTTCTGCTGCAACAGGCCCTGGCGACGGCAAAGTGCCCGCCGTGCCGGGGTTTGGGTTTATTCGTCCAATGCCGCTAACATAGCGCAAAGTCAAAACTCCAAGGAGCGGATCATGCCGGTTGTGGTTGTTGCCAATCCCAAGGGTGGTGTCGGGAAGTCGACGCTGGCCACCAACGTGGCGGGTTATTACGCGAGCACGGGAAACGCCGTCATGCTGGGCGACGCGGACCGCCAGCAGTCATCGCGCCTGTGGCTGGATCTGCGCCCGCCCGCGGCCCGGCCCATAAGCAGCTGGGATGTGGGGACCGACAAGGTGGCCAAACCCCCCAAGGGAACGACCCATGTGGTGCTCGACACGCCCGGCGGACTGCATGGCGGGCGCCTGGACGAGGTGATGAAACACGCCGACAAGGTGATCGTGCCGCTGCAGCCCAGCGTGTTCGACATCTTTGCCACGCGCGATTTTCTGGACCAGCTCGCCGAGCTTCGCCATGCCGGCAAGATGCAGGTCGGCATCGTGGGCATGCGGGTGGATTCGCGCACCATCGCGGCCGAGAAGCTGCGTGAATTCGTGGAAAGCCTGGGCCTGCCGGTGCTGGGTTATGTGCGCGACACGCAGAATTACATCCATCTGGCGGCGCGCGGCCTGACCCTGTTCGATGTCGCGCCCAGCCGGGTCGAGAAGGACCTGGCGCAGTGGCAGGCCATCTGCCGCTGGCTCGACCAGTGAGGCGCCAGGGCTTGTCACGGGATTGACAAGCGGCGCGGGCACGGGCCGCTACAGTGGCGGCATGAAAACATTTCAAACCCTGCAGGAGCTTGCCGCGTGCGTGGGGCAGGAAGTCGCCGTCAGCGACTGGCTTACCATCACCCAGGAGCAGATCAACCGCTTTGCCGAGGCCACCGGCGACCACCAGTGGATTCACGTCGATGTGGAAAAGGCCAGGGCCGGGCCGTTTGGCGCCCCGATTGCCCATGGTTTCCTGACGCTGTCGCTGCTGCCGAGGTTTTTTGAATCCTCCTTCGAGATCGTGGAGTCGGCCCTGGGCGTGAACTACGGCCTGAACAAGGTGCGTTTCATGGGGCCCGTGCCGGTGGGCAGCCGCTTGCGCGCACGTATGAAGCTGCTCAAATGCGACGCCATCGACAACCAGGGCGTGCAGATGGCCTGGGAAGTCACCATCGAGCGCGAGGGTGCCAGCAAGCCGGTGTGCGTCGCCGAATCGCTGGTGCGCCGTTATCCCTGAGCAGGCGGCAAGCGGCGCCGTTTCACCGCCGGACCGCCCCAAGGTGAAACACGGCCCCCTCGGGGGGCAGCGAGGACACGTCAGTACCGAGCGTGGGGGCACTATGTCCCGAAGCCGTTTTGCCGCCATGCCTCGAACACGGTGACGGCCACCGCATTGGACAGGTTCAGGCTGCGCTGGCCGGCGCGCATGGGCAACTTGAGTGTCTGGGCCGGTGCAAAGGATTCACGCACGGCCGCGCTCAGTCCGCGTGTCTCCGATCCGAACACCAGCCAGTCGCCGGGGGCAAAGCGCGCATCGTGCACCCGCTGCGTGCCCTGCGTGCTCAGGGCAAACATCCGCTGCGCGCGGGGCTGCTCGGTCGCCAGGAACGCCTGCCAGCCGGCGTGCCGCCGTACCTCGGCGTACTCGTGGTAATCGAGCCCGGCGCGGCGCATGTGTTTGTCGTCCATCGAAAAGCCCAGCGGCTCGACCAGGTGCAGCGTGCAGCCGGTGTTGGCCGCCAGGCGGATGACGTTGCCCGTGTTGGGCGGGATTTCGGGTTCGACCAGGACGATATGAAACATGGGGCGCTATTGTCGCCCGTGCCGGCCGCCCGGAGCCGCGAGGGCCCCGTCGGGAGGCAGCGCAGCACGCGAAGCGGCAAGCGTGGGGGCCCATCGAGCGGCGCGCGGCCGTCCGGAGCCGCGAGGGCCCCCTCGGGGGGCAGCGCAGTACACGCAGTGACCAGCGTGGGGGCCCTATTCCGTGCGTGCGATCACCAGGCCGGTGATGTGCGCCGCGCCTGCCGCCCGCAGCGCGGCCGCGGCGCAAAACAGCGAGGCGCCGCTGGTCATGACGTCATCCACCAGGATGACCCGCCTGTCCCGCAACGAGGCGGCCCGCAAGGGGTCCACCGCAAAGGCATCCCTGACATTGCGCAGCCGGTCCTGGCGCTTGAGCGCGCTTTGCGGCGGCGTGTGCCTGAGGCGAAGCAGCAGGGCGGGATCGGTCTTTGCGGGCGCCAGCTGCCTGGCCAGTTCCAGCGACTGGTTGAAGCCGCGCTCCAGCAGGCGTTGCCTGGACAGGGGCATGGGCAGCAGCAGGTCGGCGCGTTCCAGCGCGGGCTCGACCCAGGGCGTGCTGCGCAGCAGCAGGGCAAATGCCGCGGACAGCCCCGGCCGGCTGTTGAATTTGTAGCCGGTGATCAGGCCGGACCAGGGGAACTCATAGGGGACGGCGGCAAGGCAGGCATCCAGGGGCGGCGCGGACTTGATGCAGGCGCCGCACTGCGGGACGCCTGGCGGCAGTGGCAGCGCACAGGTCCGGCAGCGCGGCCGCGGCTGGGCGAAGCGCACGATGCAGGCCTCGCAGATCGTCTGCGAAGGCCAGGCATGGCATACCGCGCACTGGCTGGGCATGGCGGCAGCGATCCGGTTGATCAGTGCGCGAAACATGGCGATCAATATACTCGGTACGTTTTCCCTCCTCGATCATGCCCACACAGCGCCCGCCCACCATTGACCCCCTGGCCGCCAGGCGCTGGGCCGACACCGTGCGGGGCGAGTCACCCTGGCTGCACGAGGAGGTGGCGCGCCGCATGGAGGAGCGCCTGGACTGGATCAAGCTGCAGCCGCGGCGCTGGGCGCACTGGGATGCCCTGCGCGGGGGACTGCAGGCGCATGCGCTGCTGGCGCGCCGTTATGCCGGCGCCGAGTGTTTCGTGGTGCAGGCCCGGGAGCCGCAGCGCCAGGCCGTTGCCCGCTCCATTACCCCGCCGTGGTGGCGGCTGGCGCGCTGGACGCGGGCGCCCGCGCGCCTGGAGCCGCCCCCCGATGGCGCGGCGCACATGCTGTGGGCCAACATGGCCCTGCACATGGCGGCCGATCCCCAGGCCCTGATGGCGCAGTGGCACCGCGCCCTGGCGGTCGACGGGTTTCTGATGTTCTCGTGCCTGGGGCCCGACACGCTGCGCGAGTTGCGCGGGCTGTATGAGTCGCTGGGCTGGCCCGCGCCGGCGCATGAATTCACCGACATGCACGACTGGGGCGACATGCTGGTCCATGCCGGCTTTGCCGAGCCGGTGATGGACATGGAGCGCATCACGCTGACGTTCGAGACACCCGAGCGCCTGTTGCAGGAGCTGCGCGGATTGGGACGCAACCTGCATCACGGGCGCTTTGCCGGCCTGCGCGGGCGGCAGTGGCGCGGGCAACTGCACCAGGCGCTGTCCGCGCATCTGGCCGAGCCGGCCCAGCAGGGGCGGCTCGCGCTGACTTTCGAGGTCATCTACGGCCACGCCCTCAAGCCCCGGCCCCGCCTCGCGGTCCAGCCGGAAACGATTCTGTCGCTGGACGAAATGCGCATGGCCTTGCGTCAGCGCAAAAGTCCCGGGCAGGATGCTTGACAAGCGGGCTTGACACGTTCGAAACGCGCAGGAGCGTGGGCTACAATAAGTGCCAGTTGAATTAAGGTGTGTCCCGTGGATTTGTGCTGCGCCGGACTTTTTTGGCGCGGCGTCGGGTGGGGTGAGGGCGAACCCGGGCGTTCGTTTCACCGCTATGCAAGACCAGTGCGTTCCATGGCTGGCAAGAGGTGGTTGATCAAAGAGCCTGGACAGGCTTGCAAAAAATGAGGCAATGAAGAAGTGAACATGATGAAGAGCATTTTCAATAAATTGGCTTCACTGCTGCTGGCGGCAAGTGCATGGATCGGTACAACGGCATTCACGGCTGCGCACGCGGTCAATGACCTGCCTGGCGGGCCGGCGGTCAATCAGCTAAATCTGCACCCGCCAGTGACCAGGATTGCCGAGGAGCAGGCTTGGCTGCACTGGTTCATGATGATCATCTGCACGGTGATCTTCGTCGCGGTGTTCAGTGTCATGTTCTATTCCATCTGGAAGCACCGCAAGTCGGTCGGACACAAACCCGCCAATTTCCATGAGTCGGTGACGGTCGAGATTGTCTGGACGCTGGTGCCTTTCATCATCGTGATCCTGATGGCGCTGCCGGCCACCAAGGTGGTGGTGGCGATGAAGGACACCACCAATGCCGATCTGACGATCAAGGCCACGGGTTACCAGTGGAAGTGGGGCTACGACTACCTCAAGGGCGAGGGCGAGGGCATCGGCTTCATTTCCACGCTGGACGCATCGCAGCGCGCGATGTCCGACGCGGGCAAGCCGCAGGGCGACGACTACCTGCTCAAGGTGGACCATCCCCTGGTGGTTCCGGTTGGCAAGAAGGTGCGCGTCATCACCACGGCCAACGACGTGATCCACGCCTTCATGGTGCCGGCCTTCGGCATCAAGCAGGACGCCATTCCCGGCTTCGTGCGCGACACCTGGTTCCGTGCGGAAAAAACGGGCGACTTCTACGGCCAGTGCGCCGAGCTGTGCGGCAAGGAGCATGCCTACATGCCGATCCACGTGAAAGTGGTTTCCGCCGAGGATTACAGCAAGTGGGTCGATGGCGAGAAGAAGAAGCTGGCGGCCAAGGCCGATGACCCGAGCAAGGTCTGGACGCTGGACGAGCTGGTCAAGCGCGGCGAGAAGGTCTATGCCGCCAACTGCGCGGCCTGCCACCAGGCCAACGGCAAGGGCGCGGGCCCGATCAAGCCGATCGATGGCGCGGCCGTTGTGCTGGACGAGGACAAGGGCAAGCAGATTGCCGTTCTTCTCAATGGCCAGAACAATGGCACCATGCCTTCGTGGAAGCAGTTGAGCGACACCGAAATCGCCGCCGTGATCAGCTACACCAAGAACAACTGGTCCAACAAGACGGGGCAGCTGGTTCAGCCGGCCGACGTCAAGCTGGCCCGCAAGTAATCGGTCGTCAAACGTATATTGAGTATTGAGAAGGAAATCAGGATGAGTGCCGTTCTAGACCATCACGATCACGCGCATGACGAGCATCACGATCACCACGCCCCCACCGGCTGGCGGCGCTGGGTTTTTGCGACCAACCACAAGGACATCGGTACGCTGTATCTGCTGTTCGCCTTCACCATGCTGATGCTGGGTGGCGTGCTGGCCCTGATGATCCGTGCCGAGCTGTTCCAGCCGGGCCTGCAACTGGTGAACCCCGAGCTGTTCAACCAGCTCACCACCATGCACGGCGTGATCATGGTGTTCGGCGCCATCATGCCGGCCTTCGTGGGCTTCGCCAACTGGATGATTCCGCTGCAGATTGGCGCGGCCGACATGGCGTTCGCCCGCATGAACAACTTCAGCTTCTGGCTGCTGATTCCTGCCGGCATCCTGGTGGCGTCCTCGTTCTTCATGCCCGGTGGCGCACCCGCGGCGGGCTGGACGTTCTATGCGCCGCTGACCCTGCAAATGGGCCCCAGCATGGATGCGGGTATTTTCGCGTTGCACATCATGGGCGCGAGCTCGATCATGGGGTCGATCAACATCATCGTGACCATCCTCAACATGCGCGCGCCCGGCATGACGCTGATGAAGATGCCGATGTTCTGCTGGACCTGGCTCATCACGGCCTATCTGCTGATCGCCGTGATGCCCGTGCTGGCCGGCGCCATCACCATGACGCTGACCGACCGCCACTTCGGCACCAGCTTCTTCAACCCCGCGGGCGGCGGTGATCCGGTGATGTTCCAGCACATCTTCTGGTTTTTCGGCCACCCCGAGGTGTACATCATGATCCTGCCGGCATTCGGCATCATCAGCCAGGTCGTGCCGGCTTTCGCCCGCAAGCGACTGTTTGGCTACGCCTCCATGGTGTACGCCACCTCGTCGATCGCCATCCTGTCGTTCATCGTCTGGGCGCACCACATGTTCACCACCGGCATGCCGGTGACCGGGCAACTGTTTTTCATGTACGCCACCATGCTGATCGCGGTGCCGACAGCCGTGAAGATCTTCAACTGGATCGCCACCATGTGGCAAGGTTCCATGACCTTTGAAACCCCCATGCTGTTCGCGGTGGGCTTCATCTTCGTGTTCACCATGGGCGGCTTCACCGGACTGATCCTGGCCATGGCGCCCATCGACATTCAGGTTCAGGACACCTATTACGTGGTGGCGCACTTCCACTATGTGCTGGTGGCCGGTTCCTTGTTTGCCATGTTTTCGGGCTATTACTACTGGTCGCCGAAGTGGACCGGCGTAATGTACAACGAAACGCGCGGCAAGATTCATTTCTGGTGGTCCATGATCTCGTTCAACGTGACCTTCTTCCCGATGCACTTCCTGGGCTTGGCGGGCATGCCGCGCCGTTATGCCGACTACCCGATGCAGTTCGCCGACTTCAACGCGCTGGCTTCCGTGGGGGCCTTCTTCTTCGGCTTCGCGCAGGTTTATTTCTTCGTCTTCATCGTGCTGCCTACCATGAGGGGCAAGGGTGAAAAAGCCGCCCAGAAACCCTGGGAAGCGGCCGAGGGCCTGGAGTGGGAAGTTCCCTCGCCTGCGCCGTTCCATACCTTTGAGACGCCGCCCAAGCTGGATGCGACGGCTACCAAGGTGATCGGCTGAGCAAGAAGCGGGATGTGAGCCATGACGCCTGAGCAAAAGAAAGCGAATGTCAAGACGGGACTGATACTTCTATCGGTTGTCCTGGTCTTCTTTCTCGGCTTCATGGCCAAGATGGCCCTGCTGGGCAAGTAAGCCATGAACCTGCGGCGCGAAAACGTCAGGATGGTGGGTAAGCTGGCCGTGGTTGCAGCCGGCATGTTCGCCTTCGGTTATGCGCTGGTTCCCATTTACAAAGCCATTTGCGAAGTCACCGGCATCAACATCCTGGCGCTGGGCGAGCGTGATATTCCAGGAGCCAAGGCCAAGCTGCCGGCCAATACGCAGGTGGACACAAGCCGCACCATCACGGTTGAATTCGACGCCAATGCGCGGGGGCCGTGGCACTTTCGGCCCGCCCAAAGTTCGGTGCGGGTTCATCCCGGCGAATTGGCCACGGTGATGTACGAGTTTCAAAACGTGCAAGACCGCCGCATGTCCGCGCAGGCCATTCCCAGTTACGCACCGCACCAGGCGTCCGCCCACTTCAACAAGCTGGAGTGTTTCTGCTTCAACCAGTACACGCTGGAGCCCGGTGAAAAGAAAAGCTGGCCGGTGGCCTTCATCATCGATCCCAAGCTGTCCAGGGACGTGACGACGATTACCTTGTCGTATACCTTTTTCGAAGTCGGCGGCAAAACACCGGCCGCACCTGTTGCGCCTTCCGCAAATGCCGGCGTCCACGTGAAGGCCGGGGTGGGTGCATGAGCGAGCCCGTGAGCGGCAAGGCGTCGTCATCAGGTTCGTTCTGGCGCTCCGTCAAGACGGTGGGCTGGTCCTTCCTTGGCATTCGCAAGAACAGCGAATATCAGGAGGACCTGGCAAAGGTCAGCCCGTTCCATATCATCGCGGTGGGAATCGTGGGGGCGCTGATTTTTGTCGTGGGCCTGATTGCATTGGTAAAGTGGGTCGTGGCCAGTTAAGCCCGCCTGAAATACAAGAGATTGAAGAGAAGAAATGGAGCTGAAATGAGTTCGACAACACACGGCGGAACCCCGCATTATTTTGTGCCCAGCCCGTCGCGGCATCCCGCCATGGCTGCGTTTGGCCTGTTTTGTGTCTTTTTTGGCGCGGGCCAGTGGATGAATGGCGCTGACTGGGGCAAGTACTCCCTGGCTTTTGGCCTGGTCTGGTTCCTGGGCGTGCTCTACCAGTGGTTCCGGGACGCTGTCTCGGAAAGCGAAGGTCATTTGTATGGCCACAAGGTGGATGTTTCCTACCGCTGGAGCATGAGCTGGTTCATCTTCTCCGAGGTGATGTTCTTCGGTGCGTTCTTTACCGCGCTGTGGTGGGCGCGTGCCCATTCCGTGCCGGCCCTGGGCAGTCTGGATAACGCCCTGCTCTGGCCCGATTTCAAGGCCGTGTGGCCCAGCCTGGCGGCGGGGGCGACCGCTTCACCCGCCGGCATCGTGGAGCCGTTCACGACCATGACGCCCTTCTGGCTGCCCACCATCAACACGGCCCTGCTGCTTTCCTCGGGCGTCACGCTGACTATTGCCCACCATGCCTTGCGCGAAGGTCATCGCAGCAAGACCATCGTCTTCATGTGGCTCACCGTCGTGCTCGGTATCGTGTTCCTGGGTGTCCAGGGTTACGAGTATTTCCATGCCTATCAAGAACTCAATCTGAAGCTGACCTCAGGTGTTTATGGTTCGACCTTTTTCATGCTGACCGGTTTTCACGGCTTTCACGTGTTCGTGGGCATGCTGATGCTGCTCTTCATCACCCTGCGCCTGCAAAAAGGCCATTTCACCGCCGAGCGCCACTTCGGTTTCGAAGGCGCCGCCTGGTACTGGCATTTCGTGGACGTGGTGTGGCTGGGCTTGTACATGCTGGTCTACTGGCTCTAAGCGGGTAGCTATTGCGCGGGCTTGATCCGTCGTTGCGGGTCAACAAAAACAAAAGCCGCTCGAAGCGGCTTTTGTTTTGCTTGAAAGTTTTCTTATTTCCCGGCGGGAATGCCGGTGGGCTGGATGTAGCCCAGTTTCCAGGCGAGCAGGATGCACGCAAACAGCACGATGGACAAACCCACCCGCAGGGCGAGCGCACGAAGCATGTTGCTGGATTTGGGTTTTCCGTCCGTGCCATCCTTCATCATGAAAAAGAGGGCTGAACCCAGGCTGCCAATGATGGCAATGAAGGCAAGAATGACAAAATACTTCATGATCCGGATTATCGCGTGAGTGCGCGCCTGAAATTCTGGCTGATCACGGTCGCCGCGTTGCTGGCGATCCTGGCGACGCTGTCGCTGGGGCGCTGGCAACTGTCTCGCGCCGCCCAGAAGCAGAGCCTGCATGCGGCCATTGAAGCGCAGGGCAGGCAGCCCGCCCTGGATGCCGCCGCGCTGCTGGCCCTGGCACAGCCGGCGCAGGCGATTCACCGCCGGGTCAGTCTGCGCGGAAGCTGGGTCCCGGCCCAAACCGTTTTTCTTGACAACCGCCAGATGAACGCCAAGCCGGGTTTTTACGTGGTGACGCCATTCTGGCCGGCGGGCAGCCGCGTTGCCGTGCTGGTTCAGCGGGGCTGGGTGCCGCGAAATTTCGTGGACCGCGCCAGCGTGCCGACCCTCGATACGCCTGCGGGCGTGGTCGAGATACGGGGCCGGATTGTCCCCCCGCCATCCAAGCTATACGAGCTGGGTGCCGCGCAGACGGGGCCGATCCGGCAAAATCTCGATCTGGCCCAGTTCAGTGCCGAATCGGGGCTGCCGCTGATGACGGTTTCAATCCAGCAAACTGACGCAGCAGCCGACGGGCTTGCGCGTGACTGGCTTGAAGTGGGTGCCGGCGTGCAAAAGCATTACGGTTATGCGTTTCAATGGTTCGGACTCAGCGGTCTGATTGCAATTCTTTATGTCTGGTTCCAAATTGTTAGACGACTCATCCACCCGCGCCGCGCCTGAAGTTCCCGGGACTGATCAGCCAGGGCGTGCCGACCAGCTGCTTGGCCTGACGGTTTACTCGATGCCGGAGCCCGGTCAAGCGGTGCTTGCCGACAGCCGCAGAACCGTCAGCGGGCGCTGGAAAATGCTGGCGATCCTGCTGGTCTGCGCGGCACCCGTGATTGCCTCCTATTTCACCTACTACGTCGTGCGCCCCGAGGGGCGCCGCAATTTCGGCGAGATCATCAACCCCCAGCGTCCCCTGCCCGATCAGGCCAGCGTGAGCTTGGGCGGCCAGGCCGGCAATCTGACGGCGCTCAAGGGGCAATGGCTCCTGATCAGCGTGGCCGGCGGTGGCTGTGACGATGCCTGCGTCAAGCACCTGTATCTGCAGCGTCAACTGCGTGAGAGCCTGGGCAAGGACAAGGACAGGGTGGACTGGGTGTGGCTGGTGAGCGATGAGGCGCCGGTGGCCCAGAGCCTGCGCCCGGCCCTGAGGGACGCCACCGTGCTGCGGGTACCGCAAGCGCGGTTGTCGCAGTGGCTGGCGCCGGCCAGCGGCCATGATCTGACTGAGCATTTGTACGTGGTGGACCCCATGGGCAACTGGATGATGCGTTTTCCCGCCAATCTGGACTTGCCCGGCGCGGCCAAGGCCAAGCGAGACATCGAACGCCTGTTGCGTGCGTCCGCCGCGTGGGATCAGGCAGGCCGGTAAGGACATCATGAACGCTCCAGCACTTTATGACCTGTCGCCCGTGATCAAGCTCATGTTCATGGGCGTGGTTCTGGCGCTCGGGCCGCTGGCCTGGGTCTGGCTGCGCAACGCCCGTGCGACGCCCGTGCGCCGCTTGCACGCCCTCACGCTGGTGACGCTTTTTCTCACCTTCGATCTGGTCCTGTTCGGTGCGTTCACGCGCCTGACGGATTCCGGCCTGGGCTGTCCCGACTGGCCGGGCTGCTATGGCAATGCGAGTCCGGCAGGTGCCCATGCCGAAATCTCGGCCGCCCAAAGCGCCATGCCCACGGGTCCCGTGACACACGGCAAAGCCTGGGTTGAAATGATCCACCGCTACCTGGCGACCGGCGTTGGGGTGCTGATCCTGGTGCTCGCGGCCGCGAGCTGGCGGGCCAGCGGGCGCCGCGTGGCTCGCATGCCCATGAGCCCATGGTGGCCGACACTCACCCTGGTGTGGGTTTGCATCCAGGGTGCCTTTGGGGCGTTGACGGTCACCATGAAACTCTTTCCCGCCATCGTGACGCTCCATTTGCTGGGCAGCTTTGTCCTGCTGGCGCTGCTGTGCGTGCAGGCTGTGCGCTACGGGCAGGCCGGCGAGGGCGGGGCATTGCCGGTGACACTGAGTCCGCGATGGCGCATGATGCTGTGGTTGACGTTTGCGCTGCTCGCTGTGCAAGGCGCCCTGGGGGGCTGGGTCAGCACCAACTATGCCGTGCTGGCCTGCACCGAATTCCCCATGTGCCAGAACAGCTGGTGGCCCGACATGAACTTCTCCCAGGGATTCCAGATCTGGCGGGAACTGGGCCGCACGCAGGAGGGCGTTCATATCAGCTTTGCGGCCCTGACCGCGATTCATTATGTGCACCGCATCATGGCGGTTCTGGTGCTGGTCATGCTGGGGACGCTGGCCTGGCGCCTCAACGGCATCAAGGCACTGCGTTCCCCCTCGCGCTGGATGGCCGCGCTCATCGGCTTGCAGCTGGCCACGGGCCTGAGCAACGTGGTGCTTGACTGGCCGCTGGCGGCGGCCGTGCTGCACACGGGTGGCGCTGCCGCGCTGGTGGTGGTCATGACCTGGCTGGTGTCTGCCAGCCGCTCCCCTGCCGATGCGGCAGAAGCTTCCAGATCAACTGTATCGAGACTCACTGCATGAGTGCCCATCCTTCCCTTGCCCACCCCTCCGTATTCAGGCAGTTCCATGCCCTGACCAAGCCGCGCGTGATCCAGCTCATCGTGTTCTGCGCCCTGATCGGCATGGTGCTGGCCGTGCCGGGTGTGCCCTCGCTGGCCGAGCTCAGGCTCGCGTTCGTGGCCTGTCTGGGCATCTGGCTGGTGGCGGCGGCCGCCGCCGCCTTCAACTGCATTGTGGAAAAAGGCATTGACGCCAAGATGAAGCGCACGGCATGGCGTGCCACGGCCAGCGGCGAGCTGGCCGACTGGCAGACGCTGCTGTTTTCCGCGGTGCTGTGCGCGGCGGGTTCGTGGCTGCTGTATGTGTGGGTCAACCCGCTGACCATGTGGCTGACGTTTGCCACCTTCATCGGCTATGCGGTGATCTACACCGTCATCCTCAAGCCGCTGACACCGCAAAACATCGTGATCGGCGGGGCTTCCGGCGCCATGCCGCCGGTGCTGGGCTGGGCCGCCATGGCGGGCGATGTCGGGCCGCAGGCGCTGATCCTTTTCCTGATCATCTTTCTGTGGACACCTCCCCACTTCTGGGCGCTGGCGCTGTACCGCGTCGAGGACTACCGAAAATCCGGCCTGCCGATGCTGCCGGTGACGCATGGCAATGAATTCACGCGCCTGCAGATCCTGCTCTACACGCTGGTCCTGTTTGCCGCCTGCTTGATGCCCTTCATCTATGGCATGAGCTCCTGGATCTATCTCATTGCAGCCGTGGCCTTGAGCATCGGGTTCTGCTTCTACGGATTCCGCCTCTGGCGCGCTTACTCGGACGAGCTGGCGCGCAAAACCTTCCGCTTTTCCCTGATTCACCTGAGCGCCCTGTTCGCGGCGCTGCTGGTCGATCATTACGTGCTCTGATCACACCATGAAAAAAAGATTTGCTCTTCAATTGATAGCTTGCGGCGCTTTGTTGGCGGGAGTTGCGGGTCTGGTTGCCGGCTGTTCCGAGAAGAAGCCGGCATTCGCCGCGATCGATGTCAGCGGCGCTGACTACGCCAAGGATTTCGAACTGACCGATCACAACGGCCAGCTCAGGCACCTGAAAGATTTCAAGGGCCGGGTGGTGGTCCTTTTCTTTGGCTACACCCAGTGCCCCGACGTCTGTCCCACCTCCATGGCTGAACTGGCCGAGGCCAAGAGACTGCTGGGCCAGGACGGCGACAAGCTGCAGGGCCTGTTCGTGACGGTGGATCCCCAGCGTGATACGCCCGAGGTCTTGAAGGGCTACATGGGCAACTTCGATCCGACCTTCCTGGCGCTCTACACCACGCCGGAGAAGCTGGCGGTGATCGCCAAGGACTACAAGGTGTATTACAAAAAAGTGGAAGGCAAGACGCCCACCAGCTACACCATGGACCACTCGGCGGGCAGCTACGTGTACGACACGCAAGGCCGGCTGCGTCTGTATACGCGGTATGGCAGCGGGGCGCAGTCACTGGCGTCGGATATCAAGCTGCTGCTGCAAAAGCCATAGCTGTCGGCGGGGTGGCCGGGTCGTGCTCCGGCGGGCGTTGCTGGTGTCGGGATGTGCGCCCGACAGCGCAGTAACTTTCTTTTGCGTTCGCCAAAAGAAAGTCACCAAAGAAAAGGCGAGCCGCAGTCAGGGCCGCTACGCGGTGCCTTGCGCTGCTCGGTTCGAGGGGGAGGCTCGGAAACTCGCCCTGCGGGCTCAAACATCCGAGCCTCTTGTTCCCCTCGCCCCTGTGCTGCTCAGCCCTGCCAGGACGGCGGGAAAACAAAAAAACAGAACAACCAACAGCCAAACAAGGACGCGCCGTGGCGCGTCTTTGTGGACTTGGATTCGGGTCCGGTTTTGGTCTTTGGTTTCTACCGCCGTCATGAGGAGGCGAGTAGCGCAAGCTTGGGCGGATCAAGGGGCGCGCATGTCTGAGGCGCAGCCGAGTTTGCGCGCACCCCGCCGAAGCCGAGCAACGCAGCGTGCCCGCAGCGCAGCGCAGGGCCGACGAATCCGGCTCGCCTTTCTTTCGGTTACCTTGCTTTGGCGAAGCAAAGAAAGGTAACTCGCCCGCCGGGGCGAGACCCGGCACCAACACACTCACCGGAGCACGACCCGGCACCCAGAAAACCTATTCCGCCTTGATGCCGCGCTCGGTGATGACCTTGCCCAGCGCGGCGGTATCCAGCTTGATGCGGTTGGCCAGGCCCTCGGAAGAGGTGCCAGCCACCTGCCAGCCCTGCTGGAACAGCTTTTGCCGCACCTCGGGTGAGCGGGCAATGTCGCTGATCAGCGTGGAGAGCCGGGCCACGACCGGCTTGGGCATCGAGGCCGGGCCAGCCACGCCATTCCAGATCTCGAGCTGATAGTCCCGGATACCGGCTTCCGACAGGCTGGGCACCTCGGGTGCCAGCGAACTGCGGCCTTGGGAGGTCACGCCGATGGCCTTGACCTTGCCGGCCCGGGCCTGCGCCAGGGCCAGACCCGGGGGCAGCATGGAGAGCTGGATATGGCCGCCGATCATGGCCGTCACGACCTGCGGGTAGCCCGGATAGGGCACGTGAACCGGGTCGATGCCGGCCCGGCCCTTGAGCAGTTCCATGCCGATATGGCCCACCGTGCCCACACCGGGCGAGCCGTAGCTCCAGGTATTGCCAGCCTTGCGTGCGGCAGCCAGAAACTCGGCCGCCGTGGCACCGGGCGCCGACGCCGGCGCGCACAGCACCAGTGGCGCGGTGCCAATCAGGCTGATGGGCGCCAGATCCTGGGCCGGGTCGAATGGGGTTTTGGGGTTGAGCAGTTTGGCAATCGTCAGGTTGCCATTGATCATCACGCCGATGGTGTGGCCATCGGTCGCCTTGGCCACGAGGTCGGCCGCGATATTGCCCCCGGCACCGGGCCGGTTTTCCACGATCACGGGCTGGCCCAATGCCCTGGACAGGGGTTCGGCCAGTGTGCGCGCCACCAGATCCGGTGAGGTACCGGCCGGGAAACCGACCATGATCTTCACGGGTTTGGTCGGCCACGGCGCCTCGGTTTTTGAAGACTTTTGGGCCATGGCCCCCGAGGATATTGCGCCAATAGCTATCAAAAGAATAGCGCGTAGAAGGTGCTGCAGTGCCATTTTGAGATTCCCAATGAAAAAGGCCCCGAACCGGGCAGGTCGGGGGCCTTGATGCTACCTCGAAGGTCAGGCGTATTGCGCCAGTGCCGTCTTCATTTTTTTCATGGCAGCCACCTCGATCTGGCGGATGCGCTCGGCGCTCACGCCATACTCGGCGGCCAGATCATGCAGCGTCATGCCGCCCGAGTTGTCGTCATTCACCTTGAGCCAGCGCTCCTCCACGATGCGGCGGCTGCGCTCGTCGAGCACCTCCAGAGCCGCGGCAATGCCGTCGCTGGCCAGCACGTCGCGCTGGTGCGCCTCGATCATGGCGGTCGGCTCATGGTTGGCGTCGGCCAGGTAGGCGATGGGGCCGAAAGCCTCCTCGCCATCGTCGGACGGACTCGGGTCCAGCATGATGTCGCCGCCGGACAAGCGGGTTTCCATCTCGATGACTTCCTCGCGCTTGACCTTGAGCTCACGCGCCATCAAGTCGATCTCGTGCTCGCTTAAAGTGTCGCGGTGGGTTCCGGTGTCGGCGGCGGCGGCATCGGCCTTGAAGCCCTGTTTCATCGAGCGCAGGTTGAAGAACAGCTTGCGCTGGGCCTTGGTGGTCGCCACCTTGACCATGCGCCAGTTTTTCAGGATGTACTCATGGATCTCAGCCTTGATCCAGTGCAGCGCATAACTCACCAGACGCACGCCCTGGTCGGGGTCGAAGCGCTTCACGGCCTTCATCAAGCCCACGTTGCCTTCCTGGATCAGGTCGGCATGGGGCAGGCCGTAGCCCAGATACTGGCGCGAAACAGAGACCACCAAACGCAAGTGAGATAGCACTAACTTCCCTGCGGACTCAATGTCGTTGTGATCCCTTAGTTTCCGTGCAAATTCCTGCTCTTCTTCAAGGGTGAGCATGGGCAGGCGATTGGCCGCCGAAATATAGGCATCCAGATTGCCCAGGGGGGGCACCAATGCCCACGGATTGGCCACTGCCACAGCAGTACCAGAAACTCCAGTTTGAATTGTCATACCAGAACTCCTTTCGTCATTTTTTATATATTAGCACTCTCTTTGAGGGAGTGCTAAGGAATAAGTTCAATGGCTCAGGCGGGTGCCGGCAATCGTCCGGCGCCCAAGAAAAGTCAAGCGAGAACGTTTGGGGTTCGAACACTGGCGGGCCCAGGAAGAACAGGCCCGTTTTCCCGCTGAATCCGGGCGGGGGCTAAAAGCGTTCGCGCCGGCTCAGCAAGCGCGAGCGCTGCAGGGCGAAGAATTCGAGGACACCCCAGACCATGCAGGCCGGGATGGCCATGACGCGGGAAAAAGCGGCTTTGCGCAACATGGTGTGAGAGTGGGGCGGCAAGTAATGTCACTCCATAACTTATACGCGCCATATGACAGCTTCGTGTCAGTGCGAAATTAAGACGCTCACGCGCTCAAGCGGCGCACGCCCTGCGGCAGGGCCTGTATGCTTGCCGGCAAGGCTTTCCGTCTTGCAGACCTGTTTTGTAGGCCACTGTGACCCAATCCAAACCGCCAGAATTAGTCGCGCTGGAGCGCATCATCGAATTGGGCGCAGGCCGGCTGGAAACGCGTGTCGTCTGTCATGTGGATCTGCCGGGAGGCGGCTCCTACCCCGTTCATGTGATCGCGCTGGGCAATCCGGGGCGCGAGGTGCCGGCGGTTGGCTATTTCGGCGGTGTTCATGGTCTGGAGCGCATCGGCGCCAGCGTGGTGATTGCCCATCTTCAAAGCCTGGTCATGCGCCTGCAATGGGACAGCACGCTGCACAAGCAGCTCGAATCGGTTCGCCTGGTCTTCATGCCCATCGTCAACCCCGGCGGGATGGCGCTGGGCACGCGGGCCAACCCCAAGGGCGTGGACCTGATGCGCAACGCGCCGGTGCAAGCCCGCGAGCCCGTGCCTTTTTTGGTGGGCGGGCAGCGCATCAGCTCCGGATTGCCCTGGTATCGCGGCCGGCACGCCGCGCCCATGGAGGTTGAAAATCAGGCGGTGTGCGAAGTGGTGACATCAGAGTTGCTGTCGCGCGATTTCAGCCTGTCCGTGGACTGCCATTCAGGCTTCGGCATCAGCGACCGAATCTGGTTTCCCTATGCGCATACGCGCAAGCCCATCGCGCACCTGGCGGAGATGCACGCGCTCAAGAGCATCTTCATCCAGTCGCACAGCCACCACCGTTACATCATTGAGCCGCAGAGCTCGCAGTACCTGGCGCACGGTGACCTGTGGGACCATTTGTACCAGCAAGCCTGCGCGCGGGAGCGAGGCGTCTTTCTGCCGCTCACTCTGGAGATGGGCTCGTGGTTATGGGTGAAGAAGAACCCGCGCCAGCTGTTTTCGCGGCACGGTTTTTTCAATCCCTTGATCGAACATCGGCAGCAGCGCGTGCTTCGCCAGCACCTGCTGCTATTGGATTTTTTGTCGCGCGCGGCATGCGGCCACCCGCTCTGGCTACCCCGCGCCGAAACCCGTGCCCGGCACCATGCGCAGGCGCTGCAGGACTGGTACTGAGCGCCATGAGCACCTGGATATTCTTGCGTGGCCTGACCCGGGAGAGCGGGCACTGGGGAGACTTCGTCGGGCAGTTTGAGCAGGCGCTACCCGGCAGCCGGGTGGTGGCGCTGGATTTGCCGGGCAACGGTCGCCTGCACCTGCAGGGCAGCCCTGTGCGTGTTCAAGACATGGTGGCGCACTGTCGTGCGCAACTCGCATCGCGCAACATTGCGCCGCCCTACCATCTGCTGGCCATGTCGCTGGGCGCCATGGTTGCCGTGGCCTGGTCGGGCGCGCATCCGCGGGAGGTGGCCGCCAACGTGCTCATCAATACCAGCATGCGGCCCTTCAGTCCGTTTTATCAGCGCCTTCGGCCTGGCAACTATGGCGCCCTGTTGGCAATCGCTGTCTGGGGTGCCGGGCCCGAGCGCTGGGAGCGCACCATCCTGCGCATCACCAGCAATCTCGCGACCGACGCGGTACTGCCGCTCTGGCTGGCGCTGCGGCGGACCAATCCGGTCTCGCGCGCCAACGCGCTGCGACAACTGCTCGCCGCCGCCAGATTTCGCGCGCCGGCGGTCCAGCCCTCCGTCCCCACGCTGGTGCTGGCCAGCGAGCAAGACCATCTGGTCTGCGTTGAATGCTCCAGGGCGCTGGCCAGGCACTGGCAGTGCGCCCTGCGTGTCCATGCAAGCGCCGGGCACGATCTGCCGCTGGACGACGGACCCTGGGTTGCTGCCCAGGTGCGGCAGTGGCTGATGGATGGGGCTTCAGGCAGCGGCTTGGCGCCCATGCCTGCGCCCCGCCAGTGAGCCGGCGGGGCAGCTCACTGGCAGGCGCATCGCGCCTCAGGTGCTGCGCTTGCCGGTCCGTGCCACGCTGCCGGGCCCGCGAAACCGCAGTACCGCCGCGCCCACCCGCAGGTACTGGCTGCTCATTCGGGCCATGGAGCTGCTGACCAGGCCAGTGAAGTGACCCCTGGGCAAGGCCAGCGGCGACAGCGGGAAGGTGGGGCTGGGTAATTCTTTCATTCTTCTCTCCCTCAAAATGGTCTTCAATGACAACTTCCGTGAAAAGGAACCGATGCGAGGGCTGCTCCCAACACCCGCGGCATTCAGGCCCGATGCGGTGCCAGTGTCCTGGCATACAGCGACGTCCCCGCGAGGTCCTTGAGGGTGACCGTCATGGCTTTGGTTTTGGCATCAATGTCCACCTGGCCAAAAAACTGCATGCCATGGGTGGGCGGCGCATTCACTTCGGTCGGGGCTTTCTGGTACATCACCTGCATGCCAAAGGTGGCATCGGTCTTGTTGGGACCAAAACCACCGGCATTGAGCGGGCCGGACACGAATTCCCAGAACGGGGAAAAGTCGCTGAACCTGGCCTTGGCCGGGTCAAAGTAATGCGCGGCGGTGTAATGCACATCGGCCGTCAACCACACCACGTTGCTGACGCCGGCGCGCTTGATCTCGCGCAGTAGGCGGGCGATTTCGAGCTCGCGGCCCAGCGGCGCGCCGTCGTCGCCATTGGCGCTGGCTTCCCACCGGTCGCGGCCGTCGGCATCCTTGCCGTCGGCCACATGCAGGCTGATGGGCATGTCGGCGGCGATCACTTTCCACACCGACTTGGAGCGCTTGAGCCCGTCGAGCAGCCAGGCAATTTGCGGGCGACCCATGAAAGCGCTCTCCTCGGTCTCGCTGGTTTGCAGGTTGTGGCTATTGGGGCCGCGATAGCTGCGCATGTCCACCACGAACATGTCCAGCAGCGGACCCTGCGGCAGATGGCGGTAAACACGCTCGTTCTCCACGTCGGCCGTGCGGCGCAGCGGTGCGTATTCGAGAAACGACTTGGTGGCGCGCGCCACCAGCAAGGGCACATTCTTTTCGGCATAGCGCTTGTCGCCACTCAGGTCCTTGGCGTCGGACCAGTTGTTGGCGACTTCGTGGTCATCCCATTGCCAGATTTGCGGCACCTCGGCCGCCATGCGGCGCACGTTGGCATCCATCAGGTTGTAGCGGTAGCGGCCGCGGAACTCATGGAGCGTTTCGGCGACCTTGCTCACCTCCTCCGTTACCACGTTGTTCCACATCGAGCCGTCGGGCAGCCTGACCTGGGCCGAAATCGGACCATCGGCGTAGATGGTGTCTCCGCTGTGCAAGAAGAAGTCCGGGTTGACCCGGCGCATCTGCTCATAGATTTTCATGCCGCCCCAGGCTTCGTTGATGCCCCAGCCCTGGCCCGCCGTGTCGCCACTCCAGGTAAAACGCAGGTCGCGCAGCGCCCTGGAGCCCGCCGCGGCAGGCAGCCGCAGGTGGCCCGGCATGGCCTCGGACAACACACGCTCGTTGTGCAGGTCCTGCAGCACCACGCGGTAAAAAATGTCCTGCCCCGCGGGCAGGCCGGCCAGATCCACGCGCCCGGTGAAGTCGGCGTCTTCCATCAGATGCGGACCACGCATGCGGGTGGCATTGGCAAAACTGGCGGTGGTGGCCCACTCCAGCCACAGGCGCGAGGGACGGTCGCCGCGGGTCCAGATGATGGCGCCATCCGATGTGGGGTCGCCACTCTGAATGCCATGGGCCATCTGGGGCCGCATGGCGTCGCGTGTGATCACGGCAGGGGCGGCTTGCGCCAGGGCCAGCGTGGGCGCCGCGATGGCAGCGCCGCCCAGCACGGTGGTGGTGTTCAGAAAGCTGCGACGATCCATCCGGGGCCTCCAGTGCTTGGTGGATGGCCCCATTGTGGTAAGTCAACATGTCAAGATCGTGACCATGGGCAGTCGGCGTGGGCCACGCCTGGACGGTTTACTTTGGCCGCGGACGCGACAGCACGGGCTGCACCGCCTGGAGCCGGCCGGCGCGCAACTCAAGCACGGCCTTGGCCACCGCGCGCGCCACGTTGCGTGCTTCTTCCTGCACCGCACCATCCCGGTCCAGCGCGTCATGACTGGTGGCATACGGCTCGTAGTAGCCGATGTAGCGGTCCAGCCGCGCCTGCGCACCCGCGCCGATGAAGCCCATCCAGTCGAGCCAGTCCGACAGCGAGCGGCGCGAGCCCTCGATACCGGCCACATCGCCGTGAACGATCAGCCCGTAGGCGCGCCCTGCCAGGTGCTGGGGGTAGTCCCATCCGGCCAGCTCGAGCTCTTTCGCCTTGCCCGCCTTCTTGCCGCAGGTCGAGGTGGGGTCGGGGTTGCCGCCGTCGGCGCACACCAGGCGGTCGATCATCAGCTTCAAGGGGCTGGGGCTTTGGTACCAGTACACCGGCGTGACGATGATCACCGCATGGGCGGCGGTCCAGCGCTCGTAGATCTCGGCCATCCAGTCGTTGGTCTGGTTGAGCGAGTGGTTGGGGTAGCAACTGCACGGCCAGTGGCACAGTGGCATCGCTGTCGACGCGCAGCCCTTGCAGGGGTGGATATGGCGGCCGTAGTCGGAGGTGAGCAGGCTCAAGTCCAGCACATCGGCTTCGATGCCGGCCTGTTCCAGCGTTTCGCGAGCGATTCCCAGCAGCCGGAAGGTCTTGGACATTTCGCCCGGGCAGGTGCCATCGTTGCGCGCCGAGCCGCAGATCAGCAGCACCCGGGACCGGCTCGCCGGGTCGGCCCAGCGCAGCTGCGCCTCATCGATGCGCTGCCTTGTGGCAACCCACTCGCTTGACAGGTCGTAGTCCGGATCGGCATATGCCGGGCCCGCCTTTTGCGTGAAGGGGGCCTTGCGGCCCTCGGCGTAGGCGGCCCAGGCGATCTCTTCAAGACGCGCAATGGACTGATCCTCGGCACGGAACGCCGGATCGATGAAAGAGGCGCGAAATCGGACACTGAACTGCGCACGCTCAAGCGGGGCCGGTGCCTGGCCCTTGCGAATTTCGATCACAGGCGCCCTCGCTGGTCCGCCGGACCGCGGCGCTTGGACGGACGGATTTTCATGACTTACTCCTTGTGGCGCGACACGCGCGAGGAACCCGGCAAGCGGCGGCCTGGCATCGACCCGATGTTCAGGGAAGCAACACTAAGCGACGGGCCGATGGCCGTCTGTTCGGTGCCGAACGCAGCACCGGCTTACGTTGGCAAGCGCACAGACCATCGATCGCGTCTTCCCGTACGGTAGGACCCATGCCGCAGCGCATGGGTCACATCCATCGCCGCGGTTCGCCTTGGTCAGCCCCTTGTCTCACTGGAGATACCCATGCAAAACCTTCTCGTGCCCAGACCCGCGTCACCGCCTGACATGTCCTTCGTGGCCAGATATGCGTCTGGTGCAACGAAGCACCTCCATCCCCGTGCGCCGGCGCATCGCAGCGACCATCAGTTCATCGCGATGCTCGATTCCTACCGGGACAGCGGCGGGATCGCAAGGGCAAGCGAGGTGGTCGCGCAGTCAAGGCGCATCTTTGGGCCCGATGCCGCAACGCTTTCCAGCTGGATCACCACCAGGGAAGTGCTCTGCTTTGAGTGGCAGTGGCAGACATGGCTTCCCTTGTTCCAGTTCAGCCGGGTTGACATGAGGCCGCAACCGGAATTGGGCCAGCTGTTCGCGGAGTTGACCCCCGTCTACGACCCGTGGGAGCTGGCGAACTGGTTCGCGCAGCCCAATCCCTGGCTCTCGGACCGCATCCCCGTCGACACGTTTTTATCCGACCTGCCCGCGGTGCTGGAGGCGGCGCGGGCAGACCGCTTCGTTGCCAGCGGTTGAGCCGGGTCCGCGTTGGACAGCATCAAGTTCAAAATTCCGGCGCGCCGGTCGGTGCGCTGACGGGTTTCCTCGGCAAGGAAGGCCGCGAGTTCGGCCCTCCGGTCGTGTCTCTTACCAGCGCACGCCCAGCTTTTCAAACAGCTTGCTCAGCACAAACAGGGGACCTACCCAGAGGTACTGGATGTCCTCGAAGAACGAGGGTTTCTTGCCTTCGATCTTGTGGCCGATGAACTGGAAAATCCAGGCCACCACGAAGATGCCGACAGACAGCGGCAGCAGCCGATCGCCCACGGCATGGATCAGCGCGAGCATCGCAACCGATCCGGCCGACATGGTGAGCAGGAACACCATGGAGAGCCGCGCGTAGTACACCATGCTGGCCGCCACGAAAAGGTAGGCCACCCAGGGGTGCAGCGAGAACATCATGCCGACCAGGCTGAACATGATCAGCGGAATGGCGATGAAGTGAATCAGCTCGTTGGTCGGGTGCGTGTGGCTTGCGCCATAGTGGGCCAGCAGCTGATCGACCCGGCGCTCGGTCGGCAGGGTGTGGGGGGTGGTGGTGCTCACGGCAGTCTCCTTGTGTTTTCTGTCATTCTCTCATTCGATGCAAAGCACTGCAATCCCTGCACGCACGGGTTCCCGACCCTTGTTATATATTGCCGGCCATGAACACATCTTTGCCGCGGCAGCCCCGGTTCATCCAGTTGCACCGGGACGACCAGGAGTCGGTGCGCGGGGAGCTGGCCGCGGGCTTGCTGGCGCGGCCTGCGTTCACCTCGCCCAAATACCTGTATGACGCCCTGGGTTCGCGCCTGTTCGAGGCCATCACCGAGCTGCCCGAGTACTACCCCACGCGCACCGAGGCTGCGCTGTTGTCCCGGCATGGCCCCGGCATGGCCGCGCTGCTTCCGGCCGGGGCCACGCTGGTCGATCTGGGCGCGGGCAACTGCGAGAAGGCGGCACGCCTGTTCGAGCTGCTGCGGCCGTGCCGTTATGTCGCCGTGGATATTTCGGTGGATTTCCTGCGCGGCGCGCTGCAGGCCCTGCAGCAGCGGCATCCCGGGCTCGACATGCTGGGCGTGGGCATGGACTTTTCGGCAACGCTGGCCTTGCCGCCGCAGGTGGGGGACGGCCCGCGCGTGCTGTTCTACCCGGGCTCGAGCATCGGCAACTTCACGCCGCCACAAGCCGGCGATTTTCTGCGCCAGGCGTGTGCCGCGGCCCAGGGTGGCGGCCTGCTCATCGGCGTGGACCTGCTCAAGCCACTGGCGGTGCTGGAGCCCGCCTACGACGACGCCCTGGGCGTGACGGCCGCCTTCAACAAGAACCTGCTGCTGCATGTCAACCGGCTCATCGGCAGCGATTTTCTGGTGCAGGACTGGGAGCACCAGGCCTTCTTCAACCGGGCGCACTCGCGCATCGAGATGCACTTGCAGGCCGTGCGCGATGTGACGGTGCGCTGGCCGGGGCGCGAGCGCGCCTTTGCGGCGGGCGAGCGCATTCATACCGAGAATTCGTACAAATACCAGGCGCAGGACTTCGAGGCCCTGCTCGAGGCCGCCGGGTTCGGGCCGATCCGGATGTGGCAGGACGAACGGGGCTGGTTCGCCGTGTTCTGGGCGCAGGCATGAGCAAGCCGCTGGTCCTCATCGTCAGCCCCGCGCTGGCGGCGGCCAACAACGGCAACTGGCAAACAGCGTGGCGCTGGTCGCGCCTGCTGGCGGGGCACTGCCGCACCCGCATCGTGGCGGACTGGCGCGCGGCGCAAGACGAGGGTGCGGTCGCCTTGCTGGCCCTGCATGCGCGCCGATCGTCGGGGGCAATCCAGGCCTGGGCCGGCGCGCACCCCGGCCGGGGCCTGGCCGTGGTGCTCACGGGCACCGATCTGTACCGCGACATCGACACCGATGTGTCGGCGCAGCGTTCGCTGGTCCTGGCGCAGCGCCTGGTGGTGCTGCAGGAACGCGGGCCGCGGGCCTTGCCGGACGCGCACCGCGCCAAGACCCGCGTGATCTTCCAGTCCACCCCCACGCGCCGCACGCTGGCCAAAAGCGCGCACCATTTGCGCGCCGTGATGGTGGGGCATCTGCGCGAGGAAAAATCACCGCAGACCCTGATGCAGGCGGCGCGCTGGCTGGCCTCCCGCCCCGACATCCGCATCGACCACATCGGTGCCGAACTCGACCCGGCACTGGGTGCGCTGGCCCGGCAGACCGCGGCGGACTGCCCGCGCTACCGCTGGCTCGGCGGTCTGGACCATGAGACCACGCGCCGGCGCATCCAGCGCGCGCATGTGCTGGTGCTTTGCAGCCGCATGGAAGGCGGCGCGCATGCGGTGATGGAAGCCGTGCGCAGCGGCACGCCCGTGCTGGCATCCAAAGTGGACGGCAATGTCGGCATGCTGGGGCCGGATTACCAGGGCTATTTCGCGTGGGATGACAGCGCGGCGCTGGCGCAGTTGCTCCTGCGCTGCCGGGATGACGCCGGCTTTGGTGCCGGCTTGCGGGCACAATGCAGTCTGCGTGCGCCGCTGTTTGAGCCGGCCACCGAACGCGCTGCCCTGATTGAGCTGATCCATGAATTGACGAGCACACCATGAACGCCATCCACTCCCCCAAACCGGAACCCCGCCTGACCTCGCTGTCGCACGGCGGCGGCTGCGGCTGCAAGATCGCCCCCGGCGTGCTGTCCGAGATCCTCAAGGGCAGCAACCGCATGCCGGTGCCGCCCGAGCTGCTGGTGGGCATCGAGACCGCCGACGATGCCGCGGTCTACCAGCTCAACGATGAGCAGGCGCTGATTGCCACCACTGATTTTTTCATGCCCATCGTGGACGATCCGTTTGATTTCGGCCGCATTGCCGCGACCAACGCGATCTCCGACGTGTACGCCATGGGCGGCAAGCCCATCATGGCCTTGGCGCTGGTGGGCATGCCGATCAATGTGCTGTCGATCGAGACCATCGGCAAGATTCTGGCCGGTGGCGAATCGGTCTGCCGGGCGGCGGGCATTCCGATCGCGGGCGGCCACACCATCGACTCGGTCGAGCCGATTTACGGCCTGGTGGCGCTGGGCCTGGTGCATCCCAAGCGCGTCAAGCGCAATGCCGATGCCCGCGTGGGCGACCACCTGATCCTGGGCAAGCCGCTGGGCGTGGGGGTGCTGTCGGCCGCGCTCAAGAAGGAAAAACTCGACGCTGCCGGCTACGCGCGCATGATCAGCACCACGACCCGGCTCAACACGCCGGGCCCCGAGCTGGCCGCGCTGGACGGCGTGCATGCCCTGACCGACGTGACCGGTTTCGGTCTGGCCGGCCATGCGCTGGAGATGGCGCGTGGCGCCGATTGCGTGGTGCGGATCGCCTGGTCCCGCGTGCCCCTGCTCGAGGGCGTGCGCGCGCTCGCCGCGCAAGGCATGGTGACAGGCGCTTCCGGCCGCAACTGGGCTGCTTACGGGCAGGAGGTGGCCTTGCCCGCGGGTTTTGACGCGACCGATCAGGCGCTGCTGAGCGACCCGCAGACCAGCGGCGGTTTGCTGGTGTCGTGCGCGCCCGAAGCCGTCAACGAGGTACTGGCCATTTTCAAGCGGCACGGCTTTGACACAGCTGCCGATATCGGCGAGATCATACCGGCGCAGGGCGGGGCCAGGCTGGTGCTGCGCTGACGCTTGGGCGCGTGCGGCTCGCCGCGGCCCCGGGGCCACGAGTTGCTATTGAATTAATAGCTGCTTACGACCATTTCATAAGGGCTGGAGGTCTGTTTCGCTTAGAAATTTCGATAAGGCCGCAGAAAGCTGCGATCCATCCAGTTTTTCCAGAACCACACCCAGGGCCCTTCGGCGCAGAGCTCGCCCCAGCCGGCAATCGCATGGCGGTTGCCGCATGACAGCAGGCTCAGGCTGCGCCCGGGCTGCTTTTGGGGCTTGGGCTGGGCGCCCGCCATGACGGCGGCAAGATTGCCTGCCAGCGTGGCGCTGGCATCGTCCGCGGCAAAGACGTCGGCATGGCTGATCGAGCGCTGGCAGGCATCCACCGCGATGAAGCCGTGCTCGTCCAGTGCCAGGCCGCTGTGCGCCAGCCAGGCCGGCGCGTGCGCGCCGGTGGCGATGACGGGCACATCGCAGACCAGCCGCGCGCCGCAGCCCAGGTGGATTTCCCCGGCCTGGATGCGGGTGGCGGCATCGACCAGTACCGTGATGTTGCGCGATTTCAGGGCCGCGATCACCCGCCGCCGCATGGACGGCGTGTAGCTGGACGCGATGGGCGCGCCGCCGGTAACCAGGGTCACGGCCGCGCGCGACATGCGATGCCGGATCGCCATGGCCAGCTCGATGCCGGCCGCCTCGCCGCCCATGATGGCAATGCGCAGCGCGCGCGCCTGCGCCAGTTCGAGCACCCGCGGCCACAAGGCGCCAAAGCTCTCCAGCGGGCGCATGAACAAGGCATGTTCCTGCGCGCCGGGCATGGCGAGTTCGATCTGCTCGCGATCCTGCACGCCGTCGGTATTGACGGACAGGAAGTCATACGGCAGTTGGCTGCCATCGTCGAGCAGCACGGTGCGCGCATTCGCATCCAGCCGCCGCGCGTCACCGGCCAGCCAGCGCACGCCGCTTTTGCGGACCAGGGGTTCGAGCGCCACGGCGCAGTCGTCCAGCGCGTGATGGCCCGCGACGAAACCCGGCACCATGCCGGCATGCAGATGCCGGCTGGCGGGGGCGACCAGGGTGACCTGCATGTCCGGCGGCGTTTGCTGCGCCAGGCTGGAGAGCACCTGCAGATGGGCGTGACCGGCACCCACAAGCACCAGGTGCTTGCGGCTGAGGGCGGAGCGCTCGGCCGGGGCGGTCATGGCTGCCATTGTTTCATGCGGACGCGGTGCCCAGCACGGTGTGCAAAAAAATCCCGATATCCGCGATTTCCTGCGGATGCACGCTGTGCGGCATGGGGTAGGCATGCCACTGCACCGGGTAGCCCAGGGCGGCGAGCGCCCGGTGCGAGTCCTGGGCGCGGGCCAGCGGCACGACGGGGTCGGCGTTGCCATGCGCCATGAAGATCGGCGTGCCGGCGCTGGCGGCGCTGCGCTCGCTGGCCAGCTTGCCGGCCAGCGGCAGGTAGCCCGACAGGGCCACGATGCCCGCCAGCCGCTCCTTGTGGCGCAGCCCGGTGTGCAGCACCATGGCGCAGCCTTGGGAAAACCCCGCCAGCACGATGCGCCGCGGCGCAATGCCGCGCCCGGTTTCATGCGCGATCAGCGCCTCGATCGCCTGCGCCGACTGGCGGATGCCGGCCTCATCCTCGCGCTGCATGCCGCTGGCGCCCAGGATGTCGTACCAGGCGGGCATGACATAGCCGCTGTTGAGCGTGACCGGAATGCTGGGCGCGTGGGGAAAGACAAAACGGATGGGCGGGCAGCCGCGCAAGTCAAGCTCCGGCACGATGGCGGCAAAGTCATGGCCGTCGGCGCCCAGGCCGTGCAGCCAGATGACGGCGGCGCTGGGCTGGGGGGCGCTTTCAATCTCGATGCGTTCAAGCAGTGGGGTCATGATGATGGAGGGCTGATAGGTTCCGTGCCGCCGGCTTCTCAGGCCAGCAGCGCCTGCGCAAACTCGCGCGCGTTGAAGGTTTCCAGTTCGTCGAGCTTCTCGCCGACGCCGATGAAGTAAACCGGCACGGGCCGCTCCCGTGCGATCGCGGCCAGCACGCCGCCCTTGGCCGTGCCGTCGAGCTTGGTGATGATCAGCCCGGTCAGGCCCAGCGCGTCGTCAAAGGCGCGCACCTGGGCCAGCGCGTTCTGGCCGGTGTTGCCGTCGATCACCAGCAGCACCTCGTGCGGTGCTGATTGGGTCCCCGCGCCCGCCACTTCGGGTGCGTCGCGGCCCCCGGGCGCAGGCGTGCCCTGCGTTTCACTTGCGCGTGGTGCGGTGTCGCCTTGGGCCGGCCCGGCGGCGACACCCGCATCGGCCTTGGCGATGATGCGCTTGATTTTCTTGAGCTCTTCCATCAGGTGCAGCTGCGTGGGCAGGCGCCCGGCGGTGTCGACCAGCACCACATCCTTGCCCCTGGCCTTGCCGGCGCTGACCGCGTCAAAGCAGACGGCGGCCGGATCGCCGCCTTCCTGGCTGATGATCTCCACCGTATTGCGGTCGGCCCAGGCATGGAGCTGTTCGCGCGCCGCGGCGCGAAAGGTATCGGCCGCCGCCAGCAGCACGCTCACGCCCTGGCGCGAGAGGTGGTGGGTGAGCTTGCCGATGGACGTGGTCTTGCCCGCGCCATTGACGCCCGTGACCATGATGACGGTCGGGTGGTGCGCGCCGATCAGCAGGGGTTTTTCCAGCGGAGCCAGCAGCTCGGCCAGGGCCTGCGCCAGCAAGCCCTTGACGGCGGCCGGGTCGCTGGTCTTGCTGTCCTTGACGCGGCGCTTGAGCTCATCGAGCAGGTACTGCGTGGCCTGCACGCCGGTGTCGGCCATCAGCAGGGCGGACTCCAGCTCTTCGTACAGCGCGTCGTCGATCTGCGTGCCGGTGAAAACGGTGGCGATGCTGGAGCCGGTCTTGCGCAAGCCGGCCTTGAGCTTGCCGATCCATGTCGCGCGGTCGGGCGCCGCGGGTCCGGACATGGGGCCAGCGGCCAGTGGCGTCGAGGCGTGCGTGGCCGCGGGGGCGGCTTCGGGTGCCGCTGCCGCCGGGCCGGCGGGGGCCGTGGCGGCCGGGGAAGCGCTTGGTTTTTTCTTGAAAAAGCTGAACATTTCGTGCGTTCTTAGAATCACACCATTCTATGAAACGCCCAATGCCCCGTCTTTTGCCCCTATTGCCCCTCTTGCTCCTGTTGTTCGGCCTGGCCGCCGGCGCGCAAACCACCTCCCCCGTTTCGCAGTTCACCCTGGCCAACGGCCTGACGGTGATCGTCAAACCTGACCGGCGCGCGCCCACCGCTGTTCACATGCTGTGGGTCAGGGTGGGCTCGCTGGATGAGGTGGACGGCACCTCGGGCGTGGCCCATGTGCTGGAGCACATGATGTTCAAGGGCACGAAAACGCTCAAGCCGGGCGAGTTCTCGCGCCGGGTGGCCGCCCTGGGCGGGCGCGAAAATGCCTTCACCAGCAAGGACTACACGGGCTTTTACCAGCAGATCCCGGCCGGCCGGCTCGAGGCGGTGATGAAGCTGGAGGCGGACCGGTTCGCCCACAACCAGTGGAGCGATGAGGCCTTCCGCAAGGAGCTCGAAGTGGTCAAGGAGGAGCGCCGCCTGCGCACCGAGGACAATCCGCGCGCCCTGCTGCAGGAGGCGCTCGATGCCTCTGCTTTTGTCGCGTCCCCCTACCGGCGCCCGGTGGTGGGCTGGATGAGCGATCTCGATGCCATGACGCCGGCCGACGCGCGCGCGTTCTTCCGGCGCTGGTACGTCCCGGCCAACGCGGCGGTGGTGGTGGCCGGCGACGTGGACGTGGCGCAGGTCAGGCAATGGGCTCAAAAGTACTATGGACCGATTCCCGCGCGTGCCGTGCCGGCGCGCAAGCCCCGCAGCGAGCCCGGGCAGGCGGGGCTGCGCCGCATCGATTTCAAGGCCCCGGCCGAACAGGCTTATGTCACGCTGGCCTTCAAGGTGCCGGGCCTGCAATCGCTGGAGGCGCCCCAGGCCGGCGATGACGACGCGCTGGCCCTGACCGTGCTGGCCGCCGTGCTGGACGGCTACAGCGGCGCGCGGCTGGATCGCGCGCTCACGCAAGGGCCGGACCGCGTGGCCGACAGTGTCGGTGCCTACAACGGCCTGCTGGGCCGCGGGCCGCAGCTCTTCATGCTCGATGGCGTGCCGGCGCAGGGCAAGACGCCCGAGCAGGTGGAACTGGCCTTGCGCGAGCAGGTGGTCCGGGTGGCGCGCGACGGCGTGTCGCAGGCCGAGCTGCAGCGCGTCAAGACCCAGTGGGTGGCCGGCGAGGTGTACAAGCGTGACTCGGTCTTCAACCAGGCGCGCGAGCTGGGCAGCCACTGGATCCAGGGCCTGCCGCTGGACGCCGATGAACGGCTGATCCAGCGCCTGCGCGCCGTCACGGCCGGGCAGGTCAAGGCGGTGGCCGAAAAATATTTTGGCGACGATCAACTCAGCGTGGCCATTCTGCGGCCGCAGCCGCTGGACAAGACCCGCAAGCCACGCACGTTGCCGGTGGACGCCAGGCACTGAAACTCAAACCATGAACACTATTAAAAAGATAGCTGCCTACGCAATATTGGCGGGCGCTACAAGTATTTTTTATTCAAATCCTGCACTGGCTGGCATCCCCATCCAGCACTGGACGCAAGTCTCCGGCGTGAAGGTCTATTTGGTGCAAAGCCCGGCCATTGCGATGGTGGATGTGCAAATCGATTTCGATGCCGGCAGCCGGCGCGATCCGGCCGAGCAGGCCGGACTGGCCAGCGTGACGGCCGGCATGACATCCAAGGGGGTGCGCGCGGCGTCGAACGCCGCCGGGCCGCCCCAAGGTGTGAGGGCCCCCTCGGGGGGCAGCGCAGCACGCGAAGCGGCAAGCGTGGGGGCTTATGACATGGCGCTCGATGAAAATGCCTTGAGCGAGGCCTGGGCCGACCTCGGGGCCTCGTTCGGCGCCAGCGCCGGCAGCGACCGCATGAGCTTTTCCCTGCGTTCGCTGACCTATCCCGATCTGCTGCCCCAGGCCGCGCAGCTGGCCGCCCGCCAGCTTGGTGAGCCTTCATTTCCGCCAGAGGTGTGGCTGCGTGAGCGCCAGCGCCTGAACGCCGCCCTCAAGGAGGCCAACACCCGCCCGGCCACCGTGGCGGGCCGCGCGTATGCGGCGGCGGTGTATGGCACGCACCCTTACGGCTTCGAGATGACCGAGGCGACGCTCGCGCGCATCGGCGTGGAGGACATGAAGGCGCTGCATGCCCGTCTCGTCCTGCCTTGCCGGGCCAAGGTCAGCATCGTGGGCGCCGTCACGCGGGAGCAGGCGGATGCGCTGGTGCGCCAGCTGTTCTCGCGCCTGCCCGCTGCCGAAGCGGGCAGCGCTTGCGCGCCGCTGCCGCCGGTGGCCGAGGTGCCGCCGCTGGCCCAGGCGCAGGAGCGGCACATCGCGTTCGAGTCGGCCCAGGCGCATGTGCTCATCGGCCAGCCCGGCTTCAAGCGAAACGACCCGGATTTCTTCGCGCTCACGGTGGGCAACTACATCCTGGGCGGTGGCGGTTTTGTGTCGCGCCTGACCTCCGAGGTGCGCGAAAAGCGGGGCTTGAGCTACAGCGTGCACAGCTACTTCGCTCCGGGCCTGCACGCCGGGGCCTTCACCCTGGGCCTGCAAACCCGGCCCGACCAGGCCGTTCAGGCGGTGCGGGTGGCGCGCGAGGTGGTGGCGAAGTTCGTGGCCGAAGGCCCGACCCCGGCCGAACTCAAAGCCGCCCAGGACAACCTGATCGGCGGCTTTGCCCTGCGCATCGACAGCAACCGCAAGCTGCTCGACAACGTGGCCAACATCGCCTGGAACAATCTGGCGCTGGACTATCTGGACAGCTGGACGCGGCAGGTCGGGAAGGTGACGCAGGCCGATGTCAAGGCGGCCTTTGCGCGCAAGCTGCAGCCGGAAAAAATGGTGACGGTGGTGCTGGGGGGAGTTGAAAAATGAAAAAACAGATGCCTCGGGCTCAAGCCGTCCCGCAACGCAAAGTGGCGGCCAAAAAAGCGCCTGCTTCAACCGTGAAAACAGGAACGGGTGAAGTGCGCATCATCGGCGGCCAGTGGAAACGCAGCAAACTGCCGGTGGCCGACAAGCCCGGCCTGCGCCCGACGCCCGACCGCGTGCGCGAGACCCTGTTCAACTGGCTGGGGCAGGATTTGACCGGCTGGCGTTGTGTCGATGTCTTTGCCGGCACGGGCGCGCTGGGTTTCGAGGCGGCTTCGCGCGGCGCCGCCGAGGTGCGTCTGGTGGAGCAGGACAGTGCGCTGGTGGCGCAGCTCAAGCGCATCCAGGTTCAACTGCAGGCCACGGCCGTGCACATTCAGCGGGGCGAGGGTGTCGCGGTGCTCAAGCAGCTGGACCCCGCCAGCATGGATCTGGTGCTGCTGGACCCGCCGTTTGATGCCAATCTGCTCGATGCCGCCCTGCCGGCGGCGGCCCGCGTGGTGGCGGCGCAGGGGTTTGTGTACCTGGAAGCGCCCACGGCCTGGAGCGACGAACAGCTGGCCGCTTTCGGGCTGGCGCTGTACCGGCACCTCAAGGCCGGTGCCGTGCATGCCCATCTGCTCAGGCGCGCGGGCTGAGGCCGCGCGCTGCACTGCATAATGCAGCGCAGGAGAAGTGCACCATGGCCCATAACGTGATCGCCGTTTATCCCGGCACCTTTGACCCCATGACCCTGGGCCACGAAGACGTGGTGCGCCGGGCCACGCAGCTGTTTGACACCATCATCGTGGCGGTGGCGGCCGGGCACCACAAGAAGTCCCTGTTCACCCTGCAGGAGCGCATCGAGATGGCGCGCGAGATCGTCAAGTCCTACCCGCAGGTGAGGGTCGAGAGTTTTTCCGGCCTGCTGCGCGACTTTGTGGTGGCGCGCGGCGGCAAGGCGATGATTCGCGGCCTGCGCGCCGTGACCGATTTCGACTATGAATTCCAGCTGGCCGGCATGAACCGCAGCCTGATGCCGGATGTGGAAACCGTTTTCCTGACCCCCAGCGACAAGTACCAGTTCATCTCCAGCACCTTTGTGCGCGAGATTGCGATGCTGGGCGGCGAGGTGGACAAGTTCGTCGCGCCGCTGGTGCAGCAGCGCCTGATGGAAAAAGTGCGCAGCCTGGGGCGCGAGTAGCAGCGGCCCGGCCCCTTGATCCGGGCTGTTGATGCCGTCACCCCTGGCCCCTATTGGAGTTTTATGAATGACCGAATTCGCGACCTGCTGGCCCAGATGAGCGGCCTTGAGGATCAACTGAGCGCGGCGCTGCATGAGCAGGAGCACCGCATGTTCTTCCAGATCAAGGGCAAACGCATTGAGTTCGAGCAGTCCGTCAGACTGGCGCATCGCCGGCTCAAGACCGGTTTTTTTCGCTGGCTGGTGACCAACCGGCCGCAGAACCTGATCACCGGTCCGATCATCTACGGCATGATCATCCCGCTGCTCATGCTTGATTTTTTCGTCAGCTTCTATCAGCTCAGCTGTTTCCCGATCTACCGGGTCGAGAAGGTGCGGCGCTCCGACTACATCGTGTTTGACCGGCAGCATCTGGGCTACCTCAATTTCATCGAGAAATTCCATTGCACGTATTGCGCGTATGGCGCGGGGCTCGTCGCCTATATCGGCGAGATCATTGCGCGAACCGAACAGTATTTTTGCCCCATCAAGCACGCCCGCAAGGCGCTGGGCACCCATTCCCGCTATGCCCGTTTCCTGGACTATGGGGACGCCGCGGACTATGAGGCCAGGCTTGAAGAATTTCGTGTCGCTCTTGCAAGGAAAAAATCATGAAGATACTGCTGCCTGTGGATGGATCGGACGTGTCGCTGGAGGCGGTCCGCTTTGCGGTGCGCCTGATCCGGGAGGGCCTGCAGGCCAGTCTGGTGCTGGCCAATGTGCAGGAACCGGCCTCCCTGTATGAAATGGTGGTGGCCCATGACCCGGTGGTGCTGGAGCAGGTGAGCGCCGCGGCCGGGGCACATGCGCTGGAGGCCGGCGAAGCGCTGCTCAAGCTCGCCGGCATGGCCTATGAATGCGAGGTGGTCTCGGGCGATCCGGCCCACGCCATCGTCGATATCGTCGAGCGATTCGGTTGCGATCTTGTCGTCATGGGCGCCCACGGCCTGGGCGACTTGCGCAGCGCCTTGCTCGGCTCGGTCTCGCATGAGGTGCTGCACGCGGCCGGGGTGCCGGTGCTGATCGTCAAACCGGAGGAAAAGCCCGCCGCTGATCTGCCTGAATAAGGGGCTGATCCCGCGTGGGAATTGACATGGCGCAGGAGTCGCCCGAGGCCGCCGCCGCTCACTGGCATCTGCTGGATGCCCATGAACTGGCGCGCCAGCACGGGGTGGACCCGGTGCACGGCCTGCAGGAGGAAGAGGCCAGCCGCCGCGCCCAACACCACGGTCCGAATGAAATCCAGGGGCAGCCGGGCCGCGGTCCGCTGGGCCTGCTGCTCGACCAGTTCAAGGATTTCATGATCCTGGTGCTGATCGCCGCCGCCGTGGTGTCCGGCGTCATCGGGGAATTGATCGACACGCTGGCTATTCTGGTGATCGTGCTGCTCAATGGGGGAATCGGTTTTGTGCAGACCTGGCGGGCCGACCGGGCCATGGCGGCGCTCAAGCAGTTGGCGGCCGCCCATGCCACGGTGCTGCGCGGCGGGCAGGCGCAGGTGATTGCGGCGGCCGAGCTGGTGCCCGGCGACATTGTGCTGCTGGAGGCCGGCAACCAGGTGCCGGCGGACCTGCGGCTGATCGAGATTGCCCAGCTCAGGGTGGACGAGTCGGCCCTGACCGGCGAGTCGGTCACGGTGGAAAAAAACGCCTCGACGCTGACCGGCATGGCCCATGCGCTGGGTGACCGTCTGAACATGGCCTTCAAGGGCACCACGGCGACACACGGGCGCGCTCGCGGCCTGGTGGTGGCCACCGGCATGGCCACCGAGCTGGGCAAGGTGGCCGGGCTGCTGGATCGCGAGGGGGACCGCAGCACGCCGCTGCAGCGCCGCCTGGCGGCTTTTGGCAAGCGGCTGGCGCTGGCGGTGATGGGCATTTGCGCGGTGATTTTTCTGGTGGGCGTGCTGCGCGGCGAGGACCCGGTGCTGATGATCCTGACCGCCGTGAGCCTGGCCGTGGCCGCGATACCCGAGGCGCTGCCGGCGGTGGTGACGGTGCTGCTCGCGCTGGGCGCGCACCGCATGGTGTCGCTCAACGCGCTGGTGCGCCGCCTGCCCTCGGTCGAGACGCTGGGCTCGGTCACCTTCATCTGCTCCGACAAGACCGGCACCCTGACACTCAACCGCATGCATGCCGAACTGCTGCTGGCGGACGGGCAGGCGTGGGTGCCGGGTAGCGGCGTTGCCGGTGCGCTCCATCTGGAGCTGTTGCGCGCGGCGGCCTTGTGCAACGATGCCAGCCGCAACCGGGAGGGCGCGTGGCAGGGTGACCCGACCGAAACCGCGCTCACGCAAGTGGCCCTGGAGGCGGGCCTGGACAAGGCGCAACTCGAACGACAGTTCGCACGGGTGCAGGAGTTGCCGTTCGACTCCGAGCGCAAGCGCATGAGCACCTTGCATCGGGCGCCAGGCGGCTTTGTCGCGTACACCAAGGGTGCTCCTGAAGCGGTGATTCCCCTGTGCGGCTCGCAATGGCGCGTGGACGGCACGGCGCCGCTGCAGCAGGCGGCCGTGCTGGCCGCCGCCGAGGCCATGGCGGCCCAGGGCCTGCGTGTGCTGGCGCTGGCGCGGCGCACCCATGAGCAGCTGCCCGGTCCGGGGGAGCTCATGCAGGTGGAGACGGGCATGAGCCTGATCGGACTGGTGGGCCTGATCGATCCGCCGCGGCAGGAGGCCGCCGCCGCCGTGCTCGATTGCAGGACAGCCGGCATCACGCCCGTGATGATCACGGGCGACCATCCGGCCACCGCGCTGGCCATTGCGCGGCGTCTGGGCATTGTGCGGGATGGTTACGCCGACGTGCTGACGGGGCCGGAGCTGGCGGCGATGCAAGAGCCGGCCTTGCGCGAGCGCGTGGCTGCCGTGCGGGTCTACGCGCGCGTCGATCCGGCGCAGAAGATCCGCATTGTCGAGGCCTTGCAGGCCCGGGGCGAGTTTGTCGCGATGACGGGGGATGGCGTGAACGATGCGCCTGCCCTGCGGCAGGCCGATATCGGCGTGGCGATGGGCCGTGGCGGCACCGACGTGGCGCGCGAGGCGGCGAGCCTGGTCTTGCTGGACGACAACTTTGCCACCATCGTCGCCGCGGTGCGCGAAGGCCGGCGCATCTACGACAACATCCGCAAATTCGTCCGGTATGCGATGACGGGCAATTCCGGCGAGATCTGGACCATTTTCCTGGCCCCGCTGCTGGGCCTGCCCATTCCGCTGCTGCCCATTCACATTCTGTGGGTCAACCTGGTGACGGACGGCTTGCCGGGTCTGGCGCTGGCGGCGGAGCCGGCCGAGCGCGGCATCATGCAGCGCCCGCCGCGCCCGCCGCGGGAAAGCCTGTTCGCCCACGGCCTGTGGCAGCACATCCTGTGGGTGGGCTTGCTGATCGGCGGGCTGTGCCTGCTGGTGCAGGCCTGGGCACTCTCCACGGGACACACGCACTGGCAGACCATGGTGTTCACCGTGCTCACCCTGTCGCAGATGGCGCATGTGCTGGCGATCCGTTCGGAAACCGTGTCCTTGTTCCGTCTTGGCCTGGTCTCGAACCGGCCCCTGCTGGGTGCCGTGCTGCTGACCTTTGCGCTCCAGATGGCCACGATTTATGTGCCGGTGCTGAACCCGATCTTCAAGACCGAGCCCCTGAGCCTGGTCGAGCTGCTGATCTGCCTCGGGGCGGCCGCCGTGGTGTTCGTCGCGGTCGAGATCGAGAAGTTCTGGCTGCGCCGCAAGCCTGCCGCGGAATCCATCGCATGACCGAGCTCATCCTGATCCGCCATGGCGAAACCGACTGGAACCGCGAACTGCGTTTTCAGGGGCAGGTGGATGTGCCGCTTAATGCCGTGGGGCATGAGCAGGCGCGGCGCGTGGCGGCCCGGCTGGCGGGGGAAACCGTTCATCACCTGGTGAGCAGCGACCTGCTGCGAACGCAGCAGACCGCCTTGCCCATCATGGCGCACAGGCCGCTGGAGCAGCCGGCGATCAGCCGCGTGACGCAGGCCGCCTTGCGCGAGCAGAACTTCGGCGCGGTCGATGGCATGCGGGTGGCCGACATCAAGGCCCAGCACCCGGATGCCTGGGCCCAGTGGATCGAGTTTCAGGCCGACCATGCTTTTGCCGGCGGCGAGAGCACGCGCCAGTTCCATGCGCGCGTGATGCAGGCCGTGCGTGCCCTGGCCGCCGCCCATGGCCAGCAGACGCTGGTGGTGGTGACGCACGGCGGCGTGCTCGACATGATCTACCGCACGGCGCGCGCCCTGCCGCTGTCCGGGCCGCGCCAGAGCGATATTCCCAATGCGGGCCTGAGCCGGGTGCGCGTTCGGGGCGGGGGCATCGACATCATCAGCTGGGCCGATACCCAGCACCTGGCCGACATGCCACCGCAGCCGGTCTACGACCAGAGCAAGCTGGTCAAGCCGCGCATTGAATAGGGTGGTGGTTCCGGACACTCACTGAATTTAGCTGTTGGGCAGCCCAGAGCGGAATTTGGCTGAGGGCGTAAGCGGACGTCCCTCTCGATGGAAAGGGTAGGCCGCACTGTACGAGCAGAACTGAAACTACAGGTGGCTGAAGAACTCAGGGGCACTTTGCCACTTGTCGTGCAGCCCATCGACATACGTGATGGGCAAACGAGAGAGTTCTTCTTCAGAGATTCCCGTAAGGCAGCCGAGGTTGACCCCGTACATTTTTCCAATGGGGGTATCGGTTCCGACGCCGAATGGCCGAACACCACAGTGCTTGCAGAAGTAGTGTTGGTTCTTCTTCGTATTGAACAAGTACTGGGTGAGTTCCGTTTCTCCCGAGAGAAGACGAAAGCCACCTTCTCTCGCTACGGCGGGCCAGAAGCGGTTGCGCCGGCATATGGAACAGTTGCAGCGGTACGTGCTTTGCTCAAGGTCAAGCTCGGCTTCGAACTTGACCGCTCCGCAGTGACAACTGCCTTGGTAGGTTTTCAACATAGTTCCACTCCGAAGTAGCCGGCTGGTTTCTTGTGCGACCCAACGTTCGAGTTAGGCCACGCGTTCAAGCGCAGCCACAGGATAAATTTGTACTGAGCCTGGGTGAGACTCGGACTCGACGGCATAGCCTTCAGGGGTCAGTTTTGTGCAGTACCAGCCGACAACTTGACCCTGCCAAGCGGCGCCAGATTTCTTGCGTACGCGATCTCCCAGGCCAAACGTGGCGCGCAATGGGAGCGCAAACTGGCCAGCAACTGCAGTGCTGAATTCATTGCTACTTTGATCCATACCTAACCTTTCTTGTGAATATCTTGAGGTGATCTGTTGATCCATATCTACTACTTGATTGGGCGATGACCTTGAAATTTCACCCATGAAGCGATCGACGGCACTTAGTAGGATAGCGGTCTCGTTGAATGCCGTTGGCAGACTGAATTCAGGCTCATACGACTGTTCAATGTTCGGCGGGATGCGCAAAAGTTTCTGGCACCACAAGAGTTTCTCATTTCGGGGCCCAACGTAATGTAGACCGCAATATTCCACCGGCCATATCTTGGCCTTGCGGTCTGAATTGGGTTGACAAAAGTAGGGGAGGGCGCTTGCCATATGACTTGGCGCGCCATGTACCGTTCATACATGCAGTACTAAATTCGACCATGAAACCCGCCGCCTCCCCTGTGTTGCGTTCGACACGCCTGCTGGATCAGGTGCGTGAACGTATCCATTACAAGCACTATAGCTTTATAGCTTGCGGACTGGGAAAACCTATGTGCAGTGGGTCAGGTATGCAATATCGCAGCCGGGTAGGCCGGGGGCCACACGAATCTTTTTCTTGAAAAAATGATAGGGAAAACGTGCGCTAGCACAGGTAGGTACTGCGTGAGTAGCTATCAATTACATAGCAACTCAGGTGACCGGGAATCCCTGCGAGGCATCGCTGTGCGGCGGCTGTGGCCACGTTTGCTGCGGGTCGCGCAGCAGTTCAAAGGCCTGCGATACCTGCAACACCCCCAGGTCGTCGAAACGCCGGCCGGCAATCTGCAGGCCGATGGGCAGGCCGCTGGCGGTGTAGCCGCAGTTGATGGACGCGGCCGGTTGCTCCGACATGTTGTACGGCACGGTGAAGCCGATGTGCTCCAGCGGGCGCAGCGGGTCGTTGGTAGGCGAGGGCAGCTCGGCGGCAAAAGCCGGCATGGGTGCGGTGGGCGAGATCACGTAGTCGTAGCCCTGGCAGGCGTTGACCGTGGCCACGCGGGTGGCGTGGAACTGGCTGAAGGCGGCAAAGGTCTCGGCCCCGCTCATGCCCGCGGCGCTGTCGGCCCATTGCTGGATGTAGGGCAGCACTTTGGCTTTGCGGGCTGCGGGGAGTGCCGCCAGGTCAAGGTGGGAGCGCATGCGCCAGGCGTGGTCCATGCCGTTGAGCATGGCCGGCGTCATGAAGGGTTGCATGGGCTCGACGATGGCACCGGCCTGCTCGAACAATTTGGCCGCGTGCTCGATCGCGGCGCGTACTTCGGGTTCCACCGGCAAGCCGCAGCCGGCGTCCAGCAGCAGGCCGATCCTGAGGCCCTTCAGCCGGTCGCTTCCCCGCTCCAGCTGGTCCCACGCTACTGCATGGTAGGGCAGGCTCATGCTGTCGCGCGCATCAGGCAGCGACAGCACCTGCATCATGAGCGCCGCGTCAAGCACGGTGCGTGTCATGGGGCCGGCGGCGCGGCCGGTGTAGGGCGGATCAATCGGAATGCGGCCCAGGCTGGGCTTGAGGCTGAAAATGCCGCACCAGCCGGCGGGCAGGCGCAGCGAGCCGCCGATGTCGGTGCCCACATGCAGCGGGCCATAACCCGCTGCGGCGGCCGCGGCGCCGCCGGCGCTGGAGCCGCCCGGCGTCTTGCTCAAGTCCCAGGGATTGCGCGTCAGCGGATGAAAGGTGGACAGGCCGGATGACAGCATGCCGTAGTCGGGCATGGTGGTCTTGCACAGGACGACGGCACCGGCCTCGCGCAGGCGGGCGGCGGGCGGCGCATCGGCCGCGGCGGGCACCAGCTCGGTGGCCGCCGTGCCCAGCGGCACGGGGTCGCCCCGGGTGGCGATGTTCTCCTTGATGGTGACGGGCACGCCGTCGAGCAGGCCCTGGGGCGCGCCGCGCAGCCAGCGGGCCTCGGAGGCGCGCGCCTGTTCCAGCGCCAGCTCCGGCCGCAACAGGTAGGTGGCATGGAGGTGGGGCTCCCACCGGCCAATTTGAGTTAAAACCGATTGCGCGACTTCTACCGGCGAGAGGTCTCGCCGGCGGTAGGCGGCAAGCAGTTCATGCGCATCGAGATCATGCAAAAGCGTGCTGGAGGGGCTCATGCTGCGTCGTCAGGTCCGCCGGGTCAGGACCACGACATGGCCGATATGTCGTTCACGAACACGGGCAAATCCTTCCACAAGCCCTTGATGTTTTTGTTGGCCACGGTGATCCATTGCGGCTGGTACAAAAAGGCGTGGACGGCGTCGTTGGCCAGCATGCGCTGGGCGTCGCCCAGCAGCTTGGCGCGATCCGATGCGCGTGGCGCGTTCTGGATCTTGTCGAACAAGGCGCTGAATTGGGCAGACTCATAACCCCAGTAGTAGCCGGGCTTGGCGAAGTTGCCCAGGTCAAACGGCTCCACGTGCGAAATGAGGGTGAGGTCGTAGTTCTTGTTGGCATAGGTGCCGCTGAGCCATTGGGCCCACTCCACATTCTCGATCTTGGCCACGATGCCGATCTTGGCCAGCTGGGCTGCAATCACTTCGCCCCCCTGGCGGGCATAGGGCGCGGGAGGCAGCTTCAGGCTCAGCTCCAGCGGCGTTTTCACGCCCGCCTCGGCCAGCAGGGCGCGCGCCTTGTCGATGTTGAAAGGGTTGATGCCGGTGGTATCGACATAACCAAACGCACCCGGCACATAGTGGCTGCCAATCGGCACGCCGTAGCCGTCGCCTGCTCCTTCAATGACCGCCTTGCGGTCGATCGCGGCGGCAATGGCGCGGCGCACGCGCACGTCGTCCAGGGGTTTTTTCTTGTTGTTGATGGCCAGGATGGTCTTGGCGCGCGAGCCGCACACCACCACCTGGAACCTGGGATTGGCCTTGAATTGCGCCACGCTGCGCGGCGTGACGCGGGGGAAGACGTCCACATCGCCCGCCAGCAGGGCGGCCACCTGCGCGGCCGGATCGCTGATGAAGCGGAAGGTGACCTTCTTTATCTTGATGCTGGCGGCGTCCCGGTAGCCATTCCACTGGCTCAAGGTGACGGAGGAGCCCTTGTTCCAGGCCGTGAGTTGATAAGGACCCGTGCCCACCGGCTTGGTGGCGTTGCTGTCCGCGCTTTTGGGCTCCACGATGATGGCGGTGGCCTGGCCCATCAAAAACAGGAAATCGGGGTCCAGCGACTTGTTGAGAATGACAACGGTGTGATCGTCGATGACCGCCACGCTTTCCATGCCGGCGAATGTCCGCTTGTCCTTGTTGGTGCTTTTCTCCGCGCCCGCCCGCTCAAACGAAAACTTCACCGACCCGGCATTAAAAGGTTCACCGTTCTGGAACTTCACGCCTTTGCGGAGCCTGAAGGTATAGGTCTTGAGATCGGGCGACACTTCCCAGCGCTCGGCCAGCAGGGGCGTGATGCTGCCGTCGCTGTTGATCTTGGTCAGGGTCTCGAACACGTTGTACTGCACGATCTCCGCAATGGCGGATGCGGCGCCCGTTGTCGGGTCAAGTCCTGGCGGCTCCAGCGTCATGGCCAGAACCACGGTGTCTTTTTTTCCTTGCGCTGTGGCGGCCAATGGTACCGATGCCAGTGCGGCGCTGGCGGCCGCGGAGGTGAGCACGTGACGGCGATTGATCATGACTTCTCCTGTGAAAAAATGAATCCTGAATCGAAATCCTGCGTTTTCATGGGGTGAACCATACCATTGTCGTCCTCACGCGGACAGCGCACGCCGGATATCGAAATGGCAGGCCGCCTGATGGCCCTCGCCGACCGCCCTGAGTTCGGGCCGTTGCGCGTCACACAGCGCCTGCGCGTGCGGGCACCGCGCGGCATAGGGACATGCCGTGGCGGGATGCTGGCGCGGCGCGACCGCGAGGCTGCGTTTCCTCTGGCCCGGGGTCAGGTTGGGGGTCAAACGGGGCACGGCGTCAAGCAGTGCGCGGGTGTAGGGATGGGCGGCTTCGCGGAACAGCGTCACCGGCGACCCCTGCTCCACGATGCGCCCCTGGTAGATCACGGCGACCTCGTCGCACAGGTGGTTGACCACCGCCAGATCGTGGCTGATGAGCAGATAGGTCACGCCGAACTGTTGCGACAGATCCTGCATGAGGTTGAGCACCTGGGCCTGCACCGAAACATCCAGCGCGCTGACGGGTTCGTCCGCCACGATCAGCCGGGGACGCGTGATGAGGGCGCGGGCGATTGCCACGCGCTGGCGTTGCCCGCCGGAAAACTCATGCGGGTACTTGTCCAGATCGTTGCCGCGCAGGCCGACCGAGGCCAGGACATCGCGCGCCATGGCCCGCATGTCGGGGGCGCTGGTGCCGCCCAGCGCGGCCAGAGGCTCGGTGACGATGCGCTCCACGGTCTGGCGCGGGTCGAGCGAGCCATAGGGGTCCTGAAACACCATCTGGAAGTTGCGCCGCGCGTCACGCAAGGCGGCGGGCTTGAGTTGATTCAGCGCCTGGCCGAGGAGATGGATGGAGCCGGTCGTCGGCGGCTCCAGCGCCATGACCAGCCGGGCCAGGGTGGACTTCCCCGAGCCGGATTCACCGACCACGCCCAGGCTTTTCCCCGTGGTCATGCGCAGGCTCACGCCACGCAAGGCGTGCACGACCGGGGGCGCATCCCACAGGCGCTCGCGCGGCAGCACATAGGTGCGGCTGACCTGGTCAACCTGGAGCAGGGCTTCGGTCATGCGGCCTCCCCGGCGGGACGTGCGTCAAGGCGCAGGCAGCTCGCCTGGTGTCCCTGGCCCAGCACGCTGGGCGCAGGCAGGGTGATGGCGCACGCGTCAACGGCCAATGGACAGCGCTCAAGAAAAGGGCAGCCGGCGGGCAGGTCCGCCAGTTCCGGCACGGTGCCCGCGATGGTGCTCAGGCGGGCGCCGCGCGCGGCGCCCAGGCGGGGCCGTGCGCCAAACAAGCCGCGTGTGTAAGGGTGCGCCATGTGGGAAAAAACCGTTGCGGTCGGACCGCTTTCCACCACCGTGCCGCCGTACATCACCATCATGCGGGACACATTCTGGGCGATGACGCCCAGGTCGTGCGAAATCAGCACGAGTGCCATGCCGCGCTCGTGCACCAGGTCGCTGATGAGATCCAGAATCTGTCCCTGAATGGTCACATCGAGCGCGGTGGTGGGTTCATCGGCGATCAGCAGGTCAGGCCCGCAGGCCAGCGCCATGGCGATGGTGATGCGCTGGCGCTGGCCGCCTGAAAACTGATGGGGATAAGCATCAAAGCGGCGCGTGGCATCGGGAATGCCGACACGGTCAAGCAGGGCGATCGCTTGCCGCCGCGCCGCCTTGACGGACGCCCCGCGGTGCAGCCGCAGCGGCTCCGCCACCTGGTGCCCGATGGTGTGCACCGGGTTGAGCGCCGTCATGGGCTCCTGAAAAATCATGCCGATGCGGTTGCCCCGCAGGTGGCGCAGGGCCGCGTCATCCATGCCCACCAGCTCCTGCCGGTCAAAGCGGATGCTGCCAGTCAGCTCGGCGCGGTCCGGCAGCAGGCCCAGCAGCGACATGGCCGTGATCGACTTGCCGCAGCCGGATTCTCCGATCAAGCCCAGTGTCTCGCCGCGTTCCAGGCAAAAACTCACGCCGCGAACCGCGTCGGCCGGGCCGCGCTGGGTCTGCAGCCGCACGCATAAATTTTGAACTTCAAGCAGTGGCATTTATCGCTTTCGGGCCAGGCGCGGATCCATCAGGTCGCGCAGGCCGTCTCCCAGCAGGTTCAGGCCCAGCACGGCCATGGCAATGGCCACGCCGGGAAACACGGCCAGCAGCGGAGCCTGGTACAACAGCGTCTGTGCCTCGGCCAGCATGCGGCCCCAGGAGGGCTGCGGCGGCTGGGTGCCCAGACCCAGGTAGGACAGTGCCGCCTCGGCCAGGATGGCCAGCGCAAACTGGATGGTGGCTTGCACGATCAGGATCGACAGGATGTTGGGCAGCACATGGTCAAGCGTGATGCGCCACGAGCCCTTGCCGCAGGCGCGTGCCGCCAGCACGAACTCGCGCGACCACACGGCGGTGGCGCTGGCCCGCGTGATGCGGGCAAAGGTGGGAATATTGAAGATGCCGATGGCGATGATGGCGTTGACGATGCCGGCGCCAAATGCCGCGGTCAGCATGATGGCGGACAAGATGGCGGGAAAGGCAAACGTGAAATCCGTCAGCCGCATGATCAGTTCCTCCACCCAGCCGCGTCGTGCCGCTGCCAGCAGGCCCAGCGCCGTGCCCGCAGCCAGGCCGATGCCGACGGCGATCACCCCCACCAGAATTGAATTGCGGGCACCGACCAGCAGCAAGGAGCTGACATCGCGGCCGAAAGGATCGGTCCCAAGCCAGTGGCGCGCATCGGGGGGCTGCAGCTTGGCGGCCATGTCGATGTCGTACGGCGACCAGGGCGTCCAGACCAGGGACAATGCCGCGGCCAGAAGCAGCAGCAGGGTCAGCAGCATGCCGATCGCAAAACTGCGATGCGCCAGCGCGCGTGACGCAAAGCCGGCTGGCCGGTGTGCGGTTGCGGTTGATGTTGCGGTCTGGCTCATGGGTTGTTGGCCTTCATGCGCGGATCGATCACGGCGTACAACACGTCCACCACGAAGTTGACGATGATCACCATCGCGGCCAGCAGCATGACGCAATTGCGGACCACGATGAGGTCGCGGTTGGAGATGGACTGGAAGATCAGTCGCCCCAGTCCCGGCAGGTAGAAGACGTTTTCCACCACGATCGTGCCCGCGAGCAGGTTGGCAAATTGCAAGCCCATGACGGTGACCACCGGAATCATGGCATTGCGCAGCACATGGCGCCACAGGGTGGCGCGCTGTGACAAGCCCTTGGCCCGTGCGGTGCGCACAAAGTCCTCCCGCAGCACATCAAGCACCGCCGAACGGGTGATGCGCGCCAGAATGGCCGCTTGCACGACGGCCAGCGAGACCGCGGGCAACAGCAGGGATTTGAGGGCGGCTGCCACACCCTCCCCCCAGCCCGCAAAACCCCCCGCCGAAAACCATTGGAGATGAACCGAGAACAGCAGAATGAGCAGAATGGCAAACCAGAAATTGGGCACCGCGATGCCGATCTGGGTGAGCCCCATCAAGCCGACATCACCCAGGCGGTTGTGGCGCGAGGCCGCATAAATGCCCACGGCCAGTGCCAGCAGGGTGGTCAAAAACATGGCGATCACGGCCAAGGGCACAGTCAAGGCCATGCGTTCGAGCAGCAGTTCAAGCACCGGGGTGCTGTAGGCATAACTCTCGCCCAAGTCACCCACAAACAGGCCGCTGACCCACTGCCAGTAACGTTCCAGGGGGGGGCGGTCCAGTCCCAGCTTGGCGGCCAGCGCCTGAACGGCTTGCGGCGCTGCGTCTGGCCCCATCAGCGTCTGGGCGGCATTTCCCGGCAGAATTTCCAGCACCAGAAACACCACGACCGAGGCGCCCACCAGCGTGATCAGCAGTGTGCACAAGCGTTTGAAGAGAAATGGGCCCATGGGAACTGGTCAGGATGCCGTGTCGTGCGGCGACATGAGGGAAGAATGGCGTTCCCGCATTATCGGCATGAAGCCAGTAGGGTGTTTGAAGGACGGCGCCGACAGCAACGATAATCAGGCTTGCAGAGCATTTTCAAGTTCAGGCTACCCGGTCTGGATATTCTTCGAGGCCTTGTTTTGAGGACATCATGGCGCTGATCATCACCGATGAGTGCATCAACTGCGATGTGTGCGAGCCGGAATGCCCGAACGAGGCGATTTATCTCGGACGGGAAATTTACGAGATCGACCCGCACAAGTGTACCGAATGCGTCGGTCATTTCGACGAGCCCCAGTGCGTGCAGGTGTGCCCGGTCGCCTGTATTCCGGTCAATCCGCAATTTGTGGAAGACCGGGAGACGCTGTGGCAGAAGTACCGGCGTTTGCAGGCGGCCGTGAAGGTGTCTTGCGGCAACTGATGCGGCCCCGTGGCGGGCGGCTCACTGCTTTTGGGCCGGCTCCGTGCCGGCCTTGGTTTCGCTGGCCCGAGCCGGTTTTTTCTTCTTCTCCTTCTCCTTTTTCTTCTTTTTCTCGCCCGGCACCTGCGCCGTGAAGTATTCGGGCGGCCGGTCTTTTTTCCTGGCGCTGGTTTTGCCGCCGGCTGCCGGCGTTGCGGTCGCGGCCGGCTTCGCGGACGGCGCATTGGCTTCGCGCGCCAGGGCCTCTTGCTTGAGGCGGGCTTTCTCCATGGCATCCGCCATGCGGGCATCGCGGGCGATGGCCGCATCGGTCTGGGCTTTTTGCGCGCCGCTGCGGCTGTCGCGTCCATCAATGACAACGCCGCCGGGGCAGGGCGTCTGGCCGTAGCTGTCGCCGCATTTGAAGGTGTTCTGGGCCACGGCGCCGGCCGAAAGGCCCAGCAGGGCGATCAGGACCACGGCTTGGAAACTGCGCTGATGCATGAGGACGCTCCTTGGGGTGATTCTTTGGGGGTCATTCCACCGGGGGCAGAGTTTCAGGTCTGGGTGGTTTGGCGCGTGGCGGCTTGCTGGTGTGCACCAGCATGGTGGCTTTTTCCATTTCACCGGCCAGCAGGTGGGGCAGGGCCTGGAGGGAGCGCTGAATGCTCTCCTCGATGGCCTGGCGGTGCTCGGGTGACGGTTTTTTCAGCACCCAGTTGATGACCTCGGACTTGATGCCGGGATGACCGACACCCAGGCGCAGGCGCCAGTAGTCGTCCGTGCCCAGCTGGGCATGGATGTCGCGCAGACCGTTGTGGCCGGCGTGACTGCCGCCGAACTTGAGCTTGACCTGGCCGGGCACGATGTCGAGTTCGTCGTGTGCCACCAGGATTTCCTGCGGCTCGATCTTGAAGAACCGGGCCAGTGCGGCCACCGATTTGCCGGACTCGTTCATGAAGGTCTGGGGCTTGAGCAGCCAGACGACCTGTCCCTTGACCGAGGTGCGTGCCAGCAGGCCGTGGTAGCCCTTGTCCATGACCAGGGACGCTTTTAATTCCCGTGCCGCCGCATCCACCCACCAAAAGCCTGCGTTGTGGCGTGTGGCCTCGTATTCCGGGCCGGGATTACCCAGCCCCACAAACAGTTTGATCATGTGCAAATTATCAGTGCAACAGATGGGAAGGTGCCTTGCGCAATGCCTGGCACCCTGCAAAAACAGAACGGCCCACCGAAGTGGGCCGTTGACTGGTCAGCCGGGAAGAGGATTACTTCTTGGCGGCCGGTGCTTTGGCAGCGGGTGCTTTAGCGGCAGGCGCCTTGGCCGCCGGCGTCTTGGCGGCGGCTGCTGCTGCTGGGGCAGCGGTTGCCGCAGCGGCGGCCTCCGCGGGCTCGGCAGAGGCTTCCGCGCCGGCGACGAGCACCACGGACACCAAGACCGGGTTGTTCTTGCCATGGGTCACCGCCGTCACGCCCTTGGGCAGGGTGATGTCGGCCAAGTGCAGCGAGGCACCTTTCTTCAGGCCGCTCAGATCCACCGCGATGAATTCGGGCAAATCGGCGGGCAGGCACAGCACTTCGATTTCGGTCACGACGTGATTGGCGATGCAGCCATCGGTCTTGACGGCAGGCGAATTCTCGTCGCCGCTGTAATGCAGCGGCACTTTCATGTGCAGCTTGGTATTGGCATCAACGCGCTGGAAGTCGATGTGCAGAACGAGCTGCTTGAACGGGTGCATTTGCACGTTGCGCAGCAGAACCTTGTTTTCCTTGCCAGCCAGCTCCATGTCCAGAACGGTGGAGTGGAAAGCCTCCTTCTGGAGGGCATGCCACAGGGCATTGTGGTCGAGTTCGACCAGTTGCGGCTGGCCCGTGCCGCCATAGACGATGCCGGGCGTGCGGCCGGTGTTGCGGAGACGGCGGCTCGCACCCGTACCCTGCTTTGCGCGCTCAAAAGCGACGAATTTCATAGTTCACTCCATAAAGAGTCCACCGCGACCAGTGTGACTCTGGTTTAACAAGGACCCGGCACGTGCCTGGGCTGCGTGCGCGAGTCCGCTTTTTGTCCGGACAGGCATCTGATCAGCAGTTGGGGACAGCGCCGGCCTGCCACGCAGGCCGCGGACCGTCCCGCAAAGCTTCAGAAAAGATTTTCCTGATCCGAGAACAAACTCATCACCGACTCACCCTTGGCAATGCGCTGGATCGTTTCGGCGATCAGCGGGGCCACGTTGAGTTGGCGAACTTTCTGACATCCTGCCGCCGCCTGGCTCAGGGGGATGGTGTTGGTCACCACCACTTCATCGAGCGCCATGCCCTTGGCAATGCGCTCGATGGCGGGGCCCGAGAAAATCGGGTGCGTGCAATAGGCATAAACCTTCTTGGCGCCGCGCTCCTTCAGGACCTCGGCCGCCTTGACCAGCGTGCCGGCGGTGTCGATCATGTCGTCCATGATCACGCAGTTGCGTCCGTCGATCTCGCCGATGACGTGCATGACCTCGCTCACATTGGCCTTGGGGCGGCGCTTGTCGATGATGGCCAGGTCGCAGCCGAGCTGCTTGGCCATGGCGCGCGCGCGCACCACGCCACCCACGTCGGGCGAGACCACGATCAGGTCATCGTAGTTCTTCTGGCGCAGGTCGCCCAGCAGCACCGGCGAGGCGTAGATATTGTCGACCGGGATGTCAAAAAATCCCTGGATCTGGTCGGCATGCAAATCCATGGTCAGCACGCGGGCCACGCCCACGGTCTGGAGCAGGTTGGCCACCACCTTGGCGGAAATCGGCACCCGGGTGGAGCGGGGACGGCGGTCCTGCCGGGCATAACCGAAATAGGGAATCACGGCACTGATGCGCTCGGCCGACGCGCGCTTGAGCGCATCCACCATGATGAGCAGTTCCATCAGGTTTTCGTTGGTGGGCGCGCAGGTGGACTGAACGACAAACACGTCACGGGCGCGCACGTTCTGGTTGATCTCGACCGTGACTTCACCATCCGAGAAGCGGCCCACGGTGGCGGCACCGAGCGAGATGCCGAGATGGCGTGCGATATCCGCGGCCAGACCAGGATTGGCATTGCCAGTGAAAACCATGAAGTCAGGGGATTGAGCGGCGGCCTGCATGAACGTTCCAGCGATTAACAATCGGTTGAATTAATTGGGCACTGGTCCCAATTGAATTTGGCAGGGGAGGAAGGATTCGAACCTTCGCATGCTGGAATCAAAATCCAGTGCCTTAACCAACTTGGCGACTCCCCTACGCGGGTCGACAGCTAAAAGCTGCCCACCGAGCAATCATCGCTGGCGGCCCAACCCAGCAAGGGATGAACATCCAGATTGCCGCACAACCTGACCTGGAACGCGCCGGCGGCGGCGTGCAAATCAATGTCCTGCAGCGTTTGCGCAAACACAGCACTTCCGGAGCCTGTCATCCGGCCTTGGAGTCCGCGCGCGGCAAGCCATTCGAGTGCCTGCGTCACACCGGGGCAAAGCCTTTGGGCAACAGGCTGCAAGTCGTTATGGCCAAAACCATATGCATCTGCAGCAAAGCCTGAAATTGTAGCAGTTTTACTGTCCCGTTTGAGCTGCGGGTCAGAGAAAATTGTCCGGGTATCCAGTCCCGCAGCTGGTTTGAGCACCACGAAGCGGGCGCTGGGCAGGCTGACCGGTGTCATTTTCTCGCCGATGCCTTCGACCCAGGCATTGCGTCCGTGAAGGAAAAAAGGCACGTCCGCGCCCAGCGCCAGGCCGATCTGCGCGAGCCGGGCCAGGGGCAGATCAAGCCGCCACAAGCGGTTCAGGGCCAGCAGGGTGGAGGCCGCGTCGGAGGAGCCGCCGCCCATGCCGGCCTGGGCCGGAATGCGTTTTTCCACGCCGGCATGAACGCCCAGGCGGGTGCCGCTGGCCGTTTGCAGGGCCCGCGCCGCGCGCACGATCAGGTCATCGGCCGGCAAGGCCGTGCCCAGGTCCTCGCGGCTGATCTGGCCGCTGGAGCGGATGTCAAAGTGCAGCGTGTCGCACCAGTCGATCAGCATGAAGACGGACTGCAGCAGGTGGTAGCCATCGTCTCTTTTGCCGGTGATGTGCAGAAAAAGATTGAGTTTGGCGGGGGCGGGAACGTCGTAAAGCGACTTCATGAGGGCGGATTATCCCGTGCGGCCTGGGGCTCAAGAAGAAGACGCAGTTCCGCGGCCGGCGCCGGCTGCGTGCGCCGGGCGAGCAGCCGTCCCTGGCTGAGTTGGGACAGGTCGGCCTGCCAGCCCGCGGCGGCGGCGTTGTCGCCGTTGAGCCAGGCAAAAAGGGACGCGATGGGAATGGCGGTGCCGGTCAACTCGGTGAGCAAGTCGTCCAGGGAATCGTAGTCGCGGCGGATTCCGTTGGCGCGTAGGGTGGCGGTCTGCGCCGTCCAGTTCAGGCTGGCCAGCGTGCTGCCCCAGGGCGAGGACAGCACCAGCTCGCCGATGCGGGCGTTGCCGCTGAGCTCAAAGCCCGCGGCAAAGGACTGCGGTTGATCGGATTCGATGCGCAGGGCCAGCCGGCCGCGCCAGATTTCTCTAACATTTTCGCCGGTAACCCTTGTCGGTTGGGCGCAGCCAGCTATTAAAAATATAGCAAAAAGAGAGATCGCGGAGATCAGCCGGCGCCGCGGGTTCACAGTTTCACACGCAGTCGTTTGAGGGTCTGCACCAGCGTTTCGTTCTCGGGGTTGAGTTGCGCGCCTTCCTTCCAGATGCTCACCGCCTGGTCGCGCTTGCCCATGCTCCACAGCACTTCGCCGATATGGGCCGCAATTTCGGCATCCGGCCTGGCCTTGAAGGCCTCCTGCAGGATGCGCAAGGCTTCGGCCTTGTTGCCGCTGCGAAATTCAACCCAGCCCAGGCTGTCGCTGATGAAGGGGTCGCCCGGCGCGTATTCCAGCGCCTTGAGGATGAGCTGCCTGGCCTCGGGCAGCCGGATGCCGCGCTCGGCGAACGAGTAGCCCAGGGCGTTGTAGGCGTGGTGGTATTCCGGCTTGTCGGCGATGACCCGGCGCAGCAGGCGCTCCATCTCGTCCGGATTGCCCAGTTTCTCCGCCAGCATGGCCTGGTCGTACACCAGGTCCACGTCTTTCGGATCGCGTGCCGTGGCTTCGACCAGAAGGTCGTACGCCGCTTTGTATTGCTTGTTGTCGCGCAGCAGCTGCACCTCGGCCGCCAGTTTCATGCGGGCGTCGGCGGGGCTGCGCTCGGGCAGGCCGCGGATCAGCTTTCTGGCTTCATCGAGCCGGCCTTGCCGGGCCAGCATGGAGGCCCGGCGGGTCTGGGTGCTGATCATGTCCCCGGTGTTGTCGATGCGGTTGAGCCAGGCTTCGGCCTGGGCAAACTCCTTGCGCTGCTCGGCAATCTGGGCCAGCGACAGATAAGCCTGCGCCAGGCCGCGGCTGCTTTCGCCGCGCGCTGGTTTGGCCAGCACGAGCTCGACATAACGCTTGAGCGATTTTTCGGCGGCAGCGGTCTTCTTGTCCTGCAGCTCGAGAATACCCTGCATCAGCCACGCGTCCGCATAGTCGGGTTTTTCGCTGGTGATGGCCTGGAGCTGGGCCGCGGATTCCGCATAACGCTGGGCGTCCAGCAGCGCGCGGGCGTAATCCAGGCGCACTTCGGTCAGGGGCTTGCCGTCCAGGTACTTGCGCACGATGGACTCGGCCCCCGGCATTTTGGGCGACATCAGCGCGAGCGCGAGAAGGGCCGGCTCCTCCGAACGCGGATCGAGGGCCTGTGCCCGGCGCGCGGCTTCGAGCGCGCCCGATGGGTCCGCCGCGTCAATGCGCATGCGCCCTATCGTGGTCCAGGCCGCGACGCCGGTTGCCGCATGGCCGAGCTGGTCTGCCAGGGCCTGCTCCACGATGCCGGCGGCCAGCTTCTTGTCGCTGGCGCGCGTGAAATAGCGGGGGATGAGGGTGATGGCGGTGGCGCGCTCCTTCGGGTCCGCCAGGGCCAGCTCGCGCTTGAGCGGCTCCACGGTGTCGCCCAGACGGTTGAGTCCGATCAGTATCTGCAGCACATAGCGGTTCGCGTCCCGCGAGCCGGGCAGGGCCTGTCTCCAGGCACGGGCCGCCTGCAGCGCGGAGTCGCCGGATCTTGCCTGCAGCGCGATTTCCACGGCCCGCTGGTACAGCCTGGGGTCGCCGGTCTTGCGTGCCGCGTCGAGCATCAGCGCGTACGCGGTGCTCGGCTCCCCGCCTTCGGCATTGAGCTCGCCCACCAGCAACTGGTAAAAGAGCTCGCCATCCAGGGCCGAGTAGGCCGGGGCGGCGGGGGTGTTGTCCGCTGGCTGCGCGTTCGCACCCAGCGCGCAGGCAAACAGGACAAGAGCGCAAAGGCTTTTTGGTAGCAACATCGAACCATAATAATCCAAGCCAGCCCCTTATTGATTGCCATGCCCGAATTACCAGAAGTTGAAGTCACCCGCCTGAGTTTCGCCCGGCACATCGAGGGCGCGCGCGTGCTGTCGGTTGATCTGGGCAAGCCGCTGCGCTGGCCGCTGGGCTGCGCTCCCGCGCAGCTGGTCGGGCGCACCGTCAAGGCGGTGCGCCGGCGCGGCAAGTATCTGCTGCTCGATCTGGACCAGGGCCTGCTGCTGGTGCATCTGGGCATGTCGGGGAGCCTGAGCTTTGCCAGGCACTTGCCGGCGCGTGGGCCGCATGACCATTTCGAGATGGTGACCAGCCGGGGGACGCTGCGGCTGACCGATCCGCGCCGTTTTGGCGCCGTTGTTTTCGCCCGGGATGAAGACTCGGCCATGGCCCGCAAGCTGCTGGGCGGGCTCGGCATGGAGCCCTTGTCGGACGAGTTCGATCTCAAGGCCTTTCACGCGGGCTTGAAGCGCCGCACGGCCGCGATCAAGCAGGTGTTGCTGGCCGGTGCCGTGGTGGTGGGGGTGGGCAATATCTATGCGTCGGAGGCGCTGTTCCTGGCCGGCATCAAACCGACCTTGCGCGCGTCCCGCCTGAGCCTGCCGCGGGCCACCAAGCTGCACGCGGCGATCAGGGATGTGCTGGCGCGCGCGGTCGAAAAAGGCGGCAGCACCCTGCGGGATTTTTCCAGCGCGCAGGGCGAGAGCGGCTACTTCCAGCTCGACGCCATGGTGTATGGACGGGAGGGGCAGCCCTGCAAAGTGTGTGGTGCGCGCATCAAATCCATCCGGCAGGGACAGCGAACAACGTTTTTCTGCCCCCAATGCCAGAAAAACTGAGGGTGGCCGCATGGCGCGGTGATATATTGAAAAATTGCTTGGAGGGGAGAGGGGAATTTGGGTACGTCATTCAACGAACAATTTGATCAACATGGCACGTGGCGGCGCGAGTTTGCCCTGCGCCTGAAGCTGTTGGCCGAATGGATGAATGACCATGAACTGCTCGACGCCGCCGTGCAGGAGCGTTTGCGGCGGCTCGAAACCCAGGTGCGCTCCGACAAGGTCATGGTGGCTTTCGTGGCGGAGTTTTCCCGCGGCAAATCGGAGCTGATCAACGCCATTTTCTTTGCCGGCTACGGCCGGCGCATCATGCCGGCCAGCGCCGGGCGAACCACCATGTGCCCGACCGAGATGGGTTATGACGCCGACGTGCCGCCCTGCCTGCGGCTGTTGCCGATCGAGACGCGCTTGCAGTCGCAGTCCCTGATGGAATGGCGCATGGTGCCGGAGAAGTGGACGCGCATCGACCTCGATGTCAACGATCCCCAGCAGCTGGCCGCCGCGTTCGAGAAAGTGGCCGAAACCCGCCGCGTGCCGCTGGACGAAGCCAGGGCGCTGGGTTTTTGGCACGCCGAGGTGCCGCAGGACAATCCGCTGGTGGACGCGCAAGGCCTGGTGGAAGTGCCCAGGTGGCGCCATGCCCTGATCAACATCGCCCACCCCCTGCTCAAGCAGGGCCTGATCATTCTGGACACGCCGGGGCTCAATGCCATCGGTGCCGAGCCCGAGCTGACCGTCAGCCTGATTCCGCAGGCCCACGCCGTGGTCTTCATCCTGGGCGCCGACACGGGCGTGACCAAGTCCGACCTGGCGATCTGGAACGAGCACCTGATCACCGAGCCCGGCGATGCCGACGCGCGGCTGGTGGTCCTCAACAAGATTGACACCCTGTGGGATGCGCTGAGTTCGCCGGCCCAGGTCCAGGCGCAGCTCGAGCGCCAGCGTGCAACGACCGCGCAGATGCTGGGCGTGCCGCCGGAGCGGGTGATTCCGGTGTCGGCCCAGAAAGGACTGGTGGCCAAGGTGACCGACGACGCGGCCCTGCTGCAAGCCAGCTGCCTGCCCTTGCTGGAAGATGCCTTGGGCCGCAACGTCATGGACCGGCGGCAGGACATGCTGGGCGCCGCCGTCGCGGCCGGCATCGCGGATTTGCGCAGCGAGACCGGACGCGTCATCAATATTCGCCGGCGCGACCTGGACGACCAGTTGCTCGAACTCAAGGGGCTGCGGGGCAAGAATGCCTCGGTGATCCGGCACATGCGCACGCGGATTTCGCAGGAACAGGCCGAGTTTGACCTCAGTGGCGCGAAGATTCATGCCGTGCGCTCGGTGCACCTCAAATTGCTGCGCGATGTGTTTGGCCTGCTGGGGTCAACCGCATTGAAGGCCGAGATGGCCCAGCTCACCAAAACCCTGCACCAGAAGGGGCTCAAGCTGGGCGTCAAAAAAGCCTATGGCGAAACCTTCGACCGGCTGCGCGAGCGGCTGCGCCAGGTGCAGTCGCTGACCGGTGAAATCCAGACCATGCTGGGCGCCACCTTTCGCCAGCTCAATGCCGAGCATGGATTCGCCCTGCAGGCCCCGGCCGAGCCCGAGATGGCGCCCTATGTGAGCGAGCTCGACCTCATCGAGCGCGGCCACCTGCAGTATCTGGGAATCGGCAATGCCTTCAGGCTGGCGCAGCCCGAGTTTGCCGATCGCCTGGTGCGCGCGCTCTCGACCCGGCTGCGGATGGTGCACGAAGCGGTGCTGGGCGACGTGGAGCTGTGGAGCAAGGCGGCGGCGGCCCAGCTCGATGTCCAGCTGCGCGAGCGGCGCCGCAACTTCGTGCGGCGCATGGAGGCCATTGATCGCATCCAGCAGGCCGCGGGTGGGCTGGACGACCGCATTGACGACATCGAATTGCAGGAAGCGACCCTGAATCAGCTCGACGCCAAGCTGCTGGAGCTGACGTCCTTCCTCATCGGCGCGCAGGATTCGCGCCACCACGAGCCCGAGCCCGAGCTGGAACGGGCTTGAGCCCGATGGCGAGCGATCTGGCCACCCGGGTGGTGCGCTGGCAAATGAGCCATGGCCGGCATGACCTGCCCTGGCAAAACACACGCGATCCCTACCGGGTCTGGCTGTCCGAGATCATGCTGCAGCAGACCCAGGTCACGACGGTGCTGGATTACTTTGCGCGTTTTCTCGGGCGTTTCCCCGATGTCCGCTCGCTGGCCGCGGCGCAGCTCGACGAGGTGCTGGGCTTGTGGAGCGGGCTGGGTTATTACAGCCGGGCGCGCCATCTGCACCTGTGCGCGCAGCAGGTGATGGGCCTGCACGGCGGCGAGTTTCCGCGCACGGCCGAGGCGCTGCAGACCCTGCCCGGCATTGGCCGCTCCACGGCGGCTGCGATTGCATCCCTGTGCTTTGGCGAACGCGTGGCCATTCTGGATGGCAACGTGAAGCGTGTGCTCACCCGTGTGCTCGGCTTTGATGCCGACCTGGCGCTGGCCGCCCATGAGCGCCAGCTCTGGCAGCAGGCCACCGAGCTGCTGCCCCGGCGGGACCTGATGGCGTCCATGCCGCGCTACACCCAGGGCGTGATGGACCTGGGCGCCACGGTGTGCCTGGCCAAAAAACCGGCGTGCGAGTCCTGTCCGCTCACCACTTTGTGCGTGGCCCGGCAGCAGGGCACGCCGCAGAAGTACCCCGTCAAGTCACGCAAGCTCAAGCGCAGCGCGCAGTCGCTGTGGCTGCTGTGGGCGCACACCCGCGATGGCTCGGTCTGGCTGGACAAAAGGCCGACGCCCGGCGTGTGGGCCGGGCTGTACTGCTTTGCGCTGTTCGACAGCCACGCCGCGCTGGAGGCGGCGGTGCCCGCCCGCTACCGCGCCGCGCTGCATGACGAGGCCGTTTTCGTCCATGTGCTCACGCACAAGGATCTGCACCTGCACCCGGTGCGGGTGCAGCTGCCCGCCAGCGCGCTGGCGCAAGGCGGCTGGTTTGCCGCGGACCAGTGGCCGCGACTGGGGCTGCCCGCCCCCGTCAGGAAGTTGTTGGCCGTCCGGTCCTGAAACAGGCGGGGCCACCACGGGTTCAGCCCGCTTCCAGCTCCCGGTGGCGCGTGAGGGTGGCCCACCGGGCGCCAAAGGCGCGGGCCAGCTGTTCCACCAGGTACACCGAGCGGTGCTGCCCCCCGGTGCAGCCGATGGCCACCGTGACGTAGCTGCGGTGGTCGCGTGCCAGCACGTCAAGCCAGTGCGCCAGAAACTGCTCGATGTGGCCCAGCATCTGGCCCACCTCGGGCTGCTCCTGCAAAAAGGCCGTCACGGCCGGGTCCAGCCCGGTCAGGGGCCGCAGCTCGGGTTCGTAGTGGGGGTTGGGCAGCATGCGCACGTCAAACACATAGTCGGCGTCGGCCGGGATGCCGCGCTTGAAGGCAAACGATTCGAACACCAGCGTCAGCTGACCGCTCGGCGCGGAAATCACGGATTTGATGTGGCTTTGCAGTTGCGAAGGCCGGATGATGCTGGTGTCGATCACATGGGCCTGCTCGCGCAGATCGGCCAGCAACTCGCGCTCCAGCTCAATCGCATCCACCAGCGCGCGACGCGGGTTTTTCGCAGGCAGGTCCGAGTCGTGCTGGGACAGGGGGTGCCTGCGCCGGGTCTCCGAATAGCGGCGCACCAGAGTGCCGGTGGTGGCGTCCAGAAACAGGGGCTTGACCACGACCCCCTGCTTGCGCAGGGTCGTGAGCTGCTCGGGCACCAGCGGCAGCGAGGTGGCGCTGCGCACATCCATGGCGATCGCCACCCGGCTGGCGCCATGCTTTTGCTCCAGCGCCACAAAGGGCAGCAGCAGCTCGGGCGGCAGATTGTCCACGCAGTAATAACCGGCGTCCTCCAGCGCATGCAGCGCGACCGACTTGCCCGAGCCCGACATGCCTGTGATGAGGACGATTTCCATGGCCATGATGGGGGTGTCAGGTGGTTTGCGCCTGCAGCATTTCCCGGGCGTGGGCCAGCGTGGTGCCCGACAGGCGCTCGCCGCCCAGCATGCGCGCGATCTCCGCGATCCGCTGCTCGTCCTGAACGCCGGTGACGGTGCTCAGCGTGGCGCGGCCCTGCAGCTGCTTGGCCACCACCAGGTGGTGGTCGGCGCAAGCGGCCACCTGCGGCAGGTGCGTGACGGCCAGCACCTGCCGGTCCTGGCCGAGCTGCTTCATGAGCCGCCCCACCGTTTCGGCCACGGCGCCGCCCACGCCCGAATCCACTTCATCAAAGATCAGGGTTTGCGCCGTGCCCAGCTGGCTGGTGGTGACCGCAATGGCCAGCGCCATGCGCGAGAGCTCGCCGCCCGAGGCCACCTTGTTGACGGGCCGGGGCGAACTCCCCACGTGCCCGGCCACCAGGAAGCCCACCTCTTCCAGGCCGCCTTGCTGGGGCTGCGCCGTGGCTTGCAGCGCCACTTCAAAGCGCCCGCCCTGCATGCCCAGGCCCTGCATGGCCTGGGTGATGGCCTTGGCCAGCAGCGGGGCGGCCTTGTGGCGCGCCTTGGAGATGAGCTTGGCTTCGTCCCTGTAGGCGCTTTGCGCCTTCTGCTCGGCCGCTTGCAGCCCGGCCAGATCGGCGGCGGCGTCCAGCCGGCCCAGTTCTTCCCGCCACGAGGCCAGCAAGCCCGGCAGGTCGGCCGGAGCGCGCTTGTAGCGCCGCGCCAGCGACATCCACTGCGCCATGCGCTCGTCCAGTTCGGCCAGGCGCTGCGGGTCCAGGTCGGTCTTGCGCAGATAGGCGTGCAGCGAGTGCACGCTGTCCTCCACCTGCGCCAGGCTGGATGCCAAAACCTCGGTCAGCCCTTTGAATTCGGGTTCAAGGTGCTCCTGATTTTGTAGCAACTGGTGGGCGCTGTTGAGCGCGCCCAGGGCGCTGCCTTCCTCGTCCTCGAGCGCCTTGAGCGCCCCCTGCGCCGCGTCCAGCAGGGCCTGCGCATGCGACAGGCGGCCGTGGTCGGTGTTGAGTTCCTCCCATTCGCTGGCCTGGGGCGCCAGTTTGTCCAGCTCGCCAATCTGCCAGGCCAGGCGCTCGCGCTCGCGCTGCAGGGTGTCCTGCGCCGCCGTGGCCTCGGCCAGCGCCGCCTGGGCCTGGCGCCATTGCTGCCAGCGCGCGGCCAGCGCCGCGGTGTCGACCCGGGCGTAGGCGTCAAGCAGGCCGCGCACCGCCTCGGGGCGCGTCAGGCTCTGCCAGGCATGCTGGCCGTGAATGTCGAGCAACTGCTCGCCCAGCTCGCGCAACTGCGCGGCGGTGGCCGGGCTGCCGTTGATCCAGGCCCGGCTCTTGCCCTGCGTGTCCACCGTGCGGCGCAGCAGCAGGCTGTCACCCGGGTCAAAGCCCGCGTCCCGCAGCCAGTCGTCCAGCACGGGGGAGGAGTCGAACTCGGCGCTGACATCGGTGCGGGCGGCGCCCTCGCGGATCACGCCGGTGTCGGCGCGCGCGCCGGTGACGAGCTGCAGCGCGTCAATCAGGATGGATTTGCCGGCCCCGGTTTCGCCGGTGAGCACGGTGAAGCCGGTGGCCAGCTCCAGTTCGAGCTCGCTGACGATGACAAAATCCCGCAAGACGATGCGCTTGAGGCTCATGTCAGTTGCTCCAGCGCGCATGGCGCATCAAGCGATCCAGCCGGGAAACGCCGTGGAACCGGCTTCGCCGGGCCACTGGCGTTGCCCCCTGCAAGGGGCTGAGGCCTGCGGCTCCGGGCCTGCCTGCGCAGGTCCGGACAGGCCGAAGAGCCACAGCCTCTGGCGCGGGCCTGTCTGGCGTAGCGACACGGAGTGCGCGAAGCCTGGGGGTGTTCCATTTCAGGCCACTCCTTCATTCCAGTGCAGCTTCTTGCGCAGCGTGTCGAAATAGGTCCAGCCCTTGGGGTGCAAAAAGCGCACGCGATGCTGCGAGCGTGTCACGATGATGCGGTCGCCATGCAGCAGCGAGGCCAGGGAATGCATGTCGAAGTTGGCGCTGGCATTGCGGCCCGCTACGATTTCGATAGCTATCTCCGAAGTATCCGCAAGGACCACCGGCCGGTTTGACAAGGTATGCGGGGCGATCGGCACCATCACCCAGCCCGGAATCGAGGGGTGCAGCAGCGGCCCGCCGGCCGACAGCGCGTAGGCGGTGGAGCCGGTCGGCGTGGCGATGATCAGGCCGTCGGCCCGCTGGTTGGCCACGAAATGGCCGTCCACCTCCACCCGCAGCTCGACCATGCCCGAGGTGGCGCCGCGGTTGACCACCACGTCGTTGAGGGCCAGCGCGTCAAACACGCACTGTCCGTCGCGCATGACGCGGGCGTGGATCAGGCTGCGCTGCTCTTCCTCGTATTCGCCGTGCAGCATGGCCTGCAGCCGGGCCTGGAAGCCGTCCAGCGGAATGTCGGTGATGAAACCCAGCCGGCCCTGGTTGATGCCGATCAGGGGCACATCGAAGTGCGCCAGCTGCCGGCCGATGCCCAGCATCGTGCCGTCGCCGCCCACCACCAGCACCAGGTCGCAATGGCTGCCGATGCCGGGCACGTCCATCACCGGGGCGCCGGTGATGCCGGTGTTGGCGGCGGTCTCCTGCTCGAACACCACCTTGCAGCCCTGCGCCTGCAGGAACTGGGCGATCTCCTCCAGCGCATGGCGCGACGAGGCGGCCGCCGGGCCTGCCGCGGCCGTGTGGTACTTGCCAATCAGTGCCACGTGGCGGAATTTGGATTTCATTTGCAAATTACATCATTAAAATGGCCGCATGCTCGATGATCGTGCCAAGTTGTTGTTGAAGGCGCTGGTTGAACGCTACATTGCCGATGGCCAGCCGGTGGGCTCACGCACGCTGTCGCGCGCCTCCGGGCTGGAACTCTCGCCCGCCACCATCCGCAACGTCATGTCCGATCTGGAGGAACTGGGCCTCATCGCCAGCCCCCACACCTCGGCCGGGCGCATTCCCACGGCGCGCGGCTACCGGTTGTTCGTCGACACCATGCTGACCGTGCAGCAGGGGCAGTTTGCCGCCGCGCCCAGCCTGGCGCACGATCAGCCGCAAAAGGTCATCTCCAACGCGGCCAACCTGCTGTCCAGCCTGTCGCAGTTCGTGGGGGTGGTGATCGCGCCCAAGCGCACCTCGGTGTTCCGGCATATCGAGTTTCTGCGCCTGTCCGAGCGGCGCGTGCTCGTCATCATCGTGTCGCCCGAGGGCGACGTGCAAAACCGCGTGATCTTCACCGAGCTGGATTATTCGCAGACCCAGCTGGTCGAGGCCGCCAACTACCTCAACGCCAATTACGTGGGCCTCACCATCGAGCAGGTGCGCGAGCGCCTGCAAAACGAGGTGGAGACGCTGCGCTCGGAGATCGCCACCCTGATGCAGGCCGCGGTCGCCGCGAGTTCCGAGGTCATCACCGAAACCCGGGACGAGGTGGTGATCTCGGGCGAGCGAAACCTGCTGTCGGTGTCGGATTTCTCCAGCGACATGGGCCATCTGCGCCGGGCTTTCGAGCTGTTCGAGGAAAAAGCGCAGCTCATGCGCCTGCTCGACATCGCCGGCCAGGCCGAGGGCGTGCGCATCTTCATCGGCGGCGAAAGCCAGGTGGTGCCGTTCGAGGAACTGTCCATCGTCAGCGCGCCCTACGAGGTGGACGGCCAGGTGGTCGGCACGCTGGGCGTCATCGGCCCCACGCGCATGCCCTATGACCGCATGATCCAGATCGTGGACATCACGTCCAAGCTGGTAAGCAACGCGCTGAGCCACCACAAGTAGCCCACTTACAATAGCCGCTTCGGTTGGGGCGTTAGCTCAGTTGGTTAGAGCAGAGGACTCATAATCCTTTGGTCGTTGGTTCAAGTCCAACACGCCCTACCATTTCATTTTTGATGAATGCAATTAGCCTGTTCCTTGGAGCAGGCTTTTTTGTTTGGCGTTTCAAGTCGTTTGTGAAGAGGGAAGATTACTACCCTGGCCGTCCTTTGGCCTGCTGGTCGATGGCTTGCATAGCAATTGGTAGAGTCCGAGGCAGAGCGGTGGAGCAATGTTGCTTCCAAGCTCGCGCCACGATAGACCCGCTTTTCCCAAATACGATATCGGCCACTCTAAGTTATTTTGGCGGGGTGCAATGGAAGTATGCTGTATATTTACACAGTCATATCTTTAAGGAAGATCACAAACAAATGCACACCCCGACCTACGCGATCCTGATGTTTTTTGCCGCAATCTTTGGCGCAATCAAGTTGATTTTTCTATGGAATTCAAACGGATTGCTATTTACTGTCAGTGTGTTCGTGTTGCTTATCACTATCTATGGCACTTGGGCGCAACTTTCCAGTGTCGAGAGTTTTGAGTTCAAATGGATGCTCTGGTACACAATTCCGATAGGACTTGGTCTTGTGGGGCAGTTGATTGGGGTAGAAGAAATTCAAAACCATCAACTTCAAGTGATAGGACTTTCACCAATTGAGAGTAGCTTTCCCGGTACCAGTGGTGACTATTTACGAGCAGCCAATTCCCATTATTTGGCAATGATTTATCCACTTGGGGCTCGGTTCGTAGCTTCCCTGGTTGGATTGGGAAAGAGTTACTTCAAGTCGTAATTGCCGGACCGTATCGAGTCTAAAATTTGCTCGGGTGTAGCCCGTGGCACCAAGAAAATCTATAGGGATGCGGTCTTGGTGAGTCGTCGCGACGCAGTCATTAAATTCTGGGGAGAGCAATTGGACGAAACGCAGGCCGATGTTTGGATGCAGGTAATGCATGAGGCAATTCAGCGTCCCTTGGGTCAGTCTGTAGTCATCAATCAAGCCTAATTTCTCCGCTCAATTGGGCGTCACACGGGAAGCACCGAATACAAGTGGTTGCATCGCACCATGGAGGCGCTAAGCTTTGCAATGTTGGTGATAGAGATCCACAAAGACGGTGTTTCAAAGCTCTCTGTGGGCAAGACAAGAGCACTGCATATGATTGACGGATTTGACTATGAGCCGGATGCCAAGGCTTACACCGTGCGCGTAGATCCGAGATGGCGGCACCTATATGGAAATCGCGAATTCGCCTTGATTGATTGGAATAAACGCCTTCGTTTCGGTCTGCGCCAGGATATGGCAAAGGCGTTGCAACACCTCATTGCTACGTCGAATGAGACTATTCAGCGAAACGCTTTGGAGTGGCTCAAATCTAAGCTGGAGTACACCGGCCGGATGAGGGACTTTGATGATGCCCTTACACGAGCGATGAGGGTGCTGGAAAGACTGGAAATAATCGCCGAGGGTCGAATCGAAACCAGTACCAAGGGCCGACCTCAAGCGGTGTGGATGAAGCTCTAAAACATCGGGGTTACGTCGCGGTCAGAACGGAGTTACGTCGCAAGAGGCTGCCGTAAGCCTTTGTGGGCATTAGCCTTTTTTGTTGTTCACCGCCCTCTACCTTTCTTTCTACTCTTTTTCTACTAGACGAGTCTGTGGAAAAGATTGGGAATGGCATCAAATTCCACCGACACCGTTTTTAATGAGATCCGCCCAAGTGACTTTGACTGCTGAACTGAATGCGGACTTTTCATTCAAAAAGAAGACTTCGATGTCTGGGTCTTTAATTGGTGGGAGAAGTTTTGACATCATTGGGGAAAGCAGCCCTCCACCCATGGTCCCATTTTGAGAAAGAATTACTGCATGCCAGAAATTTCCCGCTTCAAAGCTTGCCTTTGCACCTGATTTGAGCCAATCCCAGTCTATTGTCATTGCGGGCATAGGGGTGACCGTATGCAGCACCAAAGGGATTGCGGAGTCAATGGCAGGTAGCATCACCTCGACGAAATTGTCGATCAGGATTTGATCTGGGAGTTCTTGTATGGCTTGTTTTAAAGTCGTTTCATCTGCCAGGTCCTCAATCCGTATGTGTGGCGTCAATACGTTGCGCATTTGCGACCAGAGAGAACCCGGTGCTGATGCAGATTCGTTGGTGAAAAAGAGAGTAATTCCAAGAATATGCTTGGCCCATTCAACGAGGGCTTTCGTTTGATCTGGTGCCAGCGCACTGTTTCCATCCCGAAACCATTCACTGAATAGAAGAACTCCGTCCATCCCCAATTTAAAGCAATACTGATGTACCCTATGATCGCTTCCGATAAGTTCATCAGAAATCCAAGTGGCTAGAGCAGTTGCTGAAGACAATCGCAGTTCAGGGCTACTAGAAAGCGTTGGCATTGGGACCCGAACTTCATTACTGATGTCGTAGATCTGCTTCATTTCAATTGCAAATCGCAGAGCCTCAAGATCGGCCCATCGAGTCAAAGGCGCGAGCTTTTCAGCGTGATCTGGACTGCGACTGGCGTTGGAGGCGACCAGAACGAGGGTGCCAATGGCAAGGCCCACTTTGAATGCATCTGAGCATCTGACAACGCCTCCTTGAAATGGCGTGCTGCCAGACAAGTTGTCGATCAACGGGATTGCTATCTCTGGGTCCGTCCAATCCAATTCATGGCGGCTGAGGTACGGGATATAGTGATCACGAACTCCGGGGTTACAGACAAACTCCCGCGCGTATTGACCTGGCATGCCCCAGAACTCAAATTGAATTGGAATTCCGCGAGACCTGTATTGATGAAGTTTTTCTTCCCAACTGAAGGCTCCATCAAACTCTGGTTGGTATCTGTCACTCAAAACTGGGAAAGCTTCGCGGGCCATTTGGTACACGACTGATGGAACCAATGAGGGTAGCTCCATGACTTGCTTGTCCAGGTATTCGGCAGTTTCAGATGTGCGATGAGCGAAGCCGTTCTCGCGACACCATTCGTACATCGCCAAAGGATCAACCGCGCAAAGTGTTATAGCCCAGAGCCCACGCCCAAATCCACCCAGGTCTTTCCATAGCATCATGAATCCGTGAGAGCCGGACCTGTCACCAGCGCGCGCTATGACATCCATTGCGGTGAGAACAAGCCGTGGCGGGAAGTCCTCTGTCAGGTCAGCGCCGTCCTCATTGAGAAAAAGATCAATTGTTTGAAGTGCTTTCGGTGGAAGGCCAATGCTGCCTCTCGGATGCCACGCTTCAGGCAAGTGGCATGTCAGTTTGAATGATGCTTTATCACCACCCAGTTTGAGTGCAAGGCATTGCTTTCCAGACCACGCATTCATTGAGCCTATCGCGTGATTCAACAGCGTAGACCAGTCCTTGGCGACAATGACAAAGCAGATTTCGAAGTTGCCAAGAAACGGGAGCAGATTCCGAAGCTCTTGCTCGTAGCCAGCCAATTCAGTGAGTGTTTGGCGCTCCGTTAAGGGTTCCCGCTTCACCTCGAAAACAACCAGTGTCCGATTTTCGGGATTAAAGCAAAGTATGTCAGGGCGAAGCACTTCACCAGTTTTGAGAGAAATGCTTTTGTTGACTGCGACAAGTTGTAGCAACCCCAACTGCCCAAGAACATTCTTCGCTGCTTTTGCTGAGGCTAGTCGTGAAACATAGTCAATGCTGAATGTTGGGATGAAGGCTTCCTGTTGAGTCCCCACCACAACGTCGATCACCTCAGCCTGGCCATCAATGCTATCCAGCAATTGCTCTGAATCTATGAGTTGCAGTAGCCACTTCACGACTTCCGACTCAAGCGCGATCTTCGCTCGCTTCATAACGGCTCCCTAAACTTGTTCTTGAGTGGATGATGTCATACCGCTGCCGGTACAGCAGCGGTACAGACACCATGTTTGGAGCGTTTCGCTAAATTGCGCTAAGTTACTGTCGCGTATATACTTTTAGCTTTCCTGGATTACTGTCACAAATGCCTGACTTGCCTAGGCACTGTCCTTGAGCGGCTAACTCATAATCCTTTGGTCGAGTGTTCAAATCACTCACGCCCTACCATTTTTTCAGAGGGACTGGCTGTTATGGTCCCCGCGAGTCCCCCCTCGCATGGGCTTCACGGCAAATCCTTGGGATATTGCGTGAAGAACATATCTTTCACACAGTATTTCAGCAAGATCCTTTTGGTCTAAATTTCTTAGATGATTGATATCGCCACTGTCAGCCAGGAATTCAAGTAGTTTGTCCCTTGGCGTATTTTGGTATGTGCCAAGAAAAAAATCGAAAAGTTCCATGGCAGTCTCGACATGGCGACCTTGCGTTAGAAACACACCAAAATAGGTATCGGGGTATTTTTGGTAATCGACGAGCTCATCTGGCGTCATCTCAAAAGTCCCCAGCCACGCTTGGTCCTTGGCTGGATCATGGAAGCTGCAGTAAGCCTTTCCGTTCATAACAGTTGCTGTAGTGATCCTCGCCGGTACCTCTATTCCGTCTGGCCCAGGTACCAGATAAAAACGCCCAATTTGAATTCTGGACGGCTTGTCAGTCACGAAAGTTTCTGAAGGCAACTCACCACCGAATGTGGACGGGATATCGCGATGTTCTTCTATGGACTTCAGCAATTGAAACATTGGCCAGTGCCGTTCCCGAGCACGAAGGGCTTCTCTCAAAGAACCAAACTCAGCGTCCATGAAATCAGCTATCTTAAAACCTAAAAAATGAAACACATTTGCGATCGTGGTGTCGTCCAACACATACTGTTCCGAGGTGTTGGTGATACAAACATAGGCAGGTGGAGCGGGTTCACCTTTTATTGGTGTCGTTTCAATTGCACGCAGGTGTTTTACAGCTAAGTTCAAAAGTCTATCTGCGTGCTCTTCGGTGTGAATCGGCTTGAACAATTCAATAAATACCAAGCGTTTGTGATTTGCCCTTTTTTCTAGAGCTTGCCGGAGCTGTCGGCCTACTGGTAAACGGGTAGGTATTCCTCCGCCAGTCTTTGGAGATCTTGACTTAGCTTCAACAGAGTATTTTTCACCTGTATTGATGTAGGTGGCGGTGAACTCGCAGTGCGAAGTGGATGTGTCAGATTCGTCTTCGTACTCGAGCTCGAATCCAGCATTGATAAGCCAAGCAGCAACTTGCGTTTCAAAAAAGGCACCTTGAAAGTTGTCAATATTTCTTAGCCTTGCAATGAGTCGGCTCTGGATGTCTTTGCCGTTATGCGCAATCAAGTAAAGGCTATGTGCCAGCTTATAGTAAGCTGAGGCAGCGCCTGTCATTGGCATTGACGACACCTCACCAGCGGGATTAAAGTGCTGGAGCTGTATCTGACAGATGCGTTCGTACCACTGCAGCACTGGATGACGATCTTGTAGCGGTTTTTGAAGCTCTGCGTTACCCCAATCTGGCCCCAGTGTCTTTTTTAGGTAGTCTCCCAGAAAGTCATAGAAGGTTTTCCATTTACCCCAGTGCAATCGATTTCCAACTGCAACAAACCGATGTCCCTTGTGTTCAGTTGAAATTATCGGACGGCCTAATCCCTGCTGTTTTTTCCGCTGAAGCTCACGTACCCTGTGTTCTTCGAAAAGGCGTCGCCCTTCTTCGATAGCTTGCTTTTCGAAATTCGACTGCGCAATTAATGTGGGCAAGGTGTATTCCGACCTGTAATGGCACTTTTTGAATTTTCGTCCACTGCCACAGGGACATGGATCGTTACGACCAACTTTTGGCATGCTACGAAAAGGTGTTGTGCAATAGTCGAAATTGAGGTGTCATGTTGCAAATTTTGAGCAGGAATTCAAGCATCCGAATGCGTGGAGATCCGGATTTCTCTTAGTGACCAGAAGGTGCTGATTAGCTTACACCACTCGACCACAGCTCTCAACACCTCCATCGCACCTTGCTACCATGCTATTCAGAATGGACTGGACGCAAGGGAATGAAATGTTGAAGCGAGCATGCGGCAGATGTTGCCTCATTCTTTTTTCCATCCTGATGGCGGCGGCCCTTGCTGGCTGCGGGGCCAGTTCCTCAGTGCAACCCAACATCCTGTTCGTGATCATGGATGATGTTGGCATAGATCAGATGAAGGCTTTTGGTTATGGCGGCGCCACCGCGCCCAGCATGCCGAATATCGATGCGATTGCCGCGGCTGGGATTCGCTTTCGCAATACCTGGTCCATGCCCGAATGTTCGCCCGGCCGAGCGGCCATGTTTGTGGGCCGTTATCCCTTGCGTACCAATATCTACGCAGCCACCGGACAAAACGACCTTGCCAATTCGCAGGTTTCCCCGCATGACATGACCACGCCGAAATTGCTGAAGCAGGTCAATTACGAAAGCGGCCTTTTTGGAAAGTTCCATCTGGCCGGCCCGGAAAATAACCAGGCCGGCAACGGAACGCCAGCCGCCCTGGGTTGGGATTATTTTTATGGATGGGTGGGCGGCCTGGCCGGCTCGATTGATACAAGCGCCGGCGGGGTGGCCGCCGCGGGAAGCTACAAGTGCGGGTACGTGCCGGGCGCGGTTCATGGCGGAGCAGATGCCGGTGCCTGCTATCAGGCCAATGGTTCTTGCAGCAATTTATCCGGGCTTTCCGCGGCCGGCGATGTGCCGGGAAAACAATGCCTGGCCGGCGGGGGCATCTTCAAGCCGAATGCCGCATGCCAGGCCACGCTGCCGGCGGGCCTGAATTTCAACAAGCAGAATGCCTATTATGTTTCGCCCTTGGTGATCAATGGTCCGGCCGGGGTCGAAGCCGTCGCCTTGAGCGATAGCCGTGCTCGCGGTTATCGCACCACCATCGAGGCCAATGCCGCCATCGACTGGATCAAGGGTCGCTCGTCTTCCCGGCCGTGGATGGCCACGGTCAGCTTCACTGCGCCGCACACGCCCTTGCAGCAGGCGCCGAAAAATTTGATTTCCTCGGCCGTGGGGGCCGGCGAGGGTTTGGACTGCAGCAGTTCGACGGATTGGCGGGTTCTGCAAAACCAGGTGACCGAGGCCATGGATGCCGAGCTGGGCCGTTTGTTGGTCGAGACGCGCCTGGCGACCCGCAACCCGGATGGCACCCTGGCCTACAACCCCAAGGCCGGCAATACGATGATCGTGATCGTGGGCGATAACGGCACGCTGGGCAATACCGTCAAGGCGCCGTTCAACCTGCAGCGCGCCAAAGGCACGGCCTACCAGACGGGGGTATGGGTCCCGCTGATTGTCGCGGGCCCCTTGGTTGCCCAGCCCAATCGCGACGTGGAACACATGGTCAATATGGTGGATGTCTATCAGCTGTTTGGCGAGATGGCGGGCATCGATGTTCCAGGCGCGGTTCCTCGCACGATTGATTCGGCTCCGCTGTTGCCCTATTTGAGCAAAGTCGATCAGTCCAGCATTCGCACCCTTAATTTCACCCAGGGCGGCTACAACATTCAGGCGAACGAGGGGCGCAACGGCCCGTGCGTCATTTCCCAAAGTTCCTGCTCGCAAATCCCTGTTTCCAAAAGCGTCTGCGAAGACAACGGGGGGGTCTGGTGGGGCCGTGGTTACGATGACGTGTCGGTGGTGCCGCCATCCGCATCGAATGGTGGCTACGGCTACAGCTCAGGCGCCGGTTATCCGAGTTGTTGCCAGGTACAGCGGGCTTACACCAAGAGCGGCAGTGCCACTCAGCTGTCCATCCTCCCAGAGGTGGTCACGGCGGTGCGCAACGATGCGTACAAGCTGGTTCAAAACAGTGTTCAAACGTATACCGCTGCCGGCGATTCCTGCACGTCCGAGATCAAAAAGGAGTTTTATGCGGTGGACCAAAAGGCGCCATCGCCCGCACTGGACAATGCCGGCCTCGATTTGCTGCCATCCCAGGCGTCCTGGTCGTCGGCGCTGACGGCCATTTATAACCATCTGCTCGCGCAGCTGAACACGATTCTGGCCTCACAGCCCGCCTGCGCGGGGGATGGCAACCTGGATCGCGCGGTCAATGCGCAAGACCTCGTCAACTGGCAAATGATCAGCCAGGCCTGGGGTTACTCCAGTGTTTACGACTTCAATTTCGATGGCGTCACTGACAATGCCGATTTGCAGATCATCAATCAGAACACCGGCGACTGTGCCAGATCGACGGCCGTGTATTGAGGGTCCGGATTGATGCATGGCCCGGGAGATCAATGAAGTGCGCACCAGGAATCGACGCCTTTTGCTAGTGGGGGGACTGGGGCTGGCCATGGCCGGTGGCGCCTGGCTGGGTTATCCATGGCGCCGGGGTCAAGAGGCGCCAGGAAAACCGGCGATGGTGTTGGGTGACGGCGGCAATGGCCCCCAGGGAATGGCCTGGGTGCCTGGCGGCGAATTTTTAATGGGCAGCGCCCACAAGCTCGCCCAGCAAAATGAACGTCCGGTCCACCGCGTGAGGGTGGCCGGTTTCTGGATGGATACGACGCACGTCACGAATGACCAGTTTGCCGAATTTGTCAAGGCGACGAACTACCTCACCACGGCCGAGAAGAAGCCGGACTGGGAAACCATCAAGGTTCAGTTGCCCGCCGGTACCCGCAAGCCACCCGAGTCGGTGTTGATTCCCGGGGCGATGGTGTTTACCGGGACCCCCAAGCCCGTCCGGCTGGATGATTATTCCCAATGGTGGGCCTATGTTCCCGGGGCGAGCTGGAAGCATCCCCAGGGGCCGCAAAGCGGCATTGAGGGAAAAGGCGACCATCCCGTGGTACAGGTCAGTTATGAGGATGCGCTGGCTTATGCGAAGTGGCTGGGGAAAAGGTTGCCGACCGAAGCCGAGTGGGAGTTCGCCGCGCGCGGCGGGCTCGATCAAGCCACTTATGCATGGGGTGATGAATTGGAGCCTGACGGAAAACGGCAGGCCACTACCTGGGATGTGAGGAAAAGCCCTTTCCCGGTGACCGGCCCCCAGGCGGGCGGAGCCGTCGACACGTCTTCGGTGGGCACCTTCCCCCGCAATGGTTATGGCCTGTTTGACATGACGGGAAATGCCTGGCAATGGGTAGCCGATTGGTATCGCGCTGACTATTTTGCAATCCAGGCCAAGGCGCACGCGGGCAAAACCATAAGCAATCCGCGGGGGCCGCAAGATTCCTACGATGCCAGCGACCCTGGCGTTCCGGTTCATGCGCCCAAAAGAGTGATTCGAGGCGGTTCATTCCTGTGCAACGAAGACTATTGCCAGTCCTATCGACCCAGCGCGCGGCGTGGCGCGGATCCCTGCAGCCCGATGTCGCATCTTGGATTTCGCCTGGTCAGGGACGCACGGCCCCAAGGATGATTCGTTTTGGCCGGCGTGGGGCGCGGCCCGTCGGCCGCGCTGCCTCATTCTTGAGCACCATCCGCATCGCCAAGGCCGGCGCGGTTTGCGGGAGTTGTGCATGGACTTGTCCACAACCTAGACCACAGGCAATGGGGGTAAGTCCTAGTCCCCGGCTGGCATCGCCATCCGGCTGAAGTTGCTATTGATTTAATAGCGTACTGCGCCCGTTCCAAAAGGGCTGGTGGCCTGTTTTGCTTTCAAATTTCGCTGGAAACCACGCCTCCGGTGCTGTCCCGGACCGGTCAAGGCAAGGGGCGGTCAGGCGCATCTTCTGATGCAGAATGCCACAAGCACTTTTTGCGAACACGCGAGGTTTTTACCCGATGCCAGTCCTGCGCTCCAAAGTCAAGCCCGCGTCCGATGCGTTCAGCGCCAACGCGCGGCGCATGCAGGATCTGCTGGCCGAGGTGCAACGGCTGGAGCAGCGGGTGATTGCCGAGTCCGAATCCAAGCGCGCGAAGTTCGAGCAGCGCGGCCAGCTGCTGCCGCGCGAGCGCGTGGCGCGCCTGCTGGACCGGGGCTCCTCCTTTCTGGAGCTCAGCCGCCTGGCGGGCCTGGGCATGCACGACGACGACGGCCAGAGCGCGGTGCTGGGCGGCGGCTCGATCGTCGGCATCGGGGTGGTGGCCGGCAAGCGCTGCCTGATCTCCGCCAGCGACAGCGCCGTCAAGGGCGGCACGGTGGCGCCCATGGGCCTGCGCAAGGCCTTGCGCGCGCAGGAGATCGCGCGCGAGAACAAGCTGCCCGTGGTCTACCTGGTCGAAAGCGGCGGCGCCAACCTGCTGTACCAGAGCGAGATCTTCATCGAAGGCGGGCGCAGCTTTGCCAACCAGGCCCGCATGTCGGCCGCCGGCCTGCCGCAGATCGCGGTGGTGCATGGCTCGTCCACCGCGGGCGGCGCGTACCTGCCGGGCCTGTCGGACTACGTGATTCTGGTGCGCGGGCGCTCCAGCATTTTCCTGGCGGGCCCGCCGCTGGTGAAGGCCGCGATGGGCGAGGACAGCACCGAGGAGGAACTCGGCGGCGCCGAGACCCATGCCAATGTGACCGGCCTGGGCGAGTACCTGTGCGAGGACGACGCGCACGCCATTGCCATGGCGCGCGAGGTGCTCGACAAGCTGCAGTGGGACGCGGCCGGCCCCGCGCCCGCGTTTGCCGAGCCGCTGCATGACGAACAGGAACTGCTGGGCCTGGTGCCGGCCGATGAGCGCGAGCCCTACGATGCGCGCGAGGTGATCGCGCGGCTGGTCGATGGCTCCGACTTCCTGGAGTTCAAGGCCGGCTACGGCAGCGAGACCCTGTGCGGCCACGCGCGCGTGCAGGGCCGGCTGGTGGGCCTGCTGGGCAACAACGGCCCGATCCAGCCCAATGGCTCGACCAAGGCGGCGCAGTTCATCCAGCTGTGCGACCAGAGCGGCACGCCGCTGGTTTTCCTGCAGAACACGACGGGCTACATGGTGGGCTCGGTGGCGGAGCGCCAGGGCGCCATCAAGCACGGCGCCAAGATGATCCAGGCCGTGGCCAATGCGCGCGTGCCCAAGTTCACCTTTGTGCTGGGGGGCTCGTACGGCGCGGGCAACTACGGCATGTGCGGCCGCGGCTTCGACCCGCGTTTCATCTTTGCCTGGCCGACCGCGCGCACGGCGGTGATGGGCGGCGCGCAGGCGGCCCAGGTGATGGACATCGTCAACCGCGGCAAGCTCGGGCGCTCGGGCGTGGCCGCCAACGAAGACGCGCTCAAGGCCCAGTCGGACGGCTTGCGCCAGCGGCTGGAGCAGGAATCCACCGCCCTGTTCGGCACTGCGCGCCTGTGGGACGACGGCATCATCGACCCGCGCGACACGCGCCGCATTCTGGGCCTGTGCCTGGCGCTGGCGCACGAGGCGCAGCAGCGTGCGCTGCACCCCAACACCTTCGGCGTGGCACGCATGTGATGGCCGCGGTCGCACCCGGGATTCAACTTATTTGCAGCGGAGCGCACGGTTCATGAGCTTCTCCAAAATCCTGATAACCAACCGGGGCGAGATCGCGTGCCGCGTCATCCGCTGCGCGCGCGGGCTGGGCTACCGCAGCGTGGCGGTGTTCAGCGATGCGGATGCCGCCGCGCCGCATGCGCGCCTGGCCGACGAGGCGGTGCACATTGGCGCCTCGGCGGCGGCCGACTCCTACCTGCGGGTGGATGCGCTGCTGCAGGCGGCGCGCCAGACCGGCGCGGACGCCATTCATCCGGGTTATGGGTTTTTGAGCGAGAACGCGGACTTTGCCCAGGCCTGCCTTGATGCCGGGCTGGTGTTCATCGGCCCGTCGCCCGCGGCCATTGCCGCCATGGGCGACAAGGCGCTGGCCAAGCGGCGCATGATCGACGCGGGCGTGCCCTGCGTGCCGGGTTACCTGGGCGCGGAGCAGGCGGATGCGCGGCTGTCGGAGGAGGCGGCCCGGCTGGGCTGGCCCCTGCTCGTGAAGGCCGTGGCCGGCGGCGGCGGCCGCGGCATGCGCCTGGTGCGCGCGCCGCATGAGCTGCTGCCGGCGATCGAGGGCGCGCGGCGCGAGGCCCTGAGTGCCTTTGGCGATGGGCGCCTGATGCTGGAGCGCCTGATCGAGCAGGGCCGGCACATCGAGATTCAAATCTTTGCCGATGTCCATGGCCACGCTGTGCACCTGGGCGAGCGCGATTGCACGGCGCAGCGCCGGCGGCAAAAAGTGATCGAGGAGTCGCCCTCGCCCGTGGTGAGCCCGGCCCTGCGCGCGGCCATGGGGCGCGATGCGGTGGCGGCGGCGCTGGCGGTGGGCTACCGCGGTGCCGGCACGGTCGAGTTCATGGTCGATGCCGGTTTCAGGCACTATTTTCTGGAGATGAACACCCGGCTGCAGGTGGAGCATCCCGTGACCGAAATGGTGACGGGCCTGGACCTGGTCGAGTGGCAACTGCGGGTGGCGGCGGGGGAAGCCTTGCCCGTGGCGCAGGACGACATCCGGCTGAGCGGCCACGCCATCGAGGCCCGCCTCTATGCCGAGGACCCGTATGCCGGCTTCGCGCCGCAGACCGGCACCGTGCGCCGCTGGCGGCCGCGGGCCGCGCTGCAGCCCGGCGTGCGCATTGACGACGGCATCGAGGAGGGCAGCGAGATTTCGCCTTTCTACGACCCCTTGCTGGCCAAGGTGATCGTGCATGGGCGCGACCGCGATGATGCGATCCGCCGCTTGCGCGCCGCGCTGCAAAACGCGCCCTTGCTGGGGCTGCGCAACAATGGCGTTTTCCTGCGCGATCTGCTGGACCACCCGGCGTTTCGCGGCGCGGCGATGAACACCGGCATGATCGACCAATGGCTCGATGCGGGCGAGCCGCTGCTGCGCCGCCCCGTGCCGGACGACGAGGCCTGGTGCGTGGCGGCTGCCGCCCTGGCCACGCAGCCGGGGACGGGCTGGCGCGCCGACAGCGTGGCCGCGTTCGACATCACCCTGCAGTGCGACGCGGCCACGCGCGTGCTGCGGGTGCGGCCGGACCGCACGGGCCTGGTGCGGCTCGCATGGGGCCAGCAGCAGTGCGCGCTGCGGGTGATCGATTTCAAGGACGGCGAGCTGCATTACGGCATCGACGGCGTGCAGCGCCGCGCCGTGGTGGCGCAACACGCGCGTGAGTTGCATCTGGCCCTGAACGGCGCCAGCTTTGTGTTTTTCGAGCCGTCGCCCTGGCCGGACAAGGAGGCCGCGCAGGACGCCTCGCGTGCCCGCGCGCCGGTGGCGGGCAAGGTGACGCAGCTGCGGGTCGAGCCCGGCAGCGCGGTGGTAGAAGGCCAGGCCCTGCTGTGCGTGGAAGCCATGAAGATGGAGATGTGGCTCACCGCCCAGGTGGCGGGCCGGGTGCTGGCGGTGCATGCGCGGCTGGGCGAGCAGGTCGCAGCCGGCGCGGTGCTGGTGGAACTGGAACTGGAGGGGCAAACCTGATGGACAAGGCCATTCTGACGTGCGCACTGACCGGTGTGCTGACCAATCCCCTGCAGCATCCGGTGCCGGTCACCCCGGCGCAGATGGCGGCGCAGGCGCGCGATGCCTTCAATGCGGGGGCCGCCATCATGCACGTGCACCTGCGCCGGCAGGAAGAGGGCATGGGCCACCTGCCGTCCTGGGAGCCGGAGGTGGCCGAGCGCGTGGTGGGTGCCATCCGCGCGGCCTGTCCGGGCGTGATCATCAATCTCACGACCGGTGTGGTCGGGCCGGATATTTCGGGTCCGGTGGCCTGCATCCGGCGCGTGCGGCCCGAGATCGCCGCCTGCAACGCCGGCAGCCTGAACTACCTCAAGATCAGGGAAGACGGCCAGTGGGCCTGGCCGCCGATGGTGTTCGACAACCCGGTGGCCAAGGTGCGGCAATTCCTGGACGTGATGGACGAATGCGGCGCGCACCCCGAGTTCGAGTGCTTTGATGTCGGCATCGTGCGCTCGGTGGGCATGTACCTCAAGGCCGGGCTGCTGCGGCCCGGCATGGGACGCGCCGAATACAACCTGGTGATGGGGGTGGCCTCGGGCATGCCCTGCGACGAGGACCTGCTGGCGCTGCTGCCGCGCTGGATGGCGCCGGACAGCGTCTGGCAGGCCACCCTGATCGGCCGCGCGGAAATCTGGCCGGTGCACCAGCGCACGGCGGAGCTGGGCGGCATGCTGCGCACCGGGCTGGAGGACACCTTTTATCTGCCCGATGGCGCGCGCGCCAGCGGCAACGGGGCGCTGATCGAGGCGCTGGCCGCTTGCGCGCGCCGCGCCGGCCGCGACGTGGCCAGCCCGGCCGAGGCCCGCGCCCTGCTGGGGCTGCGTCGCTGATGGCGCCGGTCTTCAAGTATCGTGCTAGAATAACGTCCTTCGCGGCTGTAGCTCAGTTGGATAGAGTACTTGGCTACGAACCAAGGGGTCGTGGGTTCAATTCCTGCCAGCCGCACCAAAAAGTAAAAGCCTGCAACTGCAAAGTTGCAGGCTTTTTTCTTGTACAACGGAACCCGTCATGAGCAAGGCCTTCACCAAGGAAACAGACGCGGACGATGACGAGCCGCAGCTCGCGCCCTTGCCGGCCGGCGGCAAGAACTACATCACGCCGCAAGGTTATGCCCGCCTGCGCGCCGAGCTGCTCGACCTGATCGACAACGAGCGGCCCAAGGTGGTGGAGATCGTGCATTGGGCGGCCAGCAATGGCGACCGCTCTGAAAACGGCGACTACATCTACGGCAAGAAGCGCCTGCGCGAGATCGACCGGCGCATCCGCTTTCTGACCAAGCGCATGGAAATCGCGGTCGTGACCGATCCGGGCGTCCACCATGGCAGTGACCAGGTCTTTTTTGGCGCCACCGTCACCTACGCGGATGAGGCGGGCGCGCGGCGCACCATCACGATCCTGGGGATTGATGAAGCCGACAGCGCCCAGGCGCAGGTGAGCTGGGTGTCCCCCATCGCCCGCACCCTGCTCAAGGCGCGCGAGGGCGATGTGCTCAAGCTGGTCACGCCGGCCGGACCGACGGACATCGAGGTGGTCTCCGTGCGCTACCCGCGCCCGGCTTAATCCGGACTGGTGGCGCGCTTGGCCCGCAAGACCGAGGGCGTGCGCTTGAGGTTGCGCAGCGCCTGCTCCAGGTGCGCGTGATCCCGCACCGCGATCACGAAGCGCAGGTCGGTCGCTTCCTGGGCGGCATCTTCCGCCATCTCGATGTGGATGATGTCGGTTTCGGCCGAGGCCAGGGCCGCCGCGACCCGGGCCAGAACCCCCTTGCCGTTGGACACCGTGACCAGGACCGCGGTTTCGAACGTGCGAACCGGTTCATCGGCCCATTCCACGCTGATGAAGCGCTCGCTGTCCTTGTTCTGGAGTTTCCTGGCGACCGGACAGTCGTTGACATGCACCACCAGGCCTTCGCCGCGTCCCAGGTAGCCCACGATGGTGTCGCCCGGAATCGGGCGGCAGCAGGTGGCGAACTTGACCGAGGCGTTCTCGCTGCCGTCGAGCGTGACGGCGCCCTGTCCGCCGGACTCGCGGGCGATGAGGCGGCCGCGCGTCAGCGACAGGGCATCGGGTTTTTCGCCGCTCTCGGCCAGCAAGGCCGCCAGGCGCTTGGCGACCATGGTGGCGATGCGCTTGCCCAGGCCGATGTCGGTGAGCAGTTCGGCCCGGGTCTTGTTGCCGCTGAAACGCAGCAGCTTTTCCCAGATGCCGTGATGGGCCGCATCATCGTCCGGCAGGTGTTCCATGCCTTCGGCGCGCAGCGCCTGCGCCAGCAGTTTTTCGCCCAGGCTCTCGGACTCCGTCTGGGCCATGGTTTTGAGGTGATGCCTGATTTTGGAGCGTGCCCGTCCGGTGCGCACAAAACTCAGCCAGGCCGGGTTGGGGGTGGACACCGGGGCCGTGACGATCTCCACCACATCGCCGTTTTTCAGCTCGGTGCGCAAGGGCACCTGCTCGCCGTTGATGCGGGCCGCCATGGTGCGGTCGCCGATGTTGCTGTGGATGGCGTAGGCGAAATCCACCACCGTGGCGCCCCGGGGCAGGGCCATGATCCGGCTCTTGGGGGTGAACACATACACGGCGTCCGGAAACAGGTCGACCTTGACGTGGTCCCAGAACTCGGCGGCGTCGCGCGTTTCGTCCTGGATGTCCAGCAGGGACTGGATCCACTTGGTGCCCAGGCGCTCCGTGGTGGGGCTTCCCGGCTCGCTGACCTTGTACAGCCAGTGCGCGGCCACGCCGGACTCGGCCACGACATGCATGGCTTGCGTGCGCATCTGGAATTCCACGTTCACGCCCGAAGGCCCGACCAGCGTGGTGTGCAGCGACTGGTAGCCATTGAGCTTGGGGATGGCGATATGGTCCTTGAACTTGCCCGGCACCGGCTTGTAGAGCTGGTGCAGGATGCCCAGCGCCGTATAACAATCGGTGACGCTCGGCACCAGGACGCGAAAACCGTAAATATCGGTGACCTGGGCAAAGCTCAGGTGCTTGTCGTCCATTTTGCGGTAAACGGAATAGAGCGTTTTTTCGCGCCCGGCAATCCGGATCTTCATGCCGGCGGCGGCAAAGGCCGCCTCCACTTCGCGCTGCACCTTCTGGATCAGGTCGCGGCGGCGGCTGCGCGCCTTGGTGACGGCCTTGGACAGGATGGCGTAGCGCCAGGGGCTCAAATGGCGGAAGGAAAGGTCCTGCAGCTCGCGGTAGGTCTGGTTCAGGCCCAGGCGGTGCGCAATCGGGGCATAGATTTCCAGGGTTTCGGACGCGATGCGGGCCCATTTGTCGCGCGGCATGTCCGACAGGGTGCGCATGTTGTGCGTGCGGTCGGCCAGTTTGATCAGGATGACCCGCACATCGCGCGCCATGGCCAGCAGCATCTTGCGAAACGACTCGGCCTGGTTTTCCTCGCGCGTATTGAAATGCAGCTTGTCGAGCTTGGTCAGGCCGTCCACCAGTTCGGCCACGGGGGAGCCGAAGCGCTCGATCAGCTCGATTTTGGTGATGCCGCAGTCCTCGATCGCATCGTGCAGCAGGGCCGCCATCATGGCCTGGGCATCGAGCTTCCATTCGGCGCATTGGGCCGCCACGGCAATCGGGTGGGTGATGTAGGGTTCGCCGCCGCTGCGCAGTTGCCCCAGATGGGCTTCGTCGGCGAAGCGGTAGGCCAGGCGCACCTGCTCCAGGTCCGCGGGCGACAGATAGTCCAGCTTGGCGGTCAGTCCGGCAAAACTGGCCGCCGCCGCGTTGGCCGCGGCCGGGCTGGGCACGGCCGCGCCGCGGCCTTCGGAAGGCCGCCCAGGGGGGACGGGTTTGAGCACGGTACTCATGACCCTCGAATATAGCGCGCGGGCCAGGGTTTGGCGTCCCCCAGTAAAAAAGCACCGCGAGCGGTGCTTTTTTAGGGGGGAAGTGTTGTCTGCTTTTAAAGCGGTACTTTTTTCAGCATCTCCAGCCCGATCTTGCCGGCCGCGATTTCACGCAGGGCGGTGACGCAGGGCTTGTTCTTGCTCTCGACCTTCGGGGTGTGTCCCTGGCTCAGCATGCGCGCGCGGTAGGTGGCAGCCAATACCAGCTGAAAGCGGTTGGGAATCTGCACGAGGCAATCTTCGACGGTAATACGGGCCATGGGAAGTTCTCCGAAAGATGGGGGGAAGCGCGTTAAGGAATGTTCAATGCTCTGAAGGTGTCAGCCCGGGTGCGGCGTTGCGCCGCAAACTTGAGCCGCTGGGAGTGAACAATCGCTTTCAGGTCAAAAAGCGCGCGCTCAAACAACTCGTTGATTATAACGAAATCGAAGTTGTGGGCCTGCGCGACCTCGGTTTGGGCATTTTTGAGCCTCAACTCGATGACTTCGGGCGAATCCTCGCCGCGCCGCTCCAGCCGGGAGCGCAGTTCTTCCCAGCTTGGCGGCAGAATGAAAATCGAGACCGCGTTGGCAAAGATCTTCTTGATCTGCAAGGCGCCCTGGAAGTCGATTTCCAGGATCACATCCGCGCCCTGGGCAATGCGCTCCTCGATGGCTTTTTTCGAGGTGCCGTAGCGGTGGTCGTGCACGTGAGCCCATTCCACGAAGACATCCGCCTGCACCATGGCGTCGAACTCCGGCTGGGAGACGAAGAAATACTCGCGTCCGTGTTTTTCCTGGCCCCGGGGCGCGCGGGTGGTGTGCGACACCGAGGGCTGGACGTGGGAGTCCAGTTCGAGCAAGGCCTTCACGAGGCTGGATTTGCCGGCCCCGCTGGGGGCTGCGACGACGAATAGATTGCCGGGATAGTCCATGGAAAGCGGCGCTGGATTGCTATTGATACAGTAGCGCTATTCTATGTTCTGAACCTGTTCGCGCATTTGCTCGATGAGTACCTTCATGTCGACCGAGATGTGGGTCAGCTCCAGCGCCGCGGATTTGGAGCCCAGGGTGTTGGCCTCGCGGTGCAGCTCCTGGATCAGGAAATCCAGCCGCTTGCCGATCTCGCCGCCTTTTCTGATCAGTCGCTCGAGCTCGTCCAGATGCGAGTCCAGCCGGGTGATCTCCTCGGCCACGTCGATGCGGATGGCAAAGGCCGTGGCCTCGGTCAGCGCCCGGTCCTGCGCGGCTTCCGGAATGACGGCGCCTTCGGCCAGCGCCATCGCTTCCTTCCAGCGTTCCATGAAACGCAGGCGCTGCTGCTCGACCAGTTGCGGCACCAGCGGCACGGCCTGGCGCGCCAGCGCGCGCAGCTGGCCGATGCGCTCGAGCAGCATGGCGGCCAGGCGGGTGCCTTCGCGCTGGCGCGCGGCCAGCAGCGCGTCCAGGGCTTTTTCGGCCAGGGGCAGGATATCCTGGCTCCAGTCCCGGGCCGAGTTCTGTTCGCCCGCGGCCAGCCGGATGACGTCGGCCACGCTCAGCGGCCTGGCCTCGGGCAGCCAGGCCTTGACGCCGTCCTGCACGGCATTGAGCCGCTGCAGCAGGCGTGGCGACGCATCGGCGATGGTGCCTGACGAGCTGGTTTCAATGGCGGCGCGCACCTCCACCTTGCCGCGCTTGAGGCGGCCCACCAGCAGATCCCGCAGCGCGGGCTCGCAGGGCCGCAACTCGTCCGGCAGGCGAAACGACAAATCCAGGAAGCGGCTGTTGACCGAGCGGATTTCCAGCCCCAACTGGCTGGGCGGGGCGCCCTTGGGCTCATGGTCGGAGGGGGTATTGGCTGTGCTGTGCTGGGCACTGGCATAGCCAGTCATGCTGTAAACTGGCATTGCAATTTTCGGGTCAGTGGAACGAGCCCGAGAATAACCCGGTTCAGCCTGCCCTGACGCGTGTCCACCTCAAATTTATGTCGAAGGTCAAACCAGCCCCCTTGCCCCCCGATGCCGTGATTGGCGGCTACCGGATCGTCCGCAAAGTGGCGGCGGGTGGATTTGGCGTGGTGTACCTGGCGTTCGACCCCGATGGGCAGCAGGTGGCGATCAAGGAATACCTGCCGTCCTCGCTGGCGTCGCGCGCCCCCGGAGAGCTGCTGCCGCAGGTGCAGCCGGACAAGCTCTCGCTGTACCGGCTGGGTCTCAAGAGTTTTTTCGAGGAGGGCCGTTCGCTGGCGCAGATCTCGCACCCCTCCGTGGTCAGCGTGCTGAATTTTTTCCGGGAAAACGAAACGGTTTACATGGTGATGAATTACCTGGAAGGAGGCGCTCTTCAGGAGTTCATCATCACGGCGCGCGATCTGAAGCGGCAAAAAGTCTTCCGCGAATCCACCATCCGGTCCCTGTTCGATGAAATCCTGCGTGGCTTGCGCATCGTGCACCAGCACAAGATGCTGCACCTGGACATCAAGCCGGCCAATATTTTCATCACGGATGACAACAAGTCCGTGCTGATCGACTTCGGCGCGGCGCGCGAGGTGCTGAACAAGGAAGGCAGCTTCATTCGTCCGATGTACACGCCGGGTTTTGCCGCGCCGGAAATGTACCGGCGCGACGCCTCCATGGGGCCGTGGACCGACATCTACGCCATCGGCGCCTGCATCTATGCCTGCATGAAGGGATACCCGCCCAACGAGGCGCCGCAACGCCTTGAAAAAGACCGGATTTCGATTGCGCTGTCGCGTCTGCGCGGGGTGTACTCCGACAACCTGATCGAGGTGGTCGAATGGTGCATGTCGCTCGATCCGCTGTCGCGCCCGCAGTCGGTGTTCGCCCTGCAAAAGGAGCTCAGCCGCGAGGGCGAGCGCCGCTACAGCAAGCTGTCGGTGGGCGACAAGGTGCGGCTTCAGCTTGACAACATGCTCACGGATACCAAGAAGAGCGTCAGGAATGCGGCGGGCTTGGCCAGCAAACCCAGATGAAGTTTTCGGTCTTTCAGGTCAGTCGCAAGGGCGGGCGGGGCAGGAACGAGGACCGCATGGGCTATTGCTATACCCGTGCCTCCGGGCTTTTCCTGCTGGCCGACGGCATGGGCGGCCACCCCGAGGGCGAGGTGGCGGCCCAGCTGGCCCTGCAAACCATCTCGGCGATGTACCAGCAAGAAGCCAAGCCGCAGGTCAAGGACGTGGTCGCATTCCTGTCGGCGGCGGCGATGGCGGCGCACCGCCAGATCCTGCGCTACGCCGTGGAGAAGGGCATGCTCGACACGCCCCGAACCACCCTCGTGGCGGCGCTCATCCAGGAGGGCTGCGCCACCTGGCTGCACTGCGGGGACTCCCGGCTCTACATGGTGCGCGACGAGGAGTTGCTCGCGCGCACCCGGGACCACTCCTATATCGAGCAGCGCCAGGGCGCGGCCAGCAGCGCCAGCCAGGGCGCGAAGTCCGGCAACCCGATCAACCGCAACATCCTGTTCACCTGCCTGGGCTCGCCGGCCAAGCCGGTGCTCGATGTCACGGGGCCGGTGACCCTGCAGCAGGGCGACAAGCTCCTGCTGTGCTCGGATGGCTTGTGGGGCAGCCTGACGGACGCCGAGATTGTTTACCACCTGGGCCTCAAGCCGGTGTCCGAGGCGGTGCCCGATCTGGTGGAAAACGCATTGCGCAAGGCGGGCGACACCAGCGACAACGTGACGGTGATCGCCCTGGAGTGGGAAACGCCCGACGGCTTCGAGTCCACGCAGGTCAGCATTTCCACCGACAGCATCAGCGAGGGTGTTTTCGCCTCCACCGTGCAGGCCGGCGGCCTCGAGCCGATGGAGGCGGATCTGGACGACGATGCGATCGAGCGTTCCATCGCCGAGATCAACGAGGCCATCCGGCGCTCCGCGGCCAAAAAGGGCTGAGCGCCGCGGCCCATTTCAACTTCGCCACCCGAAACCCCGACCATGAATGAACTCTCGAGAAGCGGCGCGCGCGCCGCAGACCAGTTGCGCCCGGTGCGCATCACGCGCGGCTACACCATCCACGCCGAGGGCTCGGTGCTGATCGAGTTCGGCGACACCCGGGTGCTGTGCACGGCCTCGGTCGAGGAGAAGGTGCCGCCGCACAAACGCGGCAGCGGCGAGGGCTGGGTGACGGCCGAGTACGGCATGCTGCCGCGCGCCACCCACTCGCGCAGCGACCGCGAGGCGGCGCGCGGCAAGCAAAGCGGGCGCACCCAGGAGATCCAGCGCCTGATCGGCCGCTCCATGCGCGCCGTGTTCGACCTGGGCAAGCTCGGCGAGCGCACCATTCAGCTGGACTGCGACGTGCTGCAGGCCGACGGCGGCACGCGCACGGCCGCCATCACCGGCGCCTTTGTCGCGGCCCAGGATGCGGTCAACCAGCTGATGGCCCAGGGCAAGCTGACCGAATCGCCCATCAGCGGCCATGTGGCGGCGGTGTCGGTGGGCATGGTGCAGGGCACGCCGCTGCTCGACCTCGACTACACCGAGGACGCCGCCTGCGACACCGACATGAATGTCGTCATGACCGGCGCCGGCCATTTCATCGAGGTGCAAGGCACGGCCGAAGGCGCGGCTTTCAGCCGCAAGGAGATGGACGCCCTGCTCGCGCTGGCCGAAAAAGGCATTGCCGAGCTGGTGCTGCTGCAACAGCATTCGCTATCAAAATAATAGCTAATTACACCCATTTCACAAGGGCCAAGGCCTTATCCGATGAAAATTATTCTGGCATCCAACAACCCCGGCAAGCTCGTGGAGCTGCAGGCCATGCTGGCCCCCCTGGGGCTGGAGCTGGTGCGCCAGGGCGATCTGGGCATCCCCGAGGCCGAGGAGCCGTTTCGCACCTTTGTCGAGAACGCGCTGGCCAAGGCGCGCCATGCGGCACGCATCGGCGGCCTGCCGGCGCTGGCCGACGATGCCGGCCTGTGCGTCGATGCCTTCGGCGGCCTGCCGGGCGTGGACACGGCTTTTTACGCCACCCGGTTCGGTTATGCCAAGAGCGACGACAACAATGTGCGCGCCCTGCTGGAGCAGATGAAGGACATCGACAACCGCCGCGCCGCCATGGTGAGCACGCTGGTGGCGCTGCGCTCGGCCGACGATCCCGAGCCGCTGATCGCGGTCGGGCGCGTCAGCGGCGAGATTGCGCGCGCGCCCGTGGGCAGCAACGGCTTCGGCTTTGACCCGGTGATGTTCATCCCCGAGTTCGGCCAGACCTTCGCGCAGCTGCCCGTGGAGGTGAAAAATGCCAACAGCCACCGGGGCCGCGCCGCGCGCGCCATGGCCGAGCTGATTCGAACCCACTGGTTGACATGAAACACCCCCGTGGCGGCTATTGCCGCCTCCCCCTCAAGGGGGCAACGCCAGTGGCCCGGCGAAGCCGGTTCCACGGCGTTTCCCGCCTAGGTCCTTGCACGCGTCGCGCTTGTTCTCTTCGCACGGTTTCACTAAGCTGACGTTTCATGCACGACATCCAGCACTACCTGCGTCCCGGCACGCTGCAACTCAGCAGCCTGCCGCCGCTCTCGCTTTATGTGCACCTGCCCTGGTGCATCCGCAAGTGCCCGTATTGCGACTTCAACTCGCATGAAATCATGGCCCCCGGGATGCCTGTGGCGTCGGCCCTCCGAGGGGGCGCATCCGGCTTGGGGCGGCCCGGCGCCGGAGCGGCAGGCGAACTGCCCGAGCAGCGCTACCTCGATGCCCTGCTGGCCGACCTGGAGGCCGCGCTGCCGCTGGTGTGGGGGCGCACGGTGCACAGCATCTTCATCGGCGGCGGCACGCCCAGCCTGTTTTCGCCGCAGGCGATCGACCGGCTGCTGGGCGACATCCGCGCCCGCCTGCAGCTCGCGCCGCAGTGCGAGGTGACGCTGGAAGCCAATCCCGGCACCTTCGAGAAAGACCGCTTTCGCGCTTTCCGCGGCGCCGGCGTCACGCGCCTGTCGGTCGGGGTGCAGAGCTTCAATGACGAGTTTCTGAAGCGATTGGGCCGCGTGCATGACCGGGCCCAGGCCATCGCCGCGGTGGAGGAAGCCGCCAGCGCCTTCGACACCTTCAACCTCGACCTCATGTACGCGCTGCCGGGCCAGACCCTGCCCGAGCTGGAGCAGGACATCGACCTGGCGCTGGCCCTGGCGCCGCCGCACCTCTCGATCTATCACCTCACCATCGAGCCCAACACCTATTTCGCCAAGTTCCCGCCCGTCATTCCGGAAGAGGACACCGCCTATGCGATGCTCGACCTCATCACCGACAAGACGCAGGCCATCGGCCTGCAGCGCTACGAGGTGTCGGCTTATGCGCGCCCGGGCCATGCGTGCCGGCACAACCTCAACTACTGGCAGTTCGGCGACTATTTGGGGCTGGGCGCCGGCGCCCACAGCAAGCTCAGCTTTGCGCACCGCATCGTGCGCCAGGTGCGCCTGCGCGAGCCCCGGCTCTACATGGAACAAGCCATGGCCGGCCAGTGCATCGCGCAGGAGACCGAGGTGAGCCGCGCCGACCTGCCCTTCGAGTTCATGCTCAATGCCCTGCGGCTGCGCGAGGGTTTTGCCCTGCCCGAGTTTTCCGAGCGCACCGGCCTGGCCGTTACGGCCATCCAGCAGGGGCTGGACGAGGCCGAGCGCAAGGGCCTGATCGAGCGCGACTGGGCGCGCGTCAAACCGACGGTGCGCGGTTTTGATTTCCTGAGCGATCTGCAGGCCCTGTTTCTGGCCGATGCCGCCTGAAGCCCGCACCGGCACCGTGACAGGGGCGCGGATGGCGAGGAGAATGTGGCAATATCGCTGCGTGCCCAGGCGGTAGGCCGGCTGGGACGCGATCAACAGGAGGGGCTGGTGCATGTTTTCGGTCTATGGTGTGGGCGGGCAGCTGTTTAATGGTCCGCTGGAGGACTTGAGGCAGGTGGAGGCCGTGCACGCGCTGGTGCGCGCGCGGGCCGTCGGCGCCCCGGGCCAGGAGCGCTCGCCCGCCGATGCCGCGGCCATGCAGCACCACGCCGCCCCCGAGGGGCGGCATCATCCCAACCCGCTGGCGGCCTACGTGCAGACCGAGCAGGCGCACATGCCGCGCCATCCCCTGACGCGGGTGGCGGAGCTGATGAGCCGCAGCGTCATCACCGTCTCTTTCAATTCCAGCGTGCTCGATGCCTGGCAACTGCTGGCCTCGCATGGCGTGAGCCAGGCGCCGGTGGTGGACGCGACCGAAACCCTGGTGGGCCTGCTGTCGCGCGCCGAGCTGCTGCGGCCCGACCGCCTGCCCACGCCCGGCAGCAACGCGCTGCTCTGGCGCGCGCTCATGATGCAGCCGGTGTCCGAGATCATGTGGACGCCGGTGCCCAGCGTGTCGGCCCCCACCGACATCCGGCGCGTGGCCCGCGTGCTGCTGGACACCGGGCTGCCGGGGCTGCCGGTGGTGGACGAGCACGGCGGCGTCACCGGTTTTGTCTCGCGTTCGGACATCCTGCGTGCCGTGGTCAACGACCCGCCGCTGGACCTGTGGGGCTGAGCGGCCCGGCGCGCGGCGCCGGGCGCTCAAGGACCGGCCCATTCCCGGGCCGTGGGTTTGGGCCGCAAAGCAAGTGAAGGAACCGGGCCATCGCCCGTGAGGAACAAGGAAATGCAGATCGCACGGCGAACCCTCCTGGCGCTGTCCGTGGGGACCCTGATTTTGTGTGCCTGGCTTGCACCGCTGGACTCGCCCGCCATGCGGCAGGTCGACGCCGGCATGAAGAGGGCGCTGGTCAGCTTTGCCACCGCAAGGGCATTGAATGCCGTCATCTCGGTGGCGCAGGGAACGGAGGTCTCGGTCCAGCCCCTGGGCATGGGGGTGACTTTCACGCCCGGGCAACTGCTCGACCCCATCAACGACCTGGTGGAACAGTTTTCAAATCTGATGCTGGCGGCCAGTGTCGCTTTTGGCGTTCAGAAGGTCTTGATCGGCATCGGCGGCTACTGGCCGATCTCGCTGGCATTAACCGGCGCGGCGCTCGGCTGGGCCTGGTGTTATTTCAGGCAGCGGCGAGCGCCGGCATGGCTGTCCAGCCTGCTGGTCATTCTGTTGATGCTGCGCTTTGCCATCCCCGTGGTTACCCTGGGGGCCGACTTGCTGTGGCAGAAATACCTGGCCGCCGACTATGCGGCCAGCCTGCAGGCCATCGATACCGCATCGGCCCAGGTGGCCCAGCTCAATCCGCCCGTGCCAATCGCCGCCGAGAACCAGGGTCTGCTGGACAAGATGAAGGGATGGGTGTCGAAGAACGCGGATGTGAAGATGCATTTTGAAAACCTGAAGCAAGCGGCGGAGCGGGCCACCGAGAACATCATCAGGCTCATCGTGATTTTCCTGCTGCAAACCCTGGTCATGCCGCTCCTGCTGCTCTGGGCCCTGTATGGCGTTGCGCGTCATGCGCTGGAGTGGCCAAGGCAGATGCCCCAGGCGGGCGCCGGGCGTTAAGCCCATGCGCCTGCGCCATGCCGAAGCCCGCAACCTTGCCATGGATTTTCCGCGAGAATGAACGGCACGCATGGCCCGGCTGTCCCTACACTAGCCAGGCCGGCTTACCGGACTTTTCCAACCCTTCCGCTCCCGAAAGGACACGCATGAAACGCTCGACACTCATGACCGCCGTGCTGCTGGCCGCCGGCCTGGCCACGACAGCCGGCGCGCAGACGCTGCAAAAAATCGCCGACAGCAACAAGATCACCGTGTCCTACCGCGAATCGTCGGTGCCCTTCAGCTACCTGATCGGTTCGAGCAAGGCGGTGGGCTTTTCGGTGGAGCTGACCGAGGCCATCGTCGACGACGTGCGCAAGAAGCTCAAGAAGCCCCATCTTGAAGTCGCCTACATGCCGGTGACTTCGCAAAACCGCATCCCGCTGCTGATGAATGGCACCTACGACCTGGAGTGCGGCTCCACCACCAACAACTCCACGCGCGGCAAGGACGTGGCCTTTGGCATCAATCATTTCTACACCGGCACGCGCCTGCTGGCCAAAAAGAGCTCGGGCATCAAGAACTACGCCGACCTGGCCAGGAAAACCGTTGCCAGCACCACCGGCACCACCAACGCGCAGGTGATCCGCAAGTACAACGCCGACAAGAAGCTCGACATGCAGATCATCCTGGGCAAGGACCATGACGACGCGCTGCTGCTGGTCGAGACCGACCGCGCCGTGGCCTTTGCCATGGACGACATCCTGCTGTTCGGCCTGCTGGCCAACTCCAAGGACCCGGCTTCGCTGGAAGTGGTGGGCGACGCGCTGCAGGTCGAGCCCTACAGCTGCATGCTGCGCAAGGACGACCCCGAGTTCAAGAAGCTGGTCGACGGCACCCTCATCCGGCTGATGAAGTCGGGCGATTTCGCCAGGCTCTACGACAAGTGGTTCATGTCGCCGATCCCCCCGCGCGGCATGAACCTGAACCTGCCCATGAGCGAGCAGCTCAAGGCCAACCTCAAGATGCCAAGCGACCAGCCGGCGCTGTGACGGCTTGCGGTGGTGTCTGCCTGCGGGATGGGCCGGATTTGTGCATGAAATCGGCCGCCAGCCCAATGAAAACGGGCGTGAGTAGCTATAAAAAATAGAGCGGCTCCGGCAATCGATAAAGCGGCGCACGATGTCGGGAGAAGCCCCCAGGGCCATGGAGGCACTGGATACAGTGCTTGCCGCTTGGCGGGAGCACTATCTCACTTCATTTGCAGCCGTTGTGGAGCTTCCATTTTTCCTCGTGCCCCATTTTCTTGGCGAACTCCGGCACAAGGCATCGCTCTTTCTCACTGGCGCTTTGCGGCTGGGTGCCAACTGCGGCCGGAACTTGAGCTGCCGGGCCGGGTGACGGAGAGACGACAGTCGAGGCGAACCATAAAGCGGCAAGAAAGACCGCAAGTGCAGCGTACTGGTAGTCCGAGACAAACTGAATGGGCTGGCGATCTTTGATGTCGCATACGCCTCCTGGGCACAACTGGGCTCGCTCTTTGTTAAACAGGTTGTAGAGCTTGCATCCGATGCAAATTCCAAAAGCAGTCTCAAAAAACAGCAGCAGCAGGCAGAGCGCACAAATCATCATGTTGATGGGGCCGCGGACGTTGTTGAAAACAACCAGGTAAAGCATCGCGCAGGCAAGAGCCAGTCCCAATGACCAGGCGAATCGTTTCTGAGGTGCGCCTACGTATTCCGGTATTTGATTCCTCACAACGATACGACCCAGCACCAGGCTAGGGGAGAAGCGCGGATTGACCAGAACGCGTAGCAAGAAGTCAGCAAAGAAGCCCACAACCACCAACTTGGTCGGCGCGAAGTCGCCACTGAGCCAGGCGTTCATGAACGCAATCAGGGCTAGAAAGAACAGGATGCCCGCACCTGCTCTTGCCTCGCGCTCGTTGATGACGGGCACTGGGTAGTCGGGGTTGTGTTCGCCGAATTGGAAAATGGTAGCCATGGCTGAATTATCGTGGCGCGCAAGGATGCCGAAGAGTAAGGCGATGCCAACGTTGAAAGAAGCGATGGCCAGACTGTGAGGAAGCTTCAAGCTGTGTGCACGGAGCCGTGCAGCGGCCCAGTATCTGGCGGAAGCGGTGAGATTCGAACTCACGGGCCCTTGCGGGCCGCCGGTTTTCAAGACCGGTGCAATCGACCACTCTGCCACGCTTCCTGCGGCGGCTAGTTTACCCGATGCGGGGGTATTGGCACCCTAGAAATTCATGCGCGCGCTCAGCCGCAGGGTGCGCGGCTCCATCGGGTGGATGTGCCGGCCGTCGATGCCGCCGCCGCAGATGCCGGCCGCCACCTCGCGCGCGGTGCAGGAGGCGTAGGCGTATTCGATGTCATTGCCCTGCTGGTTGCCGAGGTTGAAAACGTCCAGGCTCAGGCTCAGGTCCTTGCTGGCGGCGTAGCGCAGGCCCAGGTTGAGCAGGGTGCTCGAGGCCGAGCGCACGCTGTCGAGCGTGTCCAGCGCGCGCGGGCCCATGTGGCGCAGGCGCAGGCTGGCGCCCCAGGGGCCTTGCTGCCAGTTGACCCCGGCCGTCACCACGCGCTCCACCGCGTTGTCGATGGTGTTGCCTTCGCCGCCGGGTGGGCTGCCTTCAAAGCGGGCGCGCGACAGCGCGGCATCCAGCTCCCATTGCCATGACGGGCTTGCCTGCCAGCGCAGCGTGGCCTCCAGGCCGTGGCGCGCGCTGGCGCGGCCCGCCTCGGTGCTGCCGGCATCGCCCACGTAGACCAGTTCGGAATCGATCTTCAGTTGCCACAGGGCCAGCGTCGTCACCAGCCCGGGGCGGGGCGAGAAGCGCCAGCCCAGTTCGCTGCCCGTGCCCTTGACCAGCGCGGGCACGCGCTCGGCCGGCAGGCCGGTCTGCGGGTCGGTGCTGATGGTGGCGCCCCTCACATCGTTGCTGTGAAAGCCCACGCCGGCGTTGGCGTACAGCTCGCTGCGCGGCGACAGCGTCCAGGCCAGGCCGGCCTTGGGCTGCCACAGCGAGCCCGACCCCTGGCCGCTGTTGCCGGGGCCGTAGACCGGCTCCAGGCCGGTGACCCGGTAGTTCAGCACATCGCCGCGCAGCCCCAGGGTGCCGCGCCAGCTGCTGCTGAAGTTCAGCAGTTGCTGGGCATGGACCGAAAACGCATCCTGCGACACCTGGTCCTGCCGGATCGTGGTGTCGCGCACGCGCGCCTGCGTCAGGTACAGGCCCGCCTCGGCGATGCGGTCGCCGCGCCACTGCGCGCCCAGGCTCAGCACGCCGTCCAGGCCAGCCACCGGATGGGCCAGCTTGTGCGACACCTGGGCGCCATAGACGCGGCGGCGGTCGGTCTGCTCGAACTGGTCGCCCAGCAGCGGGCGGCTCAGGTTGTAGGTGAAGTTGGACCACAGGTTCAGGGCATAGTCGATGACATGGGCGCTGATCTGGGTCTGGCCGCGCGCGCTGGTGTCGAACCACTTGCCCGACAGGCTCAGGCGGCGCGTCTGGCCGCCGTCGCTCGCGTCCAGCGTGCCAAAACGGGCCAGGGTGCCGGCATCGATCTCGCGTTGCGGCACCTGGTCGGTGGCATTCCAGTGGCTGTTGTAGGCCATGGCGGTCAGGTTCCAGCCGCGCTCGCGCGTGCCCTGCGAGAAGCGCAGCACCGCATTGACCTTGCGCAGGCCTTCGGGCCGCAGCCACGGCCCGTCATGGCCGGCCAGTTCCAGCGCGCCCAGCCAGGTGTGATCGTCGTCGCTGCGCGCGCCGGCGATCAGGCCGCGTTTGTAGTTGTTGGGCCCCAGGGTGATCTGGGCAAACGGGCGCTCCAGCGTGCCGAGGTAATCCATGCTGGCGCTGCCCGCCAGCGAAAAGTCGCCCGCCTCCACCGAGTACGGCCCCTTGCGGTAGCGCACGCCCGACACCAGCTCCGGAATGAGAAAGTTGAGATCGGCATAACCTTGCCCGTGGCCGTGGCTGGGCAGATTGACCGGCATGCCGTCCAGGCTGATGGAGAAGTCGGTGCCGTGGTCCAGGTTGAAGCCGCGCAGAAAATACTGGTTGGCCTTGCCGTCGCCGGAGTGCTGGGTGGCGACCACGCCGGGCACGGCTTCGACGATGTCGCCGGGGCGCAGCTTGGGGCGGCTCTGGAACGACGCGCGTTCCGCGGCGCCTTCGCTGGCGCTGTCGGCCTCGCCGACGGCCGGGTCCCGGGGGCCGTGGATCTGGATTTCGGGCAGGTGCTTGTCTTGTGCCTGTCCCGCCGGGGCGAGCGCGGACAGCACGGCCAGGGACAGGAGGCGGGAAGGCCGGTTCATGAAGAAGAGGGGGATGTATGGTGCAGGGTGGAGCAGCACATTGTTCATGCAAACCGGCCGCGCAGCCATACGTCATCAGTCGTACGGCCGTGGTCAGACATACTTCCTGGCAATGCGAATAATTCGTATTACAATGCGATGGTTCAAATTCAGCCAGCAACCAAGGAACTCCCTGAAGGCAGCCAGCTAGCGTCCACAGGAGTTTCATATGCGTAGCTGTCAACGTCCGGCGGTGGTTTTCCGCCGGCAACCCCTTGCTGTTCTGGTCGCCGCCTTGTGCGCTTGCGCGGGAAATGCGGCAGAGCTGTCGTCCGGCGACGAAAGCAACCTGAGCACCGTCACGGTGACAGGCAATTCGGAGTACCGGCCATCGACACAGGAAACCGGGCTCTACACCATCAGGAAAAGCACTTCGGCCACCACGCTGAATCTCTCCTTGCGCGAGACGCCGCAAACCGTGTCGGTGGTGACGCGCAGCCAGATGGATGATTTCCGGCTCAACAGCGTCAACGACGTGCTGGCCGCCACCTCGGGCGTGATTGTCGAGAAGGTCGAGACCGACCGCAGCTATTACACGGCGCGCGGCTTCGACGTCACCAACTTCATGGTCGACGGCGTCGGCATGCCGATGACCTACGGCAACGTCGATGGCGACCTCGACACCGCCATCTACGACCGGGTCGACGCGGTCTATGGCGCCAACGGCCTGATGACCGGCACCGGCTTTCCCTCGGCCAGCATCAACTTCGTGCGCAAGCGACCCAAGGCGGGTTTTGCGGCGTCGGCCGGCGTCAGCGCCGGCTCCTGGAACAGGTACCGGCTCGACGCCGACCTCTCCACCCCCTTGAACCAGGCCGGCACGCTGCGCGGGCGCCTGGTGGTGGCCAAGGAAAAAGGCAATTCCTACATCGACCGCTATGCGCACGACAAGACCGTGTTCTACGGCGTGCTGGAGGCCGACCTGAGCGACACCACGCTGCTCACCCTGGGCCATGCCCAGCAGGAGAACAAGGCCACCGGCGCCATGTGGGGCGCGCTGCCGCTGATGTACGCGAACGGCACGCCGACCAACTACCCGGTGTCGACCAGCACCGCCGCCGACTGGACCTACTGGAACACCACGGTGCGCAATACCTTTGCCGAGCTGAGCCAGCAGCTGGGCGAGGACTGGCAGGGCAAGGTGGTGCTGTCGCACACCGAGCGGCCCAACCAGGGCCGCCTGTTTTATGCCTATGGCTCGCCCAACGCCGGCACGGGGCTGGGTCTGTTCAGCTATCCCTCGCTGTACGAGATGAAAAACGAGCAGAACCTGCTCGACGTCTCGGCCACGGGCAAGTTCACGCTGGCCGGCCGTAAGCACGACCTGAGCCTGGGGCTGAACTGGGCCAGGGCCGACATCACCGAGCTGTCGAACTACGGCGTGGGCATCGGCACCGCCCTGCCTGCGCTGGAGAACTGGACCGGCAGCTACCCGATGCCCAGCTTCACGGCTTCGGTGGCCGGCAGCTCGTTCAACGAAAACCGGCAAGGCGCTTATGTGGCCACGCGCCTGAACGTCAGCGATGCCCTCAAGCTGATCGCCGGCCTGCGCCACACCAGCTCGGACATCACGGGCAAGGCCTACGGCGTCAGCCGCGCCACCAGTGCCAGCAAGGCCACGCCTTACGTCGGTGCCGTCTATGACCTGACGCCCAATCTCTCGCTCTACGGCAGCTACACCGAGATTTTCAGCCCGCAGCACCAGACCGACAACACGGGGGCCACCCTCAAGGCGGTGGAAGGCAACAACCGCGAGATCGGCCTCAAAGGCGAGTTCCTCGACAAGAAGGCCAATGCCTCCGTGGCCCTGTTCCGCAGCGAACAGCGCAACCTGGCCGATGCGGCCGGCACCATCGGCGCCACCACCTACTACCGCGGCATCGATGCCAACGCCAGCGGGGTGCAGTTCGACGTCTCGGGCCAGCTCACGTCCAATCTGCAGGCCAACCTGGGCTACACCCGGCTGACCCTGCAAGACCCGGCCGGGGCCGAGGTGCGCACCTATGTGCCGCGCCAGTTGCTGCGCCTGTCCGCCACCTACCGCGTGCCGGCGATCGACAAGCTGAAGGTGGGCGCCAATGTGAGCTGGCAAAGCGACAGCTACGCGCGCTACAACGGCTTCGAGATCCGGCAGAACGCCTACGCGCTGCTCAACCTGATGGCGCGCTACGACATCAGCAAGCAGCTCAGCGCCACGGTCAACCTCAACAACGTGACCGACCAGAAGTACATCGGCAGCCTGTTGTGGGCCAGCTCCAATGGCCAGGGCGTCTACGGCGCGCCGCGCAACGCCAGCGTGGCGCTGAACTGGACCTACTGAGCGCCAAGCAAGGGGCTGACACCATGCGTTCGATGCTCGTGCTGCTGCACCGCTGGTTCGGGCTGGCGACGGCGCTGTTCCTGTTCGTGGCCGGCGCCACCGGTGCCGTGATCTCGTGGGACCACGAACTGGACGAATGGCTCAACCCCCATCTCTACCATGCCAAGGCGGCGGGCACGGCGCTGAACCCGCTCGAACTCGCCGCGCGGCTGGAAGCGGCCGACCCGCGCCTGCGCGTGCGCTACCTGCCGCTGACGGTGGAGCCCGGGCACAGCCTGATGGTCATGGTCGACCCGAGGATCGATCCGGCCACGCGCGCGCCCCATGTGCTGGGCTTCAACCAGGTGGCGCTCGACCCGGTCAGCGGCGAGGTGCTGGGCCGGCGCGAATGGGGCAAGGTGGCGCTGGACCGCGAGAACCTGCTGCCCTTTCTCTACAAGCTGCACTACAGCCTGCATATCCCGGACGGCTTCGACCTGCAGCTGGGCATTCTGCTCATGGGCATCGTGGCCATCGTCTGGGTGTTCGACAGCCTGGTCGCGCTGTGGATCGCCTTTCCGAACCGGGCCGCCTGGCGCCAGTCCTTCGCCTTTCGCTGGAAGACCGGCGGCTACCGCCTGGCGTTCGACCTGCACCGCTCGGGCGGCGTCTGGCTCTTCCTGCTGGTGCTGATGCTGGCCGTGACCTCGGTGTCCATGAACCTCAAGGAACAGGTCATGCGCCCGCTGGTGGCATGGTTCTCCGAGCTCACGCCTTCGCCCTTTGCCAGCCGCGCACCGGTGGCGCTGGCGCAGGCGCCCGAGCCCAAGCTGTCCATCGAGCGCGTGCTGGCGCTGGCGCGCACGCAGGCGCGGCGGCTGCAACTGACGGCACCCGCCGGCGGCGTTTTCCTCTCCAGCGAGTTCGGCATCTACGGTGTCGGCCTGTTCGAGGCCGACAACAGCCACGGCGACGGCGGCCTGGGCAACCCCTGGCTGTACTTCGACGCGCAGACCGGCGCACCGCTGGGCGCCGATGTGCCGGGCCGCGGTAGCGCGGGCGACATTTTTTTGCAGGCCATGTTTCCGCTGCACTCGGGCCGCATCCTGGGCGTGCCGGGACGCGTGCTGATTTCGTTTTGCGGCATCGCCGTGGCGGCGTTCAGCGTGACGGGAGTCATCATCTGGATGAAGAAACGGCGGGCGCGCCGCCAGAGCCGCATCGGCGTGCACCGATCGAAACCGGCCATGCCAGGAAGAAATGCCCCGCTGAACCCGTGATCAGGCCGCGGGAGGGTTCAAGCTGCGCCGACGGCGGACTTGAGCATGCCCTTGGTCTCGATGAAGGCCACCACTTCGTCCAAGCCCGCCAGCGTCTTGAGGTTGGTCATGACAAAGGGCTTGAGGCCCTTGGCCGTGGTGCGCATGCGGATGGTGTCGGCTTGCATCACGTCCAGGCTGGCGCCGACATAGGGTGCGAGGTCGGTCTTGTTGATGACGAACAGGTCGCTCTTGGTGATGCCGGGGCCGCCCTTGCGCGGGATCTTCTCGCCGGCGGCCACGTCGATGACGTAGATCGTGAGGTCGCTCAGTTCGGGGCTGAAGGTGGCGGCCAGGTTGTCGCCGCCGGATTCGACAAACACGATGTCGGCATCGGGAAAATCCTCCAGCATGCGGTCGATGGCCTCCAGGTTGATGGAGGCGTCCTCGCGGATGGCGGTGTGCGGGCAGCCGCCGGTCTCCACGCCCATGATGCGCTCGGCCGGCAGCGCGCCGCTGACCGTCAGCAGGCGCTGGTCTTCCTTGGTGTAGATGTCGTTGGTGATGGCCACCAGGTCGTACTGGTCGCGCATGGCCTTGCACAGCATCTCCAGCAGCGTGGTCTTGCCGGAGCCCACCGGCCCGCCGATGCCCACGCGCAAGGGAGGGAGCTTCTTGGTGCGGTTCGGGATGTGGTGCAGGTTCATGGGGCCCCCACGTTTGCCGCCATGGCAGCAGCAGGGCCCCCCGAGGGGGCGTGATCTTGCTTGAAGCGGTTCTGCGCTGCGATCATGATCTGAATAACCTCGAGTATTGGGTTTCATGCTGGCTGGACAGGATGGCCAGCATGGGGGAAAAAGCCTGGCGCTCGCTGTCGGGCAGCCGGCTGGCATGCTCGACGGCGGACGGAATTTCATCGGCCAGACGGGCCAGGATGCGCTGGCCGGCGCTTTGGCCCAGCGGGATCGCCTTGATGGCCGATTGCGTCATGTTCTCGGCCCAGCCGAAGGCGTAGGCCAGCAGGCAGTCGCGCACGCTGGCCTGGGTGCTGGAGGCGGCCAGCGCATACACGATGGGGTAGGTCAGGGCGCGATCCGCCCGTCCCGCGCTGGCCGCGGGGCCGGCGCGCCCATGGGCTTGGACCAGCTCGGGGCGAACGACCTTGAGCCACTCCAGCAGCGAGCGGCCCATCTGCCCGGTCTGCTGGCGCAGCTCGCTGGTCTCGCGGGTTTGCAGCACCCAGTCATTGAGCTCGCGCACGCGGTCCATGTCATCGCGCCGCCAGGCCGCCACGGCCTTGGCCAGCACGGCCAGGTCGCCGCGCGCCAGCGTCAGGTGCAACTGATCGGATAGCCATGCGGCCGCTTCACTTTCTGTAGCAACCCACGCCCGGTCGACGGCGGCTTCCAGCCCTTCGGAGTAGGAAAACCCGCCGACCGGCAGGGCCGGCGAGGCCAGCCAGAGAAGCTGCAGCAGGCTGGCGGCTGGCAGCGTCTGCAGCTCCATTTGGCGCGGGCGGATCGAGGCGCGCATCAGTGGTGGTGGCCATGCGCGTGATCGTGGTCATGGCCATGACCGGGATGCTCGTCATGGCCATGCTGGCCGTGCCCGTGGGCATGGGTCTGCTGCGAGTAGGCGCCGCTTTCGGGTTCGAACGCTTCATCGACGGCGTTGACGATCAGGTGCATGTTGCGCAGCATCGCGGCCAGCACATGGTCGGGCTCGATCTTCAGGTGGTCGGGCTTGAGCTCGATCGGCACATGCCGGTTGCCCAGGTGGTAGGCGGCGCGCATGAGGTCGAAAGGCGTGCCGTGCTCCGTGCAATGCGTGATGCGCAGCACGGCCTGGGGTGCCGCCATCACCCGGATGAGCGAGCCGTCCTCGGCCACCAGCACGTCGCCGCCGCGCACCACGCTGCCGCGCGGCAAAAAGATGCCCAGGGCGCGGCCGGCGGAGTCGGTGGCATCGAAGCGGCTTTTCTGGCGCGTGTCCCAGTCGAGCTCGACCGTGCTGGCGCGCTTGAGCAGGGCCGGGGCCAGGCCCTGGCCCTGGGGCAGGAGTTTGGAGACTTGCAGCATCAGAACAGGAAATAGCGTTGCGCCATCGGCAGGCTGACGGCGGGTTCACAGGTGAGCAGCTGGCCATCGGCCCGCACCGAGTAGGTCTGGGCGTTGATTTCCATTTTGGGGACGTAGTCATTGTGGATCATGTGGCGCTTGCCCAGGCCCCGGATGCCCTTGACCGCGCTTAACTGCTTGGCCAGGCCAAAGCGCTCTTTCACGCTCGCCTGCAGCCCGGCCTGCGAGACGAAGGTGAGCGAGGTCTTTGCAATGGCGCCTCCAAACGCGCCGAACATTGGGCGGTAGTGCACGGGCTGCGGCGTGGGGATGGAGGCATTGGGGTCGCCCATGGCGGCCATGGCGATGAAACCGCCCTTGAGGATGAGCGCGGGCTTGATGCCGAAGAACGCGGGCTTCCACACCACCAGGTCGGCCCACTTGCCGGGCTCGATCGAACCCACCTCGTGCGCGATGCCGTGGGCGATGGCCGGGTTGATGGTGTACTTGGCGATGTAGCGCCTGGCGCGGAAGTTGTCGTGGCGGTCCGAATCACCCGCCAGCTTGCCGCGCTGCTGCTTCATCTTGTGCGCGGTCTGCCAGGTGCGGATGATGACCTCGCCCACGCGCCCCATGGCCTGCGAGTCGGAGCTGAACATGCTGATCGCGCCCAGGTCGTGCAGGATGTCCTCGGCCGCGATGGTTTCCTTGCGGATGCGGCTCTCGGCGAAGGCCAGGTCCTCGGCAATGGAGGGGTCCAGGTGGTGGCACACCATGAGCATGTCCACGTGCTCGTCCAGCGTGTTGATGGTGTAGGGCCGCGTCGGGTTGGTCGAGGACGGCAGCACGTTGGCCTCGCCCACCACCTTCAGGATGTCGGGCGCGTGTCCGCCGCCCGCGCCCTCGGTGTGGAAGGTGTGGATGGTGCGGCCCTTGAAGGCGGCCACCGTGTCCTCGACGAAACCGCTTTCATTGAGCGTGTCGGTATGGATGGCCACCTGTACATCGGTTTCCTCGGCCACGTTCAGGCAGTTGTCGATGGCCGCGGGCGTGGTGCCCCAGTCCTCGTGCAGTTTGAGGCCGATAGCCCCGGCGTTGACCTGCTCGTGCAGCGCCGCGGGCAGAGAGGCATTGCCCTTGCCCAGAAAACCCAGGTTCATCGGGAAGGCGTCGGCCGCCTGCAGCATGCGCTCCAGGTTCCAGGGGCCGGGCGTGCAGGTGGTGGCGAAGGTGCCGGTGGCCGGGCCCGTGCCGCCGCCGATCATGGTGGTGACGCCGCTGCACAGCGCTTCCTCGATCTGCTGCGGCGCGATGAAGTGGATGTGGGTGTCGATGCCGCCGGCGGTGACGATCATGCCCTCGCAGCTGATGATCTCGGTGCCCGGGCCGATGATCATGTCCACGCCGCTTTGCGTGTCGGGGTTGCCGGCCTTGCCGATGGCAGCGATGCGACCGCCCTTCAAGCCGATGTCGGCCTTGACGATGCCCCAGTGGTCGATGATGAGGGCGTTGGTCATGACGGTGTCCATGGCACCCTCGGCCCGGGTGCGCTGGCTTTGCGCCATGCCGTCGCGGATGGTCTTGCCGCCGCCGAACTTCACCTCTTCACCATAACCGCCGGCGCGCAGCGTGTAGTCCTGCTCGACTTCAATCATCAAGTCCGTGTCGGCCAGGCGCACGCGGTCGCCCACGGTGGGGCCAAACATCTCGGCGTAGGCGCGTTTTCCAATGGTTGCCATAAAACTTACTCTCCGTTCGCCCTGGGCTTGTCGAAGGGCTTGTGATGGGTTGTGCCGGGCGCTGCAGCCGCTTCGGCGCCGCTCGGGGCAGGTGGCTCGGTCCGAACGGTCACAGGGCGCCCTGCACCAGCCCGCGAAAGCCAAAAACCTGGCGTTCGCCGGCGTAGTCGACCAGCTCCACCGTGCGCTGCTGGCCGGGCTCGAAGCGCACCGCGGTACCGGAGGCGATGTTCAGGCGCATGCCGCGCGCGGCGGCCCGGTCGAAGCCGAGGGCGCCATTGGTCTCGGCAAAGTGGTAGTGCGAGCCGACCTGGATCGGGCGCTCGCCGGTGTTCTTGACGACCAGCGTGAGGGTGCGCCGGCCCGGGTTGAGGACGTGGTCGGGGCCGTCAACCCGTATTTCTCCAGGAATCATGGGTGTCACCTTGTCAGATCAGTTGCAGCAGCAAGGCGCCGCCCAGCGCGCCGACGGCCGCACCCGCCGCGCGCGGCCACCAGGGGCCGCGGCCACGCAGGGCCAGGCCCAGACCCAGGCCGGCCAGGTGCAGTGCGATGGTGCAAAGCAGCAGGCCCAGCAGCGGCGCCCAGATGTGCGCCGCGCCCGCGAGTTCCGTTCCGTGCGCCGCACCGTGAAAGATGGCGAACACGCCGACCAGTGCCGCGGCCAGCACAGCGGGCATGCGGGCACGCACGGCCACCAGCAGGCCCAGCACCAGCAGCGAGGCCGCGATCATGGGCTCCACCGCCGGCAGTTCAATGCCGGCCAGGCCGAGCACGGCGCCGGCCAGCAGCATGGCGGCGAAGGCCAGCGGCAGGGTCCACAAACGGCGCGCGCTCAGGGCGCTCCACAGGCCCACGGCGAGCATGGCGCCCAAATGGTCAACGCCGCTCAAGGGGTGCAGCAGGCCGTCCATGAAACCGATCTCGTGGTGCGCCCCGATATCCGTGCCCATATGGGCGCTAGCCCCCGTGGATACTGCGTAGGAAGCTATCAAAAAAAGAGTGCGAATCAACTTCGGATGCATGGTGGCGATCTCCTTGGGGGGCTCGGGTGTCAGCTGGTGCGGGAAAGGGGGCGATGGCGGATGGACTCAGGCAATCGGCTGGTGCACCGTGACCAGCTTGGTGCCATCGGGAAAGGTGGCCTCCACCTGGATGTCGGGAATCATCTCGGCAATGCCGTCCATCACATCGCCGCGCGTCAGGATGGTGCGGCCCTCGCTCATGAGCTGCGCCACGGTCTTGCCGTCGCGCGCGCCTTCCATCACGGCCGCGCTGATGAGGGCCACGGCCTCGGGGTAGTTGAGCTTGAGGCCGCGGGCCTTGCGGCGCTCGGCCAGCAAACCGGCGGCAAAGATCAGCAGCTTGTCTTTTTCTCTGGGGGTCAATTCCATCGTCGGTCTCCGGGGCGGGCTGCATGCATCACAGGCATGCCGGCTGCAAGAATAATGCCACACGGAGGGCGAGCGGCCCGCACCCCGCATGGCACAGAACCTGCACTTGCAACGGGGCCCCATCGACCCCGAACTGCCAGGTTTCCTCACCTTATCCACCCATGGACGCCCCGGTCAAGCCGCTGCCATCGACCACCGCGTGCCCGGCATCGCCCGAGTCGCCCGCGCCCGCCGCCGAGGCGGCCGTGCAGCGCATCACCCTGGTCCGGCGCGACTACAACAGCTGGGTGGCCAGCGAGACCATGGAAGACTACGCGCTGCGCTTCACGCCGCAGCGCTTTCGCAAGTGGTCCGAATGGCGGGTGGCCAACACCGCTTTTGGCGCGGCCTCCTTCCTGATCCTGGAGGCCGTGGGCGCCACGCTGCTGGTGCAGTACGGTTTCACCAATGCGTTCTGGGCCATCGTGGCCACCGGGCTCATCATTTTCCTGGCGGGCCTGCCCATCAGCATCTACGCCGCCCGCTACGGGGTGGACATGGACCTGCTCACGCGCGGCGCGGGTTTCGGCTACATCGGCTCCACCATCACCTCGCTCATCTACGCGTCGTTCACCTTCATCTTCTTCGCGCTGGAGGCGGCCGTCATGGCCTATGCGCTGGAGCTCGCCCTGGGCATCCCGCCCAGCTGGGGCTACCTGATTTGCGCGCTGGTGGTGATTCCGCTGGTGACCCATGGCGTCTCGGCCATCAGCCGGCTGCAGGTCTGGACCCAGCCTCTGTGGCTGCTGATGCTGCTGGTGCCCTTTGTGTATGTGTTTGTGCTCGATCCCGGTGCTTTCGCTGGTGTTGTGCACTATAAAGGTGAGAAAGGAGTCGCCTCCGGCTTTAGTTTGCCCTTGTTTGGTGCGGCTTTGACGGTGGGTATTGCCTTGATGACGCAAATGGGCGAGCAGGCCGACTACCTGCGTTTCATGCCCGTGCAGACCGCAGCCAACAAGCGCCGCTGGTGGCTGGGGGTGCTGGTGGGCGGGCCGGGCTGGGTGATCCTGGGCGTGCTCAAGATGCTGGGCGGGGCCCTGCTGGCTTATCTGGCCATCACCCATTCGGTGCCGGTGGAGCGCGCGGTGGACCCCAACCAGATGTACCTGGCGGCCTACGAGTATGTGTTTCCCCATGTCGGCTGGGCCGTGGCCGCCACCGCGCTGTTCGTGGTGATCTCGCAGCTCAAGATCAACGTCACCAATGCCTATGCCGGGTCGCTGGCCTGGTCCAACTTCTTCTCGCGCCTCACGCACAGCCACCCGGGCCGGGTGGTCTGGGTGGTGTTCAACACCCTGATCGCCTTCATGCTCATGGAGATGGATGTGTTCCAGGCGCTGGGCGACGTGCTGGGGCTTTATTCCAACATCGCCATCGCCTGGATGATGGCGGTGGTGGCCGATCTGGTCATCAACAAGCCGCTGGGCCTGTCGCCGCCGGGCATCGAGTTCAAGCGCGCGCACCTGTACGACATCAACCCGGTGGGGGTCGGCGCCATGGCGCTGGCCTCCATCCTGTCGGTCACGGCCCACCTCGGGCTGTTTGGCACGCTGGCGCAGGCCTTCTCGGCGCTGATCGCCCTGGGCACGGCTTTTGTCGCCGCGCCACTGATTGCCTGGGCCACCCAGGGCAAGTACTACATCGCACGGGCGGCTGACCCCCACGCTCCACCGCTGCGCGAGGGGGCTGTTTCGCCTTGGGGCGGCCCGGCGGCGAAACGGCCGCTCTCTGCGTCTGCCGGCAACCAGCCTTACCAGCTCAAGCGCTGCGTGATCTGCGAGCGCGAGTACGAAGGGCCCGACATGGCGCATTGCCCGGCCTACCAGGGGCCCATCTGCTCGCTGTGCTGCACGCTGGACGCGCGCTGCGGCGACATGTGCAAGCCCCACGCCAGTCTCTCCAGCCAATGGTCGGCCACCTTGCACCGGCTGCTGCCGCGGCGCATCTGGCCCTACCTAGACACGGGCCTGGGGCATTTCCTGCTGCTGATGCTGGTGATCGTGCCGCTGCTGGCCAGTGTGTTCGGCCTGCTGTATCACCAGGAGCTGCGCGCGCTGGCGCTGATGATCACCGACGCCGAAGTGCTGGCGGCGCCCCGGTTGGCCCTGCGCTCGGGTTTTCTCAAGGCCTACATGGCATTGCTGGTCATCGCCGGGCTGGCGGCCTGGTGGGTGGTGCTGGCGCACAAGAGCCGCCAGGTGGCGCAGGAGGAGTCGAACCGGCAAACCAGTTTGCTGATGCGCGAGATCGAATCGCACCGGCAGACCGACGAAGCCTTGCAGCAGGCCAAGCTGCAGGCCGAGCAGGCCAACCAGGCCAAGAGCCGCTACATCAGCGCCATCAGCCACGAGCTGCGCACGCCGCTCAACAGCATCCTGGGTTATGCGCAGCTCATGGGAGAGGACGCATCCATCCCGGCGCACCGCAAGCAGGCGGTCGGCGTCATCAAGCGCGGCGGCGAGCACCTGCTCTCGCTGATCGAGGGCACGCTCGACATCGCGCGCATCGAGAGCGGCAAGCTCACGCTCATGCAAAAGCCCATGTACTTCGCCCACCTGGTGCAGGAGATGGCCGGCATGTTCGAGCCCGAGGCACAGGCCAAGGGACTGGCCTTTCACTTGGAGGCCGAGGGTGCCCTGCCGGCGGTGGTGCGCGCGGACGAAAAGCGGGTGCGCCAGATCCTGATCAACCTGCTGGGCAACGCCATCAAGTTCACGGCCCGGGGGCAGGTGACCTTTCGCATCCGTTATGCGCGCGAGATGGCGGTGATCGAGATCGAGGACACCGGCCCGGGCCTGTCCGCGCAGGAGCATGAGCGCATTTTCGAGCCCTTCACCCGCGCCAACACGCCCGGCGTGACGGCGCCCGGCGCCGGGCTGGGGCTGACCATCGCCAAGATGCTGACCGACCTGATGGGCGGCGAGCTCACCGTGTCCAGCACGCTGGGCGTGGGCTCGGTGTTTCGCGTCAAGCTGTTCCTGCCGGAAGTGCGCGTGACGTTCGTGGCCGCCGGCGCATCCGCCGCCCGGGCGGACATGCCCCGGCCGCTGGTGCCCCGGCCGCGCCATGGTTATGCGGGGGAGCGCCGGCGCGTGCTGGTGGTGGACAACGAGGAGGCCGACCGCGAGCTGCTCGTCAATGTGCTGCAGCCGCTGGGTTTCGAGCTGCGCATTGCCGCCAGTGGCCACGACTGCCTGGACCTGCTGGCCGCGGGCTACCGGCCCGACGTCATCTTCATGGACCTGGCCATGCCCGGCATCGATGGCTGGGAGACGATCCGCCGCCTGCGCGCGCTGCGGCAAGGCGGCCCGCACGCCAGGATGCACATCGCCATCGTGTCGGCCAATGCGTTCGACAAGGGGCTGGACAACGACGTGGGCATCCGCGTGGAAGACTTCATCACCAAGCCCGTGCGCCATTCCGAGCTGCTGGACTGGCTGGAGCGCCGCCTGTCCCTCGTCTGGCTGGAGGCGCCCGCGCCCGCGAGCGCGCCTGCCGCCACCCCACCGTCCGTCCAGCGGGTTTACCCCGGGCGGCAGCACCTGGATGCGCTGCAGGAGGTGGTGAGCCTGGGCTACTACCGTGGCATCATGAACAAGCTCGACGAGATCGAAAGGAGCGAGGCGCAATGCGCGGACTTCGTGGCGGACATGCGCGGCCTGGCCCGGCAGTTCCAGTTCGAGGCCATGGGCCGGCAGTTGAACCGGCAGATCCATGAAAACTAGCACGCCGAACCGCACGCCGGACCCGGCGCTGGACCGCGCCCGGGTGGATGGCACGCTGGACCGCGCCAACAGCGACGTGGTGCTGATCGTGGACGATGTGCCCGACAACCTGTCGGTGCTGCACGACGCGCTGGACGAATCCGGCTACACCGTGCTGGTGGCCACCCATGGCGAGGCCGCTCTGCAGCGCGCCGGGCAGGCCCTGCCCGACATCGTGCTGCTGGACGCCATGATGCCCGGCATGGACGGCTTCGAAGTCGCCAAGCGCCTCAAGGCCGCGCCGCACACCGCGCACATTCCCATCATCTTCATGACCGGCCTGACCGAGACCGAGTACCTGGTGGCCGCGCTGGAGTCGGGCGGGGTGGACTACGTGACCAAGCCGATCAAGCCCAAGGAGGTGCTGGCCCGCATCGGCGTGCACCTGCAGGGCGCGCGCGAAAAGCGCCAGGCCCGCAGCGCGCTGGACGCTTTCGGCTACGCCAGCATCACCGTGCGCGTGAGCGACGGCAAGCTCATGTGGCAGACCCCGCTGGCGCGCGATCTCATGCTGCGCTACTACGGCACGGCGGCGCCGCAAACGCCCGAGCCCGTGCTGAGGTGGCTGCGCCGCCATGTGCTGGACGCCGCGGCGCTGGTCGAGCCGCCGCGACTCCACATCGAACAGGGACGCCAGCGCCTGACCTTTCGCCTGCACCAGCAGACCGGCGACAGCGAGGGCGGCGGCGACTGGCTCATCATCATGCAAGAGGTGTCGGACGAGAGCGTGATCGAGGCCATTTCCCTGAGCTTCAAACTCACCGCGCGCGAAGCCGAGGTGTTGTACTGGGTGGTCAAGGGCAAGATCAACCGCGACATCGGCGACATCCTGGGCACCAGTCCCATGACGGTGAAGAAGCACCTAGAGCGCGTGTTCGCCAAGCTGGGCGTGGAAACCCGCACCGCCGCCGCCGGCATGGCCATGAGCCGCATCCGCCAGCTGCATCCGCAGTTCGAGGGGTGATTGAAAGATTTTTCGGCCTGTAGCCCTTGCCGGATATGCGCAAGTAGCTATGAATTGCATAGCAACCCGGGTGCCGGGCGTTGCGCCGTGGGCGCCCGTGCGAGGCATGGCGTGAACGGGTGGATGCGCCACGTGCCCGGGGCCAGGCCGGCGCTATGATGGCGCCGGGGCGGCGCGAAACTGTCAGAATCGCGGCATGCAAGTCCCGCCTTCGCCTCCCGGCCAACCCCGCAACCCCCTGCACGGCCTGACGCTGGAGGCCATCGTCACGGCGCTGGTCGCGCACTACGGCTGGGCCGGTCTGGCCGAGCGCATCCCGGTGCGCTGCTTCAGCAGCGACCCCAGCATCGCGTCGAGCCTGAAATTCCTGCGCAAGACACCTTGGGCCCGCGACAAGGTGGAAGGTCTTTACCTCTTCATGCTGCGCGACCTGCGCCGCGCGCAGGGCAGCCGCCCGGCAGCCCCGCCGCAGGCATGACGATGCGCCGCAGGCGGCGGCCGCATCCGGGGTTCCAGGAGAAATAAAGAGCCATTCAGGCCGCCAGGCATTGTGGAACAAGCGTAGACAGCTATCTATTTTGTAGCAATTTGACGCGGGTCGCTGGCGCCGGTCGAGCGGGCGTTGGGGGTGCGTGAACCGGGGCGACCGTGGTTTCGCGCAGGGAAGGGCAAAAAACGGCCAGGAGCCGCCATGGCGGTCATCGAATGGGTACGCAAAGCTGGAGGAAGCCCGCAAAAACAGGGTGGAACTTGATCTTGAGCAAATCCGGGCGCCTTGCCTCGCCTATCCTCGACGGGGACAGTTCCACTGGACGAGGCCGCGATATGAAAGCCGTGATGCGCAAGATGCTCCCCCACCCCCGCTTGCTGCCCTTGCTGCTGTTGGCATGGCCGCTGGCTTGTCAGGCCGCTGCGTCGGCCTGGTCGCCGTCCCTGCCCCTGGCAACTGGCGGCGCTCAGACCCAAGTGCCCGAGCCCGTTCAGGCCTGGCCGCTGGAGCTGGCGCAGGGCAGCATCAGGGAGTTGAACGAGGCACTTCAGGGACAGCGCAAACCGGCCAAGCCATCGCCGCCGCCCGCTCCGCCGCTCTCGCCTGAACTCGAGCTGGCACTTGAGCAGGCGGCCGGCGCGTGCCGAAAGGCCTATGTCAACGCTTATGAAAGTCGGCTGGCAACAAAGCGCCAGACCATCGAAACCGCCAAATTGAAGATACCTAAGCTGCAAGTCTGCATTGGGCAATCGCGGCAAATGGTCACGCAGGGCCGGCAAACCCGCAGGGAACTTGACCCTCCCCTGGCGAACAACCGCGCCGAGCAACAGCGCCTGCAAGCAGAAATCAAGGCGCTGACACAGCAGGCTGAGCACGCGGAAGACAAGCCGGTCCTGAGAGGGAAATCATGGGACGAGGCACAAAAGAAGCTGGAGGTGCTGCAAGCCCAGCTCGCCGGCAAAAAAACCGCGCAAGCCGAGCTCGAGCGCAAGGCAAGGTTGATGGATGGCTTTGTCCAGGATCAATTGGTCAAGGAGAGCCATTGCGACGCTGACCTGAAGATGCTGCGCGAGCGCATCAGCGCGGCAGAAAAAGCCATGGCCAAGGACGGGAATGTGCCGCGCTTATTCGAAATCCACAAGCAAAAGCGCTTCGTCGAAATCCTGAGGCTGCAACAGAACCGCGATTTGCACGCTCTGAAGCGCTGCGCCGATCAAGGTTATCTTGAGCTGGACGACTTGATGAAAAATCTGTTTCCATGACGGCGCCGGGCGAAAAAAAACCGGCCAGAAGGCCGGTTTTTTCAACTGGGTGCAGACTTCAGTAGCTGCTGCGACCGCCGCCATAACCGCCGCCGCCACCACCATAACCGCCACCGCCGCCTTCGCGACGGCCACCGCCACCACCACCACCACCACCGGTGCGCGGCTCCATCGGGCGGGCTTCATTGACCACCATGTCGCGGCCATCGATCGATTTGCCGTTCATGCCGCTGATGGCCGCCTGGGCTTCCGCGTCGCTCGACATTTCCACGAAGCCGAAGCCCTTGGAGCGGCCGCTGTCGCGGTCCATCATGACCTTGGCGGACGAAACGGTGCCGAAGTCGGAAAAATTTTGATTCAGGGATTGGTCATCTACCGAGTAGGAGAGATTGCCGACGTAAAGTTTCTTGCCCATTTTGGGACCTTTCAAAAAAGCGACCGCGGTTTCAATGAACCGCGCGACGCGGGGGAATGACGGTCTTGGTTAAAAAACCATCAACGAAACTGATGCCTGGCCGCGGCCAGGCATGCAGGTGGACCAGGTATTCATGGCCGGAAATTCATCCGGTTCTTGGACCCAAGTCATAGGTTCGGTCGGGGAGGGGAAAAATGAGACCGGAGGTAAAGCTCGCCGCTGGGGGAGTTTGACGACCGGGAGGGCCGGAACTATCGGCCAGTAAGGTGCGGGGCGGCGTGTGAGGTGCCGCAAACCGTGTCAGACAACAGTGCTGCAAAGGTAAGCAAATTGCAGCAGCAGGCGGATTTTACTCCCAATCAAGCCATCGCGTGCGACTATTTGTGCGCCAGCCCGTCATGGCCCACCCGCGGCTCAAGAGGGATTGATAAGTCTTTCCGGGCTCCAGCCCTTGTGGAATAAGCGCAAGATGCTATTTATTTTGTAGCAAATTGGGGCGCAGGCCGACCGATAGGCCGGCCCGTGAAGCCGCGGCATCGCGCTGCGCCGCTTCAAAGCATGTGCCCGGTGGCCAGTGCCGCGGCGGCCGCGCGGGTCTCGACCCCGAGCTTTTCAAAAATGTGTTCCAGGTGCTTGTTCACCGTGCGGTGGCTCATGCCCAGAATGTCGCCGATGTCGCGGTTGGTCTTGCCCTTGGCCAGCCAGGACAGGACTTCGATTTCGCGCGGCGTCAGCGCGGCATTGGCCAGGCGCGAGGGGGCGGCCGCGTTGGCGCTGCGCTGCTCCAGCAGCAGCATGGTCTCGCCGATGCCGACCCGACCCATGTTGCGCACCGACAGCTGCACGCCGGCCAGGCTCAGCAGCACCTGATCGGTAGGGCCGCCCAGGGCGGCAGACACTGCATCGGGCAGGCGCCCGTCGGCCGTCGTGCCGTCGAATGCCTGCAGCCACAGGGCCGCCTGCGGTGAGCGCCAGGCCACGCGGCCCCGGGCATCCACCAGCACCACCCCGAAGCCGGCCACGTCCACGGCCTCGCGGGCCAGCCGGGTCATGCGGGCATTGCGGGTATGGGTGTGCAGGCGCGCCACGACTTCCTGCGCGCGCAAGGGCTTGACCACATAGTCCACACCGCCGCAGGCAAAGCCCTCCAGCACATGCGGCGTCTCCGACAGGCCGGTCATGAAGATCACGGGAATGTGCGCCAGCCCCGGATTGGCCTTGATCTGGCGGCAGGTGTCGAAGCCGGACAGGCCGGGCATGACGGCATCGAGCAGGATGGCGTCGGGCGCCACCAGTTCCAGGCGCTGCAGCGCGGCGTCGCCGTCGCGCGCCACCAGCACGGTGTAGCCTTCGCCTTCGAGCGTGTCGCACAGCATGCCCAGGCTGCTGGGGGCGTCGTCCACCACCAGCACGACGGGGCGTTGCGGGTCAGGATTCGAAGGCATCGGCCTCCTCCGTCAAATGGTCCAGCAGGCTTTCCAGCTCGCAGCGGCTGACGAAGTCGCGCAACTTGGCGCAACTGGCGGCCAGCGCCGGGTCTTCCGCCACGAAGCGGTCGAGCAGGCGGTGCAGGCCGTGCACGTGGCCCAGGCGCACCAGCCGGATGAGCTCGGCCCGGGCGTCGTCCGGCAGTTTGAGCATGTCGCCGCCCGGGCCGGCCGGGACGTGGATCGGCAAGACGTCCGAAGTCACCCACTCCAGCCCCAGATGGCGCTGCAAGGCGTCCATCAGTTCGGACTCCAGCACGGGCTTGCCCACGAAGGCCTGGCATCCCGCGGCTTTCAGGCGCGCGGCCTGGTTTTCGAAGACGTTGGCCGACACCACGATGATGGGCACGCGGTCATAGCCCTTGCTGCGGATCTGCATGGCCGTTTGCCAGCCGTCCATGCCGTCCATGCTGATGTCGAGCAGGATCGCATCGGGCAGCTCGTCCTTCAGGCTGTCGATGCACTCCATGCCGCTGGCGGCCTCATGCACTTCAAAGCCCAGCGGGGTGAGCATGCCCGCCAGCATCTGGCGCTGCACCGGCTGGTCGTCCACCACCAGCAGCGTGCGGCGCCTGCCGAAGAAGCCCGCGATCTGGTGCGGCGGGTCCGCCAGCGGGCCGGGGTCGTCGATCTCGCGCAGGTACAGCCGCACGCTGAAGGTGCTGCCTTTGCCGGGCTCGCTCTGCAATGTCAGGTCGCCCCCCATCAGCGCGGTGAGCAGGGCCGTGATGGTCAGGCCCAGGCCGGTGCCCGGATCGCCCCGGCGCCGGCCGGCCGCGCCGCGCTCAAAGGGCAGGAAAATGCGCTGCTGGTCCTGCGGCGCGATGCCGATGCCGGTGTCGACCACGTCAAAGCGGATCACTTCGCGCCGGCAATCCACATGCAGGGTTACGCTGCCGCTGTCGGTGAAGCGGACCGCGTTGCTCAGCAGGTTGATGATGATCTGGCGCAGGCGCTTGGCATCGGCCTGCACCCAGGCCGGCATGCGCCCGCTGTGGGTGTAGATGAAGTCCACGTCCTTGGCCTCGGCCTGCGGACGCACCATGCTCACCAGGCCGTCGATGAAATCGGGCAGGGGCAGGGGCGTGGGCTCCAGCCGCAGCCGGCCCGCCTCGATGCGGGCCAGGTCCAGCAGCCCGTCCACCAGGGCCAGCAGGTGCTCGCCGCTGCGCTGGATGGTCTGCACGGCTTCGCGCGGCGTGTTGGCCAGCGCCTCGCTCTTGAGCAGGATTTGCGAGTAGCCCAGAATGCTGTTGAGCGGCGTGCGCAGCTCGTGCGTCATGCCCGCCACGTAGCGCGTCTTGGCCTGGTTGGCCGACTCGGCCAGCTCCTTGGCGGCCTGCAGCGCGGCATCGGTGCGCTGGTGCGCCTCGATCTCGCGCGAGAGCAGCTGGTTCTGGCGGTTCGACTCGTCCTGCGCCATGCGCCGGCTTTCGCTGCCCAGCACCACCCACCAGCCGCAGACCGCGGCGATCAGCAGCAGCATGGCGAACACCTTCACGAAGGCCGAGCGCAGCATGCTGGCGGGATCGACCACCAGGGGCAAGGCGGTCTCCTGCGTGTACACCATGCCCAGGATCGTGGCGAGCAGGGCGCACAGCGACAGCGTCACGACCATGTAGTGGCCCACGCGGAAGTTGACCCGGCGCGACAAGGCGCTGGGCAGCAGCGTGCTGAGGAACTGCTCGACCTGCTCGGCCGCCCGCGAGCGGGTTTTGCAGCGGTCGTGGCAGCGCGACTCCAGCGTGCAGCACAGCGAGCAGATGGGCGCGCCATAGGCCGGACAGCTGGCCATGTCTTCCGCCTCGAAGGTGTTTTCACACACATGGCAGCGCACCATCTGGCCCGGCACGCCCATGGCCTGCGGCTGGCGGGCGATGTAGTAGCGCCCCCGGGTGAGCCAGGCCAGCAGGGGCGACAAAACCAGTGCCGTGCCGAGCGCGATGAAGGCTGAAAAAGCCTCGACCTGCGGGCCCATGGCGCCGGTGTAGGCGACCACCGAGACCGCGGCCGCCAGCAGCATCGAGCCCAGGCCCACGGGGTTGATGTCGTAGAGATGGGCCCGCTTGAACTCGATGCCGCGCGGGCTCAAGCCCAGCGGCTTGTTGATGACCAGGTCGGCCACCAGCGCGCCCACCCACGCAATGGCCACATTGCTGTAAAGCCCCAGCACTTTTTCCAGCGCGGAAAAAACCCCCAGCGTCATCAGCAGCAGGGCGATGGCCACGTTGAACACCAGCCATACCACGCGGCCCGGGTGGCTGTGGGTCAGGCGCGCGAAGAAGTTGGACCACGCGAGGGACCCCGCGTACGCGTTGGTGAGGTTGATCTTGAGTTGCGACACCACCACGAACAGCACCGTGGCCGCCAGCACCCACGCCGGATCGCTGAACACATAGGCGAAACCGGCCATGTACATCTGCGTGGGCTCCACCGCCTTGGACGCCGGCAGCTCGTGCTGCAGGACCAGAAAGGCCAGGAAGGCGCCGCCCAGCATCTTGAGCATGCCCAGCACGATCCAGCCCGGCCCGGCCATCAGCACGGCGGCCCACCAGCGCTTGCGGTTGGCCTGGGTCTTCTCGGGCAGGAAGCGCAAAAAGTCCACCTGTTCACCGACCTGCACCACAAGCGAGAACGCCACGGTCGCCGCCGCACCAAACATGAGCGGGTTGAATTCGCTGCTGCCCGAGGTGTGGCCGGCCAGGCCCGTGAAATCAGAGAAGGCCTGGGGGCTTTTCCAGAGCACCGCGAGGTAGGGCAGCAGCAGCAGCACGCCCCACAGCGGCTGGGTCCACATCTGCAGCCTGGAAATCAGCGTGATGCCGCGAACGACCATGGGCACGATCACCACGGCGCTGATGACGTAGCACCAGGCGATCGGAATGTCCAGGTACATCTGCAGCGCCAGCGCCATGATGGCCGCCTCCAGCGCGAAGAAGATGAAGGTGAAGCTGGCGTAGATCAGCGAGGTGACGGTGGAGCCCAGGTAACCGAAACCCGC
>JBEIOV010000003.1:0-180947 GCA_040377375.1 Hylemonella sp.
AGGTGTTGACCACCTCCAGGTTCACCAGATGGCGCGCCACGCCGAACTCGTCGCTAATGCCGTTGCCGCCCATCCTGTCGCGTGCCAGGCGCGCGATGTCCAGCGCCTAGCCGCAGGAGTTGCGCTTGAGGATGGAGGTGATCTCCACCGCCGCCGTGCCTTCGTCCTTCATGCGGCCCAGACGCAGGCAGCCCTGCAGGCCCAGCGCAATTTCAGTCTGCATGTCGGCCAGCTTCTTCTGGATCAGCTGGTTGGCGGCCAGCGGACGGCCGAACTGCTTGCGGTCCAGCACATACTGGCGCGAGCGGAACCAGCAGTCCTCGGCCGCGCCCAGGGCGCCCCAGGCAATGCCGTAGCGCGCCGAGTTCAAACAGGTGAACGGACCCTTCAGGCCCTGCACTTCGGGGAAGGCGTTCTCTTCGGGGCAGAACACGCTGTCCATCACGATTTCGCCGGTGATCGAGGCGCGCAGCCCCACCTTGCCGTGAATCGCCGGTGCGCTCAGGCCCTTCATGCCTTTTTCCAGCACAAAACCGCGGATCGGGCCGACCTTGCCGCTTTCGCTCACCTCCTTGGCCCACACCACGAACACGTCGGCGATCGGGCTGTTGGAAATCCACATTTTGCTGCCGGTGAGCTTGTAGCCGCCCGCCGTCTTGTAGGCGCGCGTGGCCATGGAGTTGGGATCGGAGCCGTGATCGGGCTCGGTCAGGCCAAAGCAGCCGATCCACTCGCCGGTGGCCAGCTTCGGTAAATACTTCTGCTTTTGCGCCTCGGTGCCGAACTCGAAGATCGGCACCATCACCAGCGAGGACTGCACGCTCATCATGGAGCGGTAACCCGAATCGACGCGCTCGACCTCGCGCGCGATCAGGCCGTAGGCCACGTAGTTCAGGCCGGGGCCGCCATAGGCTTCGGGAATGGTGGGGCCGAGCAGGCCCAACTCGCCCATCTCGCGGAAGATGGCGGGGTCGGTCTTCTCGTTGCGAAAGGCCTCCAGCACGCGGGGGGCCAGCTTGTCCTGGCAGTAGGCGGCGGCCGCGTCGCGCACCATGCGTTCGTCGTCGCTGAGTTGCTGGTCCAGCAAAAAAGGATCGTTCCATTGAAAAGTGGCATGGGCCATGGGAATCTCCAGAAAGTGTGGGGTCAATGGTAATCGCCCCCGCCACCCGCAACAACCGAGAAATTTGCACCCAGTCATGTCATAAATGCATATATGAAAACCTCCCGTTCCGGCCTTGTCGCTCTGAATCGAACCCTTATTTCCTTTCCAGAATCTTCACGTTGTGTATATTCCGCACACCATGCGACGAAAAATCCCCTCGCTCCAGGCACTCGCCTGCTTTGACGCGGCGGCCCGCCACGAGAGCTACACGCGCGCCGCGCAAGAGCTGGCGCTGACGCAAAGCGCGGTGTCGCGGCAAATCACCGGCCTGGAAGCCTTTCTCGGCATCGCGCTGTTTCGCCGCACGCGCCATGGCGTGGCGCTCACCGCCAGCGGCGCCGACTATGCGCGCCAGATCGCGCCACGGCTGCAGGCGCTGGAGCGCGACACGCTCGACGCCATGTCGCGCCAGGGCACGGGCGGCGCCATCCACCTGGCGGCCGTGCCCACGTTTGCCACGCGCTGGCTCATGCCGCGCCTGCCCCGCCTGGCGGCGCAGCACCCCGAACTCATCGTCCACATCGAAACACGCACGCGTCCCTTCCTGTTTGCCGACACCGAGTTCGACGCCGCGCTCTATTCAGGCACGCCCGAACAGGTGATCAACTGGGCCGGTACCCGGGCCGTGGCGCTGCTGCACGAGGAAGTGCTGCCGGTGTGCGCCCCCGCCCTGCTGGGCGGCAAGGCCCAGCTCACGCCCGCGGCGCTGGCCAGGCTGCCGCTGCTGCAGCAAAGCACGCGCCCGTCCGCCTGGCGCCAGTGGTTCGAGGCCATGGGCGTGAACGCGCCGGCAGCCCTGTCCGGCCCGCGCTATGAGCTGTATTCCATGACCGCCGCGGCGGCCGCCCACGGCATGGGCGTGGCGCTGGTGCCGCGCCTGCTGATCGAACCCGAACTCGCGCGCGGTGAGCTGGTGGTGGCCTGCAACCGCCCCTTGAAAAGTGGGCGGGCCTATTACCTGGTGACACCCGAGCGCGGCGAACCGCGGCCGGCGCTGGCGGCGTTTCAGGCCTGGCTGCTGCGCGTGGCGGCCGCGTGACGCGCGGCAAACTGCACATACCAGTCCAGGCAGCCGGCATTGGCCATGGCATCCTTGTTCACCACCTTCTCCAGCGCCTGGCCCAGCAGCAGTTTCTTGATGGGCAACTCCTGCTTCTTGCCCGAGAGCGTGCGCGGGATTTCCGCCACCTGGAAAATCTCGTCGGGCACGAAACGCGGCGACAGCGCGGTCTTGATGGCGTTGTTGAGCCTGGACTTCACCGCGTCGTCCAGCGCCACGCCCTCGCGCAGCACCACGAACAGCGGCATGTAGCTCTCGCGCCCCAGGTACTCCAGGTCCACCACCATGGAGTCCAGCACCTCGGGCAGGGCCTCGACCGCGCTGTAGAGCTCGCTCGTGCCCATGCGCAGGCCATGGCGGTTGATGGTGGCGTCTGAGCGGCCATAGATGATGCAGCCGCCCGCCGGCGTGATCCTGAGCCAGTCGCCATGACGCCAGATCGCGCCGGCCTCGGGCCCGGCATCGCCGCCACCGGGCTGGCGACCGTGGCCCGCGGGGTACATGTCGAAATAGCTGGAGAGGTAGCGCGCGTTGTCCCGGTCGCCCCAGAAGTACAGCGGCATGCTGGGAATCGGCTGGGTGCACACCAGTTCGCCCACTTCGCCGATCACCGGCTGGCCCTGCTCGTTCCACGCCTCCACCGCGCAGCCCAGCAGGCGGCATTGCATCTCGCCGGGAATCAGCGGCAGCTCGCGGTTGCCGCCGATGAAGGCGCCGGCAAAGTCGGTGCCGCCCGAGATGTTGCACCACCAGATGCTGGGCCGACCGATCCTGGAAAACTGCGCGGTGCCCCAGTTCTGCGCCTCCTCGCTCAGCGGCGAACCGGTCGTGCCCAGGGCGCGCACCCGGCTCAGGTCGCCGCATTGCGAGAGGTCGATGCCGGCCTTCATGCAGTTGCCGAAGAAGGCGGCGCCGGCGCCGAAGAAAGTGGCGCCCACCTCGGCCCCGAAGCGCCACAGCGTGGTCCAGTCCGGTGCCTGCTTGTTGCCGGCGGCATCCACGGTGCTGCCGCCGGGATTGCCGTCATAGATGCAGCAGGTCGTGCCGTTGAGCAGGCCGCTCAGCTGCGCGTTCCACATGACCCAGCCGGTGGAGCTGTACCAGTGGTAGCGTTCGCCAAGGGAATTGGGCAGGTAGCTGCAGCCCACGTCGTTGTGCAGGACCTTGAGCGCCAGCGCCACGATCAGGGTGCCGCCGTGCCCGTGAACAATCGGCTTGGGCAGGCCGGTGGTACCGCTCGAATAAACAATCCACAGCGGATGCTCGAACGGCAGCCAGATCGGCTCGAACGCTGTCGTCTCGGCATCATTTCGGGCTGCAGCTCTTTCAAAATGGACGTAATCAGCTATTGAATCGATAGCAACCGGATCGAGGCCCAGGTTGCCATGCACGACCACGTGGCGCACGCTGGGCAGGGCCGCGCACAGCTCGGCCACCACCGCGCGCCGGTCAAAGTCGCGTCCGCCGTAGCTCACGCCGTCGCAGGCGATCAGCACCTTGGGTTCGATCTGCCTGAAGCGGTCCAGCACGGCGTGCGTCCCCATGTCGGGCGCGCAAATGCTCCACACGCCGCCGATGCTGACCACCGCCAGGAATGCCACCATGGCCTCGGGAATGTTGGGCAGATAAGCCGCCACGCGGTCACCCGGCTGCACGCCCTGCGCCTTGAGGTGCAAGGCCAGCGCGGCCACCTGGCGCCGCAGCTCGGGCCAGCCCAGCTCACGCGGGCGACCCTTTTCGTTGCGGCTGACGATGGCCGGAAAACCCGCGGCGTGCGCTGCATCGACATGGCGGAACACCTGCTGCGCGTAGTTGACCTGGGCGCCAGGGAACCAGCGCGCGCCCGGCATTCTGTTGTCGGCCAGCACCGCCGTGTGCCGGGTGGGTGACTGCAAGTCGAAGTAATCCCAGATGCTTTGCCAGAAGGCGTCCAGGTCCGTCACCGACCAGCGCCACAACGCATCGTAGGAATCAAACGCGAGGCCGCGCGTGCGGCGCAGCCAGTCCCGGTACAGGGTGATCTGGGGAATGAAAGGGGTTGGAGTGCGGCTTGCCATGCCGCAAGGTTAGCCTGACTTTGCCCTTGCCAGCAGCTCGCGGGGATCAGGGTTTGCACGGATGTTCAATTTTATTGGACATCTGTTCAATACCGCCATGGACACGCGCACCCGCACCGCCAAGCCGCCAGCACCCCGGGGCGCGGTCGAGGCGCAGGCGCGCCCCGACCGCAAGCTGGCCATTCTGCTGGCCGCCGAGAAATTGTTTGCGCTGCGCGGCTACCACGCCGTGACGATCCGCCAGATTGCGCAGGAAGCCGGCGTGCCGCTGGCACTGGTGAGCTACCACCATGGGCAAAAGCACGAGCTGTTTCACGCCATCTTCGAGCACTGGAACCGGACCATTGAGGAGCGGCTCGCGGCGCTGGCAGCAGTCGATCACAGCCCGCGGCCCGCCGACACCGTGCCTCGCATCATTGAGGCGTTTGTCGGCCCGGTGCTCAAGCTGCGCGCCAGCGCCGAGGGTGAATACTATGCGCTGCTGGTCGCGCGCGAGCTCTACCACGCCACGGCCGAGACCGACCGCGTGCTGCGCGCCTATTTCGATCCGCTGGCCAATGCCTTCATTGACGCGCTGCACGCCGCCCTGCCCCACGCCTCGCGCGGGCAGGTCGCCTGGTGCTACCAGTTCGCGCTCGGCGCGCTGCTGCACCACCTGAGCGACAACCGGGTGGAGCGCCTCTCGCAGGGCGCCAACCGGGCCGGCGACCCGGCGGCGGCACCGCTGCTGGTGAATTTCATTGTGGGCGGCCTGCGCGCCGCCCTGTCGGCGCCGCCCGTGCGTGCGCCACGCGCGCGCGGCGCCGCCAAACCCTCAGTCCGATCCCCAACCAGAACCACCTCCAGGAGACCCGCATGAAACGCCGTACCGTCCTCAGCCACCTTGCCGCGGCTTCGTCCGCCCTCGCCTTGCCGGCGTGGAGCCAGTCCACCAAGATCGTCTTCGGCTACACCGCCGTGACCGATTTCGCCTCGGTCTTCGTGGCCGCCGAGCAGGGCTACTTCAAGAAACGCAGTCTCGATGTCGAACTCAAGTTCATCCCGCTGAACTCCACCATTCCGGCCGCCATCCAGTCGGATTCGCTGCAGATCGGCGGTCCGACGCCTTCCGTGTTCCTGCAGTCGGTCGACGGCGGCCTGGACCACGTGGTGGTGGCCGGCGGCGGCGTAACCTCCAAGACCATCACCGGTTTCGGCCTGGTGGCGCGGGCCGGCTCGGGCATCAAGTCGGCGCGCGACTGCATCGGCAAGAAAATCGGCGTGCCGGGCCTCGGCGCCTTTTTGCATGTGACCTTCCGCGGCTGGCTCAAGCAAAGCGGCGTGGACTACAAGAAGGTCAGCTTCATCGAAGCCTCCTTCCCCCAGCACGGCGACTTGCTGCGCGGCGGCTCGCTCGATGCGGTGGTCACGGCCGATCCGTTCATGAGCCGCATCACCGACAGCGGCGCCGGCTACGTGGCGTCCTACTACTCCACCTTTTTGCCCGAGGGCTTTCACACCATCATCTACACCGCCAAGCGCGAATGGGTGCAGAAGAATCCCGCCGCCACCAAGGCGTTTCGCGAGGCGGTGCAGGAAGCCGCCACCTTCATGCAGCAACCCAAGAACAGCGCCGCCGTGCGTGCGGCCATCGGCAAGTACATCAAGCTGCCGCCCGAAGTGCTGGCCCGGGTGCAGATCTCGCCGCCCGGCCCGGTGGTGACGGAGAAACAGCTTGCCTACTGGGTGGACCTGATGAAAGACCAGGAGATGCTCAAGACCGAACCGAAGCTGTCGCAGCTGATCGTCAAATAGAAGTTGCTATTGATTTGATAGCGTACTGCGCCCTTGTTTCAAGGGCCAAGGATTGTTTTGACTTGAAAATATGGCCCAAGACACGTTGCTGAGTTTTGAGAAGGTCGCGATCCATCTGGGTGGCCGCGAAATCCTCTCGCCCACCTCCTTTGATGTGGCCCGCGGCGAATTCGTCTGCGTGATCGGCCCCTCGGGCTGCGGCAAGACCACGCTGCTGCGCGCGGCGGCTGGTTTTGTCACGCCCAGCGGTGGCGCGGTGCGCCGCCATGGCCAGCCGATCACCGGCCCGTCGCGCGAGGTGGCCTTTGTGTTCCAGGACTACGGCCGCGCGCTGCTGCCCTGGCGCACGGTGCAAAGCAACGTGAGCCTGGCGCTGGAAGCCGCGCGCGTGCCCGGCGCCGAGCGTGCGGCGCGCATCGAGCAGGTGCTGGCCACCGTGGGACTGTCGGCGCACGCGCACAAGTTTCCGGCCCAGCTCTCGGGCGGCATGCAGCAGCGCGTGCAGATTGCGCGCTGCCTGGCGCAGCAGCCCGAGGTGATGATGATGGACGAGCCCTTCGGCGCGCTCGACGCGATGACGCGCGAGAGCCTGCAGGACGAACTGGCGCGGCTGGTGCGCGAACAGGGCCTGACGGTGATGTTCGTCACCCATGACCTGGAGGAGGCGATCTACCTGGGCGACCGCGTGATCGCGCTGCGCAACATCGCCGGGCTGGACAGCCGCGCCAAGCCCAGCCTGGCCGCCATTGTGGAGGTGAAGATTCCCCAGCCGCGCCAGCAGCTCGAAACCAAGGAGCACCCCGAGTTCCTGCGGCTGCGGCGCGAGCTCTACCAGTTCCTGGGGCACCACTGACATGGCCCCGGCCCTGCTGCGCCGACTGCGCCCCTTTGTTGTTCCGGCCGTGCTGCTGGGCGCGCTGGAGCTTTGGGCCCGCACCGCCGGCCAGGGCAGCGATGCCATCGCACCGCCGAGCGTGGCCGCGCTGGCCCTGGGCACGGCGCTGGGCGACGGCTCGCTGTTGCAGGCCACGGCTTTCACGCTGGGCAGCGCCGCGCTGGGCCTGCTGATTGCCACGCTGCTGGGGGTGGCGCTGGGCACCCTGCTGGGCTTGTCGGAACGCGCAGCCCGGATGAGTTTTCTGAGCGTGGAGGTGCTGCGCCCGATCCCCTCCGTGGCGCTGATTCCGCTGGCCATGCTGGTGTTCGGCTTCGGTCTGCGCCTGGAGGTCAGCGTGATCGCCTTCGCCAGCCTCTGGCCCATGCTGGTGCTCACGCAGGCCGCCGTGCGCCAGGTCGAGCCGCGGCTGCTGGAAGTGGCGCAGGCGCTGCAACTGGGACCTTTTGCGCGCTTCACCCAGATCGTGCTGCCGGCCATCGTGCCGCGCCTGTTCATCGCGCTACGCCTGGGCGTGGCGATTGCGCTGGTGGTAGCCGTCACGGTGGAGATCGCCGCCAATCCGCATGGCATGGGCTACGCGCTGATGATCGCGCAGCAAAGCCTGGAGCCGGCCCTGATGCTGGCCTGGCTGTTCTGGATCGGCACCATCGGTTTCGTCATCAATGCCGCCGCGCTGTGGCTGCAGCGCCGCGTGGCCGCGCGCATGGGCGAGGTGGCGCCATGAAGCCGCGCTCGGCGCGCCTGCACCCTCGTGCGACCGTGGCCTGGGGGGCGGCCAGCGGCTCCCTGGCCGTGCTGCTGGCGCTGCTGGCGCTGTGGTGGCAGGCCAGCCACGGGCAGTGGGTCAGCAAGGTGTTTTTGCCCACGCCCGAGGCCACCTGGGCCAGCCTGGTGGAGGGCCTGACACAGGGCGAGCTGGCCGCCTTCACGCTGGCCACCGTCTGGCGCATGCTGCAAGGCTGGCTGCTGGCGTCCCTCATGGGCATCGTACTCGGCGCGCTGGTGGGCGCGTCGGCCGCCGCGCGCGCCTGGATCGGGCCGACGCTGGAATTCGTGCGCCCGCTGCCGGCCTCGGCCATCATGCCGCTGGCGATTTCGATTTTCGGCCTGAGCAGCGGCATGGTGCTGGCCGTGGTTGCCTTTGGCGCCATGTGGCCGGTGCTGCTGGCCACCGTGCACGGCCTGGCCTCGGTCCACCTGCGGCTGCGCGAAGTGGCGCAGGCGCTGCAGCTGCGGCCGCTGGAATTCATCTGGAAAATCGGCCTGCCCAATGCCATGCCGGACATTCTGGCGGGCATGCGGCTGTCGATGACGGTCTCGCTCATCGTGGCGGTGGTGGGCGAAATGATTGCTTCGCAGCCCGGGCTGGGCCAGGCCATTTTGCTGGCCGCGCGGTCCTTTCGGGCCAGCGAGCTGTTTGCCGGCATTGTGCTGCTGGGCCTGATCGGCTTTGCCAGCAATGCCGCGCTGGCCGTCGCGGAGAAGAGATTGCTGAAGTGGCAAAAACCATAACCATTGATGAGAGGAGTGCTCCATGAGCCGCAAATTTGTCGACCTGTCGATTTACCTTGAAAACGACGTGCTGAGCGATCCACCGGCCTTTGCGCCCAAGATCCAGTACTTCACGCACGAGAACACCTTTGAGCAGATCGAGCCCTTCTTTCCCGGGCTCAAGAAAGAGGACCTGCCCGATGGCGAGGGCTGGGCGGTGGAACTGGTGAACCTGTCCACCCACAACGGCACGCACCTGGATGCGCCCTACCACTTCCACAGCACCATGAACAAGGCGCTGGGACATCAGGAGCGCGCCATTGCCATCCACGAGGTGCCGCTGGAGTGGTGCTTCCAGCCCGGCGTGAAGCTGGATTTCCGCCACTGTGCCGACGGCTACGTGGTGACCGCGGCCGATGTGGAGGCCGAGCTCAAGCGCATCGATCACACGCTGTCGCCGCTGGAGATCGTGGTGGTCAACACGCGCGCCGGTTCGCGCTACGGCCAGCCCGACTACGTGTCTTCCGGCTGCGGCATGGGCTACGAAGCCACCATGTACCTGCTGGAGCGTGGCGTGCGCCTGACGGGGACGGATGCCTGGAGCTGGGACGCGCCCTTTGTGCACACCGCCAAGAAGTACGGCGAGACCCGGGATGCCTCGCTGATCTGGGAAGGCCACAAGGCCGGGCGCGACATCGGCTACTGCCATCTGGAGAAACTGCACAACCTGGAGTCGCTGCCTTCCGAGGGTTTTTACATCTCGTGCTTTCCGCACAAGATTCGCGGCGCCTCCGCCGGCTGGACCCGCGCCGTGGCGATTTTCGACGACCGGCTGATGGCCGCCTGACCGACCCGAGGGAGGATACCGACACATGGCACTCAACCACACCCACGACGCAGCCGCCAAAAGCTGGCTGGACTCGGCCAACAGCGCCGGCTGCGACTTCCCCCTTCAGAACCTGCCGTTGGCCGTGTTCCGGCATTTCAGCGGCAACGAGCCCTTTCGCGGCGGCGTGGCCATTGGCGACCAGGTGATCGACCTGGCCCGTGTCAGCGCCGCGGCCTGCCTGGATGGCCTGGCGGCGCAGGCCGCCGCCGCCTGCGCCCAGTCTGACCTCAATGCGTTCTTCGCCATGGGCCCGCACGCGTGGCAGGCCCTGCGGCACGGTTTGTTCGCGCTGCTGCAAGCGCAGGCCAGTGGCGAGAAGGTGGACGCACTGCGCGGCTGCCTGGTGCCGCAGCTTGCGGTGCAGTACACGGTGCCCGCGCGCATCGGCGACTACACCGACTTCTACACCTCGATCCACCACGCCCGCAACATCGGCAAGATGTTGCGGCCCGACGATCCGATCACGCCCAACTTCCAGTGGATACCGATTGCCTACCATGGTCGCGTGTCCTCCATCGGCGTGAGCGGCCAGAAGTTTCGCCGCCCCATGGGCCAGAGCCTGCCGCCGGGCGCCAGCAGCCCCGTGGTCGGGCCCTGCGCGCGGCTCGACTACGAGCTGGAACTCGGCATTTTCATCGGCACGGGCAACGCCCCGGGCGAGCCGATCGGCCTGGATGCGGCGGAGCAGCATGTCTTCGGCATCTGCCTGCTCAATGACTGGTCGGCGCGCGACATCCAGTTCTGGGAGATGGCGCCCCTGGGCCCGTTTCTCGCGAAGAACTTCGCCACCACCATTTCGCCCTGGATCGTGAGCCTGGAAGCGCTGGCGCCTTACCGCCAGGCCTGGAGCCGCCCCGCGGACGAGCCGCAGCCGCTGGCCTACCTGGAATCAGCCGGCAACCGCGCGCACGGCGCCATCGACATCCAGCTCGAGGTCTGGCTCGAAACGGCACAGCAGCGCGCCCAGGGCAGCGCCCCGGCCCGCCTGTCGCACACCAGCTTCAAGCACCAGTACTGGTCGATCGCGCAAATGGTCACGCACCACACCATGGGCGGCTGCAACCTGCAGCCGGGCGACTTGCTGGGCAGCGGCACCATCTCCGGCCCCAGCGCGCGGGAGGCCGGTGCGCTGATCGAGCTGAGCGAAGGCGGGCGCAAACCGGTGCTGCTGGGCAACGGCGAGCAGCGCGGTTTTGTGCAAGACGGCGACGCCGTCATCCTGACGGGCTGGTGCGAGAAACCCGGCTTTGCCCGCATCGGCTTTGGCCAGAGCCGCGGTGAAGTCCTGCCGGCCCGCAACGCCTGACGCCGCGCCGACCATGAGCTTGCCCACCCCTTCCCTGGAGCATGTGGCCGACCTGACCGTTCACGTGGCGGCGCCGATCGAGGCCGGCGACGTGACGGGCCTGAACAGCCGCGGCCGGCGCCGCATCATCCCCATCACCGGCGGCACCCTCGGCGGTCCGGGCTTGCAGGGCCGCGTACTGCCGGGCGGCGCCGATTTCCAGCTGGTGGTGTCCGAGACCATGGCCGACCTGGACGCGCGCTACCTCATCGCGCTGGACGGGCCGTTTGCCGGCGAGCACATTTTTGTGCACAACCGGGCGCTGCGCCGCGGCAGCGCGGCCGACATCGCCCGGCTGGTGCGCGGCGAAGCCGTGGACCCGGCGGCCATCTATTTTCGCTGCGTGCCCACCTTCGAGGTGTCGTCGCCGCAACTGGCCTGGCTGACCGAGAACGTCTTCATCGGCACCGGCGCGCGTTTTCCCGACCGCGTGGAGATCAGTTTCTTTCGGGTGACTTGACGCGCGGCGGGCTCAGCTCCGGTCGCCCGCGATGTAGTGCTCGAGCTGCTCGATGATGAATTTCTGCTCGGAGATGATGTCCTTGACCAAGTCGCCCACCGAGACCATGCCGATCAGTTTCCCCTTGTCGACCACCGGCAGGTGACGCAGGCGGTTTTCGGTCATCAGCGCCATGCACTGCTCGTTGCTGTGGTCCGGTGTCACATACATCACCGGCGCGCTCATGATGTCGCGCACCAGCGTCTCGCGGGAGGCGCGCCCCGCGAGCACGATCTTGCGCGCGTAGTCGCGCTCGGTGATGATGCCCACGATGCTCTCCCCCTCGGTCACCAGCAGGGCGCCCACGTTTTCGTCGGCCATCAGCTGCACCGCGTCGAAGACGGAGGCCGTGGGATGCACGGTATAGACCGCCTGATCCGGCTTGGACTTGAGTATCTGCACGACGCTCTTCATGGTCGACCTCCTCCTGCGGACCCACCCGCGGCGCGGGGAACGGGCTCAAACGGATTCAGCATAGTGGAAATTCGCGCGGCTGTACATCCAGCAGCCTTCCCACTGCGGCACCGATCCCGCACTTGCAATTTAGTACGATTGTGCTAAATTGCATTCCATCATGGACGCCAAGACCCCCAAAAGCGAACTGACGCGTGCCGCCATCATCGGCGCGGCGCTGGATCTGGCCGCCGCCGAAGGGCTGGAAGCCATCACGCTGCAGGCGGTGGCCGACCGCCTCGGCCTGTCCAAGAGCGGGGTGTTTTCGCGCGCCGGTTCGCGCGAAGCACTGCAAAAAGCCGTGATCGAGGAGTTCGGCCGACGCTTTCTGGCCGAGGTGTTCGTGCCCGCCATGCAAAGGCCCAAGGGCCTGCCGCGGCTGGACGAGATCGTGCGGCGCTGGATTGCGCGCATGCGTGATGTCGAGGTACGCACCGGCTGCATCTATACCGCTGGCGCGTTCGAACTGGACGACCGCGAAGGCGAGCTGCGCGAATTGCTGCTGCAGGAAGTCACGCGCTGGCGCGCCGCGCTGCGGCGCACCGTCATGCAGGCGGTGGAAGCCGGCCACCTGAAGGCCGACACCGATGCCGAGCAGCTGGTTGGAGAAATCTCCAACCTGTCGATCGGACTGCTGCATGACGCGCGCTTTTTGCGCGACCCGCGCGCCGCCGAACGCGCCCTGGCCAGCTGGCAGCGCCTGCTCGGCAGCTACCAGACCTGAGCCCCGCCCCAATGGCCCGCGATGAAGCTTGTCTTGTTTTTCTGCCCCCATATTTCGCACGATTGTGCGAAGAAAGGAACTGCCATGTGGATCGTCTTTTCCGGCCTCGGCCTTTACCTGCTGGTGCGCGGCGCGATGGCCGCCCTCGCGTCGCTGCGCAACATCCCGCGCAGCAATGACGACTGGATTTTCTACTGAACGCCAGCGTCTCGCTGCGCGACCAAGGAGCATGCCATGACACACACATCCCTGAAAGCGGCCTCCGCCTATTACGGCAGCAACCCCGCCACCCGCTTGTTCCGGCTCGCGCTGGGCGCATCGCAGCGCCTGTGGCCGGCGCTGGCCGTGCGCGCGGCCTACCGGCTGTTCGGCACCCCCCTGCCGCCGCGCTGGCTGCGCCAGCGCCAGCGCTTGAACCCGGACTGGCGGATCGAGACCTGGCCCTTCGAGCGGTCCAGCCTGACGGTCTATGAGCGCCCGGCGACGCCGCACGGGCCGGTGGCACTGCTGGTGCACGGCTGGGGCGGCCATGCGGGCCAGATGCTGGCGCTGGCCGATGCGCTGGGTGCCCGGGGCTTGCGCCCGGTCATCGTGGAAATGCCGGCGCACGGCCGCAGCGCGGGCTCGGTCAGCAACCTGCCGCAGTTCGCCCGTGCCGTCGACTACGTGGCTGCGCGCCTGCAGCAGCAGGGGCACACGCTGCACGCCGTGGTGGCGCACTCGCTGGGCGCCAATGCCGCGGCCTATGCGGTCAGCCGCGGCTTGGCCGTGCACCGACTGGTGCTGCTGGCGCCACCGGCCTCGCCCCATGAATACACCCGGCTGTTCGCGCACGTGTTCGGCCTGAGCGAGAGCACGCGCGCCGCGATGCAGCGGCGCGTCGAGGCGCGCGAGGGCATTCTGATGCCGCAGTTCGAGCCTGCCGCCGTGGGTCCGCGCATCCAGGCGCCCACGCTGGTGGTGCATGACCGCGAGGACCGCGTCAACCGCTTTGCCGACGGCCTGGCCTACAGCGGCGCCATCGCCGGCGCGCGGCTGCTGGCCACCCAGGGCCTGGGCCACGGCAAGGTCCTGAAAGACGCGCGGGTACTCGAGCAGGTCTCGGCCTTTGTGGCATGAGCTCCTTGGACGCGGACGCGGACGCCGCGGCGCGTGCCAGGCGCCTGGCATTGGCGCACCACCAGCAAGAAAGTCGCCATGGCCATGGCAGGTGACGCGCGCTTGACACGAGGAACCCGGGCTTTTTGCTTATAGTGATGGCTTCCCCGCCTTTGGAGACGCCATGCGCATCTGGAAAAAGCCGATCTCGGTAGAAGAACTCGCCGCCATCCATGTCGGCACCGCGGTGGCTCATCTGGGCATGGAGTTTCTGGAGGTCGGCGACGACTTCATTCGCGCCCGCGTGCCGGTGGACCAGCGCACGCGCCAGCCCTATGGCCTGCTGCACGGCGGCGTGTCGGTGGTGCTGGCCGAGACCCTGGGCTCGTGCGGCGCCGCCTTCAGCTGCCCCGAGGGCTGCCGCGCCGTGGGGCTGGACATCAATGCCAACCACCTCCGGGGCGCCACGTCCGGCTGGGTCAACGGCATCACGCGCCCGGTGCACATCGGCCGCACGACACAGGTCTGGCACATCGAGCTGAGCAACGACGCCGGCGAGTTGACCTGCGTGTCACGCATCACCATGGCCGTGCTGCAGCCCAAGGCGTGAGATAAGCGCCCAAGCTTGGTTTTTGGTGTGTCCATGTGCAGCTTAGCTGCGTATACTTGCATCCATGCGCGCGCGTCTGTCGCAGCCATGACATGAACATGCCCCCCTCCTCTGCAGGCCTTCGCCAAGTGTTCTATATCAGCCGGTCACGCGCCACCCCGGTGGAAGTGCAACGGATCCTGGCAAACGCACGCCATCGCAATGGCCTGCGACAAGTGACTGGCGCGTTGCTGTTTACCGGAGGCCATTTCGCCCAAGTGCTTGAAGGTTCGCCCCAGGCGCTGGTCGAAATCATGGCCGCCATCGAGGCCGACCCACGACACGAGGCCATGACACGCCTCATCGAGGGCGACATCACACAACGCCGCTTTGATGCGTGGACGATGGCTTTCGTCGAAGCCCTGGGAGTGGATGATCTGATTCACCAGCTGCTCGCCGCGCCCGAAGTTCCGGCGGAACGCGCCGAGCGCGTGCTGCGACTGATGTTCGAATCCTCGTCAGCGCCAACCGGTTGAGCTAGCCGCGCACCAGCGGTGCGCGAAACTCGTAACCCACCCTGGACACGGCATGCACAGGCACGAGCGCCTGTCCTGCCTGTTCGATGCGCTTTCGCAGCCGGTACAAAGTGGCATGCAAGGCATTGTCCATTGACTCCGTGCTGGCGCCCCAAAGGTGTTCAATCAGCACCCGGCGGTCGACCCTGCCGCCATCAGCAGCCGCAAAACATCGCATGATCGCAAGATCACTGTCACTCAGCGCTATCTGCGTGCCATCCGGGGCTTGCAGCACGGATTTTTCTTCCAGCAGCTTCCACGGACCTTCTGTGGGCGCCAGGCCTTGGGACATCCGGCGCCGTACGGCACCCATCGCGGCAAGCAGATGATCGGATGGCGCGCTCCGGCTCAACACCATATCCGCGCCTGAATCGAGGGCTGCCACGAACTCGTCATGCGCCTCGTTGCTGAGCGCCAGGATCCCTGCGGCGCTGCGGCGGCGAATGAGCCGGATCAAGTCCGTGCCCCGCACGCCCCGCTGGTCCAACTGGACGACAAAGAAATCGAAGCCAAAGGCGTTTGGCGCGAGCAGGAAGTCGTCACTGTCCTCAAACTGGGTAACGGCATCGGCAAGCGACCTGAGTGCCACGCTCATGTGACCGATCCACGCCAAAGAAGCGCGGGATTTTCTGGTCGTAGCTTCTGAAGAGTTCACCGCAGGAATGATGTTAATGAGAGCTCACATGCGTCAGTTATGACGACGGCCTGATGGGGGCTTGCTCGGGTTACTGAGGCGTATTTTACTACGTAAATGCCTGCATGTTAGTAATTTATTATGTAATGGTATATAATAAATTACGAAACGACTTAGGCCGCGCTGCTTTCTCAGCTTTTTTCTTGCCCTGTGGGGAGATGGAAGCGTCTGTTGACTGCTTGGCCCTGCATCTTTTCCCAAACGGTTTCGATTTTCAAATGTCTGCCAAACACTACCCCCAGGAGTCCCCGAATGAGATCCAATCTTCCCGTCACGCAGCGCGAGTACCAATTTCCCGCAAACGAGACGCTGCTTTCCACAACGGACCTGTCAAGTCACATGAGCTACGCGAACGCGGCTTTCATCCGCACCAGCGGCTTCGACGCCGATGAACTGATGGGGCAGCCCCACAACCTGGTGCGTCACCCGGACATGCCGGGCGAGGCCTTTGCCGACATGTGGCACAGCCTGAAGGAGGGCCAATCCTGGACGGCGCTGGTCAAGAACCGCCGCAAGAACGGTGACCACTACTGGGTGCGGGCCAACGCCGCGCCAATGCGCCGCAATGGCCAGGTGGTGGGTTACCTGTCGGTGCGCACCAAACCCTCGCGTGTTGAAATCGATGCGACCGAAACACTGTATCGCCGTTTCAAGGAAGGGCGTGCGTCAGGCATCGCGTTCCATCGTGGCCTGATTGTTCGTACCGGCATCATGCGCTGGGCCAGCGCTCTGCAACTGTTGCCCACGGCCTGGCGGGTCCGCCTGCCGCTGCTGCTAATCGGCGCGGCCATGGCAGCGGCCTTGTCTTTTGTGGGCCTAGGAGGTGGTGCGCTGGCGGGCATGGGTGCAGCGCTGCTTGTCAGCCTGCTGCTGGCTGATCTGTTCATCGAGTCACAGATCACCGCGCCCTTGAAGAAAGTTCTGGATGTGGCGCAACAGGTCGCCAGCGGTGAGGCAGGGGAGGACCTGAATCTGAATCGTTGCGACGACATCGGACTGATTTCGCGTGCCATCAACCAGGCCGGCCTCAATTTGCAGTCGCTGGTGGCGGATGTGTTCGAGCAGGTGTCTGGCGTGCAGGTCGCGAGCAAGGAAATTGCCACCGCGAACAATGACCTGTCGAGCCGGACCGAGCAGACCGCATCAAATTTGGAGCAGACGGCGGCGGCCATGGAGCAGCAAACCGCGTCCGTGCGCCAGAACGCCGACACGGCGCAACAGGCCAGCCAGCTGGCCAATGCCACCACGCAAATGGCCGCCAAGGGCGGCGAGGCAGTATCCAATGTGGTGTCCACCATGGCGCTGATCTCGGATTCGAGCCGCAGAATCGCCGACATCATCAGTGTCATCGACGGTATTGCCTTTCAGACCAACATCCTGGCCCTGAACGCGGCGGTGGAAGCGGCGCGCGCCGGCGAGCAGGGCCGTGGCTTTGCCGTGGTAGCCAGCGAGGTGCGCAGCCTGGCCGGACGTTCGGCCGCGGCGGCCAAGGAAATCAAGAGCCTGATCGATGATTCGGTGAGCAAGGTCGACAGCGGTTCGCGCCTGGTTGCCGATGCCGGCCAGACCATGACGGAGGTGGTCAGCCAGGTCAGGCGCGTCAACGACCTGATCGCCGAAATCACCGCGGCCTCCAAGGAACAGAGCCTTGGCATTTCCCAGGTGGGGCAGGCGGTTTCCCAGCTTGACGAGATGACGCAGCAAAACGCCGCCATGGTCGAGCAAAGCAGTGCGGCGGCGAACAGCATGAGCGAGCAGGCCCTGCGGCTGATGGACGCGGTGAAGGTGTTTTCAGTTTAAGCAACTGAAATAATTTACGGGCGAGTAACCATGACCAGCCCCAATCCACACCGAGACCTTGATGCAACCATTTCGTGTCTCGTCGAGGCCTTGCATGACATGCGGGACGCACTGGTTAAAACCTCGCTGATGCTGCAAGACGCTCAGCTTGATTTTGATTCAGTGCAACGCCGTGCGGCAACCGAGCACGCCAGAGAACTGATTGATAAAGTCAAGCCCCGGTAACACTTGCGCTTCTTTGGAAGAGCCGCAAGAACCGGACGGCTTGACGAGCCGACGGCCTAGAATCGGCAGGCCCACACAGGATCGCCCTTATGTCCGCACTTGAGCTCATCACGCCGCACGGCCACGACCTCGGGGGCGGCTTCACCGTGCGGCGCCTGCTGCCGTCGTCCTTGCGCCAGGCCGTGGGGCCCTTTTTGTTCTTCGATCATTTCGGACCGGTCACGGCGCAACCTTCCGACAACCACGACGTGCGGCCGCACCCGCACATCGGCCTGGCAACCGTCACCTATTTGTTCGAGGGCGCCATGATGCATCGCGACTCGACCGGCGTGGTGCAACGCATCGAGCCCGGCGCCATCAACTGGATGACGGCTGGACGCGGCATCGTTCACTCGGAACGCACACCGGACGATCTGCGTTCCGTGAGCCGACGCAGTCATGGCTTGCAGCTTTGGGCCGCCGTGCCAGAGGAACATGAGGAAGACGCGCCGCGTTTCGAGCACACCGCGGCGCACGCGATTCCATCGGTGCCGCTCGCGGGCGCGCTGGTGCGCGTGCTCGTGGGCACGGCCTTCGGCGCCACGTCGCCGGTCCAGACCCTTTCGCCAGCCTTGTACCTGGACATCGCCCTGCAGGCCGGCGCCGCGCTGGCCGTGCCGGAGATCGCCGCCGAGCGCGCCCTGTACAGCGTCGACGGGGACTTCGCGGTCGATGGCGAGTCCGTGCCGGCCCACACGATGGCCGTGCTGGCCCCGGGAACGGCACCCATCGTGCATGCCGCTGCGGCGACTCGGCTGGTCATGATCGGCGGCGAGCCGCTCGGCCACCGCCACATGGTGTGGAATTTCGTGTCCAGCCGCAAGGAGCGCATCGTTCAAGCGCAACGCGACTGGGCGGCGCAGCGTTTCGACCCGGTTCCCGGCGAGACGGAGTTCATTCCGCTGCCGCCAGCGCGCGCCTGACCGTGCGCGAGCAGCGCCGGCTTATTCGGTGGCGCTGCGCGCCAGGCGCTCGCTTTTCCAGTACACGTCGTCACCGCCATGCATGCGGTTGAGCACGCGCGCGAGCACGAACATCAGGTCGCTCAGGCGGTTCAGGTACTGGCGCGGCGCGTCCTTCAGGGTTTCCTCGACCTCGAGCGCCACCACGGCGCGCTCGGCCCGGCGCGCCACCGTGCGGCAGACATGGGCCAGCGCCGCGGCGCGCGTGCCGGCCGGCAGGATGAACTCCTGTAGCGGGGGCAGCGCCGCGTTGTAGTTTTCCAGTGCCTCGTCGAGCGCCAGCACGGCCGAAGCCTTGAGCAGGTCCAGCCCGGGAATCGACAGCTCGCCGCCCAGGTTGAAGAGCTGGTGCTGGATGCCGACCAGCACCACGCGCACGTCGGCGGGCATGTCTTCGCACAGCAACACCCCGATATTGGAGTTCAATTCGTCCACGTCGCCCAAGGCATGCACGCGCAGGCTGTTCTTGGAGACGCGGGTGTTGTCTCCCAGGCCCGTCGTGCCGTTGTCGCCGGTGCGGGTGGCAATTTGTGTGAGACGATTTCCCATGTTGGCAACCTTGGATGAAAATGTGGACTGGGACTATTAAAACCCCGATTATTCCCCAGCCCCCGTTTGGAGACATAAAGCATGAACGCGCCCACGCCCCTCACCCACCTGCTGCCCCGCATCCATCAACGCGAGGTGCCGCAGGCGCTGCTCGATGCCTTGGCGATCCGCTTTGGCAAGCAGTTCTCCACCGCGCTGGTGGTGCGCGAGCAGCACGGCCGCGACGAATCCTCGTTTGCCGCGCCGCCGCCAGCCGCCGTCGTCTTTGCCGAAAGCACCACCGACGTGGCCGACGCCGTGAAACTGGCCAGCGAGCACAGCGTGCCGGTGATTCCCTTCGGCGTGGGCTCCTCGCTCGAAGGCCATCTGCTGGCGGTGCAGGGCGGCATCAGCATCGACGTCAGCCGCATGAACAAGATCCTCTCGGTCAACGCCGAGGACCTGACGGTGACGGTGCAGCCCGGCGTGACGCGCAAGCAGCTCAACGACGAGATCAAGAGCACCGGCCTGTTCTTCCCGATCGACCCCGGCGCCGACGCCAGCATCGGCGGCATGGCCGCCACCCGCGCCAGCGGCACCAATGCCGTGCGCTACGGCACCATGCGAGAAAACGTGCTCGCGCTCGAGGTGGTCACGGCCAGCGGCGAGGTGATCCGCACCGGCACGCGCGCCAAGAAGTCCTCCGCCGGCTACGACCTCACGCGCCTGATGGTGGGCAGCGAAGGCACGCTGGGCGTCATGACCGAGGTCACGCTCAAGCTGTACCCGCTGCCGGAGGCGATCTCCGCCGCCATCTGCTTTTTCCCCAGCATCGAGGCAGCCGTGCGCACCACCATCCAGGTCATCCAGATGGGCATCCCGATCGCGCGCGTCGAGCTGATCGACGTCAACACCGTGCGCATGGTCAACGCCTACGCCCGCCTGAGCCTGCGCGAGGAGCCGCTGCTGCTGATGGAGTTTCACGGCTCGCCGGCCGGCGTGAAGGAGCAGGCTCAGACCGTGCAGGAGATCGCCAGCGAATTCGGCGGCCAGGCCTTCGAGTGGGCCACCACGCCCGAGGAGCGCACCCGGCTGTGGACCGCGCGCCACAATGCCTACTTTGCCGCGATCCAGAGCAAGCCCGGCTGCCGCGCCATCTCTACCGACACCTGCGTGCCGATCTCGCGCCTGGCCGACTGCCTGCTCGATTCGGTGGCCGAGGCCGATGCCAGCGGCATCCCCTACTTCCTGGTCGGGCATGTGGGGGACGGCAATTTCCACTTCGGCTACCTGCTCGACCCCGACAAGCCCGAGGAGCGCGACCTCGCCGAGCAGCTCAACCAGTCGCTGGTGGCGCGCGCGCTCAGGCTGGAAGGCACCTGCACCGGCGAGCACGGCGTGGGCCTGCACAAGATGGATTTCCTCGTGACCGAGGCCGGCACCGGCGCGGTGGACATGATGCGCACCATCAAGCGCGCGCTGGACCCGAAGAACATCATGAACCCGGGCAAGATATTTTCGCTTTGAGGGTCCTGGCAAGCCATCCGGCTTGCTCTTGTTTTAATAGCGTCTTACGCCCATTCATCAAGGGCCGGCGCCCCTTTTTTCTTTAGAAATCGGCGGGCAACGCAGCGTTCGTGCTGTCTTCGGTCGGGGCCGCTTCGAATGGCACCTGATACAGCCAGACCGGCCGCCCCGACACGCCATCGAGCCACGCCGTGGGCTGCAAGCCCGGTGCCTCGAACTCCAGGCTGACCAGCCAGGCCCCGGGCTGCAGCTCGACGCTGGCCTTCTCCACCGCGCGCACCATGCTCTCGGGCCGCTGGAACAGATAAACCATTTGGTAAGGGCGCCAGTTGGCGCGCCAGATGTCGCCCCGGCGCACGCGCGCCCACCGGCAGCGCCAGGCACAGACGGCACGCAAGGGCCAGCTCCACTCCAGACCATGGAGCCGGGCTTGCGGGTAGGCCTGGCGCAGCGCCTTCAGACCGTCGCCCAGGCCGCAGCCGGCGTCCAGCACCAGGGCACCGACCGCCAGCGGGGCCTGCGTGGCCAGCTCGCGCAGGGCATGGAGGGGCGTTGGAAACAGCGGCGCGTCGCGCCAGGCGTTCAGGGGATAAATCAGCAGCAGCAGGGCCAGGGGCAGCAGCCAGCTCCAGGCCGGCAGCGTGACCACGCCCGACAGGGCCAGCGACAGCGGAAAACCCAGGCCAATGATGAGGCGGCGCCACCAGCTGTGGCCCAGCACGCTTAAAGCCACCCCGAGGGTCGAGGCCAGCACCAGGGAAGCAACGGTGCCCGCGCCCAAGCGCGGCGCCAGCAGAAAAACGCTCCAGGCGCATCCCCACGCCAGCAGCGCGGGCAAGGGCCAGGTGAGTCGGGCCAGCATGGGGCTTGTACTCCGTCCGCCCGGCGCTTCAGCGCCCGTTGTTCTGGCGCAGCTTGTCGATCAGGCCGTTGAGCTCATCGAGCGAGCCGAACTGGATCGCCAGCTCGCCCATCTCCTCCATCCGGCCCGCGCGCTTGACGCGCTTTTTCACGCGCACCTCGACCTCGGCGGTGAGCAAATCCGACAACTCTTCCTCCACCCGCTTGAGATCGCGCGATTTTTCCTTTGTCGGCTTGCTGGCGGTGAGCGTGAACTCCGCGCTGAGTTTCTTGGCTAGGCTTTCCGCCTCGCGCACCGACATTTTTTTCGCCGTGATCTGGTTGGCTGCCGTGATTTGCGTGGCCCGCTCCAGCGTCAGCAAGGCACGGGCGTGGCCCATGTCGAGGTCGCCGGCCATGAGCATGGTCTGCACCGGCTCGGCCAGATTGAGCAGGCGCAGCAGGTTGCTCGCGGCGCTGCGCGACCGCCCCACGGCCTGCGCCGCCTGTTCATGAGTAAGCCCAAACTCCTTGATCAGGCGTTGCAGGCCATGGGCTTCTTCCAGCGGATTGAGGTCTTCGCGTTGGATGTTTTCAATCAGCGCCATGGCGGCGGCGGCTTCATCCGGCACGTCGCGCACCAGCACCGGCACGCTGTCCAGGCCCGCCAGCCTGGCGGCCCTGAAGCGCCGTTCACCGGCGATGATTTCATACACCGGCCGGTCCAGCGCATCCGTGGCCCCGCCGGTGAGCGCGCCCGGACCCTGCGCGGCCTGCCTGCGGCGCAGCCCTTCGGGTTCGCTCAGGCGGCGCACCAGAATCGGCTGCATGATGCCCTGCGCCTTGATGGACTCGGCCAGTTCATACAGCGCGCCTTCGTCCATGCGGGTGCGCGGCTGGTACATGCCGGGCACCAGGTCGTTCAGCAGCAGCGAGGCCGGCTGGCCGGGGTTGGCGCCGCTGGCGGCTGCGGCGGCCGCGGCGGCTTCAGCCGCTTCGTCCACCTTGGGCCCCAGCAGGGCTTCGAGTCCGCGGCCGAGGCCCTTGGGTTTCTTGGTCACCATGCGTAGTTTTCTCTTTCCAGTTCTGTCGTCAAAAAATTCACTCAGCCGCGCTGCCGCCCAGGGACACCAGCACCCCGCGCCAGAGCGCATCGCGCTCCTGCCACGGACGCGGATCGCGCGCCGCGGTGGGATGGGCCCAGACCGAGGTGGTCACCATCACGATGCCGGAAGCCGGCTGCACAAAAACCGCCTGCCCATGGATGCCCATCATGAGGAAGGTCCTCTCGCGCAGGGGCATCAACCAGAAGTGGTAGCCATAGCCGAGGTTGGGCGAGGTGCCGCGCGGCCGCCCGGCGGGCGGCTGCCGCGCGAGATCCGTCGCGTCGAGCAGGTACTCGCGGCTGATCACCTGCCGCTCCCCGACCTTGCCATCCTGAGCCAGCAACAGGCCCAGCCGACCCCAGTCGCGCAGGCTGGCATTGAAGGCTGCATAGGTGATTTCCTGCCCGTCGGCCGCGATGCGCCAGTAGGCTTCGTGCTCCCCGCCCAAGGGTTGCCAGAGCCATTCATGAGTCAGCACGGCAATGCTCTTGCCGGTTGCTGCCGCCAGTACACGGCCTAGCACCTCGGTCTCCGCGCTCGCGTAGACAAACCTCTCGCCCGGCGGTGAGTGCCGGTCGGTGATGGAGCGCAGCACCTCCAGGGCGCTGCCGGTGCCCGGTGCCCCGGTATTGGCGTTCATGAGCCGCGCCATATCGTCCCGGCCGTCATAGCGTTCGGTGAACGTCAGGCCGGAGCTCATGCGCAGCAGCTGCCGCAGCGTGGTACCGCCATAGGGACTTCCCGCCAGCTCCTTGACGTACTTGCCAGCCACGTCGTCGAGCGAGGCAATCTGCCCCCGCTCCACGGCCTGTCCGATCAACAGCGCGGTGACACTCTTGGCCATGGACATGGAGAGGAGACGTGCATCCTCCTGACGCCCATAGCCGTAATGCTCGGCCACGATCTCGCCATTCTTCAGAACCAGCAGGCCGGTGGTGCGCTGGCGCGCCATGTAGTCCTTGAGCGACAACTTTTCATTGTTGAAGCTGTAGGTGATGGCGGGCGGCTGGGCGGCGTGCGGCAGGAGACGGCTCTCGCTGGAACGGGCCACGGTGCGGACCCGCACGCCAGGCACCTGGTGCAGAGCCGACCACGAGCCGACACGGTATTGCTCGTTGATCAGGAAGTCCCGGAGCGACCCGACGGGGTAATTGGCTGCCTTGCCCAACTTGTCTTCGTCCGGTTCCGCCTGCGCCATCCGGGCGCCAAACAGGACGACAGTGACCAGTAAGAAAGACGAAGCGTAAGCCAGCTTGCGTTTCATGGGAGCCCCCTTCCCTGTTTCAGGCGTTGGCAGGGTACATCAAGTCGGCCACCAAGGCGAGGCCCGGCGGCCAGTCACCCAGCCCCGAATCGGCGTTGATGTGGCCCGCGTTCCCCAGGTCCACCAGTTCCGCGCCCCAGTCGCGGGCCAGCCCCTGGGCTCGCTCAAACGAGCAATGGGGATCATTGCGGCTGGCCACCAGCACGCTGTGAAACGGCAGCCTTTGCCGCTCGATGGGCGACCAGCCGGGCAGCAGCCCGCGCACCTCGTCCCGCTCCACATCGCCTGGCGCCACCAGCAGCGCGGCCTTGACGCGACTCGCGTTGCGCGTGTGCGCGGCCCAGGCGGCGACCTGGATGCAGCCCAGGCTGTGCGCCACCAGCACGGCCGGCTCGTCGCAGCGCAGCACCGCCTCTTCCAGCTGCATGAGCCAGTCGCCGCGCAGGGGCCGCGCCCAGTCATGCTGCTGCACGCGCACATGGCCATGCGCGGCTTCCCACAGGCTTTGCCAGTGCGTGGGGCCGGAATTCTGCCAGCCCGGCAGGAGGAGGACGTTCGAGGGCTTCATTTGCTATGAAATTTATAGCTGCTTATGCATATGAATAAAGGGCTGGATGGCTTTTTTATCAATGAAAATCACAGGGCCCCGATGCGCTCGACCATCTCCTGCGCAAAGGTCACGAAGGACTGCGCCCCCTTGGACGAAGGATCAAACACCACGCCGGGCACACCGTAGCTCGGCGCCTCGGCCAGGCGCACATTGCGCGGAATGACGGTGTTGAACACCTTGTCGCCGAAGTGCGCCTTGAGCTGGTCGCTGACCTGCTGCTGCAAGGTGATGCGGGGGTCGAACATGACACGCAGCAAACCGATGATGGCCAAGTCCTTGTTCAGGTTGGCATGCACCTGCTTGATGGTGTTGACCAGATCGGTCAGGCCTTCGAGCGCGAAGTATTCGCACTGCATGGGCACGATCACGCCGTGCGCGCAGCACAGGCCGTTGAGCGTGAGCATGGACAGGGAGGGCGGGCAATCGATCAGGATGAAGTCGTAGTCGGCGTCCACCGCGGCCAAGGCGGATTTAAGGCGCTTCTCGCGGCGCTCCACCTCCACCAACTCGACCTCGGCGCCGGCCAGCTCGCGGTTGGCGCCCAGAATGTCGTAAGAGCAGCCGCCCTCAATCAGCTTGTCGCTTTTCACCCGCGCCTCGGCCACGGAAGCGGATTCGAGCAGCACGTCGTAAATCGTGAGTTCCAGCTTGCGCTTGTCCACGCCCGAGCCCATGGTGGCATTGCCTTGCGGATCGAGGTCGATCATCAGCACGCGCTGGCCGACCTTGGCCAGACCGGCCGCCAGGTTGACCGTCGTGGTGGTTTTGCCGACACCGCCTTTTTGATTGGCAACGCAGAAAATTTTGGCCATGAAACGCTTTCCGGATGTGTCGTGGTAATCGCAGGGAGCAGGGTAAAAAACTTAGCGGGACATGGCCAGCCGGATGCCAAAGCCGATCAGGAACAGACCGGCCAATTTCTCCAGTCCACGGGAAATCAGGGGGTTGGCACGCAGACGTGCTGCCAGAAAATGGGTCAGCAGAACCACCGCGAGTCCGTACAGAAAGGTGAGCGCCGCAATCGTCACGGCCATGAAGGCAAAGGTCGCCAGCCCCTGGTGCCGGGCCGGGTCCACGAACAGCGGAAAGAAGGCCATGTAGAACACAATGGCCTTGGGGTTGAGCAGGGTGATCATGAGCGACTGGCGCAGGTAATGGCGCGGCAGGATGCGCAGCACCGGCGCCGCGCCCGGCTTGGCCAGCAGCATCTTGCCGCCCAGCCAGGCCAGGTAGGCGGCACCCAGCCACTGCACGGCATGGAAGGCAGCCGGGTAGGCGGCCAGCAGCGCCGAGACACCGGCCACGGCCAGCCACATCAGAATCTGGTCGCCCGCGATCACCCCGAGCGTCGCCGCCAGCCCAGCGCGCACCCCGCCCTTGCCGGTGGACGTGATCAGCGCCAGATTCCCGGGGCCGGGAATCAGCAGAAAAATGATGATTGCGACGACAAATGCGCCGTAGTCGGCAACGCCAAACATGGGGGATTTCCTTGAATTGGAAGGCTTGAGTTTACGTTAGGTTGCGCACCCTCTTTTTCTCCCGCAGGAGTGGGTTTATCTCCCATTTCCCGCCCACTCCTGCCGGCGCGCAACCGCCGCAAGCAATCACCCTAAGCAGCGGCCAGGCGCATCCACACAATGCAGCGCTGCGCATCAAGCCCCGGAACCGCCAGTTGTTCCACGTGAAACACGTCCACATCCGGCGGCAGTTGCGCCCGCTCCTCATCCGGCGCCTTGCCCTTCATGGCCAGCCAGATACCGGCGGGCGCCAGCGCGGCACGCGACAGGCGCGTGAAGTCCAGCAGCGAAGCAAAGGCGCGGGAACTGACGACGTCAAAACCGCCGGACAGGGACTCGACCCGGGCATGCAGGCCACGCAGGTTCGGCAGCTTCAGCGTCACCGCCACCTGCTGGATGAAGGCCGCCTTCTTGGCCACCGTGTCGACGCAGGTCACGGCCACATCCGGGCAGCAGATGGCGATCACCACGCCGGGCAGTCCGGCACCGGAGCCGACATCGAGCAGCCTGAACCCTGACTGAAGGTCCACCGCGGCCCGGCCCCGCAGTTGCCGGCGCAGCGGCCCGACCACTGCGAGGCTGTCGAGCAGATGGTGGGTCAGCATCTCTTCGGGCAACCGCACCGCCGTCAGGTTGTAGACCTTGTTCCATTTCTGGATCAGGCCCATATAACCCAGCAACAGGTCGAACTGGGCGCCACTCAGGTCGAGCGCCAGCGCGCGAGCCCCCTCCTTCAACACGGACTCAATCGGATCGCTCATGCCGGCCCGGTCTTGGCATCCTGCGCCTTGCCGGCGGCAAAGCCCCTGAACCCGCCTTTTTTCAGGTGAATCATCAACAGGGAAATGCTGGCCGGCGTGATGCCGGAGATGCGGGAGGCCAGGCCCAGGGTTTCGGGCCGGTGCTTCTGCAATTTCTGCCGCGCCTCGAAAGACAGGGCCGTGACTTGCATGTAATCCAGATCGGCTGGCAGCTTCATGCCCTCGAAGCTGGCGGCGCGTTCGACCTCGTCTTTTTGCCGGTCGATGTAGCCCGCGTACTTGGCGGCGATCTCGACCTGCTCGACCACCGGCTGATACAGCTCGCCCAGTGTTTCACGTGAAACACCGCCGGCCGGCGCGTCCGGGCCGGCGCCAACGGATACCGGGCTGGCGTATTTCCCGTCGTCCATCGACATCAGCCCGGCGTAGCTCACATCCGGGCGGCGCAGCAGCTCGAACAGGTTGTACTCATGGTCGATCGCCTTGCCCAGCACGCGTTCGGATTCGGCCGCCGGCAGATTGCGCGGGCTGACCCAGGTGGATTTGAGGCGTTCTGTTTCACGTGAAACCGCATCGCGCTTGCGGCAAAACGCATCCCAGCGCGCATCGTCCACCAGGCCCATGCGACGGCCAGCCTCGGTCAGGCGCATGTCGGCGTTGTCCTCGCGCAGCTGCAAGCGGAACTCGGCCCGGCTGGTGAACATGCGGTAGGGCTCGGTCACGCCCTTGCTGATCAGGTCATCCACCAGCACCCCCAGATACGCCTCGTCGCGGCGCGGCAGCCAGGCCTCCTGCTCGCGCACCTGCAGCGCGGCGTTGATTCCGGCAAACAAGCCTTGCGCCGCCGCCTCCTCGTAACCCGTGGTGCCGTTGATCTGGCCGGCAAAGAACAGGCCGCCGATGGAACGGGTTTCAAAGCTGCTCTTGAGCGCGCGCGGGTCAAAGTAGTCGTACTCGATGGCATAACCGGGCCGCAGGATATGCGCGTTTTCCAGCCCGGCCATGGAGCGCACCAGCTCGTACTGGATGTCAAACGGCAGGCTGGTGGAAATGCCGTTGGGGTAATACTCGTTGGTGGTCAGGCCCTCGGGCTCCAGAAAGATCTGGTGGCTGTCCTTGTCGGCGAAACGGTTGATCTTGTCTTCCACGCTCGGGCAGTAACGCGGGCCGACGCCCTCGATCTTGCCGGTGAACATGGGGCTGCGGTCAAAACCGGAGCGGATGATCTCGTGCGTGCGCTCGTTGGTGTGGGTGATCCAGCACGGCATCTGCCGCGGATGCATGGCGGTGTGTCCCATGAAACTGAACACCGGCACGCTGTCCCCCACCCCGCCTGGCATGCCATCGCCGGGCTGCTCGACGCATTTGGAAAAGTCGATGCTGCGCCCGTCCAGGCGCGGCGGGGTGCCGGTCTTCAGGCGCCCCTGCGGCAGCTTGAGCTCTTTCAGGCGCGCCGACAGGCTGAGCGCCGGCGGATCCCCGGCCCGGCCCGCCGGATAGTTGTTCAACCCCACATGGATCTTGCCGTCCAGGAAGGTGCCGGCCGTCAGCACCACGGTACGGCCGCGGAATTGGATGCCCACTTGCGTGACAGCACCCACCACGCGCTCGCCCGTTCCCGTGGATTCCACCATCAGGTCATCGACCGCCTGCTGGAACAGCCACAGGTTCGGCTGGTTTTCCAGCCGCTTGCGGATGGCGGCCTTGTACAGGATGCGATCGGCTTGCGCGCGCGTGGCGCGCACGGCCGGACCCTTGGAACTGTTGAGGATGCGGAACTGGATGCCGCCCTCGTCCGTGGCCATGCCCATGGCGCCGCCCAGCGCATCCACCTCTTTCACCAGGTGGCCCTTGCCGATGCCGCCGATCGACGGATTGCAGCTCATCTGGCCCAGGGTCTCGATATTGTGGGTCAGCAGCAGCGTCTTGCAGCCCATGCGGGCCGCGGCCAGCGCCGCCTCGGCGCCGGCATGGCCGCCGCCGACGACGATGACGTCAAAATTCTGTGGGTAAAGCATGGCTGTGGGCGTGACCGTAGAGGTGAATAGGGACCGGAGTTGGAGGACATACCCCTTGCGCGCTGTGGCGTGCAAGACGCGATTTTACCGGGAGGCCCAAAACGTGGCGACAATCGAGGGCATGAAACTTCTGATCTTTGCGGGCAGCACCCGCCAACATTCATTCAACCGGCAACTGGCTGCCACGGCCGCCGCCATGGCCCGGGCCACCGGCACCGAGGTCACTCACCTCGAACTCATCGACTTTGACATTCCCCTGTACAACGCCGATCTCGAAGCCCGGGGCACGCCGCCCGACGTGATGCGGCTCAAGCAACTGATGTTCGAGCACCCGGCCTGGATCATCTGCTCGCCGGAATACAACGGCAGCTACACCGCCCTGCTCAAAAACACCATCGACTGGGCATCCAGCCCGGTCAAGTCCGACCCGGACTGGCAGGATGGCTTCAAGTCCTTCAGCGGCAAGGTCGTGGGCATGCTCAGCGCCTCGCCCGGCGCCCTGGGCGGCCTGCGCTCGCAAAGCCATCTGGTGCCGCTGCTGCTGAACGCGCAATGCTGGGTCGCGCCCGAGGCTTTTGCGCTGGGCCATGCCGGTGATGCTTTTGACGCGCAAGGCCAGCTGGTGAATGAAGCGCATCGCAAAAACGTGCAGGCGGTGATCGACCAGGTGCTCTGGGCCGGCCGCCGCTTGAATGGTTAAATCACCCTCCAGCCATTGCCCAATATGCGTCATCCGCTCCTTTTTTCATAGCAAGCAGCGATCGCCCTCTTCATGAACTGCCGTCCCGGCTGCGGCGCCTGCTGCATTGCACCCTCCATCAGCTCCGCCATTCCCGGCATGCCACAAGGCAAGCCGGCTGGCGTGCGCTGCATCCAGCTCGATGCCGCCAATCGCTGCCTGATCTTCGGCCTGCCGACGCGGCCCGCGGTGTGCAGCAGCCTGACCCCCTCGCGCGAGATGTGCGGTGATAGCGCGACCGGGGCCATGCGCTTTCTCAGCTGGCTCGAACAGGCCACACAAACGGCCTGAGGATTCCCATCAGGCCTTGGCTGTCGCGCTTTCAAGCTGCGGCGCCAGCAGCTCTGCCAGCCAGTTCATGAACACCTGGACCCGGCGCGGCAGGTGGCGTCGGTGGACATAAAGCAGGGACACCGGCATGGCCGGGGCACGCCATTCGGGCAGCACCTCGCTCAGCAAGCCTTGGGCGATGAGCGGGCGCATGCCGATGGCAGGCGCCTGGATCAGGCCCAAGCCCGCGACACAAGCCGCCGCATAGGCGCCGGTGTCGCTCACAGTCAGCGCACCCGCCATGGGCAGGCGCCGCTGCTCGCCGTCCTGTTCGTACTCCCAGCCGACCGGCTTGGCGCCCAGCGTGGGGACGTAATGCACCAGCCGGTGCCCGGCCAGATCGGCCAACGCGTGCGGCGTGCCATAGGCCGCGAGATAGGCCGGGCTGGCGCAATTGATCTGGGTAAGGCGGCCCAGCGGCCGCGCCACCAGCGCCGAATCATCCAGGTTGCCAATGCGCAGCACGCAGTCAAAACCCTCGCGCACCAGGTCCACGCGGCGGTCGGTGCTGCTGAGTTCCACTTCGAGCTGGGGATGGACGGCGAGAAACTCGTCCAGGCGCGGCAGGACCTGCTGACGCGCGATGCCACTGGGCATGTCCACGCGCAGGCGACCGCGCAAGGCTTGCGCGCCCTGCTGGAACATGGATTGCAGCTCGTCCACATCGGCCAGCAGGTCCTTGCAGCGTTCATAGAAAAGCTGGCCATCCTGCGTGATCTTGACGCGTCGGGTGGTACGCAGCAGCAGGCGCGTGCCCAGCGTGGCCTCCAGTTGCTGGACCGCCTGTGAGACGCTGGCCTTGGGCAGGCCCAGGCTGTCGGCCGCCTGGGTGAAGCTGGCCAGCTCGGCAACACGCGTATAGATTTGTAATAACTCGGGGCGCAACATGGTGTCAACCTCAATTGTTCAAATTAACCGAACAAAGCAATTTCGAATTATCCATTTATCTTCAACTCAATGATCAATAAAGTTCCTCCATCGTTCAACCCTTAGCAAAAGAGGAATCCATGCCAGCCAGCAAGACCACCACCCCCATCGCCCTCATCACCGGCGGCAGCCGGGGCCTGGGCAAGAATGCCGCCTTGGCCCTTGCCGCCCAGGGCACGGACGTGATCCTGACCTACCACAGCAAGGCGGGCGATGCCGAGACCGTGGTCGCGCAGATCCGCGCGCTGGGTCGCCGCGCTATTGCGCTGCAACTCGACACGGCCGACAGCCAGGGCTTCACGGCCTTTGCCGAGCGCGTGCGCGCCCAGCTGGACGCGCACTGGGGGCGCAAAGACTTCGACTTCCTGCTCAACAACGCCGGCACCGGCCTCCATCAGAGCTTCATGGAAACCACCGAGGCCCAGTTCGACATGCTCGCGAACATCCACTTGAAGGGGGTGTTTTTCCTGACGCAGAAGCTGCTGCCGCTGCTGGCCGACGGCGGGCGCATCCTCAACGTCTCGTCCGGCCTCGCGCGCTTCTCGCTGCCGGGCGCCTCGGCCTACGGCGCGATGAAAGGCGCGGTCGAAGTCCTCACCCGCTACCTGGCCAAGGAGCTGGGCCCGCGTGGCATCACGGTGAATGTGATTGCTCCGGGCGCCATCGAGACCGACTTCGGCGGCGGCGCGGTGCGCGACAACGCACAGCTCAACGCGTTCATCGCCTCGCAGACCGCATTGGGCCGGGCCGGTCAGCCGGACGACATCGGCAGCGCCATCACCGCCCTGCTCTCGCCCGCCAGCCGGTGGATCACTGGTCAGCGCATCGAGGTCTCGGGCGGCATGTTCCTCTGATCAGAACGGGTAGTGGCGCGGCGTGGTCTGGATCGTGATCCAGCGCAGCTCGGTGAACTCGGCCACGCCGGCCTTGCCGCCGAAACGGCCGATGCCGCTGCCCTTGACGCCGCCAAACGGCATTTGCGCCTCGTCATGCACCGTGGGGCCGTTGACGTGGCAGATGCCGGAGTCGATGCGGCGCGCCACGTTGAAGGCGCGCGCGATGTCGCCGCCAAACACGGCCGCCGACAGGCCGTACTCGTTGTCGTTGGCGCAGGCCACGGCATCCTCCACGCCGCTCACGCGCACGACGCACTTGACCGGACCGAAGGTTTCCTCGTGATAAATCTTCATCGCGGGCGTCACGTGGTCGAGCACCGTGGCGGGCATCAGCGTGGTGCTGGCCTTGCCGCCGCACACCAGCTTGGCGCCCAAGGCCAGCGCATCGTCGATCAGCGCGTTGCAATGCTCCACCGTGCTCATGCCGATGACCGAGCCCAGCACCACCGGCTCGGGCTTGCGCGGGTCGCCCAGCGGCAGTGCGCTGGCCTTGGCGGCGAATTTCTTGACGAATTCGTCGGCGATTTTCTGGTCCACGATGATGCGTTCGGTGGACATGCAGATCTGGCCGGAGTTGGCAAAACAACCGAAAGCCGCGCCATTGACGGCGTCCTCGATATGGGCATCGTCCAGGATCACCATCGGGGCCTTGCCGCCGAGCTCCAGCACGACGGGCTTGAGGTATTTGGCGCAGGTCATGGCGATGATCTTGCCGACTTTGGTGGAGCCGGTGAAGTTGACACGGCGCACCGCCGGGTGCGCCACGATCGCCTCCACCACGGCGCCGGCGTCGGCCGGGGCATTGGTGAGGTAGTTCACCACGCCCGGCGGGAAACCGGCGTCGGAGAAGGCCTCCACAATCAGCTGGTGCGTGCGCGGGCAGTTCTCCGAGCCCTTGAAGATGACGGTATTGCCACAGGCCAGCGGCGTGGCAATGGCCCGCACGCCCAGGATGATGGGGGCGTTCCACGGCGCGATGCCCAGCACCACGCCGGCCGGCTGGCGCACGCCCATGGCCAGGCTGCCGGGCACGTCGGACGGGATCACCTCGCCGCTGATCTGCGTGGTCAGCGACGCCGCCTCGCGAATCATGCCGGCGGCCAGCATCACGTTGAAACCGGCCCACATGCCGGACGCGCCGGTCTCGGCCGCCACGGCCTCGATGAACTGCGCCGTCTTGGCCTCCAGCGCATCCGCCGCCTTGAGCAGCAGCGCACGGCGCTCGCTGGGGCCGGTCTGGCTCCAGGTCTTGAAGGCTTCGGCGGCGGCCTCCACCGCCATCACGGCGTCAGCCGGGGAGGCGGCCGGGGCACGCGTGGCCACGCTGCCGTCCAGTGGGTTGCGGCGCTCGAAGGTGGCACCTTTTTCGGCCGTGACCTTCAGGCCATTGATGAGCATGGACATGTCGGACATGATGAAACTCCTTCGGATAAAAAATAGAAAAACCGGTTCAGACCGTGGCCGGGACAACCCGGTGGCGCGCCGCGGCGCCCGCCCCCAAGGACGCTGTCTTGTCCGCGGTCTGCGCCCCGAGGTAGGCCTCGCGGATCACGCTGGAGCGCGCCAGCAGCTTGGCGGGCCCGCTGGCCACCAGCACGCCGCGCTCGAGCACATAGCCGCGATCCGCCACGGCCAACGCCTTCTTGACGTTTTGCTCCACCATCAGCACGGTGGTGCCCGTATCGGCAATGCGCCGGGCAATGGCCAGCAATTCATCCACCATCTTGGGCGCCAGGCCGAGCGAGGGTTCGTCCAGCATGAGCAGGCGCGGCGCGCTCATCATGGCGCGCGCCACGGCCACCATCTGCTGCTCGCCGCCGCTCATGGTGCCGGCCAGCTGCTGGGCGCGTTCGCGCAGCTTGGGAAAGTCATTGAAGGCCTGTTCCAGCCGGCGCGCGCGCTCGGCCTTGTTCACCAGCCAGCCCCCCAGCTCCAGGTTTTCGGTCACCGTCATCTGCGCAAACAGCTGGCGGCCTTCGGCCACCAGCGCCATGCCGCGCTTGACAATTTCGTTGGTCTTGGTTGGCAACTTTTCTTCATTCAGCAGCACCTCGCCCTGGCGCGGGATCAGGCCCGATAGCGCCTTGAGCAGCGTGGTCTTGCCGGCGCCGTTGGGGCCGAGGATCACGGTCAGGCCGGGCTTGACCTCGAGCCTGAGCTCGCGCAGCACGAGGAAAGGGCCATAACCCGCGCTTAAAGACTGGACCTTGAGGTGCGCCTGCTTGGCGCCGCCGAGGACAAAGGGGGCTGGTTCAAACCACATCATGCCGCCACCCCCGCGTCTTGCGCCATCTCGTCGCCCAGATAGGCTTCGATCACCTCGGCATTGCGCACCACGTCGGCCGGCGTGCCGTCGGCTATTTTGCGCCCCTGGTGCAGCACGATCACGCGCTCGACGTGGCGCAGCAGCGTGGTCACGGCATGCTCGATCCAGACCACGGTCAGATCCAGTTCGTCGCGCATGCGGCGGATCAGCTGGGCCATGTTTTCGACCTCGATCTCGGTCAGCCCGGCCGCCACTTCGTCCAGCAGCAGCAGGCGCGGGCGCGTGGCCAGCGCCATGCCGATCTCCAGCGCTCGCTGCTGTGAAGGCGTGATGGCACCCGCGGGCAGGTCCGCCAGGTGCGCCAGACCGATCAGCTCCAGGATGCTGGTCTCGTCGCGCAGGTGCCAGGAGCCCTCGCGTTTGCGCCCGGCAAACTTCAGGCCGAAGTCGATGTTGGCCGCCACCGTCATGTCGGCAAACACGCGCGGCGTCTGGAAGGTGCGCGCGATGCCGGCGGCCGCGTAGCGGTGCGGGGCGCTGCCGCTCAGATTCCTGCCGCCGGTGATCAGCTGCCCCGAGGTCGGCGCGATCACGCCCGAGATCGCATTGAAGAAAGTGGTCTTGCCCGCGCCGTTGGGGCCGATGATGCCCACCAGCTCGCCGGCACGGAACGAGGCACTGACCGCATCCACGGCAATGAGACCGCCAAAACGCACCGTGATGTCACGGGCTTGCAGGATAGCTTTAGACATTCTTGCGCTCCCGGGCGCCCAGCTCGCGCACCCACTGCCGGCAGTCGCGCCACCAGCCTCCAAAAGTGCCCCAGCGCAGCGAGGCGAGTCCTCCGGGCAGGTACAGCACGCTCAGGATCAGCAGCAGCCCGAGCGACATCATGTAGATCTGCGGAAACTGCAGGCGCAGCGTCTCGGCCAGCACGCTGAACACGATGGCGGCAATCAGCGGCCCCCACAGCGTGACGGCGCCGCCGATCAGGGCAATCAGCACGGTCTGGAAGCCGATGAAGGGATTGAACACCGTGTGCGGATCGATATAGGTCCAGCGCACCGCCATGGCCGCGCCCACGGCACCGGCAAACGCCGCCGTGAGGGCGAAGCCGGCGATCTTGACCAGTCGGGTGTTGACGCCCAGCGTCTGCGCGCGCTGCTCGTCCGCGCCTATGCCCATGAGCGCCAGGCCGAAGCGGTTGCGGCGCACGATGATAGACACCAGCACGGCCAGCACCGCGAGGGCCAGCACGGTCAGGTAGATCGTGTCGCGCTCGGGCATCACGGTCAGCACCCGGCCCACCGTGCCGGTGACCTTCTTCTCAAAATAGGTCACCGCGTGAAGAATCAGCTCGGTCATGCCGAAGGTCAGCACCGCGAAGTAGGTGCCGCGCAGGTGCAGCACCGCCGCGCCCATCACCACGGCCACCACGGCGGCCAGGCCCGCACCGAGCGCTATCGACTCGACCCAGGACACGCTGCCCAGCACCAGCGCACTGGTATAGGCGCCAATGCCGAAGAAGGCCGAGGTCGCCAGCGACAGGTAGCGCGTGCTGCCGCAAAACAGGCCCCAGCTCGACGACAGGGCCACGTACATCAGGCAGGTCAGGGCCATGGACACCACGAACTCGCTGCCGTAGTGCGGCAGCGCCAGCGCCCAGCCGGTGAAGGCCAGCAGCACCAGCAGGTCGCGCACAAGAATCTGCTTGTTGCCACTCATTTCGCAAACAATCCGCGGGGCCGCAGCAGCAGCACCGCAATAAATACGCCGTAGGACAACAAGGCCTTGAGCGAGGGGTTGGTGAAATGCATGCCCAGCGCCTCGATCACGCCCAGGAACAGGCCGCCGGCCAGCGCGCCGCTCATGCTGCCAAAGCCGCCCAAGGTGATGACGATCAGCGCCGTGATGGTGTAGGGCTCGCCCATGGAAGGGCTGATGGTGTAGGCCATGGACAGCAGGCAACCCGCCACGCCGGACAGGCCCAGACCGATGCCGAACATCAGCGGATGCAGGCGTTTGGTGTCGATACCGACCAGCTGCGCACCCACGGGAGACTGCATCAGCGCGCGCACCCCCTTGCCCAGCAGGGTATAGCGCAGCAGCACGATCAGGCCGGCGCTGAACGCCAGGGCCAGAGCGAACACCAGCAGCTTGTTGCCGGCAAACTGGGCCTCGCCGAACTTCACCGGATCGGTCAGGTAGTCGTAGCCGCGCAGGTCGCCGCCCCACATGTACGAGGCGAAGTTCTGCACCAGGAACATCAGGCCGAAGGCGACCATCAGGCCACGCGCCTCGAAGATGTCAAGATTAGGCGAGGTGGCGGTCAGGCGCCGGAAGCACAGCCAATGAATGACCAGGCCCAGCGCCATCATGACGCCGAAGGACACCGGCACCATCAGCAGCGGCGACAGGCCCAGCGAGGTCTGCGCCATCCAGGTCAGGTAGGCCCCGACCATCAGGAATTCGCCATGGGCGATGTTCAGGATGCGCATCAGGCCGTACTGCAGGTTCAGTCCCAGGGCGACGAGCGCATAGATGCCGCCGGTGATGAGACCGGAGGCGATAAGTTCGAGCCAGGCAGTGAATGACATGAAAGGAACAAGAGGCAGAACGCGAAGAAACCAGTGAGTGCGCGGAAACCGGACTGCGCACCCACTTCCAGTGGCCACCGCGGAACCGGCTTAGCCGGGCCGCTGGTGGCGTCCCCCTTGGGGGAAGGCGGCCGCAGGCCGACTCAGGGGGTTGGCCGGATCACTTCCAGGCCGGCTTGTTCGGGTTGAGCTTGGCCGTGGCGACCTTCTGGGGCCACACCACCTCGAACTCGCCGTTCTGCCACTGGCTCACCATGCCCGGCGTGGCGGTGTTTTCACTGCCGGTGAACTTGATGTCGCCAATGATGGTCTTGTGCGTGGTGCCGGCAATGTAGTTACGCAGCGCCTTGCGGTCTAGGCCGGTTTTGGCCACGCCCGCCGTCAGGATTTCCAGCCCGGCCCAGCAGGCGCCGCTGGCCCAGCGGTCCGGCTCCTTGCCGCCGAACTTCTTGGTGTGGGCATCGAAGTAGGCCTTGGCACCGGGGCTGGTCTTGCTGTTCCACGAACCCATGCCCAGCACGCCTTCGGCGCCGGCGGGCGTCATCACGTTGCGATACAGCTGGAAGGCGGTGCCCACCGACGCGTAGAAGAACTTCGGGTTGAAGCCGACTTCCTTGGACTGCTTGCTGGCCAGGATGGTGTCCGGCGGGTAGGTGAAGCCAATGAAGGCATCGGGGTTCTTGTCCTTGATCGAGCGCAGCACGGGCGAGAGGTCTTTCACGCCGCCGGGGTAGCTCTTGTCTTCCACCATGGTGATGCCCGAGCCCTGCAGCGCCACCTTGAGCGCGGCGAAGTTTTCCAGGCCGAACAGGTCATCCACGTAGATCACGGCCACGCTCTTGACGCCGCTGGCCTTGAGCATGTCCACCAGCGCCTGCGTCATCGGTGCGGGTTGCTGCAGCAACAGGAAGAAGTAAGGCAGTTTCATTTCGACCAGCTGCTTGGACAGCGCCGTCGGCGCTAGGAAGGGGTAGCCAAAACGGTTGGCCAGCGGGGCCACCGCGAAGTTGGCGTTCGAACCCCAGGGCGGCAGCACCAGGTCCACCTTGTCGCTGCCCATGAGCTTCTCATAGGAGCGCACGCAGGTCTCGATGTCGCTGCGGTCATCGGAGCTGATCAGCTCGATCGGGCGCTTGACGCCCTTGACATCGAGCCCGCCCGCCGCATTTTTCTGCTCGGCCCACAACAGGTAGTTGGGTTCCTGGCTGACCTGCGCGCCACCCGTCCACGGGCCGGTGCGGGCGATGGCATAACCGACGCGCACGGGTTTTGCCTGGGCAAAAAGCCGGGGAGCAAAAGTGGCCGCGCCGACGGTGGCGGCGGCACCCTTGAGCAAGGTACGTTTGGATTGTTGAACCATGATGTCTCCTGTTGGAATCCTGCGGGGATTGAATCACCGATAGTAGGAAATCTCAAGGTGGCGCGCTGTGCTCAGCGTGCACAAAGTTGTTGACGGTTCGCGCACATTCATTCGGGTTAACCCTCATCCGCGAACCTGATGGGGCCGGTTTGCAGCGCTCATAATCTGCTGATGCACCTGCCATCCACGAACCGGAGACCCGCATGACCCTGTCCACCAGGGTCTCCACCGACGACCTCGCCCCGCGCGAGCGGGCGCCGGTCTGGCGCGAGTGGATCTGGAAGCATTTCGGCGGCCTGGAGACCGATCTCTACGGCGACACCGAGTTCGATGGCCACATGGCGGCGGCACACGCCGGCGATGTCATCCTGACCAAGCTGGAGGCCAACCGGCACCGCGTCGTGCGCACCTGCAACATGGTGCGCGCCAGCGATGCGGGCTACCTCAAGATCGTCGCCCCCATGAAGGGACGGGCCGGCGTGGAGCAGATGGGGCGCCAGGCCTGGGTCAGCCCGGGCGCCTGGACCATCTATGACACCACCGACAGCTATGCCGTGGCCAATCCCGAACGCGTGGAGCACCTGATCGTGATGGTCCCCAAGGCCCAGCTGGTCGAGCGCGGCCTGCGCCTGGACACCCTGATGGCGCGCCATGTGGGCGGCGCCAGCGGCATCTCGCGCGTGGCGCTGGCCACCATGCGCAGCACCTACCAGGAACTGCCCAACATGAGCGCCTGCGCGGCACGCGGCGCCGGCGAGCTGATTGCCCAGCTGGTGCGCCTGTCGCTGATCGAACTCGCGGGCCAGGCCACCACATTGACACAGCGCGAAGCGCTGAAAGACCGCATCCGCGGTTTCGTGGCCCTCAACCTGCGCGATCCCGCCTTGTCCATCGAGCAGATGGCCCAGGCGCTGAATTGCAGCAAGCGCCACCTCTATAACGCCTTTGCCGACGAGGATGAAACCCTGGCCTGCCACATCCAGCGCCTGCGGCTGGACGCCTGCATCCGCGAATTGCAGCACGCCGGGCCCGATGCGCGCGCCATCACCGACATCGCGCTGTCCTGGGGCTTCAACAACCTGTCGCATTTCAGCCGCGTGTTCCGCGAGCACACCGGCCAGAGCCCGAGCGAGTACCGCCAGGCCGCGTCCCTGCGCGCCAAGGCGCCATTGCTGGCGCATTGAACTTGCACACCATGCACATTCCCTCACTCAAAGAAGTCGTCAGCGCCGAGGAATGGCAATTGCGCTGCGATCTGGCCGCCTGTTACCGGCTGGCCGCCGCCTACGGCTGGAGCGACCTGGTGTTCACCCACATCAGCGCCCGCATCCCCGGCCCCGAACACCACTTCCTCATCAATCCCTACGGGCTGATGTTCGACGAAATCACGGCGTCCAGCCTGGTGCGCGTCGACCAGGATTGCAAGCAGCTCAGCGCGTCGGCCTTTCCGGTCAACCCGGCCGGCTTCGTGATCCACAGCGCCATCCATCAGGCCCGCGAGGACGCCGGCTGCGTGTTGCACACCCATACCCGCGCCGGCGTGGCGGTGAGCGCGCAACAATGCGGCGTGCTGCCCATCAGCCAGCAGTCCACCTTTGTGCTGGGCTCGCTGGCCTACCACGACTACGAAGGCGTGGCCTTGCGCGACGACGAGAAGCCGCGCCTGCAGGCCGATCTTGGATCCGCCAACTTCCTCATGCTGCGCAACCATGGCCTGCTGACCGTGGGCAAAACCATTCCCGACGCCTTCCTGTCGATGTACACTTTCGAGAACACCTGCCGCATCCAGATCGATGCGCAGGCCGGCGGCGCGCTGGTGCAGGTCAACCCGCAAATCCTCACCGGCATGGCCAGCGTGCTCAAAACCGTCACGGCCGGCCAAGGCGCGGCACTGGCCTGGCCCGCGCTGCTGCGCAAGCTCGACCGCCTGGACACGGGCTACAAAACCTGACGCCCGGCGCCGCCAGCAGGACCGCGCCATCCGTCGCACGCGCTTCGTTTGCTATGGTTTTAATAGCTTTCCGCGCCCATTGCGCATGGGCTATTTGCCGAAAAACTTCTGGAGTCCCTCGCCCACGCTGCCGCCCACGGACGCACCGGCGCCGGTGCCCACGCCGGGCATCAGCACCGTGCCCACCGCCGCGCCGATCAAGGCGCCGCGTGTCAGGGTCACTTCGGGCGCGTCCAGCGTACCGCCCACCACCAGCGGCACGCCCACCGCGCCCGCGAGTTCCACGCTGATGCGCCCACTCAGATGCTTGCTGGGCGTAACGGCCACGTTGCCATTCGCACTCAGCACGCCCGAACTGGCCACCAGGTGGCTGAGCTGCACGGTCCGGCCCTGGGTATGGACTTGACCCGCCAGCGTGTCGAGCCGGGTCTCGCCGCCCCGGCTCAGGCCCACCGTCTTGACGGCCCGGGCCAGGTCAACGCCGTGCAGCACCGCCTTTTGTACCGTGAATCTGGACTGGGTCTGCAGCAGATCGGCCAAGGCCGCCGGGTTGCTGGCGCTCACGCTCAGCGACGTGCTGGCCTCCAGCCGGCCGCTCAGCGGCTGCGCGTGCGCCTTGTCGGGCGTGGCCGCCGTCAGGGCCGACACCTCGACGTCCCGGGTCTGCAACTGCCCCTTGAGGGTAAATTCCGAACCCGGCTGGGCGGCGGGCTGCAGCTCGATCTGGCCCTTCACGCTGCCGCCACCCACATCCAGCGCCACGTCCCAGGCATTGCCGGCGCGCAGCAGCGCCAGGCGCGCGCCCTGCAGCCGCCCCTGGAGCACCTGCAGCTTCAATTCCCGTGGCAGACCATCCGGGTCCAGACTGGCATCGGCCTGCAGCGTGATGGCCGCGCCTTTGGCATCGACCCAGGTCACTCCGTCCAGAACAACGCTTCTTGGCAGAAATTTCAAGGCCGAATCCATCTCCAGCCCTTTGTTTTCGGACGTAGCACGCTTCTTTTTTTGTAGCGCCTCCAGAATCGCCCGGATCGCCGGCTGGGGCAGCACGGCGCGGCGCACGATCACCGTGGTCAGTTCCAGGCGCCCCTGCAACAGGCCGCTCCAGGTCGGACGCACTTCCACCCGTTCCAGCGTCAGCGCGGGCCGGGTCTGGAGCTCGATGTCACCGAGCGCCAGCGCCGGCAGCGGCCACAGCGCCACATCCATGCGGCCCAGCGTGACCGCCACGCCCAATGCCGCGCTGGCTTCATGCGCCACCCGCGTGCGCAAGTCCGCGCTGCCCATCCAGCGCTGCAATGCAAACACACCCAGCGCCAGCAACAGCAGCAAAACCAGCAGCGTGGGCCCAAGCCATTTGATGGTGCGTTTCATGCCTGTATTTTCACCCCTGCAGACAGGCTGCGCTGCCGCCAGGCCAGTGCCGCGCCCAGCCACAGGGCCAGCGCCGAAAACACCAGGCCGCGGGCCAGTCCGCCAGGACCGTCGGCGATCCAGCCCACCACCGTGGGCCCGACAATCTGCCCGGCCGCAAACACAATGGTGAAGGCACTGATGCCCATCCCCCACTGGTTGGGGGGCAGGTTGTGCCGCACCAGCGCCGTGGTGGAAGCCACCACCGACAGGAACACCGCGCCGAACAGCAGGCCCGAGGCCAGCACCACGCCCCAGGCCTGGGTAAGCGCCGGCAGGATCGTGGCCACACCCAGCAGCGCATTCAGGATGGCCAGCGCCTGACCGCCCTGGTAGCGGTCCAGCAGCCCGGCCCACAGCCGCGCCGACGCCACCACCGCCAGTCCCAGCAGCGCGTAAAACAGCGTGATGGCGCCGCTACCCGCGCCCTGCTCGCGCAGCAGCGCGATCACAAACGTCATGTAGCCGATGTAGCCCACGCCAAACAGCGCATAACCCGCCAGCGCAAAGCCCAGCGGCCGCCAGCTCAGGCGCGCGACTGGCGATGACGCCACTGGCGCCGCGCCCGGCACCGGTTTCGCCATGAGCCGGCGCAAACGCCGCACCGGCCACCACAGTGCCCCGGTGGCCATGCAGCAGACCGCAGCCAGCGCCCACCAGGCCCAGGTCCAGCCATGCGGCACGCCGGCCGCGGCGCCCAGCACCACCGGCACACCGAGCGCCGACAAAGTGATGCCCCAGCCCGTGCCGCCGTAATACAGGCCCAGCAGCAGCCCCGCGCGCCCGGGCTGCAGGGCCCCCAGCCGCGCCGCCAGCAGGCCGCCGGCAATGAAGACGAAGGCGCTGGCCACGCCCGCCAGCAGGCGCTGCAGCAGCAAGGGCGCCGCGCCCGTGAAAAACCCGCTCAGGCCCATGAACACGCTGGCCAGCAAGGCGCCGCCCAACAGCAAGCGCACCGTGCCCAGGCGCTGCATCAGCCATGGCGTGGCCAGCGCCCCCAGCAGGTAGCCCAGGGCATTGGCCGTGTTCATGGCGCCGGCCAGCGTGTAGCTCCAGCCCAAATCGGCGCGCATCACCGGCAGCAGCAGGCCGTAGGCAAAGCGCGTGATGCCCAGCGACACGGCCGCGCCCAGCGACAGCGCCAGGGCCAGTCCCATGAGTGACAAGGGCGAGGGTTGAGAATGCGGGGAATGGCTCGACATGATGTCCTGCATTCTGCGGGAAACCGCAGCGGCCTGCGCCCAGGCACTGCACTGTCACAAAGACAGCATCCTGTCCCGGGCACGGACTTCGGCGATCCCGTACGCTGTGCGGGGTTGCGTTTCAATTTCACTTCGCCCCAAGAAAGCCCCCATGACTTCCCTGTTTGATCCCGTCCAGATCGGTGCCCTGTCCCTCTCCAACCGCATCGTCATGGCGCCGCTCACGCGCAACCGCGCACCCGACGCCCGGCCCACCCCCTTGATGGCCACCTACTACGCCCAGCGCGCCACGGCCGGCCTGCTCATCACCGAAGCCACCGCCATCAGCCACCAGGGCCAGGGTTATGCCGATGTGCCTGGCCTGTATGGCACCGAGCAGCTCGACGGCTGGAAACACGTTACCCAGGCCGTGCACGAGGCCGGCGGCAAGATCGTCGTGCAGCTCTGGCACGTGGGCCGTGTCTCGCACCATGAGCTGCAGCCCCACGGCGGCAAGCCGGTGGCGCCGTCGGCCATCACCGCCAAAACCAAGACCGTGCTGATCAAGAACGGCGCGCCGGTCTTTGTGGAGACCTCCGAGCCGCGCGCGCTGACCGCCGGCGAGATCCCCGACATCGTGCACACCTACCAGGCCGCCGCGCGCAACGCGGTGGAAACCGCCGGTTTTGACGGTGTGGAAATCCACGCCGCCAACGGCTACCTGCTCGACCAGTTCCTCAAGCGCGGCTCCAACGAGCGCCGCGACGACTACGGCGGCAGCATCGAAAACCGGGCGCGTTTGCTGCTGGAAGTGGTGCGCGCCGTCACCGGTGCGATTGGCGGCGACCGCACGGGCATCCGTCTGTCGCCCGTGACGCCCGCCAACGACGCGTACGACGCCGATCCCCAGCCGCTGTTTGAGTACGTGGTCCGCCAGCTCGCCACCATGAACCTGGCCTACATCCACATCATCGAAGGCGCCACCGGCGGCCCGCGCGAGCTGCCCGATCGCCCGTTTGACTATGTCGCCCTCAAAACGGCCTACCGCGCCGCCGGCGGCAAAGGCGCATGGATGGTAAACAACGGCTACGACCTGGCCCTGGCGCAACAGTCGCTCGCCCAGGGTGCCGATCTGGTCGCCTTTGGCCGGCCCTTCATCGCCAACCCCGACCTGGTGCGCCGCCTGCGTGAAGACGCGCCGCTGAACACGCCGGACAAGGCCACTTTCTACGGCGGCGGCGCCAAGGGGTATACCGACTACCCCGCCCTGGCCTGAGGGCTCAATGCCCGTGTTCGTCGGCCGCCCACAACTGGTGGGCATCGACCAGCACACGGGCCACCGCCTCCCGCGCATCCCAGCGGGCACTGTCCGCCGCCAGCGCTGACTCCAGCGCCGCGCGGCGCGTCTGCAGCGCTTCGCTCAGGCTTACTTCGCCCAGGCCATAGGCCTTGACCGCCAGCTGGGCCACGCTGGCCATCGATTGCTGCACGGCTGCCAGCCGCTGCCACACGGCCGTGGCATGGGTGGCCTGCAGCACCGCGCGCTGGGCCGCGGCCTCCACCCGCTGGCGCGTCTGGCTCAGGCGCTGCTCGGCCACCTCGGCCAGTGCCAGCGTGGCCCGCTGGTCGGCCGCCCGGTAGGCGCCCGGCAACGGAATCGTCACATACACCCCGAGGATGGTTTCCTGCCCGCCGCGCTCGCGCGCGGCCCGCAGCCCCAGCATCGGATCGGGCCGGGCATCGAGCTGGGCGCGCTCGCTTTGCAGGCGTGCCATGCGCGCCTCCGCCTCGGCCAGCTCGACTTCATGGTTGTCCTCCACGATGCGCCGCTGCCAGACTTGCGGGTCGCCGGGCAACTGCCAGGTGTCCGGTGATGCGCCCGCGCTGTCCGCGGCGGCTTCCGTGTCAAGACCCGGAAAGCGTTTTTGCAGTTCCCCGAGCAGCACCTGTTCCCGCCCGCGGGCCTGCTGCCGCGCCGCCAGCGCGCGGTCCAGCTCGGCCTGCGCCATCAACTGGTCGATGCGGGCCGCATCCCCGGCCTTGACGCGCCGCAGCGCGACCTGCAGCTGCTCCTGCGCCAGTGCGGCCTGCTGCGCCAGCACCGCCGTGGCGCTGCGCTCGCGCTGCCAGTCGTACCAGCTCGTGAGCAGGCCGCGCACCGCCTCGTGCCAGGCATCGGCATAGCCCGATTGTCCCGCCACCACGCCGGCATCGCCAAGCGCGCGGTCCTTCTCGGCCTTGCCGCCCCAGCGGATGCTGCGCTCCATGGCCAGCTCGCCCTCGACATACTGCGGCCCCGCGGTCTCGCGGCGCCGCTGCGTGCCGGCCTTGAGATTCCATTCGTAGGTGCCCGCCTCCAGCCGCTGCGCGCGGGCCTGCGCCACGGCCATGCCCGCGCGCGCCGCCTGCACCTGTGCCAGCGTGGCAACCACCTGGCGGGTCGCTGCCACCGGCGGCAGCGACAGCCGGGGCACCAGGGCTGCGGTTTCCTCGGGCGCGGCCGCCATCACGGCGTGCGCCGCAGGCGCGGCCAGCGCGGCAGCCGTCAAACTCCAGGCCAGAACCCCGACCGACAGGCCGTGTGAAAACGGCCTGCTCATGTCAGCCTCCCGCATTCCTGGAGCGGAACGGTCCAGTAAAACACCTCGGGCGACTGAAATACGTCCCGCAGGCGCGCCACCAGGGGCGGCACATCGGTTCTGCGCATCACCGCGTACACGAACACCCGGCGGGCGCGGCCCTCGACCCGTTCCATCATGGTCGTCAGCGGCGCTTCGCTGCCGATGCCGTGACCGTGCACCACGGAAAAATCCGGCACCAGGTTGCGCTGCTCACGCAGCAAGTCCAGCATTTCCTCCTCCAGCGCCAGCGGCAAGGCCACGGTCAGCAGGCAGTTCGGCTCCGCCGCCGGGAGACCCTGCGCAAGGGGGTGTGCATCTTGGTTCATGGTCTTGAAGATACGCCAAAGCGGCGGTAAAGAATGGGCAAGAGCACCAGCGTGAGCAGCGTGGCGCTGAACAGCCCGCCAATCACCACCACCGCCAGCGGCCGCTGGATTTCAGAACCCGGCCCGGTGGCCAACAGCAGCGGAATCAGGCCCAGCGCGGTGATGCTGGCGGTCATGAGCACCGGGCGCAGACGGCGCAGCGCGCCCTGGCGCACCACCTCGGCCATCGTCGCGCCGCGCGCCAGCATCTGGTTGAAACAGGTCACCAGCACCAGCCCGTTGAGCACGGCGATGCCCATGAGCGCAATGAAGCCGACCGAGGCCGGCACCGACAGGTACTCGCCCGACACCACCAGCGCCACCACCCCACCGACCAGCGCAAACGGAATATTCACAAACACCAGCAGCGCCTGGCGCATGGTGCCCAGCGTGGCGAACAGCAGCAGCACGATCAAGCCCAGCACCACGGGCACCACCAGCGCCAGGCGCGCGGCTGCGCGCTGCTGGTTTTCGAACTGGCCGCCCCAGCTCATGCTCACCCCGGGCCCGGGCACCACGGTTTTGAGCACGGCGGCCTTGGCCTCGTCGACAAAGCCGACCAGGTCACGGCCGCGCACATTGGCGCGCACCACCGCCATGCGCGAGGAGTTCTCGCGCTCGATCTTCACCGGGCCATCCGTGATGTCCAGCCGGGCCACATGGCTCAGTGGAATCGCCTGTCCATCGGCCAGCGGCAGCCGCAACTGCGCAAATGCCGCCGGCGACATCTGCAAGGCGCTGCCGCCGCGCAGCAGCAAGGGCACGCGCCGCCCATCCAGCACCACCACCCCCACCGGCAGGCCCTCCACCAGCGCCCGCAGGTCGTTCTGGATCTGCTCGGCCGTCATCCCCAGACGGCCGGCCGCGACGCGGTCAATCACCACCCGGAAATACTGCACGCCTTCATTCTTGACGGTAATGACGTCCTCGCTGCCCGCGATGCCCGAGAGCACCTTGACCACCTGCTCGGCCAGTTGGCCCAGCTCCTGCGGGTCGTTGCCAAAAATCTTGACCGCCAAATCCCCACGCACGCCCGACAGCATCTCCGAGGTGCGCATCTCGATGGGCTGGGTAAAGCTCAGGTTGATGCCGGCAAACTCCGCGCCGACCTTGCGCACCTCATCGAGCAGGGCTTCCTTGCTGGCAAAGCGCCACTCGCTGCGCGGCTTGAGCACCAGAAAGGAATCGGTCTCGTTGAGCCCCATCGGATCCAACCCCAGTTCGTCGGAGCCCACCCGCGCCACGATGCTGCGCACCTCGGGCACCGCCGCCATCACACGCCTTTGCAGCGCCTGGTCCATCGCCATGGAGGTCTCGAGATTGATGGACGGCAGTTTTTCGACCTGCATGATGACGTCGCCCTCATCCAGCGAGGGCATGAAGGACTTGCCCACGACCGTGTACAGCGCCACCGCCGCCAGTAGCAGGATCGCCGAGACCCCCACCACCAGCCGCCCATGGTCCAGTGCCCAGTCCAGTCCGCGCGCATAGACCCGTTCCAGCCAGCGCACCAGCCGCGGCGACGCATGGCGTCCGCCATGCAGGAAGATCGAGGCCAGCACCGGAATGACGGTCAGCGACAGCAGCAAGGAAGCGGCCAGCGCGAACATGATGGTCAGGGCCACCGGCGCAAACAGCTTGCCCTCCAGGCCCTGCAGGGTGAGCAGGGGCACAAACACCATCATGATGATGAGCATGCCCGAAGTCACCGGCAAGGCCACTTCCTGCACGGCGCGGTACACATCGTGCAGCTGCAGCGGGCCCGCCGCCGTGGGACGCGCCTGCAGGTTTTCCACCACCACCACGGCCGCATCGACCAGCATGCCGATGGCAATGGCCAGTCCGCCCAGGGACATCAGGTTGGCCGAGAGATTGAACTGCTGCATCAGGATGAAGGTGCCCAGCGCCGACAGGGGCAGGATCAGGGCCACCACCACGGCCGAGCGCACATTGCCCAGAAACAGCAGCAGCAGCACCAGTACCAGCACAATGGCTTCGGCCAGCGCCTTGGACACGGTACCCACCGCCCGTTCGACCAGATTGCCGCGGTCATAGAACACCTTGACCGACAATCCCGGCGGCAAGGTCTTGCCGATCACGTCGAGCCGGGCCTTGACGTCGCGCACCACCTTCTGGGCATTGGCGCCGCGCAAGCCCAGCACCAGCCCTTGCACCGCCTCGGCCTGGCCGTCACGGGTCACCGCACCGTAGCGCGTGAGACTACCCATGCGCACCTGCGCCACATCGCCCACGCGCACGGCCTGGCCGTCACGGCTGAGCACGGCAATGGCACGAACGTCGTCCAGCGTGCGGATGCTGCCGTCGCTGCGCACCAGCAACGATTCTTCGCCACTGGACAAGCGCCCGGCACCGTCATTGCGGTTGTTGGCCGCCAGCGCCGCCTGTAGCTGCTCCAGCGACACCCGGCGCGCAGCCAGCGCCGCCACGTCCGGCACCACCTCGAAGGCCCGGACATGCCCGCCCAGCGAGTTGATGTCGGCCACTCCGGCAATGCCGCGCAGCTGCGGCCGGATCACCGTATCGAGCAGCGTGCGCTTCTCCGTCAGCGAGGCTTCGCCCTCGATGGTGAACATGAACATCTCGCCCAGCGGCGTGGTAATGGGAGCAAGCCCGCCCGACAGCCCGGCGGGCAGGGTTGCCATCACGCCGGACAGGCGCTCGTTCACCTGCTGGCGTGCCCAGTAAATATCGGTGCCGTCGGCAAAGTCCAGCGTGATGTCGGCGATCGCGTACTTGCTTTGGGAACGCAGCATGGTCTGGTTCGGCAAGCCAAGCAACTCCTGCTCGATCGGAATGACCACGCGCGACTCCACCTCGGCCGGTGTCATGCCAGGCGCCTTCAGGATGATCTTGACCTGCGTGGACGACACATCGGGGAAGGCATCGATCGGCAGGTCGCGAAAGGCCAGCGCCCCGGCGACCACCAGCCCCACCGTCAGCAACAGGACCAGCAAGCGCTGCGACAGCGAAAAGGCGATCAGGCGCGACAGCATCATTTCACCGCGCCGGGCGCGGCCGCGGGCGCCGGTGCGGTCTCGGGACCCAGCCCCAGCCAGGCCCCCTTGATGGCGGCCACGCCCTTGACGGCGACTTCATCACCGGCCTGGAGTCCGGACACGATGGGTGTTTCGCCGCCGCCGCCGATGCCGGTCTTCACCGCCACCGCACGAAAGCCCTGGGGCTGACGCACGAACACATAACTCTGGCCGCCATGCTGTACCACGGCCTGCGCGGGCACGCTCAAGACAGCGGAGCTCTCCCCGGCGCGCGCGGCCTGTCCCAGCGAGCGCACTTGCACGAACTGGTTGATGCGCAGGCAATCCTCGCGGCCCGTCAGCTCGGCCCGCAGCAGCACGCTTTGCGTCAAGGGACTGACCTGGCTTGAAATGGCCCTGATCCTGGCGGGAAGCTTGCAACCCTCCACCGCGAGCGAGTCCCCAACACGCAGCGCCTGGGCCTGCTGGGCGGACGCCTGCAATTCAATGGCCAGCGGGCCCGAGCGCCCGATGCGCGCCACCAGGCTGCCCGCTTCCAGCCGCTGCCCCGGCACCACGCTGATGTCCAGCACCATGCCGGCCACCGGTGCCACCAGCGTCAACTGCGGCGACAGGCCCGATGTTGCTGCCGCCTGAACCAAGGCAGCCTCGCTCATGCCGCCCAAGCGCAGGGCCTGGCGGCGCTCACGGGCCGCCAGTGCCGCCATCTCCAATTGCGCGCGCGACTCGTTGCGCCGGTGCTCGGACACGATGCCCTCGGCAAACATCTGTTCGTCACGCTGGGCCCGGCCCTGCGCCAGCCTGGCCTGAGTCTCGGCCAGCAGCCACTCGCGCTGCCACTCGACCAGCTGCGGGCTCATGATGCGGGCCACCGCCTGTCCGGCCCGCACCGTCTCCATCGGGGTCACCAGCACCGACTGCAGCACGCCGGCCACCGGCATGCTGACCACATCGCTTTGCTGGGCCGGCAACACCACCGTGCCCTGCAGCGCCAAGCTGCCCTCCCCTGCCGCGCGCGGCCGAACCGCTACCGTCGTCACGCCCGCGCCGGCATTCAGATTGGGCCCCCAGGGAATCACCGGTGCCGGCTCCAGGGCAAACACCTGGGCGGCGAATCCGGCAACAAAAACAGCAGCCGCGGCATGCGGCGTGCAAATTCTGAAAAAAGAGGACATGGGCAACTTCGGATAAAAGTGTTCACCCGGGCAATGGCAAACCGTTTTGCGACTCTACTGCAACAATATTAAGACCCGCTTAACAAAAGCCACCCGCGAGCGGGCGGGCCGCACGCCCTGCCGCCAACAGCCCGTTTCAGTTGCTCGCGCCCAGCCCGATCGGCGCGGGCGCCCGCATGACGATGCGGGTAAACAGCCGGTCATAAGACGGGTCACGGGGGTATTTGCCCGTTAGCGGATCGCAATTGGTGGCGAAAGCTGCGTCCAGCTCCTTCCAATCCGCCGGGGTCAGCACCTTCTCGGCCGCCGGCAGGATCACGGTTTCCTCCAGCCGCATGTGCTCCATGTAGAAGTCCACATAACGCTTCATCGCGTCCACAAAGATCGGGCGGCGCGGCTCGCCCAGCAGTTCCCATGCGAGCAGCTGGTGTTGCAGCTCGCGCACCGCCGACTCGCCCCTGGCATGGTCCTGGTCCAGGCGCGCGATGGTGTCCCGCGTCTCCGGCGCGCTTTTGCCGACGCGCGGAAACAGCAGCTCCGACTCCTTGGGATGGTGCAACCGCTCGGGAAACTCGTCGATGTAGAACAGCATGGCGCGCAGGACGTCGAAAAACTCTTCCGGCGCGTTGCCCGGGCCGCGTTCCACCATCATGACCAGCGAGTGCACCATGGCCGCCAAGGCCGCATGTTCGTCCCGGATGATTCGGATACTTTCGTGAGTCATGGTCGCCTCCAGTCTGATCTTGCCGAAGGTTCCCACAGAAGTACCTGATTGTGGTTGACTTAGGTCAATCCGGCAGCACCGATCTGAAAATGACTCTGGTGCTCAAGCCCGGGCGGGACATGATCTGCGGCCGGCTCACCGCCACGCGGCCCCATCGGGAGAGCGGCCGCTTTTTCACCCGGCCTTCTCGAAGGCGGCCGGGAAGGGCCTCTGTGAGCATGACACGCAGAGGCCGCTGCTTCAGGCGCTGGCCAGCTGCAGCATGGATTCCTGCTCAAGGGCGTGGCTGCCGGTGCTCACACGGAACTGCCGCACCACCTGGGCCAGCCGGTCCGCCTGTTCGCGCAGGGACTCCGCCGCGGCGGCGGACTGCTCGACCAGCGCCGCATTTTGCTGGGTCATACGATCGATTTCGAGAACCGACTGATTCACCTCGCCGATGCCGGCGGATTGCTCGGACGCCGCTGCCGTGATCTCGCCAATGATGTCGCCCACGCGTTTGACGCCCGTCATGATTTCCTGCATGGCCGAGCCGGCCTCTTCCACCAGCCGCACGCCGCCATCCACCGCGGACACGCTGTTGTCGATCAGTCCCTTGATTTCGCTGGCAGCCGTCGCGGAGCGCTGGGCCAGCAAGCGCACCTCGCTGGCCACCACGGCAAAACCGCGTCCCTGTTCGCCCGCGCGCGCCGCTTCCACGGCGGCGTTCAGCGCCAGGATGTTGGTCTGGAAGGCGATGGAGTCGATCAGCCCGATGATGTCGTTGATCTTGCGGCTGGACGCAGAGATGCCCTGCATGCTGGCCACGGCCTGTTCCACCACCGAACCGCCGCGCTGCGCGGCCGTGGAGGCCGCCGCCGCCAGCTGGTTGGCGGTTTTTGCCGAAGACGCCGTGTGCTGCACGTTGCCTGTCAGGAGGTTGATGGAAGACACCGTTTGCTGCACATTGCTGGCCGTCTGCTCGGTGCGCGCCGACAAGTCCTGATTGCCCGAGGCAATCTCGCTGCTCGCCGTGGCAATGCTTTCGCTCGAATCCCGCACCTGGGCCACCATCGCGCTCAATCCGGCCCGCATCGCCTCCAGCGCGCGCTGCAGATCCGCCACTTCATCACGCCCCTCGACCCGCATCTGCTGCGACAAATCGCCGCTGGCAATCGCCTGCGCCAGTTCCCTGGCCTGTTCCAGCGGCCGGCAGATGGACTGCATGTTCGCCAGCGTCGTGGGCACCACGATGAGCAGGCCCAGCGCCACCGCCACGGCATACAACAGCTTGACTTGCTGCGCCACGGTGGCCTGTTCCTGGACCGCGGTTTCCACGTCCTTGCGCAGTGCCAGCTCCAACTGGCTCAACAGGTTTTCCGCCTCGTCGAACTCCGCCACGGCCCGGCCACTCATGCGGTTGGCCACGGTGGCGGTTTCATAACCCCCCGACTCGAGCTGGCGCACGATGGGAACAAACAGGTCGCGGTAACCGACCAGCTTCTGGGCCACTTTCTGCACACTCGCCCTGTTGGCTTCCTTCACACCCTCCTGCAAGGTGGCGGCCACCTTTTCGCCATGCTGCAGGCTGGCCTGCCATTTCGCGAAAGACGTTTTCACGGCTTCGGGCTTTTCATACTGGACGATCATGTCCTTCTCATGCCGGCGCGCCATGTTCATGTCGGCGCGCAACTCGGCCAGGCGCCCCACCACGGCGTAGGACTGTTTCATGAAATCCTCGCTCATGCCATAGATGCGGGCCATGCCATACAGGCCCGCCCCCCCCAGCACGCCCAGCAGGACCAGCACGACACCAATGGCGCCCAGCATACGCAAGCGGATCGTAAATCGGCGCATCAGCAGGAGTAAATTCATGTGTTTCACCCGGTTATTTAATGAAAAACGAGCTGGCCATCCCGGCTCTCGCTCGTCATATGCAGGATTTCATCGGCAAAAACCGGAGAAACCGTAGCCTGCGGGTATTTTAGGCACAGCCGCACCCCCCTTGCAGCTAGTCACTTCGCGGCCGCCAGCGCTTGAGCAGCAGCGCATTGCTCATCACGCTGACCGAGCTCATGGCCATGGCCGCGCCAGCCACCACCGGATTCAAGAAACCAAGCGCCGCCAGTGGAATGCCAGCCACGTTGTAGATAAAGGCCCAGAACAGGTTCTGCCGGATTTTGGCCACGGTCCGGTCTGAAACGTCCAGCGCGGCCGCCACCAGCGCCGGGTCACCCCGCATCAGCGTGATGCCCGCGGTGTGCATCGCCACATCGGTTCCATTGCCCATGGCCAGCCCCACATCGGCCGCCGCCAGTGCCGGCGCATCGTTCACGCCGTCGCCCACCATGGCCACGGTATGGTCGCCTTCCTTGAGTGCCATCACCCTGGCGACCTTGTCGCCGGGCAACACCTCGGCCATGACCTCGCCCGCTTCGGGGCGCAGGCCCAGGCGGCGCGCCATGGCCTCGGCCGCGCCCCGGTTGTCACCGGAGATCATCACGACGCGGATGCCGCGCGCGCGCAGCGTGGCCAGCGCCTCCTTGGCGCCGGGCTTGGGCTCATCGCCAAAGGCCATGAGCGCGCGCAAGCTCAAGCCCTGCGTGGTGCGCTGCACCATGGCCGACACCGTGGCGCCATCCTGCTGCAGTTGTTGCGCCCGCGCGGCCAGCGGCCCCAGCGCCACCTGCAGCTCCTGCATCCAGCGCAGGCTGCCGATCAGGTAGCTGTCCACGCCAACCTCGCCCTCGCTGCCGCGCCCCGGCACGGCGCGCACATTGTCGGGCTCCCGGGGCGTGAGGCCGCGCTCCTGTGCGGCCACCACCACGGCGTGCGCCAGCGGGTGCTCACTGCCGCTTTGCAGGCTGGCCGCCGCGCAAAGCAGCTGCGCCTCGTCGCCACCGTCGGCCACCACAAACGCCGTCAGGCGCGGCCGACCCAGGGTCAACGTGCCGGTCTTGTCAAAGGCCACCGTGTCCACCTTGTGCGCCAGCTCCAGTGCCTGCGCGTCCTTGATCAGAATGCCGTGCCTGGCCGCCACGCCGGTACCCGCCATGATGGCCGCGGGCGTGGCCAAGCCCAGCGCACAAGGACAGGCAATCACCAGCACCGCCACGGAATGAATCACGGCCAGCTCGAACGCATGGCCGGTGAGCCACCAGCCCAGCAGGGTGATGAGCGAGATCACCAGCACCACGGGCACGAACACGGCCGACACCTGGTCCACCAGGCGCTGGATCGGCGCCTTGGCCGCCTGCGCGTCTTCCACCAGCCGGATGATGTGCGACAGCACGGTCTCGCTGCCCACGGCGCCGACCTGCAGCACGACGCGGCCCTCGCCGTTGATCGAACCGCCTGTCAGTTTGGCGCCCGCGTCCTTGGGAACGGGCAGCGGCTCGCCTGTCAGCATCGATTCGTCCACTTGGGTATACCCCTCCAGCAAGGTGCCGTCCACCGGGAAGCGCTCACCGGGCCGCACCACCAGGCGGTCGCCCACCAGCACCTCCGCCACGGGCACGTCCACCTCGCCCTCCAGGCCCATCAGGTGCGCCACATCGGGTCGCAAGGCATGCAGCGCGCGAATCGCGGCGGTGGTCTGGCGCTTGGCGCGGGCTTCGAGCCATTTGCCCAGCAACACCAGTGTCACCACAATGGCCGAGCCTTCAAAATACAGGTGCACCATGGCATCAGGCTCGGCCGTCAGCCACAGCCACACGGACAGGGCCCATCCCGCCGTGGTGCCAATCGCCACCAGCAGGTCCATGTTGCCGGTGAACGCCTTAAGCGCGCTCCAGCCGGCCTTGTAGAAGCGCGCACCGAGGATGAACTGCACCGGCGTGGCCAGCAGGAACTGGGCCCAGGCCGGCAGCATCCAGTGCTGGCCCAGCAGATCGCCCACCATGGGCAGCGCCAGCGGCGCCGACAGGGCCAGCCCCACGCCCACCGGCAGGAAACCGGCCCAGGGCGAGCTGTCCTGCACCGTATCCAGGGCGCCGGCGGCCAGTGGCTCGTAGCCGGCATCGCGCACGGCACGGCGCAGGCGCGCCTCCATCTGAGGGGACGGCTGGTAAGCAATGCGGGCCGATTCAGTGGCGAGGTTGACCGTGGCATCCGTCACGCCGGGCACTTTTTTCAGCGCCTTCTCAACGCGGCTCACGCAGGAGGCACACGTCATGCCGCCAATGCCGATGTCCAGGGTGGGGGTCGCGGTTGTATTCATGGCCAGATTCTGATCCTTCCCACAGTGGCAAGGTCAATCCTTGCGCAAGATCAACCTTGATGCCGGCAAGGTTGAAAAGCCGGGCTTGACCCTCCCATTGTGGCAAGGTTCACGATATCCTTTCGAGAACCCCGGCAACCTTGTTTTAAAGGACACCCCATGAACCAGACTTTCGATGTCAAGGGCATGACCTGCGGCCATTGCGAAAAGGCCGTCACTCGCGCTATTTTGCAGCTGGACCCGCAGGCCGAAGTCCTGATCGACCGCAGCAGCGACAAGGTCGAGGTGCAGTCGCAGCAGCCGCGCGAGGCCCTGGCCCGGGCGATTGCCGAAGAAGGCTACACCGTCGCCGCCTGAGGCGGCGACGGGCACGCCATGCGCACCATCAGCGCCCCCTGGCCCGTCGCCATCGGCGCGGCAGCCCGCCTGTCGGGTGTGTCGGCCAAGATGGTGCGGCATTACGAGTCCTTGCGGCTGCTGTCGCGGGTCGCGCGCACCGATGGCGGCTACCGCCAGTACACCGAGGCCGACGTGCACACCCTGCGCTTCATCAAGCGCGCGCGTGACCTCGGTTTTTCCATGGCCGACATTGCCGAGCTGGTGGGCTTGTGGCACAACCGCCGCCGCGCCAGCGCCAGCGTCAAGCGCATTGCCCAGAAACATGTGGACGATCTGGCGCAGCGCATCGAGGCCATGCAGGCCATGCGGCGCAGCCTGCTTGAGCTGCTCCACCATTGCCACGGCGACGAGCGGCCCGACTGCCCGATCCTGGACGACCTGGCCAGCCCCCCGATACCTGATGCGGCTGTGTTGACACCCCCGGCCGGGCCTTCAATAATGACCTTCACTCACCCAAGGAGCTTTCCATGAAAACCAATGTTGGCGGCATCGACCGCATCGTTCGCATCGCCGCAGGCCTTATCCTGATCGGACTGGCCGCCACCAACACCGTCGGCTGGTGGGGCTGGCTGGGCATCGTGCCGCTGGCCACCGGCCTGATCGGCTGGTGCCCGCCCTACGCGCTGCTGGGTTTCAACACCTGCGGCATGAAAGACAAGAGCAGTGCCTGACCCAGACGCCAGGCGCTATCTATTTGGTAGCGCCTGACGCAACATCATCAAGGGCTGGGGCCATTTTTTCCTCAAAAATAACCCCGGTGCGCATCCGGGCACCGGGCTTTGCTGTGTAATTCAAATCATGAACACACCCGCCCTGACCTCCCCGCGCCGCGTCGAGCGCCTCGTCACCGGCCAGCCCGCCACCGATGGCGCGGGCGTCAAGCTCACGCGCATACTCGCGCATGAGCTGCAGGTCCGGCTCGACCCCTTCCTCATGCTGGACAACTTCGCCAGCGACGATCCCAAGGACTATGGCGCGGGCTTTCCCAGCCACCCGCACCGGGGTTTCGAGACCATCACCTACATGATCGCCGGACGCATGCGCCACAAGGACAGCGCGGGCCATGAAGGGCTGCTGCAAAACGGCGGCGTGCAGTGGATGACCGCCGGACGCGGCCTGATCCACAGCGAAATGCCCGAGCAGGAGGCCGGCGTGATGGAAGGCTTTCAACTCTGGCTCAACCTGCCCGGCAAAAGCAAGATGGGCGCGCCGTGTACCGCGACATCCAGAGTGCCGACATTCCCGAGTTCACCACGCCGCGCGGCGAAGGCGAGGACGCGCGGGACGGCGTGCTGGTGCGCGTCATCTCGGGCTCCAGCCATGGCGTGGCAGGCGCCATGCAGCGCCCGGCCGCCGAGTTCCCCACCGAGCCGCTGTACCTTGACCTTCACTTCCCCGTCGGCGGCGCCAGCTTCACCCAGCCCCTGCCCCCCGAGCACAACGCCTTCATCTACGTTTACCGCGGCACGGTGCACGTGGTGGACGCCGAGGAGAACGCCCGGCCCGTGCTCCTGCACCACATGGCGATTCTGGAAAACGCCGGCGACGGCGTGCGCTTGCAGGCCGACGCCGGCAGCACGCCGGCCCGTGCCCTGCTGATCGCGGGCAAGCCGCTGCGCGAGCCCATCGCCCAGTACGGCCCCTTTGTCATGAACACGCGCGAAGAACTGCTGACGGCTGTGGAAGACTTCCAGAACGGGCGGCTGGCCTGACGCGGCACGTCCCGAGCGGCGCGCAAGACGCCCCCATACATCAGCTTTCACTTAACTTTACAAACCCTCATCTGCGCCACACGCCCCAGATACACGGGGCACGCAAACTTCCTTTCACCCTGATGCCACTTTGAAGGCAGCAGAACACTTCTCACTGAAAGGAAGCCAGATGAAATCCGTTTTCAAACCTCTGTTGCTCGCCGGCCTGCTGGCCACCCTCGGTTTCACCGCCCTCGCGCAGGGCATGGGGCCGGGCGCCAGCGCGCCGCGTGGCGACATGGTGGGCCAGGGCGGCCCGGCGCCCTATCACGGCGCGCGCAAAGTGGATCCGGCCAAGATGCAGGCCTGGATGGCCAAGCGCCAGGCTGAGATCAAGGCCAAACTCAAGCTCGGCGCGGCACAGGAAGGCGCCTGGACCACTTACGTCGCGGCCATGACGCCACCGGCCAACGCGCAGGAACCGCGCCCGACCCGCGCCGACATGGAAAAGCTCACCACGCCCGAGCGCATCGACAAAATGCGCGGCCTGCATGCCCAGCGCGATGCCGAGCGGGACAAACGCGCCGAAGCCACCAAGGTTTTCTACGCCGCGCTCACGCCCGAGCAGCAAAAGGTGTTCGACACCGAGACGGCGCGCTTTCACCGAGACGGCTCCAAGCGCGGACCGCGCGCGCAGGAACCCAAGCGCTAAGAAACCGCAGCAGGGCGGCCGGCGAACACCGCCCGTCGCCACTGACCCTTGGCTCCAGACCTGTGCTCCGCACACCCGCGGACACAGGCTTTTTGCATTGGAGATGCGGCTTGCCCGGCAGAACGCTCAGGCCAGCATGGTCTTGAGCTCGCCGCTGCGGATCAGTTTTTCCAGATCATCGGCGCCACCCACCAGCATGCCCTTGACAAACACCATGGGCAGGGTCGGCCAGCCCGTCCACAGCTTGAGCGCGTTGCGCTGGCGCCAGGTGTTGAGGTAATTGCCGTATTCCAGATAACGGTAGGACACGCCAGCGGCATCCAGCAGCTTGCGCGCCTTTTTCGGGAACGGGTTCAGCCCCATGCCCACCACCACCACCGCATGCGCGGCCACGGCCGCCTGCACCTCGCGCACAATGTCCTGCTCGTGCCCTGCCACCCTGTCGCGGATGGCGGGATGGATGCGGGACTCGTCAAGAATGGAGCGGGGCATGGCAAGATCCTGCTTGGCTGTAAAACACGCATTATGTATTGCTTCTTCCCCTCGGGCGGCTGATACTTGATGTCCATCAAGACCCCGGCTGACGCCGTCCTTTAAGCTGATGACTCCCATGCAAACCCGTCCCCCCGTCACGCCCGCCATCCCATCCGTGCGCACCATCGATCTTGGCCAGCCCATGCATTGGCTCGCGCTGGCCTGGCGCGACATGGCGCAGTGCGGCTGGATCAGCTTTGCGCATGGCCTGGTGCTGGCCTTGTTTGGCGCCGCGCTGTATGCCGTGGCACGCCATCAGTTCTGGCTGCTGGCCGGCGCCTTCTCGGGCTTTCTGGTGGTCGCGCCCGTGCTGGCCACCAGTCTGTACGCGCTGAGCCGCGCGGTCGAGCGCGGCGAAAAAACCAGCGCGCGGCTGGTACTGCAAACCTGGCTGAGCTGGCGCCACCATGGCAGCAGCCGCGACGGCAAGGACTGGCGACTGGTGCAGTTTGGCCTGCTGCTGGGCCTGGCCGGCACCGGCTGGGTGCTGACGTCGGCGGCCCTCATCACCCTGCTGGCGCCCGCGCCCATCAACAACCCGATGGACTTCATCCGCCTTATCGTGCTGGCGCGGGACAACTACCTGTTCGAAATCTGGCTGGCATTGGGCGGCGTGCTGGCCGCGCCCGTGTTTGCCTCCAGCGCGGTGGCCCTGCCGCTGCTGCTGGACCGCCGCGTCAGCGTGCTGCGGGCCGTGCTGACCAGCTGGCAGACCGTGCTGGGCAACCCGCTGCCCATGGCGCTGTGGGCCGCGCTCATCATGGGCTTTACCCTGCTGGGACTGGGCTCGCTGCTGCTCGGGCTGATTGCCGTCGTTCCCATGCTGGGGCACGCCAGCTGGCACGCCTACCGCGATCTGGTGGATGCCTCGGCCCTGCCGGAACGGGACGCCAAACGCGCCAGCACCGGCGCCACGGAGCAAGCCTGATGTTCGGCTACAGCGAAGAACAGATCGCCGCCTTTGGCCTCTCGTTCGGGGTCGGCGCCTTCATGCTCTACATGCTGTTCATCATTGGCCACCTGGCCTGGGAGTCCAAGGCCGGCAAGTTCGGCACTTTCGTGCTGTTCCTGGGGCTGGCCTTCGGCATGGTCGGCTTTGCCGCCAAGTTCATTATCCAGTGGGCGCTGGAGAAATAAGGCCCGCGCCGCCGCTCAGGCGCCCAGCACCCGGTTTTTTCCCGCCCGCTTGGCCAGGTACATGGCCTGGTCGGCCCGCTTGATCGCGACCGATCCGGTTTCGCCGGGCGCCAGTTGCGCCACGCCGGCGCTGAAGGTGATGAGGATTTTTTCGCTGCCACCGAGAAAAATGCGCCGGGTGAGCTCGCGCTGCAGACGCGTCATGGCTTCAATGCCGTTGTCCAGCGTGGTGTCGGGCAGCAGGATGACGAATTCCTCGCCGCCATACCGCGCCAGCGTGTCCTGTGGCCGCATGCACTCGCGCGCCACCGTCGCCAGGTGGGCGAGCGCCGCGTCGCCAATTTCATGCCCCTTGCTGTCGTTGAGCTGCTTGAAGTTGTCGATGTCCAGCAGCGCCACGCACAGCGGCGTTTCCTTGCGCTGCACGCTGGACATCTCGCGCTCGAGCGCCTCGTCCAGCCCCTTGCGGTTGAGGGCGCCGGTCAGGGTGTCGTGCCGCGCCTGCGCGCTGACGCGGTCCAGCTCCTGGTGGAGCTTGGCCAGCTCCGCCTCGGTCGCGTGCGTCTTTTCGCGCATGGCCCGCAGCTCGTCGCGCGAGCTCTGCATGTCGCGCGCCACCGTGCGGGTGGCGCCCATGACGTCCTTGAGCACCGGGGCGATTTCCTCCAGGGTCCGGGCCTGCTCCATCAGCCGGGCCGCCTCTTCGATCTTGCCGTAGTACGCGCTGCTGGTTTCCGTCATCTGCGACAGCCGCTCGATGAACGTAGCCAGCATCTGGCGCATCTGCTCCTGCGCCTCCAGCGCCCGCCCCTTGGCCTCTGTCTGCTTGAAGATCACGTCCTTGAGGCGCCGCTCCACATCGTCCAGCCGGCGCAGGGTCAGCGGCGGTGTCGCGGCTTGCATCAGAACGTCAATCTGGCCCTTGAGCCAGCGGTCGTCCAGGCTCAGCTCGCCAATGTTCTTGATGATGAGGTGCAGCAGATTGAGCAGCGTCACCTTGATTTCCGCCTGCTCCTCGGCCGCGAAGGACAGGCGGTGGCTGAAATTGCCCAGCATGAGCTTGACCGCGGGAAGATCCGCCCCCGGCTGGCGCATCGCCTCGAGCAGGCGCGTCACCTGCTCGGCAAACCGGGCATCATCCGCGCCCAGCGCGGGCAGGGTGTTTTCCACCAGGCGCGCAATCTGTTCCAGAAACTCCGGCGTCAGCGCGGGGCTAGCCTTGTCCGCCGGCGGAGCTGGCGCGGAATCGGCCAGGGCCGGACTGGGCGTGCTGAACCCCGCGTAGGCCAGCAGCGCGTTTTGCACGCCCGCCCAGTTGCGCTGCCCGATCGCGTATTCGAACAAGCCCTTTTGTTTCTCCTGCCCCGGATTTTTGACTGGCAGCGCCTGCGCGATCTGGCGCAGCGGCTCTTCAGGAAACGACTGCACATTGGGCGTGCCGGCAATTTCGTTGTAGATCGACTGATAGTTGACCGGCGTGGGCGCCAGCTTTCTGGCCGTCAGCTGGCGCAGGGTCTCGCGCGCAATCTCGAAAGGTTTTTTTTCAGTCATGGGAACTCGTTCAGCAAAGCCATCCTACCCGCGTGCAAGCCCGGCAGGCAAGCCGGCATCGTACCTTTTGACGCGGCAGGTGCGTCGTTTCCGGAACCGTGTTACATTAGCCCATCGCTTTTAGCGACTGACCGCGTCTGCGCACTCCTGCGATGACGCTCCAGCCCCCGGCAGAGGGGCCCGCAGTCCAGCCCTTTAATGGCGTGCAAGCTACCCATCTCACGGCGTAGCGGCTTTTTCCCCTTCTGTTCACGATGCCCCTGCTGTGGCCCGTGGCCCTGGTCCGTAGCGCTTGCGCTCAAACCACCAGGTAGATCAGGCGGGCTCACCGGCGCTTCGGGCTGCCAATTTTTCCGCTTTCGGGCGTTGCGGGCCACAGGCCCCGCGCCTTTGTGATTTTTTTGATGATTCATAACACGACAACACGACATTCCCCCATTACCATGGGCAAATACCGCATCGCAGCCTGCCCCCGGCAGCTGGAGTGCGGCCAATACGCAGCGCAGGTGTCCATCGCCAGCGGCAGCGGCAGCGCGTCCACCGACCGCGTGATGCGCTTTCATAACGAATTCCCCACGCACGACGCAGCGGCGCATTACGCCATCGCGCAAGGGATTGACTGGGTGCGTGAAACCACGCGCCCCCACTGATTGACCACTTAAAGGAGCTCAGCATGGCCAAGGAAGACCTGATTGAAATGACGGGCGTTGTCAACGAGGTGCTGCCCGACACGCGCTTTCGCGTCACGCTGGACAACGGTCACCAGCTGATCGCCTATTCGGCCGGCAAGATGCGCAAGAACCACATCCGCATTCTGGCCGGCGACAAGGTGTCGCTGGAGCTGTCGCCCTATGACCTGAGCAAGGGCCGCATCAATTTCCGCCACATCGAAGGCCGTGGCCCGATGGTGCCGCGCCGTCCGCGCTAAGCGCCAAAAATAGCCGGCCACCCGAGGGCGCCGCCCTGCGACAGCAGGCGGGCGCCCTTTTTCACGTCCCGTTGCTTGGGGCTCCTGGCCGCGGGGTCTATGCGCCGTCCCGCCGCGCCCGCACCGCCTGCGCCAGGCCCTGCAGCACCGGCACGGTCTGCGCCAGGCTGATGCAGGCGTCCGTGACGGACACGCCCGGCTTGAGCGGCTGGCCGGGCACGATGTCCTGCCGTCCCTCATGCAGGTGGCTTTCGATCATCACGCCCATGATGCGCTTGTCGCCGGCGGCGATCTGCTGCGCCACGTCAGCCGCCACGTCGATCTGCCGCTGGTGCTGCTTGCTGCTGTTGGCATGCGACACATCGATCATCACCTGCTGGCGCAGGCCGGCGGCCCCGAGCAGCGCGCAGGCGGCGTCCACGTCGGCGGCTGCGTAGTTGGGCTGCTTGCCTCCACGCAAAATCACGTGACAGTCGTCATTGCCGCGCGTTTCAAAAATGGCGGTCTGGCCCATCTTGGTCATGCCCATGAAGGCGTGCGTGGCCTGTGCGGCCTGGATGGCGTCGGACGCCACCTTCACGCCGCCGTCCGTGCCGTTCTTGAAGCCCACCGGGCAGCTCAGCCCGCTGGCCAACTGGCGGTGGCTCGGGCTCTCCGTCGTGCGCGCGCCGATGGCGCCCCAGCTCACCAGGTCGCTGATGAACTGCGGACTCAGCAAATCCAGAAACTCGGTGCCCACCGGCAGGCCCAACGCCAGCACGTCCAGCAGCAGCCGGCGCGCCATCTCCAGCCCTTCGTTGATGGCAAAGCTGCCATCCAGGTGCGGGTCGTTGATGTAGCCCTTCCAGCCCACGGTGGTGCGCGGCTTCTCGAAGTAAACGCGCATCACGAGCAGCAGTTCGCCCTGCAGCGCGTCGGCCTGCACCTTGAGTTGCCGCGCGTAGTCCATGGCCTGATCATGGTCGTGGATGGAGCACGGCCCCACCACCACGACCAGCCGGTCATCCGCGCCGTGCAGCACGCGCGAGATGGCCGTGCGGACCTGCTCCACCAGCGTCTGCGCTGCTGCCGGCGTGGGCAGCCACTCCTGCAGCAGCGCGGGAGTGATCAGCGGGCGCACGGCGCGAATGCGCGTGTCGTCAATGCGGGTGGTGTCGTGGGTCGAGAGCGGCGTGGCGGGGTGGACATGGATGTTCATGCCCGGATTATGAATGTTTTTGGCTCCAGCCCTTGTCCATCGGGCGTAAGCAGCTATCAAATTGATAGCAAACGGGTGTTGGCCGTGGCTTGCGCGTACCGCGCCATCAGCGCGGAGACAGCGGGCTTGGCGCAGCGCTGCAGCGCCATCAGCAGGGCGTGGTCGGGCTGGGTTACGCCGTGGCGGCGGCGCAGGTCGTGCTGGATCTGGCCCAGCAGCGCGGCGGCCATCTCGGCATCGGCCAGCGCGCGGTGGGCGGCGCCCGTGCGCGGCAGGCGGTGGTAGTCCACCAGTGAGCCCAGCTTGTGGTTGGGTGCCTGCGGGTAGAGCCGGCGCGCGAGCAGCAGGGTGCAGGCAAAAGGCTGCGGTGCCGGCAGGCCCAGGCGCGCCAGTTCCCCCACCCAGAACTTGCGGTCGAACGCGGCATTGTGCGCCACCATGGGCCACTGGCCCACGAAACGGCTGGCCTCGGCCATCACGTCGGCGGCAGCGGGCGCGGCCGCCACCATGGCGTTGCTGATGCCGGTGAGCTGCGTGATGAAGGACGAAATGCGCACACCTGCATTCATCAGGCTCTGGAAGCGGTCCACCACGCGTCCCTCCTCCACTAGCACGATCGCCACCTCGGTGGCGCGGTCGCCGTGGCCGGGCGAGATGCCCGTGGTTTCGAAATCGATGACGGCAATGGGGCTCATGCGCAGTGCTTTACCGGGCTGGCGGCCAGGCAGCTCAGGCCTTTTTCAGGAAACAGGCCTTGAGCATGAAGCTGCCCTGGTCCGTCTTGCAGTCCACCTCGTGGTCGCCCGCGCCTTCGGGCAGGCGGATGCTTTTGACCTTGGTTCCCTTCTTGAGCACGATGGACGAGCCCTTGACTTTCAGATCCTTGATCAGGATGACTGCATCGCCATCGGCCAGCGGATTGCCGTTGGCGTCGCGGACGACAGCGTCACCTTCCGTGATGTCTTCGTCCCCGGCAAACGCCGCCATGGGCCACTCGAAACCGCAGTCCGGACAAACGTAATTGGCACCGTCCGGGTAGGTGTTTTCCAGGCCGCACCGGGGGCAGGCCGGCAGGGTGTCGGGCGTGCTCATCCCGCTCAAACGTCGATATTGCCGGCGCGCAGCGCATTGGTCTCGATGAAATCGCGGCGCGGCTCCACTTCGTCGCCCATGAGCATGGTGAACACGCGATCGGCTTCGATGGCGTCGTCAATCTGCACACGCAGCAGGCGGCGCACCGTGGGGTCCATGGTGGTTTCCCACAGCTGGGAGGGATTCATCTCACCCAAGCCTTTGTAGCGCTGGCGGGCCGTGGCGTTTTCCGCCTGCGTGATCAACCAGGCCATGGCCTCGCGGAAGTCGTTCACGCGCTCTTCCTTCTGCCGGTCGCCTTCGCCCCGCATCACCTTGGCGCCTTCGCTGAGCAGTCCCTTGAAGGTGTTGGCCGCCTCGCTCAGCGCGGCGTAGTCGGCGCCATGCACAAAGTCCTGCGTGATGACGCTGCTTTTCACGTTGCCGTGATGGCGACGGCTGATGCGCAAAATGGGCTTGTCGTTGCGCGCGTCAAACTCGCCCACCACTTCGGCGTCCGGCAGCTTGGCTTGCAGGGCCGCGGCAGACATCTCGGCGTCGGGCACCGTGTCCAGGTTCAGCGCCACGCCATCGGCCAGCGAGCGCAGGGCCTCGGCGTCCATGAAGTTGCGCAGGCGTGCAATCACGGCCTGCGCCACCTGGTGCTTGCGGGCCAGTTCGGCCAGCGTGTCGCCGCTGATGACGGTGCCGTTCTCACCGCCGGTGTGCACCGACGCATTGACGAGCGCGATGCGCAGCAAAAAGCTGTCGAGCGCACCGGCGTCTTTCAGGTACAGCTCTTCCTTGCCGGCTTTGACCTTGTACAGCGGCGGCTGCGCGATGTAGATGTGGCCGCGCTCCACCAGCTCGGGCATCTGGCGGTAGAAGAAGGTGAGCAGCAGCGTGCGGATGTGCGCGCCGTCCACGTCGGCATCGGTCATGATGATGATGCGGTGGTAGCGCAGCTTGGCCACGTTGAAATCGTCATTGCCGGTGGTGCCCCCGGCCTTGCCGATGCCAGTGCCCAAGGCCGTGATGAGGGTCAGGATTTCATTGCTGGTCAGCAGTTTCTCGTAGCGCGCTTTTTCCACGTTCAAAATCTTGCCGCGCAGCGGCAGGATGGCCTGGAATTTGCGATCGCGCCCCTGCTTGGCCGAGCCGCCGGCGGAGTCACCCTCGACGATGTAGATCTCGCACAGCGCCGGGTCTTTTTCCTGGCAGTCGGCCAGCTTGCCCGGCAGGCCCATGCCGTCGAGCACCCCCTTGCGGCGCGTCATGTCGCGGGCTTTGCGGGCGGCTTCCCGGGCACGGGCGGCTTCAATGATTTTTCCCACGATGATCTTGGCGTCGTTCGGGCGCTCTTGCAGGTAGTCGTACAGCAGCTTGCTCACGATATCTTCCACCGGGCCGCGCACCTCGCTGCTGACCAGCTTGTCCTTGGTCTGGCTGGAAAACTTGGGCTCGGGTACCTTGACGCTGAGCACGCAGCACAGGCCTTCGCGCATGTCGTCGCCGGTGACTTCCACCTTGGCCTTCTTGGCCAGTTCGCTGTCGTCAATGTATTTGTTGATGACACGTGTCATCGCGGCACGCAGGCCGGTCAGGTGGGTGCCGCCATCGCGCTGCGGAATGTTGTTGGTGAAGCACAGCACCTGCTCGTTGTAGCCGCTGTTCCACTGCATGGCCACTTCCACGCCGATGTTGGTGTTCTGGTCGCTCTGGCGGTCGCCCATGGCGTGGAAGATGTTGGGGTGCAACACCGTCTTGCCCTTGTTGATGAAGTTGACAAAGCCCTGCACGCCGCCGGCGCCGGCAAAGTCGTCTTCCTTGCCGGTGCGCTCGTCCTTCAGGCGGATGCGCACGCCGTTGTTCAGGAAGCTCAGCTCGCGCAGGCGCTTGCTCAAAATCTCGTAGTGAAAATCCGAGTTGGTCTGGAAAATTTCCAGATCGGGCAGAAAGTGAACCTCGGTGCCTCGTTTTTCCGTTTCGCCAATGACCTTCATGGGTGAGATTTCGACCCCATCCATGACTTCGGTGATGCGGTTTTGCACAAAACCCTTGCTGAACTCCAGCACGTGCACCTTGCCGTCGCGCCGCACCGTCAGGCGCAGCATCTTGCTCAGCGCATTCACACAGCTCACGCCCACGCCGTGCAGGCCGCCTGACACCTTGTAGCTGTTCTGGTTGAACTTGCCGCCCGCGTGCAATTCGGTCAGCGCAATCTCGGCCGCCGAACGCTTGGGTTCGTGCTTGTCGTCCATCTTTACGCCGGTGGGAATGCCGCGCCCGTTGTCCACCACGCTGATGGAGTTGTCGGAATGGATGGTGACCAGAATGTCATCGCAGTGGCCGGCCAGGGATTCGTCAATCGAGTTGTCCACCACCTCGAACACCAGGTGATGCAGCCCGGTGCCGTCGGACGTGTCACCGATGTACATGCCGGGGCGCTTGCGCACGGCCTCCAGTCCTTCCAGAATCTGGATCGAACCTTCGCCATAGGCGTCGGACGCTCCCGCCTGGTGCGCGTCAATCGTGGGCTGAAAATTGGAACTCTCAACGCTTCCTTCGCCGGTATGAACGGCTTCTGATTCCTTACCAGCGGACAAATTTTCTTCGGTCATATCGTTCTCAAAAATACAAGTCGTCCGGACAACCGGAGGCGTAACGCGTTGGCATCCGGCTCAGACGGACTGAGCGCAGCAACCTGCTAGATTCGCATGGGCATCACAACGTATTTGAACGTTGCGTTGTCGGGAATGGTCAGCAGGGCCGAACTGTTGGAGTCGGACAACTCCACCTTCACCATCTCCTGACTCATGTTGGTCAGCGCATCGATCAGATAGGTCACGTTAAAACCGATCTCGATGCTGTCACCGGCGTAGTCAATGTCCAGTTCGTCCACCGCCTCTTCCTGTTCGGCGTTGTTGGACGCCACGCGCAGGGTGCCGGGATCGATGTTCAGGCGCACGCCCTTGAACTTGTCGCTGGTAAGAATAGCCGTGCGTTGCAGGCTGGCCAGCAGGGCCACGCGACCCAGCGTGATGCTGTTCTTGTGGTTCTTCGGAATGACGCGGTTGTAGTCGGGAAATTTTCCTTCGACCAGCTTGGTCACGAATTCCATGCCGCCAAAACCGAACTTGGCCTGGTTGTTGGCAAATTGCATTTCAATCGCACCCTCGGCATCGCTCAACAAACGCTGCAATTCGATCACGGTTTTACGCGGCAGGATCACCTCCTGCCTGGGCACTTCCACATCCAGCATGGCCGACGCAAACGCCAGGCGATGCCCGTCGGTGGCCACTAGGCTCAGCTGCTTGCCTTCAGCGACAAACAGGATGCCGTTGAGGTAGTAGCGAATGTCATGCACCGCCATGGAAAACGAAACCTGGCTGAGCAGGTCCTTGAGGGTTTTTTGCGGCACGCTGAACACGGGCCCGAAGTTGGCCGATTCCTGCACCAGCGGAAAATCTTCCGCCGGCAAGGTTTGCAGCGTGAACTTGCTCTTGCCGCCCTTGAGGATGAGCTTGGCTTGGGCCGACTCCAGTGACACGGTCTGGTCGGCGGGCATGGTGCGCAAAATATCGATCAGCTTGCGTGCCCCCACGGTGGTGGTGAAGTTGCCGGCATCGCCATCCAGTTCGGCATTGGTACGGATCTGGATTTCAAGATCGCTGGTTGTGAACTGCAAGGTGTTGCCAGTCTTGCGAATCAGCACATTGGCCAGGATGGGCAGTGTGTGGCGCCGCTCGACGATGCCAGCCACAGATTGCAAAACCGAGAGGATTTTTTCTTGTGTTGTTTTCAAAACGATCATGTCAACCTCTTCTTTAATTTCTTTAATTTAAATTAGTAGTAGTAGATAAGGACATCGCACTTCTGTGGACAGTGCCATTTTCTCCTTTTTTATCAAGCACTTGACGACGGTTGAAAGCTGTGCGCGGGTATGCACCCGGAGTGCTTGCTAAATGAGAACAACTATTTGGAAATGCCATGGGCTGTGGATAACCATGGACTTGTGCCGGAACTATCCCCAGGCTTGTCCTTTGGGCGGGTTGGATCAATTTTTTCATATGGTTTGGACTGTTTGTCAGCCTTTTAAGGTCTGCTCCAGCACGTGGAGCTGCTGGTTCAGTTCGGTAACCTGTTGTCGCTCGCCGCCAATCTTTCGCACGGCGTGTAGCACCGTGGTGTGGTCGCGTCCGCCAAACAGCTCGCCGATCTCGGGCAGGCTTTTTTGCGTGAGTTCCTTGGCCAGGTACATGGCAATCTGGCGCGGGCGGGCAATGCTGGCGGGACGTTTCTTGGAATACATGTCCGCGACCTTGATCTTGTAATAGTCCGCGACCGTCTTCTGGATGTTTTCCACGGAAATTTGGCGGTTCTGGATGGAAAGCAGGTCGCGCAGGGCCTCACGCGCGAGCTGGATGGAGATCTCTTTCTGGTTGAAGCGCGAGTAAGCCAGGATTTTTCGCAGTGCGCCCTCGAGCTCGCGCACGTTGGAACGCACGTTCTTGGCCACGAAAAAAGCCACTTCCTCGGGCATTTCAGCGCTTTCAGCGCGCGCCTTGTTGATCAGGATAGCCACGCGCATTTCAAGTTCAGGCGGCTCAATCGCCACGGTCAGGCCGGAATCGAAGCGCGAAACCAGGCGTTCATGGATGTCGGTCAGGCCTTTGGGATAGGTGTCGCTGGTCATCACGATGTGCGACTTCTTGGCCAGCAAGGCCTCGAAGGCATTAAAAAACTCTTCCTGGGTGCGATCCTTGTTGGCGAAAAACTGGACATCGTCAATCAGCAATAAATCCAGCGAGTGATAGCGTTCCTTGAACTCGTCAAAAGTCTTGCGCTGGTAAGCCTTAACCACATCTGAAACAAATTGCTCCGCGTGGATGTAGAGAACTTTGGCGGATGGGCGGTCCGCCAGCAATTTGTTGCCAATGGCGTGCATCAGGTGGGTTTTACCCAAGCCGACACCGCCATAGATAAACAGGGGGTTGTACAAATGTCCCGGCATGGTTGCCACATGCATGGCCGCGGCGCGCGCCATGCGATTGGCCGTGCCTTCTACCAGTGTGTCAAATGTCAAGGCGGTGTTGAGCCGGTTTTTCAGGCCGTTCTGTGTTTTTTCTTCACCCAGCTCGACGGGTTCCTCGACAGAAACAAGATCAGAGCTTCGCTGGGAACCACTCATGCGAGAAAAGTTTTCCCTAGGAGCGAGCACTAACTCCATTTGAACGGGCTGCCCATAGATTTTTTCTAGCAGACTGGAAATGCGGTTGCTGTACTGAACCCGAATCCAGTCCAGTTTGAACCGGTTGGCAACTAAAATGGTGACTTTGGAGAGGTCGTCGGAAACCCGGGCAGACAGCGGCTTGATCCAGGTGTTGAACTGCTGTTCGGGCAGTTCCTGCGCCAGTTGGTCTACACAGGCTTGCCATAGGCCCTGACCCGCATGCTGTCCACCACCGCCAGGCTGGCTGATGTATTGTCCCTCTGTCATTATTGGTGTCAGCCTCTGTGGATAGTTTTGAATTGTTATGCCCGCAATTGTAGATTATCAAGAATTTATCCACAAGCAGAAAGAGAGGCTTGGCACCCGTGCTGCGCGCCATGTCCGATGCAGGGCATTGCCGGGATTCAGAAAGTTTGCGATAATGGCGGGTTTCCCTGATTGTGTTCAGGGTGATTTGATCCTGAGCCCATTGAGCACCTCAGCTGGCGGGCCAGAACTGAACCTTCAAGGACTTCAATATGAAACGTACTTACCAGCCATCCAAAATCCGTCGCGCGCGCACCCATGGTTTTCTGGTTCGCATGAAAACCCGCGGCGGACGCGCCGTGATCAATGCGCGCCGCGCCAAAGGCCGCAAGCGCCTGGCGGTCTAAGCCAATACAAGCTGATTCCGCAGCGCTGGCGCGATTGCAAAGTGCAGCGACTGAAAACGAGAAACCAGTTTCAGGCAGTGCTGGCGGGGGGCACGCTTGCCCGGACGGCGCATTTTGCCTTGCATTGCTCAGCACTTGATGCCCTGGCTTTCGGGCCGGGCGATTCGGTGCCTGCAGCTTCGCCGCATCCGGTCCTGTTTTCAGGGCGCGACGAAGCATGGATTGGCGCGATGGTTCCCAAACGCTGGGCCAAGCGGGCCGTGACACGCAATGCCATCAAACGCCAGATCTACAGCGTGAGTACAGAGCTCGAATCCACACTTCCTGCTGCGGCGCACGTGGTGCGTTTGCGCGCCGGCTTCGACCGGGTGAACTTCAAGAGTGCAACGTCGGATGTATTCAAGAAGGCGGTTCGTGCCGAGATTGAGCAGCTTTTCCACAAACTCGCCACCACGTGGCCAAAGGCGCGGCCATGATCAAAGCCTTGCTGATCACGCTGGTTAAAGGCTACCGCTTGCTGCTCAGTCCCTGGCTGGGTTCGGGCTGCCGCTTTGAGCCAACGTGTTCGGCCTATTCGCTGCAGGCGCTGGAGCAGCATGGCGCTGCTGCCGGCAGTTATCTGACGCTGGCCCGGCTGGGGCGCTGCCATCCCTGGTGTGCCGGCGGGCATGATCCCGTGCCCACGGCAAAACCCCGGCTGTTCACGCAGCTGCTTTCCCCCTCTTCACAAAAGAAGTCTTCATGAACGATATCCGCCGCACCATCTTGTGGGTGATCTTTGGCTTTTCCATGGTTTTGCTGTGGGACCAGTGGCAGGTTTACAACGGGCACAAAGCCACCTTCTTTCCGTCGCCGGCCAAAACCACAGCGACAGCCAATCCGCCCGTGGCTGCCGCCAGTGTGCCAACGGTCAATGCGGCCGCTGGTGCGCAGGTTCCAGTATCCGCCGCGGCAGCCGTGCCGGCCCCCGGGGCGCCCGTCCCCGCTGCTGCGCGGGAACGCCTGGTGGTGCACACGGATGTATTCAAGTTGACCTTTGACACCGAGGGCGGCTCACTGGTGCAGACGGAGTTTGTCAAGCACACGGACCTGGCTGACAAAACCAAACACTTTGTCTTGCTCGATGAGAGCAAGGACCGCATTTACATGGCCCAAACCGGATTGATCGCCGCAACCGCTGGCGGCACCTTCCCAACGCATAAAACGGTCATGACGGCATTGCCTGGCGAGCGTTCGCTCAAGGACGGCGCAAAAGAGCTGGTGGTCAAGTTTGAATCGCCCGAACTGGGTGGCGTCAAGCTGGTCAAGACCTATACGCTGAGTCGTGGCTCCTACGCCATGGTGGTCAAGCATGAGGTGGTAAACACCGGTGCCGCACCGGTGTCTCCTCAGCTGTATCTGCAGCTGGTGCGTGATGGCAACAAGCCGCCTGGTGAGTCCTCGTTCTATTCCACCTTCACCGGCCCGGCGGTCTATACCGAGGCCAAGAAATACCAGAAAGTGGAGTTCAGCGATATCGAAAAGAACAAGGTCGATATCGAGAAGCAGTCCGAAAACGGCTATGTCGCCATGGTGCAGCATTACTTTGCCAGCGCCTGGCTGCTGGGCGACGGCATCAAGCGGGACTTGTTCATGCGCAAGGTGGACACCAATCTGTATGCGGTCGGCATGATCATGCCGCTGGACACCATTGCGCCGGGCAGCAGCAAGGTGGTGGAAGCCCGGCTCTTTGCCGGCCCGCAGGAGGAAAAAGCGCTGGAGGCGCTGGCGCCCGGATTGGAGCTGGTCAAGGATTACGGCTGGCTCACCATTTTGGCCAAGCCGCTGTACTGGCTGCTGGACCGGCTGGAACACCTGATTGGCAATTGGGGCTGGTCCATTGTTGCGCTGGTGGTGCTGCTCAAGGCCGCGTTTTACTGGCTCAATGCCAAGGCCTACGCCAGCATGGCCAAGATGAAGGCGATCAACCCGAAAATCACGGAAATGCGGGAGCGCCTCAAGGACAACCCGCAGCAGATGCAGCAGGAGATGATGCGCATCTACCGTGAGGAGAAGGTCAACCCGATGGGCGGCTGCCTGCCCATCGTGATCCAGATTCCGGTGTTCATCGCCTTGTACTGGGTGCTGCTGTCCAGCGTGGAAATGCGCAATGCCCCCTGGATTCTGTGGATCAAGGATCTGTCGGCGGCCGACCCCTATTTCATCCTGCCGCTGCTCATGACGCTGACCACCATGTTGCAGACGGCGCTCAACCCCGCGCCGCCGGACCCGATGCAGGCCAAGATGATGTGGATCATGCCGCTGGCGTTCAGCGTGATGTTTTTCTTCTTCCCGGCCGGACTGGTGCTGTACTGGATAACGAACAACATCCTGTCCATCGCGCAGCAGTGGGTCATCAACACGCGCATGGGCGTTCCGCCGCAGTTCAACCTGCCGAAGTTCCGCTGACACACGCCAGGGCCGCGCAAGCGGCCCTGGCCCTGGTGCCCCATGCTTGCCCGTCACCACGAACCCATTGCTGCCATCGCGACCGCTCCCGGGCGTGGCGCGGTGGGCATTGTGCGGGTGTCAGGGCGCAATATTGCTCCGGTGATTCAGGCCTTGTGCGCGCGCGCTCTCCAACCCCGCGAGGCGACGTACCTGCCTTTTCGCGCTGCAGATGGCTCGGCCATCGATCAGGGACTGGCGATTCATTTTCCTGCACCCCACTCCTATACGGGTGAAGAGGTGCTTGAGTTGCAGGCGCATGGCGGCCCGGTCGTGCTGCAGTTGCTGCTGGCACGCTGTCTGGAGGCGGGAGCCGAAATCGATGCCGTCACCGGCCAACCCCGGCTGGCCGGCCTGCGAGTGGCACGGCCCGGCGAATTCACCGAGCGCGCCTTCCTTAATGACAAGATCGACCTGGCGCAGGCAGAGGCGATTGCCGACCTGATTGACGCCAGCACCGAGGCTGCGGCGCGCAGCGCCAGCCGTTCGCTGGCTGGCGAATTTTCGCGGGAGATCCATGTCTTGCGGGATGCGCTGATTCACCTGCGCATGCTGGTGGAAGCCACATTGGATTTCCCCGAGGAAGAAATCGACTTTCTGCGCAAGGCCGACGCCCATGGTCAGCTGTCAAACCTGCGGCAGCAGCTGGCCGGGGTCATGCAGCACGCGCGTCAGGGCGCGCTGTTGCGCGAAGGCATCAAGGTGGTGATCGCCGGCCAGCCCAACGCCGGCAAGTCATCCTTGCTCAATGCGCTGGCGGGTGCCGAGCTGGCGATTGTCACGCCCGTTGCCGGCACCACGCGCGACAAGGTGCAGCAGACCATCCAGATTGAAGGCGTGCCCGTGCACGTGATTGACACGGCGGGCTTGCGTGATAGTGTGGATGAAGTCGAAAAGATCGGCATCGCACGCGCCTGGGTTGAAATTGAGCTGGCTGACGCGGTCTTGTTCCTGCATGATCTCACACGCGCATCTGCTACAGATTACATAGCTGCAGACAAAGAGATAGCAAGGGCTTTAAGCCAGAAATTGCCAGAACGTGTATCGGTGATCGATGTCTGGAGCAAGGCCGATGCGGCTAGCGCGCACGGCGACGGCATCAACTTGTCCGCAAAAACCGGTGCCGGGCTCGATGTCTTGCGGCAAACCCTGCTGAAAATCGCGGGCTGGCAATCTGCACCGGAAGGTGTCTACATGGCCCGCCAGCGACATGTGCAGGCCTTGCGGCAGGTCGATGCCCATCTGGCAGAGGCCGCCGCGCATCTGTCGGCAAATGCACAGTCGCTGGATCTGCTGGCGGAAGAGCTTCGTCTGGGGCAAAACGCGTTGAACGAGATCACCGGAGAATTCACCTCCGACGATTTGCTGGGTGTGATTTTTTCCCAATTCTGCATTGGGAAATGAAAGGGGTTACAGAGGTAAGCAGGCGTTAATGCCGCTTGAGCAGGGGGTGATACGGCGTTAAGGTAGCACGCATCATGAATGCATCATCCTCCACACCAACCAAGCCAGACATCCGCGAACTCGTTGCAGCCATTGCTGACAATACGGGGCCTGATTCACTGAGCCGCGCATTGACGCCGGCCCAATGGGACATCCTGGCGACCTACATGCATGCCTCGGACTTGCCGCAAGGGCAGGTCCTGTTCACGCAAGGCGGGCTGGACCGCGCGCTTTATTTTCTGGCGACGGGCCATCTGAGGGTTCACTACGCAGACCAGACAGGTCGGGTGCGCCTGGCTAGCGTGGCTGCCGGCTCGGTTGTGGGCGAGGGCGGATTTTTTTCTCATTTGCCACGCAGGGCAACGGTTCAGGCGGGGGGTCCGTGCAGGCTGTGGAGCCTCGCACCCATGCGCTTTACCGAATTGACCAACCGGCAACCCGCGCTCGCGCTCGCGCTGACCTTGGCCATGGGGGCCATCGTATCCAAGCGCCTGCTGGATCGGCGCACGCGAATCGCGGTGACCTGATGGAACGTTCGACTTGCCTGAATTTTTAGGGTTCAGAAAGAGGCAGGGAGTGGTTCCGGTTTTCTCTGACAGGCAGTTGAAAGCACACAGGACAGGGGGTTACACTTATACGATGGGCAACGGACCAACCAAGGCCGCAGACTCTCATGGAAAAGGCAAATGTCTTTGTTTAGCTGGTTTTTCCGGAAATTACCCAAGAAGGCAAGCCAGGCGCATGAAAGTTCGGGCCTGGGGCACCTTGATGAAACGGTGCCTGGCATTCCATCGGCCATCAAACTCAAATCCAGGGGGCCGTCGCTGGCTGGCGACGAGGCAGACCGGAAGACCGAACGCCGCGCGCGCCGTGAGCAACTGTACGGTGTGGTGCGCGAATCAATGGAGCGGGCCGGGGTACTGTCGACAAGCTACAAATTCAAGGTGTTGTCGCTGGATCCGCGCGGCCGCCAATACATGATCATGATGGACTTGGCGCATGAGTTCGCGGGCGATACTGGTTGGCTGGCGGAAGTAGAGGCCATGATTGCCCAAAGCGCCAAGGCGCGGCACGATATTTTTGTGACGGCTGTTTATTGGCGGGTCAAGGAGCACGTCACGGCGGGCTTGTCGCGTTACCGTCCAGGTAGCGGGGTATCGGAGTCATTGCCACCCGAGCAGCCGAAATCCACAGCCGACGAGTCCGTGCCGCAAGCCCGGTATGCGCCACGAGAAGAAGCAAGCTGAGCGACCAGATGCAACTTCAGTTGGTGCCAAGAGGCATTTTTCAAAAATCCTAATGGCCTGAGAAATCCAGCAGCGTGAATAGCGGCAAACCAGCAGCGCGAAGTTTCTTGGAGCCGCCAAGCTCGGGCAAGTCGACAATGGCAGCGCCTTCCATCACCTGGGCCCCCAGCTTTTCCAGCAGTTTTTTCCCGGCCATCATGGTGCCCCCCGTGGCGATCAGGTCATCGATCAGCAATACGCGGTCGCCTGCTTTGACGGCATCGGCGTGCAATTCGACGGTTGCGCTGCCGTATTCCAGCTCATAGGTTTCTTCGACCGTCGTGAATGGCAGCTTGCCCTTTTTCCGGATCGGGACGAAGCCTACATTGAGCTCGTATGCCACCACGGAGCCAAGGATGAAACCGCGCGCATCGAGACCAGCGACCATGTCGGGGCGCATGGCGGAATCCATGTAGCGATGGACAAAGGCGTCGATCAGAACCCGGAAAACCTTGGCATTCTGCAACAGGGGGGTGATGTCCCGAAACTGCACCCCCGGTGCGGGCCAATCGGAGACCGTGCGAATGTGGTTCTTGAGATACTGATTGACGCTGAGGTTCTGCATGGATCATCCAAAAGAAGCAGGGGTTGGTATTGTGCATCATGCGTTTGCGCAAGCGCCGGGCCGCGCGCGCATGGCCAGCCGCGCGGCATCAGCCCGCGAGCAGCTTGTTCTCGGCCATGGCAAGCGCTTCGGCACGGCCCGAAAGAACAAGCGTATCACCATCTTCGAGATCCGGATCCGTGGCGGGCGAAATGCTCTTGCCGTTGCTGCGCCTCAGGTTAACGACCTGGATGTTCATCGCATGCAAGGCGAGATGACTGAGTGGCTTGCCGATGGATCTGGCGCCGGATGCCAGCATCAGCGTGGCCAGCCGTTCCTGCTGAAGTTCATCCGCGGTGTTGTCGTCGGCCCCGTGAAAATAACCGCGCAACAGGTTGTAGCGGGCATCGCGCTGGTCTTGCACGATGCGAATCACACGGCGCATGGGAACACCCACCAGCGCCAGCGCGTGGCTGGCCAGCATCAGGGAGCCCTCGATGGCCTCCGGCACCACTTCAGTGGCACCGGCCTGCTGCAATTTTTCGAGATCGAGGTCGTCTTGCGTGCGAACGATCACCGGCACTTGGGGCGCCTGTGCGCGTATGTTGGCCAATACTTTGAGGGCACCCGGCACGTCCAGGTAAGTCACCACCACCGCGCTGGCGCGTGACAGGCCCGCTGCCATCAGGGCCTGCAGGCGTGCCGCGTCACCAAACACGACCGAGTCACCCGCGGCGGCGGCCTGGCGTACCCGGTCCGGGTCAAGGTCCAGGGCGATGTAGGGGATATTCTCGCGCTCGAGCATGCGCGCCAGGTTCTGGCCGCAACGGCCATAACCGCAAATGATCACATGCTTGTTGATGTTGATGGCCTTGCGGGCGATCGTGGTCATTTGCAGCGATTGCTGCAGCCACTCGCTGGAAACCAGTTTCATCACCAGCCGGTTGCTGTACATGATGATGAACGGCGTGGCGAGCATGGAAATCACCATGCTCGCGAGGATGGGGTTGAGAAGCTCGGGTGCAATCAGTCCGTTAGTCTGGGCAAGTGTCAGCAGGACGAAGCCGAACTCGCCGGCCTGAGCCAGGTAGAGCCCGGTGCGCAGGGAAACGCCGGTGGAGGCACCCAATCCCCGGGCCAGTGCCGTGACTACCGCCGTCTTGAACAGGATGGGAAGCGTGAGCAGAATGAGCACCAGGGACCAGTGATCGAATACCAGCCGCCAGTCGAGCATCATGCCAACGGTGATGAAGAACAGGCCCAACAGCACGTCATGAAACGGCCGGATGTCGGTTTCCACTTGATGCTTGAACTCGGTCTCCGAAATCAGCATGCCGGCAATGAACGCCCCCAGCGCCAGGCTCAGGCCCGCCAGTTCGGTCAGCCAGGCCAACCCCAGCGTGATGAGCAGCAGGTTAAGAACAAACAGTTCTTCGCTCTTGCGCCGGGCCACCAGCGTCAGCCACCAGCGCATCACACGCTGGCCACCGGCCAGCAAAACGGTGATCAGCACGGCGGCTTTTCCCGTTGCAATGGCCAGCGCCATGAAAAGCTGTTCACCCGAGGCGCCCAGCGCGGGGATCAGGACCAGCAAGGGAACGACGGCCAGATCCTGAAACAGCAAAACACCCATGACCCGTTTGCCGTGTTCCGAGTCCATTTCCAGTCGCTCGACCATCAGCTTGACGACGATGGCCGTGCTGCTCATGGCGAGCGCGCCGGAAAGCGCCAGCGCGGTTTGCCAACTGATATGCCACAGTTGGGGGGCAATCATGCCCAGGCCGATGGCGGCGAAGCAGGCCCCAAGCATGGTCAGCGTCACTTGCAGCATTCCCAAGCCAAACACATGACGGCGCATGGCCCGCAGCTTGGGCAGGTTGAACTCCAGGCCGATCACGAACATCAGGAACACCACGCCAAATTCGCCCAGATGGCGCACGCCGTCCGAGTTCTGGGCCAGCGCCAAGGCATTGGGGCCGATCAGCACCCCGACCACCAGATAGCCGAGCATGGGCGGGAGCTTGAGGGAGCGGCAAGTGACCACGCCAAGGACCGCGGCCAGCAGATACAAAAGGGTGAGTTCGAGCGCGCTCATCCTCGCATACTAGCAAGTGTTGCATCGATCTATAAAATGCCCAAATGACCGCGCAAAGAATTCAGGACAAACCATCCCGGGCTGGGCAGGCGATTCGCCTGGCCCAGGAAACCCTTGATATCGAGGCGGCCGCCATACTGGGCCTCAAGCAGCGGGTGGGGGATTCGTTCGCCCGTGCTGTTGAAATGATGCTGGAGGTGCGGGGCCGCGTGGTGGTGATGGGCATGGGGAAAAGCGGCCATATTGGCCGCAAGACGGCGGCCACGTTGGCCTCGACAGGTACCCCGGCCTTGTTTGTTCATCCGGCCGAGGCCAGTCACGGTGATCTCGGCATGATCACGCTGCTGGATCTGGTTCTGGCCATTTCAAACAGCGGTGAATCCGAGGAACTGACCGCCATCCTGCCGGTTCTCAAGCGTCTGGGCGTGCCCCTGATTGCCATGACTGGGAATCCCAAGTCGACGCTGGCTTGCCATGCGGATGTATCGCTGGATAGCGGAGTGGAGAAAGAGGCCTGTCCGTTGAACCTGGCGCCGACAGCCAGTACCACCGCGCAGCTGGCGCTGGGAGATGCCCTGGCGGTGGCATTGCTTGACGCGCGCGGTTTCAGGGCTGAGGATTTCGCGCGCTCACATCCGGGCGGGGCGCTGGGGCGAAAATTGCTGACGCACGTGAAGGATGTCATGCGTTCGGGAGCAGATGTTCCCAGCGTCGGGCCGCAAGCGGGCTTCAGCGAGCTGATGCGCGAGATGAGTGCCAAGGGCCTGGGCGCCACGGCTATTGTGGATGAAAATGCCAGGGTGCTGGGCATATTTACCGACGGTGATTTGCGCCGCCTGATTGAAAAGGGCGTTGACCTGCGTACAAAATCGGCGCAGGAGGTCATGCATCCAGATCCGCGTACCATCACGCTGGATGCGCTGGCGGTGGATGCGGCCGAGCTGATGGAGCAGCACCGCATCACCAGCGTGCTGGTGGTTGATGCGCAAGGCCAATTGTGTGGCGCCCTGAACAGCAATGACCTGATGCGGGCGAAGGTGATTTGATGAAACCAGTCATTAGCTACCCGGCCGGGTTGCTTCTCAGGGCGCAAGGCATTCGGGTCGCTTTTTTTGATGTCGATGGTGTGTTGACGGACGGAGGGCTGTATTTTTCGGAAGATGGCGAGACGCTCAAGCGTTTCAACACGCTGGACGGGCATGGGCTCAAACTGCTACAACGCGCAGGCATCACGCCGGTGATGATCACGGGAAGGGATTCCAAGCCCTTGCGCGTGCGACTGCAGGCGCTGGGCATCAGCCACGCCCATTTCGGAACCGAAGACAAGCGGCCGGCGGCCGAGCAAACCCTCCGGGCCCTGGGCCTGGAGTGGCATCAGGCGGCGGCCATTGGGGATGACTGGCCCGACTTGGCGGTCATGCAGCGATGCGCGTTTGCGTGTGCTCCCCCCAATGCGCATGACGAGGTCAAGGCCGTATCGCATCATGTGACGAAAGCGCGAGGCGGCGAGGGTGCAGCAAGAGAGTTTTGTGATCTGCTGCTGCTTGCCAGTGGAAAGTACGCGGGTTTGTTTGAGGAAAGCATGCGGTGATCAAGCTGTTGCGTGCGGGATGGGATCGCCTGTCCCTTTACCTTCCCATGGCCCTGATGGGCGTGCTGGCGCTGGGCACGTACTGGCTGGTCCGGAGCGCGCCGGTTTTCATGCCGCCTGAGGCCGAAAATGCAGCCCGACACGAGCCGGACTATTTCATGCGGCGGTTTTCCGTCAAAACTTTCGACGGTTCCGGACGTCTCAAGAGTGAAATTTTCGGTTCGGAGGCCCGGCACTATCCCGACACGGATACGCTGGAGATTGACCAGATCCGCATTCGCTCATTCAGTGAGGAGGGCCGCTTGACAACGGCCACGGCCAACTACGCATTGACCAATAGCGATGGCTCGGAAGTTCAGCTGTTTGGCAATGCGCTGGTGGTGCGAGACGCCGTCACGGATACGGCGGGACAGGTATTGCCGCGGCTGACGTTTCGCGGCGAATTTTTACACGCGTTCATGAATAGCGAGCGCGTCAAGTCTCACAAACCAGTCGAACTGACGCGCGACAACGACCGGTTCACCGCCGATACGATGGATTATGACAATCTTGACCGTGTGATGCAGCTCCAGGGACGCGTCAAGGGCATATTGATGCCGCGTGCCGCACAGTAGTTTTCAAGCAGAGGTGCGCATGGCCAAACTGGTTTTTATCACGGGCGCATCCAGCGGTATCGGCCAGGCATTGGCCTGGCGCTTCTATCAGGCTGGCTATTCGCTGGCCCTGGTGGCACGCCGCACGCAGGAGATGCAAGTCTGGGCCGAGGCTGGTGCCATGAGCCGGCAGCGCTATGGCATCTATGGCGCTGATGTTTCCGTACCTGACAGCATCATGGCGGCGGCGCGGGCCTGCATGGCGCAGCAAGGCGTGCCTGATGTGGTGATTGCCAATGCCGGCATCAGCATCGGCGTAGATACGGCGCGGCGCGAGGACATGGAAGTCATAGCGCGGACTTTTGCCATCAACAATCTGGGCATGGCGGCGACATTTCATCCCTTCATCGATGCCATGACAAGGCGGGAGTCGGGCGTGCTCGTCGGCATTGGAAGTGTGGCGGGCATACGGGGCCTGCCCGGGCATGGCGCCTATTGCGCGAGCAAGGCGGCCGTGATCAGCTATTGCGAGAGCTTGCGCGGTGAATTGAGGCGAAGTGGTGTCAAGGTGTCCACCATCTGCCCGGGATATATCGACACTCCCCTGACCCAACAAAACCGTTACCCGATGCCGTTTCTGATGCGTCCCGAAAGCTTTGCTGACAAAGCATTTCATGCGATCGAGGCCGGTGCCAGTTACCGGGTGATTCCCTGGCAGATGAGTTTGGTGGCCAAGCTGCTGCGCTGCTTGCCCAACGGATTGTTTGACAGGATCATGTCGGGGCGTCCCAGAAAGAGTCGCCAAACCGAGGTCTGATGCTTGCCAGGCCAGCGACTGTTGACATTCAGCCAGTCGGCCAAGACCTAAAAAGCAAAAAAGCACCAAAGGTGCCTTCGGAATCCGGATAGCTGATCAATAGCTGCGACGGCCACCGCCACCGCCACGCGGACCGGAGCCGTAGGGGCTGCGAAAGCCGCCGTCGTTGCCGCCACTGTCACTGCCACCGTAACCGCCGCCACCTCCGCCCTCGCGGCGGCCGCCGCTACCGTAACCAGCACTGCCGCCACCGCCGTAGCCGCCAGCGCTGCGTGGGGGGCGCGGCTCCATGGGACGAGCTTCGTTGACGACGATGCTGCGGCCACCCAAGGCCTGTCCGTTCATGCCGTTGATGGCCGCCTGCGCCTCGGCCTCGCTGCCCATTTCTACAAAACCAAAGCCTTTGGAGCGACCGGTGTCGCGTTCCATCATGACCTTGGCACTGGTGACCGTACCAAACTGACCAAAAGCCTGTTCCAGATCGTTGTCGCGAACGGAATAAGCCAGATTGCCGACGTAAAGTTTATTTCCCATGAAGGGACTCCTGAAAAAAACTAAAAAGCCTAAGCGATGGAGTCCCCAAAACGCAATCCATTCGTTTCAACGTTGCGAATTCGACAGATCACCGCATGCCCGTCGGAGATATCTCGATCCCCTCATTTCATTATGCCCATACCGGCTTGATTCCAGCAAGGGGGCGGGGGAAACCGGAATTTCAGGCATGAAAAAAGGGCCACAAGGGCCCTGTTTTTGATTGGCGTGTGCCAGTTCGCTGGTTTAGTAGCTGCTGCGGCCACCGCCGTAACCACCACCACCACCGCCGCTGCGACCACCGCCAGCGCCGCCGCCATAACCGCCGCCGCCACTGCGACCGCCGCCAGCGCCACCGCCGTAACCGCCGCCGCCGCCGCCAGCACCACCACCGAAGCCGCCGCCGCCAGTGCGGGGGGGGCGTGCTTCCATCGGACGGGCTTCGTTGACCACGAGGCCACGGCCACCAAACTGCTGGCCGTTCATGCCATTGATGGCGGCTTGTGCTTCAGCGTCGCTACCCATTTCTACAAAGCCGAAACCTTTGGAGCGGCCGGTGTCACGTTCCATCATGACCTTGGCGCTGGTGACAGAACCGTGAGCGGCGAACGCTTGCTGCAGATCTTCATCACGGAAAGAATAGGGCAGGTTGCCCACGTAAAGTTTGTTGCCCATGAAAGGACTCCTCAAAATGACTCAAAACGCGACGATGGAGTCCGATAACCGCAATCAACAAACCAATGAAGACTTAAAGCAGACGCGAAACTGACTAATCACCGCAAACTAATAGTAGTGCCAGTTTTTGGCAATACCGGCGCATTATGCGCCATTTTTTTAAAAAATGAAGATTTATTTAAATTTGGCGGTTTACCAGTTGGCTTCACGCTCGGGCGTTGCGCTGATTTTGTGAATTGACAGGTCGGCGCCATCAGACTCTTCTTCCTGGCTCAGCCGTAGCCCGGTTGTCACCTTGAGCAAGCCGTAGACAGCGAAGCTGCCCACCAGCGCCCAGGCCACGCCCATGGCCGTGCCCAGCAGTTGACCACCCAAGCTGATGCCGCCAAGGCCGCCCAGTGCCTTGCTTCCAAAAATACCGGCTGCAACGCCACCCCAGGTGCCGCACAGTCCATGCAGCGGCCACACACCCAGTACGTCATCAATCTTCCATTTATTCTGGGTCAAGGTGAACATGAGCACGAAAATGGCGCCGGCCACACCGCCGACGACCAGGGCGCCCAGCGGATGCATCAGGTCGGATCCGGCGCATACCGCGACCAGGCCGGCCAGCGGACCGTTGTGCACAAAGCCGGGGTCGTTCCTGCCCAGCACCAGTGCCGCCAGCGTGCCACCGGCCATGGCCATGAGCGAGTTCACGGCCACCAGCCCGGAGATTTTGTCCAGCGTCTGGGCGCTCATTACATTGAAGCCAAACCAGCCCACGGTGAGTATCCAGGCGCCCAGTGCCAGAAAGGGGATGCTGGAGGGCGGATGAGCGGAAATCGCACCGTCCTTGCGATAGCGGTTGCTGCGTGCACCCAGCAGCAAGACGGCGGGCAGGGCAATCCAGCCGCCCACGGCATGCACCACCACGCTGCCGGCAAAGTCATGGAATTCCTCGCCGGCAGCGGCCTTGATCCAGGCCTGGATGCCGTAGTGCTGGTTCCACGCCACGCCCTCGAATAGCGGATAAATCACGCCCACGATGACCGCGGTGGCGATCAGCTGAGGCCAGAACTTGGCGCGTTCGGCAATGCCGCCGGAGATGATGGCGGGAATGGCGGCGGCGAAAGTCAGCAGAAAAAAGAACTTGACCAGCTCATAGCCATTTCTGGCGGCCAACTGTTCTGCGCCAACAAGAAAGCTGGTGCCGTAGGCAACGCCATAGCCCACCAGAAAATAGGCTACGGTGGAGACGCAGAAGTCCACCATGATCTTGACCAGTGCATTGACCTGGTTTTTGCGGCGAACGGTGCCCAGCTCCAGAAATGCAAAACCGGCGTGCATGGCCAGAACCATGATGGCGCCGAGAAGAAGGAACAGAGTGTCTGCGCCCTGTTTTAGTGCTTCCATGAAAACCTCTTTGGATAAAGTGCTTTTTATTGGTGCGTTGAAGGTCTATTTTTAATAAACGCACCAAAAATAAGCAAAAAACGCGCCAGGAATGTGCAGCCAAGGCGGTGCACCTCAGCCGGCGCAAACGGCCAGCTCCACCGGCCTATAATGAAATAGTCATTGGGGAGTAGCCTCCCTTCGTTTGCGAGAGGGGCTTGTGTCAACAGACTTGTCCGGCCTGTCCTAGGCTGGATATGGCACAGGCGGTTTTTCGGACTTGGCGAGACCTTTGGCTGCACCGCCTCCGTTTCAGGCCGGGGATGTCGTGCAGTCATGGGTTATTACCGGCCGGAGCCATTCATGGAAGCCTTTCTCGTTTCAACCGGCATCGTGTTCCTCGCGGAAATGGGCGACAAAACCCAGCTGCTGGCGCTTATTCTGGCCGCACGTTTTCGCAAACCCTGGCCCATAGTTCTGGGCATTCTGGTCGCCACCATGGCCAACCATGCCATGGCGGGAGCCGTTGGCGCCTGGGTGACGACATTGCTGGGGCCCACCGTGCTGCGCTGGGTTCTGGGCGGATCGTTTATTGCCATGGCCATCTGGATGCTGATTCCGGACCGGCTGGAAGACGAAGACACGGGAACCACGCCCCGTCTGGGCGTGTTCGGCACCACAGTGCTGGCCTTCTTTCTGGCCGAAATGGGTGACAAGACCCAGATCGCCACAGTCATGTTGGCGGCGCAATACGCTGCTTATGTCTGGGTCGTGGCTGGCACCACACTGGGCATGATGCTGGCCAATGCCCCCGTGGTGTGGCTGGGCGAGCGCATGATGCGGCGGATGCCGATTCGGTTGGTGCATCTGGTTTGCGCCGCCATCTTTGCCGTTCTGGGCGTGGTCGCCGTGGTGGGGTGGGATTGATATACTTTGTGCAGAATTTTCGATTTGCGCCGATTTGAACCAGATTGCGGGCGCCGGAACCAGCGAGTTCCGAAGTTCAGCTAAAGACGGCAAGTGTCCCCTTCCAGGAACCCGGCCCCGCTTCCAGCTGAGCCGGGTTTTTGTTTTTGAACATGTCCTTTGTTGCCACGCCACAGTCGATGCACTTTGCCGCCGCCCTGTCCCTGCAGAGCGGCGCGTCGATCCGCGACTATTCGCTGAGCTATGAAACCTATGGCACGCTCAACGCCGACAAGTCCAATGCGGTGCTGATCTGCCACGCCCTCAATGCCTCGCACCATGTGGCGGGGGTCTATGAAGGGCAGGACAAGAGCGAGGGCTGGTGGGACAACATGATCGGGCCCGGCAAGCCGGTGGATACGGAGAGGTTTTTCGTCATCGGCGTCAACAATCTGGGTTCCTGCTTCGGCTCGACCGGGCCCATGCATGTGAACCCCGACACCGGCCGCGTGTACGGCGCCGATTTCCCCGTGGTGACGGTGGAAGACTGGGTGAACGCCCAGGCGCGGCTGCTTGATGCGCTGGGCATCGAGGTGCTGGCCGCCGTCATGGGCGGCAGCCTGGGCGGCATGCAGGCCCTGAGCTGGACGCTGCAATATCCGCGGCGCGTGCGCCACGCCGTGGTGGTGGCCAGCGCCCCCAATCTCACGGCCGAAAACATCGCCTTCAACGAAGTGGCGCGCCGCGCCATCGTGACGGACCCCGATTTCCACGGCGGCCACTTCTACGAGCACGGCGTCATTCCGAAACGCGGCTTGCGCATTGCCCGCATGATCGGCCACATCACTTACCTGAGCGACGACGTGATGAACGAGAAGTTCGGACGCGAGCTGCGCGACGGCCTGGATCTGCGCTACACCACGCAGGACATCGAGTTCCAGATCGAGAGCTACCTGCGCCACCAGGGCGACAAATTTGCCGAGTACTTCGACGCGAACACCTACCTGCTCATTACCCGGGCCCTGGATTACTTTGATCCGGCGCGCGCCTGCGGCGGCGATCTGAGCCGCGCGTTCGCGCGGGCCGGCTGCAAATTCCTGCTGGTGAGTTTCACGACGGACTGGCGTTTCAGCCCCAAGCGCAGCCGCGAACTGGTCAAGGCATTGCTGGACAACCGGCGCGACGTGAGCTACGCCGAAATCGATGCGCCGCACGGGCACGATGCCTTTTTGCTGGATGATTCCCGCTACATGGGCGTCATAAGCTCCTATTTTGATAGCATATCGAAAGCCGTCGCGGTGTCCGCGCAAAGCGTTGCCGAGGCGCCTCGGGGCGAGAAGATTTCCTCGGGCTTCAGCGACGGTGCATCGGTACCAGGGGGGCGGCCATGACGGACAGCGCCACGATGCAGACCATTGCCGGGCTGGTGCCGCAAGGCTCGCGCGTACTCGACCTGGGCTGCGGCGACGGTGCCATGCTGGCGCATCTGCAAGCCACGCGGGGCTGCAGCGGCTATGGCATCGAGATCGATGATGCGAACGTCCTGGCCTGTGTCAAGCGCGGGGTCAATGTCATCCAGCTCAACCTGGACGAGGGGCTGGCCATATTCGATGACGCCTCGTTCGACGTGGTGCTGCAGATCGACACGCTGCAGCACCTGCGCAATGCCCAGACCATGCTGCGCGAGACCGCGCGCGTGGGCCGCACCGGCATCGTGGCCTTTCCCAACTTCGCGCACTGGCCGAACCGCCTGAGCGTGCTGCTCGGGCGCATGCCGGTGACGCGCCGCCTGCCCTACCAGTGGTACGACACGCCCAATATCCGTGTCGGCACGCACACGGATCTGGAGGTGCTGGCATTGCGCAACAGCCTGAAGATCCTGGACAGCTTCGGCATCCAGAATGGCCGCACCGTGCGCCTTGCCCCCAATCTGCTGGCCGGCACGTCGGTCTTGAAGTTTTCGCGTTAAGGCCGGGGCTGCAGGGCTTTGCATCGCGCGACAGAACGAACAGCACCGCTGGAAAGCGCAAGGGTTGGCAACGGCATGAGCAGAAAAATATCTTTTGGCGAGGCCTTTCGGTTCTGGCTCAAGCTGGGCTTCATCAGCTTTGGCGGTCCGGCCGGACAGATCGCCATCATGCACCGCGAGCTGGTGGAGCAAAAGCGCTGGATTTCAGAGCAGCGCTTCCTGCATGCCCTCAACTACTGCATGCTGCTGCCCGGGCCGGAGGCGCAGCAGCTCGCCACCTACATCGGCTGGCTGATGCACCGCACGCGCGGGGGCGTGGCGGCCGGGGTGCTGTTTGTGCTGCCGTCGCTGTTCCTCCTGATCGCCTTGAGCTGGATTTATGTGGCCTTCGGCCATGTGCCGTGGGTGGCGGGCCTGTTGTATGGCATCAAGCCCGCGGTGGCAGCCATTGTGCTGCAGGCGGTCCATCGCATCGGCAGCCGGACGCTGAAGAATCCGTCCCGGGTTCCCGTGTTGTGGGCGATAGCCGCTACAAGTTTCATAGCGATTGCGGTGCTGGATGTGCCGTTTCCGTGGCTGGTGCTGGGCGCCGCCCTGACCGGCTGGCTGGGGGCGCGCTGGGCACCGTCGCAATTTGCCGCCAGCGGCGGGCACGGTACCAGCAAGCCGCAGGAAGCGCCGCATCTGCCGTGCATCATCGATGACGACACGCCCACGCCCGAGCACGCGCGTTTCAGGAAAGTCCGGCTTGTCCAGGTGCTGGCGACCGGCGCCGTGCTGTGGCTGCTGCCCATGGCGGCGCTCCTGGCCTGGCAGGGCTGGAGCGGCACCCTGACGCAGATGGGCTGGTTCTTCACCAAGGCGGCGCTGCTGACCTTTGGTGGCGCCTATGCCGTGCTGCCCTATGTGTACCAGGGTGGGGTGGAGCAGTTTGCCTGGCTTACGGGGCCGCAGATGATGGATGGACTGGCCTTGGGCGAGACCACACCCGGTCCGCTGATCATGGTGGTGGCCTTTGTCGGTTTTCTCGGCGGCTGGAGCAAGCAGGTGCTGGGGCCGGAGGCCTTGTTTCTGGGCGCGGCCCTGGCGGCCACGGTGGCGACCTGGTTCACCTTTTTGCCTTCCTTTTTGTTCATCCTGACGGGCGGGCCGCTGGTGGAGTCCACCCATGGCAAGCTGCATTTCACCGCGCCGCTGACAGCCATCACCGCGGCCGTGGTGGGGGTGATCGCCAGCCTGGCCGTTTTCTTTCTGATGCATATTGCCGTCAGGCCCGGGGTGGCCGGCCCGTTTCTGGCGCGCATCGATATCGTGGCCCTGGCTCTGGTGGCCGCTGCGGCGGTGGCGCTGTTGCGCTACAAGCTGGGGGTGATTCCGGTGATCCTGGGCTGCGCGCTGGCGGGCCTGGGGCTGCGCTTGATGGGTTGGAGCTGATCCCCCGTGCGGCAGCACCGGTAAAACAGCGAGCGCCGTGTTGCGCGAGGCCAGGGTAAACCGGCGCCACGGCGGCAGGTCAAAGCGCTATCCTTGTCGCACCGTTTTGTTTTTTGTATGACAACCCGATTTTCCCCCGTTTCCAGCGGCGCCCGCCTGTCGGACCAGGTGGCGCAGCAGCTCGCCGCCGAAATCCGTGCCGGGCGACTCGCACCGGGCGCCAAGCTGCCGCCCGAGGCCCGGTTGGTCGAGCAGTTTCAGGTCAGCCGCACGGTGGTGCGGGAAGCGGTGTCGCGCCTGAAGTCGCTCGGACTGGTCGATTCGCGCCAGGGCAGTGGCGTGTATGTCAACACCCATGTGCCGTTTGTTCCCTTGAATTTCGATGCGCGCCATGCGGGATCAAGGCAGGCGGTCGTGCAAATGGCGGAAGTGCGCCGCGCGCTGGAGGCCGAGGTGGCCGCGCTGGCGGCGCGGCGCCGTACGGCGGCGGACATCAAGCGCATCGAACAGGCGGTGCAGGCACTGGACAAAGCCGTGAAAGCGGGGGGCGACGGCGTGGAGGAGGACGTGAAGTTTCATCGCGCCATAGCCGACGCCGCGCGCAATCCGTTTCTCATCGGCACGCTGGAATACTTGGCGCAGTTTCTGCGCGGCGCCACGCGCGTGACGCGCGCCAACGAAGCGCGGCGCAGCGATTTCGCGGCACAGGTGCGCGAGGAGCATGCGGCCATCGTCGAGGCGATAGCGGCCGGCGATGCGAGCCGGGCCCGGCAGGCGGCGGCACGCCACATGAACAGGGCGATCCGCCGCATTGAACATGCCGACCCCTCCTTCTGGAGCCAGGAGGGGGATCGTCTGGCGCAGTCGCTGGTCGGCGGTTTGCGGGGCAAATAGGCGGCGGTGTGCCGAATCGGGGTCGTTTCGAATTCCAAAGTTGTATGATGACCAGATGAATCATCGGTAAAGGAAGTTCATCCATGAACAGTCGCGGGGACGTCAATGTGGGTGTGATCGGGCTGGGCGCCATGGGCCAGGGCATGGCGCAGTCGCTGCGCCGCGCGGGCTACCGCGTGCATGTGTTCGATGTGCGGGCCGAGGCGGTCCAGGCCTTTGCCGCGGAGGGCGGCGTGGCCTGCAACTCTCCCGCCGAAGTGGCAGCGCGGTGCGAGGTCATCGTGTCGGTGGTGGTCAATGCCGAGCAGACGCAAGGCGTCCTGTTTGGTGCGGGCGGCTGCGCCTTCGCGATGAAGCCCGCCGATGTGTTTGTCATGTGCTCTACGGTGGACCCCAGCTGCTCCATCGCGCTCGAGGCCCGGCTGGCCGAAACGGGCATTCTCTACCTCGATGCCCCGATCTCCGGTGGCGCCGCGCGGGCCGCCAAGGGCGAGATGACCATGATGACCGCGGGCACGCCGCAGGCCCATGCCAGGGTGGAACCCATGCTCAAGGCCATGGCCGCCAAGGTTTACCGCTTGGGAGACCGGGCCGGCGCGGGCAGCAAGGTCAAGATCATCAACCAGCTGCTGGCTGGTGTGCACATTGCCGCGGCGGCCGAGGCCATGGCGCTGGGCTTGCGCGAAGGCGTGGACCCGGCCGCCCTGTATGAGGTCATCACCCACAGCGCGGGCAACAGCTGGATGTTCGAGAACCGCATGGCGCATGTGCTGGCCGCGGATTACACGCCGCTGTCGGCCGTGGATATTTTTGTGAAGGACCTCGGGCTGGTGCTGGACATGGCGCGTGCCAGCAAATTCCCCTTGCCGCTGTCGTCCACGGCGCACCAGATGTTCATGCAGGCGTCCAGCGCCGGCTTTGGCCGGGAAGACGACAGCGCCGTCATCAAGATTTTCCCGGGCATCGGGTTGCCGCAAGCCAGCAGCCCGGTCCGGCCCGAGCCGGGCGCATGAACCTGCCCGACGAGACAGCGCTCACCCAGCCGGGCCTCAAGCTGGGCTGCATCGCCGACGACTTTACCGGCGCGACCGACCTGGCCAACAACCTGGTGCGCGCGGGCATGCGCGTGGTGCAGACGACAGGCGTGTCGCGGCAGCAGCTTGCGCCAGGAATCGATGCCGTGGTGGTCGCCCTCAAGACCCGCACCAGCGCCCCCGACCTGGCGGCGCAGCAGGCGCTGCAAGCCCTGGCGTGGCTGCAAGCGCAGGGCGCACGGCAGATTTACTTCAAATACTGCTCGACCTTTGACAGCCGCTACAGCGGCGACGCGCGCGGCAACATCGGCCCCGTGACCGAGGCGCTGATGGACGCGCTCCATACCGACTTCACCGTTGCCACCCCGGCCTTTCCCGACAACCAGCGCACGGTGTTCAAGGGGCATCTTTTCGTGGGGGATGCGCTGCTGAGCGAGTCGGGCATGCAAAACCATCCGCTCACGCCCATGCGCGATGCCAATCTGGTGCGGGTGATGCAGGCGCAGTGCCGGCGCCAGGTCGGCCTGATCGATTACACCGTGGTGGCGCGCGGGGCAGCGGCCATACGCGATCGCATGGCGCAGCTCAGGGCGCGGGGCGTGGGCATTGCCGTGGTGGATGCGCTGTCCAATGACGACCTGCTGCACATGGGCGCGGCCTTCGCGGATTTGCCGCTGCTCACGGCCGGCTCGGGTCTGGCGATCGGCCTGCCGCACAACTTCGGCCTGGCATCCTCGTCCACGGCCAGCGCCTTGCCGGCGGCAACAGGCCGGCAGGCGGTGGTGTCGGGCAGCTGCTCGGCCACCACCCAGCGGCAGGTCGCGCACTTCATCGCGTCGGGGCGACCCGCGCTGGCGCTGGATCCGCTGCAGCTGGCGGCGCAGGAAGCGGCCGGCGTGGATGGGGTGGCGCAGGTGCTGGCCTGGGCGCAGCCATGGCTGGCTTCGGGGCCGGTGCTGGTGTACTCCACGACGCAGGCCGCGGCCGTCGGGACAGCGCAGGCGCGGCTGGGGGTGGAGGCGGCCGGTGCCCTGGTCGAGCGCGCGCTGGGCCGTATCGCGCGCGGGCTGGTGGGCCTGGGCGTGCGCCAGCTCATCGTGGCCGGGGGCGAAACCTCGGGCGCCTGTGTGCAGGTCCTGCAGATCTCGCACATGCAGATTGGGCCCCAGATCGATCCGGGCGTGCCGTGGTGCCATGCGCCATCCGGCGCCGCACCGGGGGAAGGACTGCACCTGGCGCTGAAATCCGGCAACTTCGGCGCGGATGATTTCTTCAGCAAAGCCTTTACGATGCTGGCATGAGCATGTCCTTGACCGAACACCAGGCCCGCGAGGAAATCTGCCGGGTGGGCAAAAGCCTGTTTGCGCGCGGTTATGCGCACGCCGCGGCGGGCAACATCAGCATCCGGCTCGACGCGGCGGCCGGTGGCGGCTTCCTGATCACGCCAACCGACGCCTGCCTGGGGTTTCTCGACCCGGCCCGGCTGGCCCGGCTGGACGTGGACGGGCGGCAGACCAGCGGCGATGTTGCTAGCAAAACAATAGCGCTTCACGCCCGCATATATGGGGCTGCGGGCCGATTTGATACTCAAACCCGGTGCGTGATCCACACCCACAGCAGCGGCTGCGTGGCGCTGAGCCTGCTGCCTGGCGCGGGCGAACTGCTGCCGGCGCTGACACCGTATTTCGTCATGAAGGTGGGCCATGTGCCCCGCATCCCCTACCACCGTCCCGGCGACCCGCGGGCGGCCGAGCTGGTGGCGCAAACCATCGCGCGCTACGGCGAGCAGGGCATGCCGATTCGTGCCGTGATGCTCGAGCGCCTGGGCCCCACGGTGTGGCATGACTCACCAGCGGCGGCCATGGCCACGCTGGAGGAGCTGGAGGAAACGGCCCGACTGTGGCTGCAAAGCCAGGCGCAAGCCGTTCCCCTGAACGAGCCGCAGATCAGTGAATTGCGCCAGACGTTTGGCGCGCGCTGGTAGGTCATTCACTTTCTTGCCAGGACCGAGACCCCGATGCCGAAATTCGCCGCCAACCTGAGCCTGATGTACCCGGAATTGCCCTTCCTCGACCGTTTCGAGGCGGCGGCCAAAGATGGTTTCAAGGCCGTGGAATACCTGTTTCCCTATGCCTGGCCGGCGCAGGAGCTGGCCGCGCGCCTGCAGGCCAGCGGTTTGCAGCAGGTGCTGTTCAATGCGCCCGCGGGCGGCACCGAGGCCGCGTCGATCGCGCGCGCCTGGGACGGTGGCGACAAGGGCACGGCCTGCATTCCCGGGCGCGAGACGGAGTTTCGCGCCGGCGTGGCCCTGGCGCTGGGTTATGCGCAAGCCCTGCAAGGCCCGCGCATTCACCTGATGGCGGGTCTGATGCCACCAGGCAGCGACATCGCCACGCTGCGTGCCACTTATGTCGGCAATCTGCGCTGGGCCGCGGCCGAGGCGGCCAGGATGGGCTGCGATGTGCTGATCGAGCCGATCAACACGCGCGACATTCCGGGCTTCTTTTTGAACCGGCAGGATCATGCGCACGAGATCGTGGCCGAGGTGGACGCGCCCAACCTCAAGGTGCAGATGGATCTCTACCACTGCCAGATTGTCGAGGGCGACGTGGTTATGAAGCTGCGCAAATACCTCCCCACCGGCCGGGTGGGCCACATCCAGATCGCGGGGGTGCCGCAGCGCCAGGAGCCGGACACGGGCGAGCTCAACTACCCTTATCTTTTTTCGGTGCTGGATGAGCTGGGCTTCGAGGGCTGGGTCGGCTGCGAGTACCGGCCAAAGCATGGCGGCCAGCCTGGCGGGACATCCAGCGGCCTGGGCTGGCTCAAGCCCTATCTGTGAAAGCAGGACCTAGCGGGTGACATGGCCCATGGTGTGCGGCAGCCACAGCACGATCTGGGGAAACAGCGTGAGCAGCAGCAGGGCCAGGATGAGCAGGGCCGTGAACGGCAGACCCTCGCGCACCATGTCGCGCAAGGGGATGCCGGTCAGCGCATTCGTGACAAACAGCAGCATGCCAAAGGGCGGGGTGACCAGGCCGATCATCATGTTGACCACCACCACCACGCCGAAATGGACCAGATCGATGCCCAAGGCCCTGGCCGCCGGGATGAGCATGGGCACGAACACCAGTAGCATTACCGAGACATCGAGAAAGCAGCCCAGCAGCAGGAACACGGCGTTGACCAGCAGCAGGAAGGCCAGCGGGCTCAGGTGCAGGCCGGCCACCCACTGCGCCAGCAGGGCCGGCACGCCTTCGGCCGTGAAGGCATAGTTGAGCAGGTAGGCCGAGGCAATGATCATGGTGATGACGCTGCTGGCGCGCAGCGACTCCAGCGTGACGGCGAACAGGGCGCGGGGACTGAAGGCGCGGTACACCATGCCGGCCAGGATCAGCGCATGCAGCGCGGCCACGGCCGCAGCCTCGGTCGGGGTGAAGGCGCCGGAGTAGATGCCCGCCAGCAAGACCACGGGCAGGCTCAGCGGCAGCAAGCCGCGCCGCAGGATGCGGGGAACGTCGCGCGCGGGAATCGGATCATCCTGGGGCATGTTGCGCCGCGTTGCGAGGATGTGCACACCGAGCATCAACAAGCCGGCCATCAGCAGGCCCGGCAGCACACCGCCCAGGAATAACGCGCCCACCGAGGTGCCCGAGACCATGGCGTAGATCACCATCGGAATGGAGGGCGGAATGATGGGGCCGATGGTGGCGCTGGCGACCACCACGGCGCCGGCAAAGCCCGGCGTGTACCCGGGCTTCCTGAGCATCTGCTTGAGGGTGACCAGACCCGGCCCGGCGGCATCGGCAATGGCGCTGCCGCTCATGCCCGAGAAGATCACGCTGACCAGAATGTCCACCTGCGCCAGCCCGCCGCGCATGCGGCCCACGAACACGCGCGAGAAGTCAAACAGGCGCTCGCTGATGGTGCCCGCATTCATGAGGTTGGCGGCCAACACGAACAGCGGCACGGCCAGCAGCACATAACCGCTGTACAGGCCGTTGAGCACCTGTTCCGCGGCCAGCCCCGGGTCGTCGCCCTTGACGCCCAGGTAGGCGATGCCGCTGGCCAGCATGGCAAAGGCAATCGGCGCGCGCAGCAGCATACCGGCCGTGAACACCAGCAGCAGCGTCAGCAGGGCGGTGCTCACAGATGGGCCTCCCAGCCCTTGCGCAGCAGCCGGTAGATGCGGATCAGGTAGCGCACGGCCAGTGCCAGCAAGAGCAGCGCAAAGGGCATGAAGATCCAGTTCATCGGCAGTCCCATGACCGGCGTGGACTCGCGGCGCATGAAGTGGATGTAGTCCAGCGCGCCGGGCAGCGCCCAGGCGGCCAGGCCACCCACCAGCAGGGCGGCCAGCAGCGCCATGGCACGCTGCGCGCGCGCCGGCGCGCCCTGGTACAGCAGATCAAAAGCCACGTGTTCCCGGTCCCGGCATACCACAGCCGCGCCCCACAGAACAGCCCACAGGTACAGAATGACGGCGGCCTCGTCGGTCCACGCCAGCGGTTGCCTGAATGCAAAGCGCGCCACCACCTGGATGATGAACACCAGGAACAGCAGGGCGAACAGCAGCACCCCGAAAGCATGGGCGCCACGGCGAAGAAACCGAGTCATGGAGAGGCTAGGGGGTGGCGTTGATCCGCTCCAGCAGACCCTTGGGCCATGTCTTGGCGTAATCGGAGTTCAGGTAGGCGGTCTGCACCGACTTGCGGAAAGCAGCCACATCCGGGGTGGTCACGGTCAGCCCCTGGCTTTTGAAAAATGCCACCAGCTGCTGTTCATCGGCGATGCGGTGCTCATTGTTGTAGCGGGCGGCGGCCTGGGCCGCGTTCTTGAGCGCGGCTTGCTGCGCGGCGCCCAGGCTTTTCCACAGCTTGTTGGAGACGCAAATGAAGAGGCTGTCCACCAGGTGGCTGGTGAGGGTGAGCTGCCGGGTGACCTCAAAAAACTTGGCGCTGCGCACCGTGGGCAGGGGATTGTCCTGCGCGTCAACGGTGCCGGTCTTCAGGCCCAGATAGACCTCGCCAAAAGCCAGCGGCGTGGGCGTGGCGCCCAGGGCCTCGCCCAGAAACAGCCATTCACGGCTGGCCGGCATGCGCAGCTTCACGCCCTTCAGATCAGCCGGCGTTTTGACGGTCTTGATGTCGCGCAGGTTGAGCTGGCGCGTTCCCAGATAGAGCGGCGAGAGCACCGTGATGTCCATCCGGTCGCTCACCAGCCGGAACAGTTCCTCGCTGATCGGGCCGCTGAACACCTTCATCAAGTGGCTTGGATCGCGAATCACATAACCCGCCGTGAAGATGGAGAACTCGGGCACGATCTTGGCGATGTCAAAGGCCGAGAGCGTGGCCATTTCCAGATTGCCCCGGGCCATGGCCACGGGCTCGGCGCCCTGCTTGAACAAGCTGGCATTCAGGTTGATCTGGGTATCAAATTGACTGGGTGCCGACTTCTCCAGCGTTTCCTTCATCACGGTCCACATCCTGGCGTGCCAGTCGTCCGGCACCGCGGGCGTGGAGATGCGCAGCAACTGCCGGGTTTGCGCAAAACCATGAAGCGGGATGGCGCCCAGGGCCAGTGCCGCGCCCAGCAGGGTGCGGCGGCGAACGGTGCGGTGTGCGGGGAGCGTCATGCGGACTTTTTCGGATATGTGAATGCTTGCAAATATGAAACCGAGGCCCAACCGGCTTCGCAAGGCGCGGCGCCTCACGGCCATTCAGGCAGCCAGGCATTCTCGGTCTTTGCGGCGCCATCCGCCAATGAGCGTTTCACCTGATTGACCACATGTCACATGCCGCCATGACCCGCGCTTTTTCTCATGGTCAGCGTCGTGATGAGCAGCCAGGTTTATTGAATTGAGCGGGAGATCGACATGTCAAACGAAATCAGTACCCAAGTCCGTTTCGAGTCAAGCCAGGACGGCATATCGCTGGATGTGAGCTGGATCGGTCAAGATACCGGTCGTCAACGCCCTGAAGACCGCGCTGGACCGCATGAACACCGCCGTGTCGACGGCGCATGGCTCCACCGGGCATTGAAGTGGCCTGCGGCGAGATTGCCAGCGGCAACCAGGACTTGAGCGTGCGCACGGAGCAGTTCACCAGCACGGTGCGGCAATCGGCTGCCGTGGCACAAAGCCTCAAGGAGCAAGCCCAACGCCTGGTCAGCGCTGTGGAAGTGTTCCGTGCCTGACAAGGGCGGGAGCAATCGGACGGTTTGACGGCCATCGCCGAACGCCGGTGGCACGGTTGGGTGCGATGTGATGCAATAGGCGTTTCGATGCTCAAGGAGACCCGCATGAACGCCCGTGTACCCGAGTCCGTGCTGAATCCGGCGCAAATCCTGAACCAGGTCAGCCGCGCGTGGGACAGCGATATTGTTGGCCAGCTCAGCGACTACATCCGGATACCGGCGAAGTCCCCCGCGTTTGATCCGGCATGGGCACGCAACGGCCATATCGATACCGTCGTGCGCCAGGCGGCGGCCTGGGTTGAGGCGCAGAAGGTCGAGGGCCTGCGGCTCGAAGTCATCCGGCTCGAGGGGCGCACGCCCGTGCTGTTCTTCGAAGTGCCAGCCTCTGGCGGCGCCGCGGGAACGGCCAGGGCCGCATCCGGGCAGACGGTGCTGATGTACGGGCACCTCGACAAGCAACCCGAATTCACTGGCTGGCGCAGCGATCTGGGCCCCTGGACGCCCAAGTATGAAGACGGCAAGCTCTATGGCCGCGGCGGCGCGGATGACGGTTATGCTGTGTACGCCAGTGTGGCGGCGATTGCCGCCCTGAAAAGCCAGAACGCGCCGCACCCGCGCATCGTCGGCCTGATCGAAACCTGCGAGGAAAGCGGCTCGTACGACCTGCTGCCTTATGTGGATGCCCTGCGAGACCGGCTGGGCGATGTCGGGTTTGTGATCTGCCTCGATTCGGGCGCCGGCAACTACGACCAGCTCTGGCTGACCACCAGCCTGCGCGGCATGGCCGGCGGTGTGCTCAAGGTGGAAGTCCTGACCGAGGGTGTGCATTCGGGAGACGCCAGCGGCTTGGTGCCGTCGAGTTTTCGCATCATGCGCCAGGTGCTGGACCGGCTGGAAGACAGCCGGACCGGGCGCCTGCTGCCGCAAAGCTTTTACTGCGAGGTGCCCCCGGAGCGCCTGCAGCAGGCCCGGGCCACGGCCGCCATCCTGGGCGATGAACTCTACAAGCGTTTTCCCTGGGCGCACTACGATTGCGGCGGCGCCACCGCCTTCGCGCTGCCCACCACCAGCGATCCGCTGCAGGCCCTGCTCAACCGCACCTGGGTGCCTACCCTGAGCGTGACCGGTGCCGATGGCTTGCCCGACCTGGCCAACGCGGGCAATGTGCTGCGTCCCTACACCGCGTTCAAGCTGTCGCTGCGCCTGCCGCCGCTGGTGGATGCGGCGCAGGCGGTGCGTCAGCTCAAGACACTGCTCGAAGACAATGCGCCGTACCAGGCCCGGGTGACGTTCGAGGAGGCGGGGAGCGCGACCGGCTGGAACGCACCGGCGACCGCACCCTGGTTCGAGCAGGCGCTGAACGCGGCATCGCAGGCCCACTTTGGCGCGCCATGCGGCTACATCGGCCAGGGAGGCACCATCCCGCTGATGAGCATGCTGGCCCGGGGATTTCCCAAGGCGCAGATGATGGTGTGCGGCGTGCTGGGTCCCAAAAGCAATGCCCACGGTCCGAATGAATTCCTGCATGTGCCTTATGCGAAGAAATTGACCGCGGCCGTGGCGCAGGTCATCGCGCAAGTGCCGTGACCGTGCCCGCCGCCACTGAACTGATGCGCTGATGTCGATCGAGTCCACGTTATCCACCTATGTTGCCAGCGATGGCCATAACCTGGCCATTCAGGACTGGTCGCTGGAAGCGGGAAGGCCCTTGCGCGGCATGGTGCTCCTGGTCCATGGCCTGGGCGAGCACGCGGGGCGCTACGACCATGTGGCGCGGCGACTCAATGGCTGGGGCTTTGCGGTGCGCGGTTTCGATCACTATGGCCATGGCGAGTCGGGCGGCGTGCGCGGTGGCCTGCCCACGCCGGCACGCTTGCTCGACGATCTGGCCGACGTGGTGGACAGCACCCGCGCCCGCATGGACGCGGCCACGCCGCTCATTCTTCTGGGGCACAGCATGGGCGGCCTGGTGGCGGCGCGGCTGGTGGCGCTGGGCCTGCGGCCGGTGGACGCCCTGGTGCTGTCATCGCCCGCGCTGGATGCGGGACTCAGCGCATTCCAGAGGTTCTTGCTGGCCCTGTTGCCGCGTGTCGCGCCCCATCTGCGCGTGGGCAACGGGCTGGACGCGGCGTTCATCTCGCACGACCCGGCGGTGGTTGCGGCATACCGGGCGGACCGGCTGGTGCATGACCGGATTTCGGCTCGGCTGGCGCGTTTTATCGCACAGGAGGGCCCGGCCACGCTGGCGCTGGCGGCGCAATGGAAGGTGCCCACGCTGTTGATGTACGCGGGGGCTGACCGGCTGGTCAATCCGGCCGGCAGCCGGGCATTTGCGGCCGCCGCGCCGCCGCAGGTGGTGACCTCGCGCTGCTTTGACGGGCTGTTTCACGAAATCTTCAATGAGCGCGACAGCGAGCCGGTATTCGCGCTGTTGCGGCAGTGGCTGGAGGCGCGGTTTTGAGGAAATTTGGAAGTCGAATGGGCTTGTGCATCAATTCATGAAAGCGCAGGCAGCTATAAGTTTTATAGCAACTCGTGCCGCGCGGCGCATCCCCGGGCCGCACCCGGACGTTCAGACGGGCTGGCGCCGCAGCATCAGCCAGGCCAGGGCCGCGGCCATGAGCGCCACCGGCACCAGCGAGCAGTAATTCAGCAGGGCCCAGCCCTGGGTGGTGACCAGGGCACCCGAGGCGAACGAGGTCAGGGCCATGAGCGCGAACACGCAGAAGTTGATGGCGGCCTGGGCACGGTCTTTTTCCTCGGGCCGGTAGGAGCGCAGCGACAAGGTGGTGCTGCCGGTGAACAGGAAGTTCCAGCCCACGCCCAGCAGGAACAGCGCGATCAGGAATTGCCGCAGTTCCACGCCCGAGAGGGCCACCACGATGCAGGCCGCGTTGAGCGCGACGCCCATCCCCATGATGGGCAGTGGGCCAAAGCGCTTGATCAGGTGGCCGGTGAAAAAGCCGGGCGCAAACATGCCGATGACATGCCACTCCAGCACCAGCGCGGCGTCTTCGAACGGGAAGCCGCAGACCTGCATGGCCAGCGGCGTGGCCGCCATCAGCAGGTTCATCACGCCAAAACCCAGCGCCGCGCCCGTGGTGGCGACGATGAACACCGGCTGGCGCATGATCTCCAGCAGCGGCCGGCCGCCATCATGGCCCTTCGGCGTGGCGGGCACCGGTGGAAAACGCATGCCGGCCATCAGGACCATGGCGATGCCGGCCACGACCGCCAGCGCAATGTAGGCGCCGGCGAAGGGCACGGCGAACAGGGTTTTGGTGCGGGTGGCCAGATTGGGCCCGACAATGGCGCCCAGCAGGCCGCCGGCCAGCACCAGCGAGACGGCTTTCTCGCGGAAGGCGGGGGCCGCCAGCTCGGCGGCCGCAAAGCGGTAGAGCTGGCCGTTAGCGCTGTAATAACCGGCAACCACGGTGGCCACGACCAGCAGCCAGAAGTCGCGGTTGAATGCGGCATAGGCGCACAGCAGGGCCGACAGCAGGGCCACGGCCAGTCCGATCTGGAACGAGGCCTGGCGCCCGAAACGCGATTGCGTGCGCGCCACCAGCCCGGTGCTTAAAGCCCCGCCCACCACATAGCCCACCACCGGCAGCGTGGCCATCCAGCCCAATGGGGCCAGGCTCAGGCCCACCAGGCCATTGATGGCGATGAAGACGATGTTGTTGGTGAGAAAGAGGCCCTGGCAGGCTGCCAGCAGCAGCAGGTTGCGGTTCATGCCTGCAGTGTAAGCGCCGCCAGCGCGGCCAGCGGCGCGGTTTCCGCGCGCAGGATGCGCGGACCCAGCGTCACAGGGACAAAACCCCTGGCGAGTGCCGCCGCTTCCTCGCCGGCCGTGAGGCCGCCCTCGGGGCCGGACAGGAAGACCACGGGTACGGCGGCTGACGTGGCGGCCGCGCGCAGCGGCTGGCTGGCCGGGCGCAGCGAGAGCAGCAGTCGCAGCGGCGGTTGCGCGGTGCCGAGCCAGTCGCCCAGGTCCATGGCATCGTGCACCATGGGCACGCGGTTGCGCCCGCTTTGCTCGCAGGCGGCAATGGCGACGCCGCGCCAGTGCGCGAGCTTCTTGTCGGCGCGCTCGCCCTTGAGCTTGAGCACGCTGCGCTCGGCAAGCAGCGGCCGGATGCTGGCCACGCCCAGCTCGGTGGCTTTTTCCACCAGCCAGTCCATGCGTTCGTTGGCCGGCATGCCGATGGCCAGATGCACCTCGCGCGCGGCTTCGCGTTCCCGTGGCGCGTGAGCACCGACCTGGACCTGCACGTCGCTGCGGCCCATGCGCGTGATGGTGGCTTCAAACTCGCCGCCGAACGGGGCGGTACCCTGGATGCCGCCGTTGAACAGGGTGATGGTGCTGCCCGGCTGCAGGCGCAGCACCTGGACATGACGTGCCGCTTTGGCCGGCAAATCCAGCAGGTCGCCACTGGCCAGCGGGCAAGGACAGTAAAAACGGGGCATGGAGTGATCTGCTATAAAAATAAGAGCATGCTACGCCCATTACATAAGGGAAACCGGCATTTTTTCCACTAAACCCGGCCGAAGGCAAAACCCGTGGCGTCCTGGGTGCCTTCGATGCGGTCGAGCAGGCGCAGCAGGGGCTTGAGCTCGCGGTAGCGGCTGGCGGTGGCGCGGATGTAGCCGATGAAGCGCGGCGTGTCGGCCAGGTAGTGCGGTTTGCCGTCGCGCAGGGTCAGCCGGGCAAAAATACCGGCGATTTTCAGGTGGCGCTGCAGGCCCATCCATTCCACCCCGCGGTAGAACTCGCCAAAGTCATCGCCCACGGGCAGGCCGACGGCGCGCGCCTTGTCCCAGTAGCGGATGGTGATGTCGAGCACGAAGTCCTCTTCCCAGCTCAGGAAGGCATCGCGCATCAAGCTGGCGATGTCATAGGTGATGGGGCCGTACACCGCGTCCTGGAAGTCCAGCACACCCAGGCGTGCTTTACTGTCTTCGCCCAGGCGGGTATCGGCACGATCACGTTTCGCCGCCGGGCCGCCCCAAGGCGAAACAGCCCCCTCGGGGGGCAGCGCAGCACCCGCAGTGGCAAGCGTTGGGACGATCAAATTGCGCGGCATGAAATCGCGGTGCACAAAGACGCTGGGCCAGCGCAGGTTGTGCTCGATGATGAGCTTGAAGCTGTCATCGAGGGTGCGGCGCACCTCGCCGTCCACCGCTACGCCGCGGTGGCGTGCCAGGTACCAGTCGGGAAACAGCTCCAGCTCGCGGCGCAGCAGCGCTTCGTCATAGGGCGGCAGCACGCCGGGGCGCGACGCCAGTTGCCAGGTGAGCAGGGCATCGAGTGCCTGCAGGTAAAGGGAATGATTGGCTTGCGGGTTGGTCTTGTCCATGGCCTGCATCATGGTTTGCGTGCCCAGGTCGCTCAGCAGCAGGAAGCCGTGCGCTGGCTGCCAGGCTAGAACCTGCGGCACACGCAGCCCGGCGGCGGCCATCAGACCGGCGATGTTCACGAAGGGGCGGCAGTCCTCCTTGTCCGGCGGCGCGTCCATGATGATGCAGCTGCCGTTGGCGGAGTCAACGCGGAAATAGCGCCGAAAACTCGCATCGACGGAGGCGGGTCGCAGCGTGGCGCGCAGCAGCTGGTGCGGGCCCTCCAGCGCGGACAACCAGTCATTGAACCAGGCTTGGCGTTGCGGATCGGTCCAGGTGACCGTGGCTTGGGGCACGGCGGCGGATGGTGGAGGGTTGGGTAGGCTCATGGATAATCCATTCTACAAACCCGGCCGCCTTTATCATCGCCTCCGACAGTTTCATTCTCCAGACCATGCCACCTGCCTGATGCGCTTACCGATGCACGACCTGAAACACAAGGCGTTTGATTGCCGCTTTGTCCTGAGCCCGGTGGCCCTGCTGGCCTGCGCCTTGCTGCAGGGCACGCCGGTCCATGCGCAGGAATCCCAGGCGGACGCGCCGCTGCAGCTCAAGACCAGCCCCCTGCTGCAGGAGGAAATTCCCCAATCCGTGCGGAGCAGCTTGCCCACGTTCGTCTCTGGCGAGTACACCACCGGACGCCCGGATCTGGAAACGGTGGTGGAGGGCAACGCCGTGCTGCGCCGCGGCGACATGGTGATTCATGCCGACCGCCTGGAGTATTACCAGCCCGATGATCTGGCCAAGGCCCGCGGCCATGTGCGCGTCAATCGCGCGGGCAACGTCTACGAAGGTCCGTTGCTGGAGCTCAAGATCGACGCGTTCGAAGGCTTCTTCAACGAGCCGCGCTACCATTTCCTCAGAAACGATGCGCACGGCGACGCGACGCGCGTGGACTTCATCGATGAGCAGCGGGTCGTCATTCGCAATGCCAGCTACACCACCTGCCGGCGCCTGCCCGGCCCGAGCTGGCTGCCGGACTGGATTTTGCGTGCCGCCGTGGTCCGCATGGACAACGAGGAAGATGTCGGCGAGGCCGAAGGGGCGCTGCTGAGCTTCAAGGGCGTGCCCATTTTGCCGGTGCCCATGCTCAGCTTTCCCCTGAGCGACAAACGCAAGTCCGGACTTTTGCCGCCCACGTTCGGCGTGGACAACGTGAACGGCACGGAAGCATCGGTGCCGTATTACTTCAACATTGCGCCGAACCGGGATGCCACGCTGACGCCGACCGTCATGAGCAAGCGTGGCGTTGATCTGGGGGGCGAGTTTCGTTATCTTGAGACGGATTACCGCGGGTTGTTGCGCGCCAACTACATGCCAAGCGACAAATTGCGCGAACTCGATCGCTGGGGCCTGTCGTATGCGCATAGCGGCAGCATCGACACGGGCATCGCGGCGATCGGTGGCCTGGGCCTGAGCCTCAACCTGAACCGGGTGAGCGATGACAATTACTGGCGTGATTTTGTGCGCGGCACCTCCTCGCTGACCCAGCGCCTGCTGACCAATGACGCGAGCGTCTCATGGTCCAGCGGTTTTTTTTCGACCAGTCTGCGCGCGGTCAAATGGCAGACGCTGCAGGACGTGAGTTCGCCCATCGTGCCCCCGTATGACCGTCTGCCCCAGCTGGCGGCACGGTATGCCCGCACCAATGTCGGTGGGTATGATTTTTCCATCGACGGGGACTACACGCAATTCCAGTCCGACTCCAAACTGACGGGCCAGCCCAATGCCCAGCGCGCCTACACGCTGCTGCAGGCCAGCCGCTCCTGGACTGCGCCGGCCGGGTTCATCACGCCCAAGCTCCAGCTGCATGCCACCAGCTATCAGTTTGATACACCCCTGACCAACAATGCCACGGCGGCCAATCGTGTGGTGCCGACACTCAGCCTGGACAGTGGACTGGTGTTCGAGCGTGACACCGGTTTTTGGGGCCGGAGTTTGCGCCAGACGCTGGAGCCCAGGGCTTTTTATGTTTACACGCCGTTTCGCGACCAGAGCCTGCTGCCCAACTACGACTCGGGTGCCAACGACTTCAACTTCTCCAGCATCTATACGGAAAATGCCTTTGTCGGCAACGACCGCATCTCGGACAGCAATCTGCTGACGCTGGGTGTGACCACGCGCTTTCTGGACCCCGATACCGGCGCCGAAGCAGCACGGCTGAGCCTTGCGCAGCGCTTTCGCCTCGCGGACCAGAAGGTCACCCTGCCGGGCGGCACGCCGGAGGTGGCGGGGCTGAGCGATGTGTTGCTGGGCGCGGGGGTGAACTGGACGCCGAAATGGACGTTGGACGCGACCGTGCAGTACAACCCGACCACGGCGCAGTCGGTTCGTTCCACCATCAGCGGGCGCTACAGCCCGGGCAACTACCGGGTGGTGAGCGCGGCATACCGGTTTCAGCGCGACTCGAGTGAGCTGGTCGACGTGGGCTGGCAATGGCCTCTCAACGACCTGTGGGGCGACCGGGGGCAGGAGCTGGGTGCCGGGCGCGGGCAGGGCGAAGGACGCTGGTACAGCGTGGGCCGCCTGAACTACAGCCTGATGGACAGCAAGCTGGTCGATTCGATCGTGGGTTTTGAGTACGATGCGGGATGCTGGCTCGGCCGTGTGGTGGTGCAGCGGATGCAGACCGGTCTGGCCGCCGCCAATCTGCGCATCATGTTCCAGCTTGAATTTGTCGGGTTCTCCCGTCTGGGGGTCAGTCCGCTGAAGACCCTCAAAGACAACGTTCCGCTCTATCAGAATCTGCGCGATCCCATTGGATCCCCCAGCCGTTTCAGCAATTACGATTGATCCATCATGACTCCTCGCATTTTGACCCTGGCGCTGGCCGGTTTCGCCACCCTTGCAAGCTTGAGCATTCAGGCCCAGGGTCTGCGGTCGCCACAGCCCGCCGCAGCCGCGGCGTCTGCACGCGTGCCGCAGAGCGCCCAGCAACAGGGCGACTTCATCGTGGCCGTGGTGAACTCCGAGCCGATCACCAACAGCGAAGTGCGTGCCGAAGTGCAGCGCGTGACGCAACAACTGGCGCAGCAACGCCGTGCGCAACCGCAAGCCGGTGAGCTGGCGCGCCAGGTGCTGGAGCGCCTGATCAATGAGAAAGCCCAGCTGCAGCTGGCGCGCGAATCCGGCATCCGCATCGATGATGCCGCCGTTGACCAGGCGGAGCAGTCGGTGGCCCGGCAAAACCAGATCGACGTGCCCGAGCTGCGCCGGCATGTTGCACAGGACGGCATGACACCCGGCCAGTTTCGCGAGCAGCTGCGCAACCAGATCGTGCTGACGCGTCTGCGCGAGCGCGAAGTGGAGTCGCGCGTGCGGGTGACGGATCTGGAAGTGGACCAGTATCTGCGCGACCAGCAGGGCAGCAGCAACGCATCGGCGCAGGAGATCAATATCGCCCAGATCCTGGTGGCGGTGCCGGATGCCGCGACACCCGAACAGATTGCCGCCCTGCAGGCCCGGGCGCAAAAGATCCTGGAGCGGGCCCGTGCGGGTGAAGATTTCGCTGCCCTGGCGCGCGAGCTGTCGGATGCGGCGGACCGCGGCAATGGGGGGCAGCTGGGTCTGCGCCATGTCGACCGCTACCCGCCGCTTTTTGTTGAGGCCACGCAAAATCTGGGCGTGGGCGGCATTTCCGGGCTGATTCGCTCGGGGGCCGGTTTTCATTTCCTCAAGGTGATCGACAAGCGGCTGGCTGGCATGCCGGGCATGACGGTGACGCAAAGCCGGGCGCGTCATATCCTGCTGCGTACAAGCCCGCAATTGAGCGAAGCGGCAGCGCGCGACAAATTGAACGACTTGAAAAAGCGAATTCAAGCCGGCCAGGCCGACTTTGCCACGCTGGCGCGCCAGAATTCACAGGATGCCAGCGCCGGGCAGGGGGGCGATCTTGGCTGGGCCAGTCCGGGGCAGTTTGTGCCGGAGTTCGAGACCGCCATGAATGCGCTGACGCCCGGCCAGATCAGCGATCCCCTGGTTTCCCGCTTTGGCGTCCATCTGATTGAGCTGACCGAGCGCCGGCAGGCGACGCTCAGTCCGAGCGAGCAGCGCGAGGTGGTGCGTGGCATGCTGCGGGAAAAGAAGCTGGATGAGGCCTATGCCGCCTGGGGGCAGGACGTACGCGGCCGGGCCTATGTGGAGATGCGTGAGCAGCCACAATGACATGACCCCCACGCCCGCCGCTTCATGTGTCGCGCTGCCTCCGGGGAGGCCACCTCTTGCCTTGGGGGTCCGGCGGCAAAACCGGCGCTCTCTATTCGGCGTTGGCGTGTCCTCGGCGCCCGTCAAGGCGCGAAACGGGCCACTCATTTGCGTGGGCGCATGAAACATACACCCCGCAAGCGTTTCGGCCAGCATTTTTTGACCGACGCCGGGATCATTGAAGCCATCGTGCGCGAAATCGCGCCCAGGGCCGGCCAGGCGATGGTGGAAATAGGCCCGGGCCTGGCGGCTTTGACCCAGCCACTGGTGGAGCGCCTGGGCCATCTCACCGTCATTGAACTGGACCGCGATCTGGCGGCGCGCCTGCGCGCGCATGCGCAACTCACGGTGATCGAATCGGATGTGCTCAAGGTGGACTTTGCCCTGGTCGCGCAAGCGCAGGCGGCAGGGGCGGGCCAGGCGGGCGGCAAGGAGCCGGTCAAGCTGCGCATTGTCGGCAACCTGCCCTACAACATTTCCACCCCGATCCTGTTCCATCTGCTCGACTTCGTGGAGGTGATCGAGGACCAGCACTTCATGCTGCAAAAAGAGGTGGTCGATCGCATGGTCGCCCAGCCGGCCACGTCAGATTATGGACGGCTGAGTGTGATGCTGCAGTGGCGTTACGACATGGAGAATGTGTTGTTTGTGCCGCCTGGGAGTTTCGATCCGCCGCCCCGGGTGGACAGTGCCGTGGTGCGCATGGTGCCGCGACCCGCCGCGGCAAGTGTGGATGTGAAGCGCCTGAGCGAGCTGGTGCAGGTGGCTTTCAGCCAGCGCCGCAAGCTGCTGCGGCACACCCTGGGACAGTGGCTGCAGGCCCAGGCTTACGCGGGTGAATTTGATGTGCAGCGCCGGGCGGAAGAGGTTCCCGTGGCGGAGTACGTCGCGCTGACACAAGCGCTGGGTGCCCCGGTCTGATGTCCTTGCCTGATGCGCGGGATGGCCGCGCTCAGACACTCTCGGCCGGCGCCTTGATGGGCAAGTGCAGGGTGAACACCGTGCCTTGCCCGGGTTTGCTGCGCACGTCGATCTGGCCGCCGAGCAATCCGACCACGATGTTATGAACAATATGCAGACCCAGGCCCGAGCCGCCCTGGCCAAGGCGGGTCGTGAAGAACGGGTCGAAGATTCGCTTGAGGTTTTCCGGATCAATGCCGCGGCCATCATCCCGCACCTCCATCTCCACCGCGTGCGTGTCACCGGCGCGAGCGGTGATGGTGATATTGCCGGCCTGCCCTGCCCCGATGCCGTGGATCATGGCGTTGTTGATCAGGTTGGCCAGAACCTGCCCCAGCGGGCCCGGGTAGCTGTCAAGCCAGAGCTCGGCGGGGATGTTGGCGGCCACCGTGCAACCGGATGTGCGAATCGCCGGATGAAGCGTCAGCACCATCTCCGATACCACTTCGTGCAGCGCAAAATGTCGGCGGTGTGAACTGGTCTGGTCAACCGCCACCTGTTTGAAGCTGTGGACCAGCGTGCCGGCGCGAGTCAGGCTGCGCACCAGAATGTCGGCGGCGAACTGCGTGTCGGCAATGAACTGGTCGAGCGTCGAGCGTTTCAAGCCCTGCGCGGCCATCCCGGCGAATTTTTTCACGCGCTCATCCAGCGTGCTAGCCACCGTCAGGCTGTTGCCCAGGGGGGTGTTGAGTTCGTGGGCCACGCCGGCAACCAGCGCGCCCAGGGCAGCCAGTTTTTCCGTGTGAACCAGCCGGTCCTTGGCCAACTGGAGGGTTTCCAGGGTGTGCGACAACTCCTCGTTGGCATTTTGCAGTTGGCGGGTCCGTTCGGCCACGCGTTCTTCCAGCTGCAGATTGAGGTCGACAATTTCCTGTTGAATCCGGCGTCGCTCGGTGATGTCGAAGTAGGTAGTCATGCGCAAGGTGCGTCCGGGCTCCACGATAAAACGCCCGGAGATGGAAAACCAGCGCCGCTCGCCATTGCTGCGTAGCAGCTCGACTTCCCGGTCGTTGACGGAGCGCCCGTTCAATGCATCATCGACATAACGCCGCCGTTCTTCGGAACTCACCCAAAACCCCAGTTCGGCGCCTGATTTGCCCTGGCTGGTCTCCCGTGGATAGCCAAAAGTCCGGAACCACGCCTCATTCCTCTGGGCGCTTGAGTAGCCATCGCGATCGGTCGAATAAGACATGGGAAGCGGGGACTGTTCAAACATGCCGGCAAAACGAGCCTCGCTGTCGCGCAGCGCCTTTTCGGCGCGGCGCGCCTCGGTCACATCGCGCAGCAAGGCAATCAGGTAGCGCTCCCCGCGCATTTCAAAGACAGCGCCATTGACCAGCGCCTCGCGCACATGGCCATGGCGATCGCTGATCAAAATGAAGTAATCCCGCACGGCCTGGGTGTCGCGAAGAATTTGTACCAGCGCCTGGCGCTGCTGCGGGTCATGCCAGACGCCCAGTTCCACGGCGGTTCGTCCAATCACCTCGTCCCGGGTATAGCCCGTTGCACGCTCGAACGCTTCATTGACTTCGACATACCGGCCATCGCTGAGGCGTGAAATCGACATGAAATCTGGCGTCAGACGAAACGCGGCTGCGAGCTGCTCATGTATGGCGTGTTCCTCGGCGATATCGCGCATCATCCATAGTGCATGGGAATTCACCCGGCCTTCAAGGGAAATCAGGACACGGCTGACGAGGAGGTCGCGAATCTCGCCATTGCTCCGGCGCAATTGAGCGAGCCGGTCCCGCAGCAGGCTCTCCCGGAGCAAGGGTTCGACGCTGTCCGCGGGATGCCCGGGGTGGACCCAGAGATGGAGCTCGTGCATTGGATGGCCCACCACCTCGGCACGGCGGTAGCCGCTGATCCGCTCAAATCCCCGATTGACCTCGACAAGCACGTCATCCTGGAGCCGCGCGATCGCCAGTCCATCGGGAATGGCCTGGAATATGTCCAGGAATTTGTCCTCGTTGGCGCCCTGCCCGCCGGGGCCGTGCGTCGCCGCGTCCATGGCCTGGCTACCAGCGTGCGGCCCGGCGTCAAGCAGGCGTCTCCAAGGGCGGATGATCCATTGGTATGCGAGCCAGGCGGCCAGCGCCGTGCCCAATGCGGCGAATGCCAGCACGGGCATCGATCCGCCGAGAAACACGCCCGCCGCCGCCATGGAAAACGGGGTCAGCACGATCAGCAGCATGCGCAGCAGCAGACTCATGGGGGGCGAGTACTCGTGGATGGGGGTGCCGCCATTATCCATGCGCGGTAAAACGACCCCCGGTTTCCCGGGTCCGGCGGGGCGGTACCCATGAAAAAAAGCCCGTCGCAGGACGGGCTTTTTTGCTCGGGACGGGGTCCGCAATCAGGCGGCTGCCAGCCAGTATCCTGCATTGAATGGGCTGCTCATGCGCAGCGCCAGTGGAGATACATCCAACAATTTGTCGGTGGGCATTTTCTCGCCGGATTCCGTGGTCAGTTCGATGCCGGAAACCGCATCGTTGCCTGTAGCCTCGTTCGCCCGTTCTGCTTGGCTGGTGTGTGCAGAACGGGCTACAGAAAAGAATAGAAACATCTGAACGGTATCTTCCGGTCCCCCCAGTAGTCGGCGGTATCGCGGAAGATGTCGAGCAGTTGCTCGCGTGCTTCCTTGTCGAACCTGGCGTTGGCCGGAATATGCTCGAGCACAACCACAAAGCCGGGTTGCGGGCCGGACTTGTGCAGTGGATCCGTCATGCAGTCGTACAACGCATCGAAGTTCTTGCCGACATGGGCAGGAAACATGAATTGTTGCGCGATCATGTCCAACACGTCCTGCTTGCTCTGGCCATTGGCCAGGTTGGCATACAGAAAATGCTGGCCCAGGCTCTGGGCGGCGTCCTGCAGATCCTGCACCCGGAAGGCACGGATCGACTGGACGATATTGGTTCTAACAGTACGAAGTGGCGTTTCCATCCCCGCGTCTCTTTCTCGAATTACAAAAAACAAACCTACGGAACGATCTTGCGAAAGCTCGCATAGTGATCGGCCGTGTAATAACAGGCGTCCGGTGTCCGGGGCTGGCCACCGCACACAATGCGCCGGGCTCCCCGGTCGCGCGAAGCTGGTGTTTTCACGGTGTACTCGCGGTAGTAGCCGCGCTTCTGGGCCGGCAGCGAGCGCTCACGGTTGCCAAACACCATGCCGTCCTTTTCGTAGGGAAACGGACCGCCCTGGTAGATGAGGCGGTAAGTTTCCACGCCTTGCCGGGGTAACTCGGCAAGAGACACCGTCATGGTGTTGTCGACAACCGCAGCCTGACTGGCCTGCACCAAATTGGACGGGACAACGGCTGCAAGCAAAAAGCCAGTTAGTACTAACTTGAGGCTTGTCACACGCACCATGAAAAAACACCTCTCAAGGAACTCCGGGTTAACCCGAAAATTTCAAGAGTAAGAGTGTCCCGTATTTGGACGGAAAATGCAAGCGGCTGCTCAAATTTTAAGCAGTAAAAAGAGGGGATTTTATAAGGTAAGTTTGCGCACGCTTTGTTTTTATGGCTTACCGAGTGGCATTTGCGTCAGCCACGGTGAGTGCCGTCATGTTTACAATTCGACGCACTGTCGCACTTGCAGTGAGGATATGCACCGGTTTGGCGGCACCCAGCAGTACCGGGCCGATGGCAATATTGCCGCCGGACGCGGTTTTGAGCAGGTTATAGGCGATATTGGCGGCATCAATATTGGGTAGCACCAGCAAATTGGCATCGCCGGCCAGGGTGCTGCCGGGCATGATGGCTGCACGCGCCGCGCCATCCAGCGCCACGTCGCCATGCATTTCGCCGTCCGCCTCCAGCCAGGGCGCCTGCTGTCGGAGTAAATCCAGCGTTTGGCGCATCTTGACCGCGCTGGGCTGATTGCTGCTGCCGAAGTTGGAGTGGGACAGCAAGGCGGCCTTGGGCCGAATACCAAAACGCATCATTTCTTCGGCCGCCATGGTCGTGATTTCGGCCAGTTGTTCGGCGGTCGGGTCGTAATTGACATGGGTATCGACCAAGAATAGCTGACGCTCGGGCAGCAGCAGGCCGTTCATGCAGGCATAGGTGTTGACGCCCGCGCGCTTGCCGATGACCTGGTCCAGATACTGGAGGTGCAGTGCCGTCGTGCCCCAGGTACCGCAGATCAGTCCGTCGACGTCGCCTTTGTGCAGCAGCATGGCGCCAATCAGGGTCAGGCGCCGCCGCATTTCGATTTTGGCGATCGCGACGGTCACGCCCTTGCGCTCGGTCATGCGGTGATAGGTCTGCCAGAAGTCCCGGTAGCGGTGGTCCTGCTCGACGTTGACCACGTCATAGTCCAGCTCCTCCTTCAGGCGCAGGCCAAACTTCTCGATGCGCTGGGCGATGATGGCCGGGCGGCCGATCAGGGTGGGGCGTGCCAGGCCCTCATCGGCCACGATCTGGGCCGCGCGCAGCACGCGTTCATCCTCGCCCTCGGCATAGGCCACGCGTTTTTTCAGCGCCTTCTTGGCGGCGGTGAAAATCGGCTTCATGGTGGTGCCCGAGGCATAGACAAAGCTTTGCAGCTTCTCGCGGTAGGCCTCCATGTCGGGGATGGGTCGCAAGGCCACGCCGCTGTCGGCCGCGGCCTTGGCCACGGCCGGCGCAATCTTGATCATCAGGCGCGGATCGAAGGGCTTGGGGATCAGGTATTCCGGGCCAAAAGCGAGCTGCTCGCCGGCATAGGCGGCGGCGATCACCTCGCTTTGCTCGGCCTGTGCCAATTCGGCAATGGCGTGCACCGCCGCAATCTCCATCTCCACCGTGATGGTGGAGGCGCCCGCATCGAGGGCACCGCGGAAGATGTAGGGAAAGCACAGCACATTGTTGACTTGGTTCGGATAGTCCGAGCGGCCTGTCGCCATGATGGCGTCATCGCGCACGGCCTTGACTTCCTCGGGCAGTATCTCCGGCGTGGGATTGGCCAGGGCGAAGATCAGCGGCCTGGCGGCCATTTTTTTCACCATGTCGGCCTTCAGCACGCCGCCGGCCGACAAGCCGAGGAAGACATCGGCACCAGCAATGATGTCGCCTAGCGTGCGCGCCGTCGTTTTTTGCGCATAGATGATCTTGTCTTCATCCATCAGCTCGGTGCGGCCCTCGTAAACCACGCCCGCCAAGTCGGTGACGTAAATGTTTTGACGCGGAATGCCCAACTTGACCAGCAAGCCCAGGCAGGCCAGCGCCGCCGCGCCCGCGCCGGAAGTCACGAGCTTGACCTTCTTGGGGTCCTTGCCGGCGACCTTCAGGCCATTGAATATGGCCGCGCCCACCACGATGGCCGTGCCGTGCTGGTCGTCGTGGAAGACCGGAATCTTCATGCGTTCGCGCAGCTTGCGCTCGACATAAAAGCAGTCGGGTGCCTTGATGTCTTCCAGATTGATGCCGCCGAAAGTGGGCTCCAGCGCCGCAATGATGTCCACCAGCTTGTCGAGATCATTCTTTTCATTGATCTCGATGTCGAACACGTCAATGCCGGCGAACTTCTTGAACAGCACGCCCTTGCCTTCCATCACCGGCTTGGCGGCCAGCGGGCCGATGTCGCCCAAGCCCAGCACGGCGGTGCCGTTGGTGATGACCGCCACCAGATTGCCGCGGCTGGTGTATTTGAACGCGGCATTCGGGTCCTTGACGATTTCCTCGCACGGGGCAGCGACGCCGGGTGTGTAGGCCAGCGCCAGGTCATGCTGGTTGACCAGCTGCTTGGTGGCCGCAATGGAAATCTTGCCGGGGGTGGGGTACTCGTGGTATTCGAGGGCAGCTCTGCGCAGTTCAGCGCGTTTGTCGGGCGAGTTCACCGTGGTCTTGGGCATCAATCGTCTCCTGCTGTCACCAGCTTGGCGAAAGCGCCAAGCCGTCAGCTTTTGCAAGGGATGTGATTGTAGACCTCCCACATGGGCAAACCCTAGGGGGTGAATCTGCGTAAACAAGTCGTTCGCTTTTTACTTTTTAGCAAAGCTGGCGTGCGGCGCGGCATGGAGGTGCCGGCGTTCGGAGCAGCCGGTCATGGCCTTGTCATATCGCTTGCCTAGCATGGCGGTCTCATCACTTCAAGGGCAGTAAAGCCATGTCGCTTCATTCCATTTCGCACCAGTGCACGCTTGCCGCCGCCTTGGCCACGGCGCTGACCGTGCTGTCGCCGGTACAGGCACAGACAATTCATCCGGCCACGCTGGCCGGTCATGTCGTGATGCCGGCGCAGTCATTCATTGCGGCACCCAAAGATGCACCGGATGACCTGAAGATCAGCGGCAAGTTCACGACCGGCCAGCGCGTGGAAACTCCCGGCTCGGTGCAGGGCTTGTCCGCGGGCCGGCCCACCGGTGTGTCATTGCCCTTCAAGGGACAGCCTTTGCAAGGCCATTCCGGCATCAAGACCATGCCCGACGGCAGCTTCTGGATCCTGACGGACAACGGTTTTGGCTCCAAGGCCAATTCGCCCGATACCATGCTCTATCTCAATCACTACAAGGTCGACTTCAAGGCCGGCAGCATGAAGCGGCTGGCGACGGTTTTCCTGCACGATCCAGACAAAAAGGTGCCGTTTCGCATCGTGCATGAAGGCAGCAAGCAGCGTTACCTGACCGGCTCGGATTTCGACACCGAGAGCTTCCAGTTCGCCGGTGGCGCGCTGTGGATTGGCGACGAGCTCGGCCCCTACCTGATCAAGGCCGATCTCAAGGGCAAGGTGCTGGCCGTGTTCGAAACGCTGGTCGATGGCAAGGTCGTGCGCTCGCCGGACCATCCCGCCGTGACGACGCCAAGCGCGCCGGGTGGCGCGCTTGCGTTCCAGGTGCGCCGCTCCAAGGGCTTTGAAGGCATGGCGGCCGCCAAGGATGGCAGCAAGCTGTATGCGCTGCTGGAGGGCGCCCTGTGGGACGCCGAGGCAAAAAGCAATGAAAAGTTCCAGGACAAGGAGTACCTGCGGGTTCTCGAGTTTGATGTGAAGACCGAGTCCTGGACCGGCCGCCACTGGAAATACGTGCTGGAAGCCAACAGCCACGCGATTGGCGACTTCAACATGATCGATGCCACGACCGGCTTGATCATCGAGCGCGACAACGGCGAAGGCACGGCGGACAAGGCCTGTCCCGAAGGCCACAAACGCACCGACTGCTTTCATGACCTGGCCAAGTTCAAGCGTATTTACAAGGTCGAGCTGAATGACGCCAACGTGGGTGGCCCGGTACGCAAGATCGCCTACATCGACCTGATGAACATGGCCGACCCGCACCGGCTGGCCCGCAAGCCGACACAGAACGGCGTGCTGACCTTCCCGTTCTTCACCATCGAGAACGTGGACGTGGTGGATGCGAAGCACATTGTGGTGGGCAACGACAACAATTTGCCGTTTTCTTCCAGCCGTGAGCCCAACAAGGCCGACGACAACGAGCTGATCCTGCTGGAAGTCGAGAGCTTCCTCAAGGCCAACTAAGGCAGGGGCCGGGGGATGCGGTCTGCCATGCGGTGGCCGCATCCCTGACGGGTCAATTCCGCATCAGGGCTTCGATCTCGTCGGCCTTCACCGGCACATCGCGCGAGATCAGCTCGCAACCGGTGTCGGTTACCAGGGCATCGTCCTCGATGCGGATGCCGATATTCCAGAACTCCCGGGGCACGCCTTCACTGGGGCGCACGTAGAGGCCGGGTTCGATGGTCAGCGCCATGCCGGGGCGCAGGATGCGGCTGGGGCGGTTCAGGATGAGTTCGCCGGACAGCGGGTCGCGGCGTTCGCTGGTCTGGCCCACCTGCGACGGCTCCACATAACTGCCGCAATCGTGCACGTCCAGGCCCAGCCAGTGGCCGGTGCGGTGCATGTAGAACGCAAAGTAATGGCGATGGGCGATCACGTCGTCCAGCGTGCCAACGTGGTTGCGGTCGAGCAGGCCCAGGTCCAGCATGCCTTGCGACAACACCCGGGCCGTGGCGTCGTGCGGGTCGGTGAAGCGGGCGCCGGGTTTCGTGGCGGCAATTGCGGCTTCCTGGGAAGCCAGCACCAGCTCGTACAGCGCGCGCTGTGCGCCGGTGAAACGGCCGTTGGCCGGGAAGGTGCGGGTGATGTCGCTGGCATAGCCGTCGAGTTCGCAGCCGGCGTCGATCAGCACCAGCTCGCCGTCGCGCACCGGGGCGTTGTCGGCGCGGTAGTGCAGCACGCAGGCGTTGGCGCCGGCCGCCACAATGGAGCCATAGGCCGGGTACTGTGACCCATGCTGACGGAATTCATGCAGCAGTTCGGCGTCGAGGTGGTATTCGCGCACCTCCTGGCCGGCGCGCAGCATGGTGGCGCAGCGCTGCATGGCGCGGATGTGGGCACCGGCGCTGATCTGCGCTGCGCGGCGCATGGTGGCCTGTTCGTGGGCGTCCTTGAAGAGGCGCATCTCGTCCAGGATGCCGCACAGGTCGCGCTGGGCCTCGGGGCACAACGCGCCATGGCGCACGCGGGCGCGCACGGCGTTAAGCCAGCCATCCAGGCGCGATTCCAGCCCCTTGTGGGTGGCAAACGGATACCAGACGGTGCTGCGGTTTTCCAGCAGTTTGGGCAAGCGGGTGTCCAGCTCGGCCACCGTGAAGGCTTCGTCCACGCCCAGCCAGCCGGGCGCGGCGGCGGGGCCGAGACGGTAGCCGTCCCAGATTTCGCGTTCCAGGTCCTTTGGCGCACAAAACAGCGTGCTGTGCCCGTCGCCGGTGATGACCAGCCAGGCGTTGGGTTCGGCAAAGCCGCTCAGATAATGAAAGTAGCTGTCGAAGCGGTACAGGAACTCGCTGTCGCGGTTGCGCTGGCGTTCCGGCGCGGTCGGAATGATGGCGATGCCATCGGGCCCGAGCTGGGCGGCCACGCGGGCGCGGCGCTGGGCGTAAAGGTCGTGGTGGCTGATGCGGCTCATGGACGTGCTTTTCGGAATAGGGTTCAGGATGTGTTGAGCTCGGCCAAGCGCTCGGGCGTGCCCACATCGGTCCAGTGGCCAGTGTAAAGCTCGGCGCTCACCCGGCCATTGTCCATGGCACGGCGCAACAACGGCGCCAGCGGGGTCTTGATGCCCAGCGGGTTGCCGCTGGGCACGTTGCACCAGGGCGGGGCAAACAACTCGCGCCGGTACAGGCCGATGGTGCTGTAGGTGTATTTCACATCGGCCTGGTTCAACGCGAGTTGCCGGCCCGGGGCGGCGGGGTCGGGCCCCAGGCCGAAGTCGCCGCCCCGGTTGTGCGCAGGATTGGGCACCAGCCAGAGATGGGCGAGCTTGTCGCTGGCGGCAAAGCGCTGCGCTGCGGCCTGCGAAAACACGAAGTCCGGCGCGAACACGTCGCCGGCCAGTACCCAGAACAGCTCGCCCAGGAGCGGCAGCGCGCGCGCGAGGCCGCCGGCCGTTTCCAGCGCGCCGCCGAAGTCCTGCCCTTCGTCCGAGTATGAAATGGATAGCGGCTTGCGCCCGTCCGACAAGGGCTGGAGGCCGAAATGACCCGGTATTTGCGAGCCCAGCCAGGCCGTGTTGATGACGATGTCGCAAAAGCCACCGCGTGCCAGCGCATCCACATGCCACTGCAGCAGCGGCTTGCCGCGCACCTGAAGCAGCGGTTTGGGCGTGGCGTCGGTGAGCGGGCGCATGCGCTCGCCGCGCCCGGCGGCCAGCACCATGGCCTTGATTTTTTGAGTTGTCATGAAAAAAGGGATTCGTTCGCAGCCTGGCCAAGACAAGGACTGTAGATCATATGAGTCCCGAATCCGGCGCCGTCGCAGGGCGCAGACCCAGTAGGTAAAATACCCAGTTTCTCCCCTGACCATCCCTCCGGAGCCCCGCCCCACATGGCAAATACCCAACGAATGGCCAACGCGATCCGCGCGCTGGCGATGGACGCAGTGCAACAAGCCAACTCTGGACATCCCGGCGCGCCCATGGGCATGGCCGACATGGCGGTCGCGCTGTGGGGCGAACACCTGCGGCACAGCCCTGCCAACCCCCACTGGTTCGACCGCGACCGCTTTGTGCTGTCCAACGGACATGCCTCGATGCTGTTGTATGCCTTGCTGCATCTCACCGGCTACAAGCTGCCTGTCGCCGAGCTCAAGAACTTTCGCCAGCTGCACAGCAAGACCCCCGGCCACCCCGAAGTGGGCCTGACCCCGGGCGTGGAAACCACCACCGGCCCGCTGGGGCAGGGCCTGACCAATGCCGTGGGCATGGCGCTGGCCGAGAAGCTGCTGGCCAAGGAGTTCAACCGCGCAGGCCATGAGCTGGTCGACCACCATACCTATGTGTTCCTGGGCGACGGCTGCATGATGGAGGGCATCAGCCACGAAGCGGCCGCCCTGGCCGGTGCGTGGAAATTGAACAAGCTCATCGCGCTGTACGACGACAACGGCATTTCGATCGACGGCGAGGTGACGCCCTGGTTTGTCGACAACACGGCCCAGCGCTTTGCGGCCTACGGCTGGAATGTGATCGGTCCGGTAGATGGCCATGACGCGGCCGCCGTGTCGCGTGCCATTGCCGATGCCAAGAACTCAGGCGAGAAACCCACGCTGGTCATTTGCAAGACCGCCATTGGTTATGGGGCACCGAACCGCGCCAACACGGCCAAGGCGCATGGCGAGCCGCTGGGCGCCGATGAAATCCGCCTCACGCGCGAGGCACTGGACTGGAGCCACCCGCCTTTTGTCATTCCGCAAGAGGTGTATGACGATTGGAACGCCAGGACCAGGGGCCAGGCGCTGGAGCGCGCCTGGGATGCGAAGTTCGCCGCCTACCAGGCCGCCCACCCCGGGCTGGCCAGGGAGCTCGTTCGCCGCATGAAGGGCGAGCTGCCGAAGAATTTTGCCCAGGTGGCGGTGGATGCGGCCGTGGCGGCCCACACCAAGGCTGAGACCGTGGCGTCGCGCAAGGCCTCGCAGCTCGCGCTGGAGGCCTTCACCGCCGCCCTGCCCGAGATGCTGGGCGGCTCGGCCGACCTGACCGGCTCCAACCTCACCAACACCAGCAGCACGCCCAGCCTGCGTTTTGACCTGGCCGGCGAGGTGATCCAGACGCCCGCGGGCGTGGGCGGGCGCCACATCAACTACGGCGTGCGCGAGTTCGGCATGGCCGCCATCATGAACGGCGTGGCGCTGCATGGCGGCTTCATTCCCTATGGAGGCACCTTTTTGACCTTCAGCGACTACAGCCGCAACGCCATCCGCATGGCCGCGCTGATGAAGCTGCGCGTGATCCACGTCTTCACGCACGACTCCATCGGCCTGGGCGAAGACGGTCCTACGCACCAGTCGGTCGAGCACGCGGCCAGCCTGCGCCTGATTCCCAATCTCGATGTCTGGCGCCCCTGCGACACGGCCGAGACCGCCGTGGCCTGGGCCGTGGCCCTGCAGAACGCGACGAAACCCACCGCGCTTTTGCTGAGCCGCCAGAACCTGCCTTATGCGCCCAGAAAGGATTTGGGCAACATCAGCCGCGGCGCCTATGTGCTGTCCCAGCCGGCCGACCTGGGCCTGAAGAAAAAGGCCCAGGCCGTCATCATCGCCACCGGCTCCGAAGTCCAGCTCGCGCTCAAGGCGCAGGAGCTTCTTGCTACAAAAAATATAGCTGCTTGCGTTGTGTCCATGCCGAGTACAACCACTTTTGACAAACAAAGCGTGGCCTACAAAAACGCCGTTCTGCCGGCCGGCCTGCCGCGCATCGCGGTCGAGATGGGCGTGACCGACGGCTGGTGGAAATACGGCTGCGCGGCGGTGGTCGGCATCGACACTTACGGCGAGTCCGCGCCAGCGCCGGTGCTGTTCAGGCATTTCGGCTTCACGCCTGAAAACCTTGCGCAAACGGTCCAGGCAGTTTTGCAGCGCAAGGGTTCAGCGTAGGCCAACCATTGCGCGCGGCGCTTGTCATGCCGGAGCTAAAACGTGGCTGACACGGTGCAGGCGGTTCTGGCGAAGAAATGATTTTTGAGGATAGGTTTGTTTTTTAACTTTTATCGAAAGAGCCAATCATGACGATCAAACTGGGCATCAACGGCTTTGGCCGCATCGGGCGTAACGTGCTACGCGCGGCTGTACAAAACTTCAGCGACATCGAGATCGTCGGCATCAACGACCTGCTCGAGCCCGACTACCTGGCCTATATGCTGCGGTACGACTCGGTGCATGGCCGCTTCAAGGGCGAGGTTTCGGTTCAGGGCAATACCCTGATCGTCAACGGCAAAAAAATCCGCCTGACGCAGGAGCGTGACCCGGCTGCGCTGAAATGGAACGAGATCGGCGCCGACATCGTGCTGGAGGCCACCGGTTTGTTCCTGGACAAGGCTGCGGGCGAAAAGCACCTGGCTGCCGGCGCCAAGAAAGTCATCTTCTCGGCACCCTCCAAGGACGACACGCCGATGTTTGTCTTTGGCGTCAATGACAAGAGCTACGCCGGCCAGGCCATCATCTCCAACGCCAGCTGCACCACCAACTGCCTGGCGCCCGTGGCCAAGGTGCTCAACGACAAGTGGGGCATCAAGCGCGGCCTGATGACGACGGTGCACGCCGCCACCGCTACCCAGAAGACCGTGGACGGCCCCAGCAACAAAGACTGGCGTGGTGGCCGTGGCATCCTGGAAAACATCATTCCTTCGAGCACGGGCGCCGCCAAGGCCGTGGGCGTGGTGATTCCCGAGCTCAACAAGAAGCTGACCGGCATGTCCTTTCGCGTGCCCACGTCCGACGTGTCGGTGGTGGATCTGACCTGCGAACTGAACAAGGAAGCCACGCTGAAGGAGATCTGCGCCGAGATGAAGGCGCAAAGCGAAGGCGCCTTGAAGGGCGTGCTCGGCTATACCGAGGACAAGGTCGTCGCCACCGACTTCCGCGGCGATGCCCGCACGTCGATTTTTGACGCCGATGCCAGCATTGCGCTGGACGGCACTTTCGTCAAGATCGTCGCCTGGTACGACAACGAGTGGGGTTACTCGAACAAGTGCCTGGAGATGGTGCGCGTGGTAGCCAAGTAAGCCCCCCGCTTTCGCAAGGCGGCGTTCTGTAAAAACGGCCCGTGCCATACCAGGCACGGGCCGTTTTCCTTGGCCGCTCCAAAGACGCCGGGTCCGACTACTTCTTGCGCCCGTATCTGGCGGTGAAGCTGGCCTTGCCCAGGCTGTTGCCGTTGATCATGAAGCCCGTGAGCGCGGCGGTGGCATCGGCCGGCACGTCGAGCTTTTCGACTTTCAGCGCATGCAGCGTGAAGATGTAGCGGTGCGGCTTGTCGCCTTGCGGCGGGCAGACACCGCCCCAGGCGTTGACGCCATAGTCAATGCGGCTCTGCAAGGCACCCGCAGGCAACGTCGTGCTGTTGACGGCACCGGCGTTGCCCGGCAGCCCGGCCACGTTGGCTGGAATGTTGATGACCATCCAGTGCCACCAGCCTGAACCGGTGGGGGCGTCGGGGTCGTACACCGTCACGGCAAAGCTCTTGGTGCCCTTGGGCGCGCCGCTCCACTTGAGGGCGGGGGACTTGTTGTCACCGGAACAGCCAAAACCGTTGAACTCGAAACTTTTGGGAATCTTGCCGCCGGCCTTGATGTCGGGGCTGGACAGCTTGAAGCCCGCGGCTTGCGCCTGGGGGGCGGCAAGCACAGCTGCGCCGAGCAGGGCGGCGGTGAACAGGGCCTGTTTCATGGTCGTCTCCCGTGGGGGGTTGAAAACGTCCGAAGTCTATGCCGTTTCGCCGCTCAACTCAAATGCTTGCCCACGATGCCCGCCAGCTCGAACATGGTGACCTGGGCCTTGCCAAAGACCGGCAGCAGCTTGGCGTCGGCATTGATGGCTCGCTTGTTCGCAGCATCCTGCAGGCCATGGGCCTTGATGTAGTCCCACAGCTTTTTGATGACTTGGGTGCGCGCCACCGGCTCCGTGCCGATCACGGCGGCCAGAGCCTCACTGGGCTTGAGGCCGGCGCCAGTCTTGCGCGGCGCCTTAGGTGTCGCGGGCTTGGTCGCCGGTTTCTTGGCAGCGGCTTTTTTCACCGGCGTCTTTTTGGCGGGCGTGGCCGTGCCGGCGGCTTTCACCGTGGTTTTGAGCGCGGTCTTGCGCGGCGGAAATTTGCTGGGCGCAAATTCAAAGCTCACCTTGCCAGCCTCGGCATCCCACGCCAGCATGGCCTTGAAGGGCCGGCGCGTGCGCATGGAGACGAACTTGTCGAGCAGGTCGGTCTTGCCGGTCTCCAGCAACTTGGTCATCTGTTCGCGCGTCACGGGTTGCTGCAGGATGAGTTGGCCACTCTTGAAGTCGCAGCTCGGCGTGGCTTGCGCCATCGTGGGCACGGATTTCTCGCAGACGTAGCTCTTGCCGTGCTCAAACACGGCACCGCCGCATTTGGGGCAGGCGCCCAGGGACTGTTGCGCCGAGAAGTCGATCAGTTCACCGGTCTCCTCGCCCTTCTTGTCATCGCCGAAATCAAACTCCAGCTTGTAGTTCTTGCTTTCCTCGTCAAACTTGATGACCATTTCGGCGGTGAACGGCCAGCCGGCCTTGGAACGGAAACCGTCCAGCGGGCCGATGCGCTTGTCGCGCAGGAACTGCTCCACCTCGCTGACCTCGAAGGTGCGGCCAGCCGGGGTTTTGCCAAAGGAAAAACCGCAGCCTTCTTCTGCGCCAGACTTGCCGGTGCATGTGTAGCGGCGGTAGTTTTCTTTCACCACGCCGCCGCAGTTCGGGCAAGGGGCGGAGAGCGTGGCGTAGTCGCCGGGGATGGTGTCGCGGTCGTATTCCTTGGCCTTTTTCACCATGCGCTCGGTCATGGCGGCAATCTCGGCCATGAAGGACTCGCGGCTGAGTTTGCCGTGCTCCATCTGCGCCAGCTTGTATTCCCATTCGCCGGTGAGTTCGGCCTTGGACAGCTCTTCCACGCCCAAGCCGCGCAGCAGCGTCATGAGCTGGAACGCCTTGGCGGTTGGAATCAACTCGCGGCCCTCGCGCAGCATGTATTTCTCGGCGATCAGGCCCTCGATGATGGAGGAGCGGGTGGCTGGCGTGCCCAGGCCCTTTTCCTGCATCGCTTCGCGCAGTTCATCGTCTTCCACCAGTTTGCCGGCACCTTCCATGGCACCAAGCAGGGTGGCCTCCGAGTAGCGGGCGGGCGGGCGGGTTTTCAGGCCCTTGGGCTCCACCATCTCGGTGCGCACCTGCTCGCCGGGCTTGACCGGCACCAGGTTGCCGGGGTTCTTCTCGTCGCCGTCCTTGACCTCGTCCTGCGCTTCCTTGCCATAGATGGCCAGCCAGCCGGGCTTGACCAGCACCTTGCCCTCGGTCTTGAAGCTGTGGCCGGCCGCAGTGGAATTTTCCGACGGGCCGCCCCCAGGAAAATTAGCCCCCTCGGTGGGCAGCGCAGCACGCGCAGCGCCAAGCGTGGGAGCCACATACGTGATGCGCGTGGTCACCTGGTATTCGGCACTGGGGAAGAACACCGCCATGAAGCGGCGCACCACCAGGTCGTAGAGTTTTTGCTCGGCCTCGGACAGGCCATGGGGTGCCTGCAGCGTGGGGATGATGGCAAAGTGGTCGCTGACCTTGGCGTTGTCAAAAATCCGCTTGCTGGGCTTGATGTAGTTGCCCTTGAGTGCCGTGGCGGCATGAGGCGCCAGATGTTTCATGTCGCTGCCGGCCAGCATCTCGAAGGTCTGCTGCACCACCGGCACATAGTCCTCGGGCAGGGCGCGCGAATCGGTACGCGGATAGGTCAGGGCCTTGTGCCGCTCGTACAGGCTTTGGGCGATGGACAGCGTGGTTTTGGCGCTGAAGCCGAACTTGCCGTTGGCTTCGCGCTGCAGCGAGGTCAGGTCAAACAGCAGGGGCGAGGCCTGTGTGGTCGGCTTGCTTTCCTCGGTGACGGTGGCGCTCTTGCCGCGCACCGCATCGGCAATGGCCTGCGCCTGCTTTTCGGACCAGACGCGGTCGGCCCGCTGCTCGGGGTCGGCATCCACGCCCTCGCTGGCTGGCGCCTTCTTCCACTTGGGGTCGAACCACTTGGCCGGGTAGCCGCCGGCTTCGGCGCCAAAGGTGGCGTGAATCTCCCAGTAGTCGCGGCTGATGAATCTGCGGATTTTTTCCTCGCGCTCGACCACCACGCTCAGGGTCGGGGTCTGCACGCGGCCCACGGTGGTGAGGAAGAAGCCGCCGTCGCGCGAATTGAAGGCGGTCATGGCGCGCGTGCCGTTGATGCCGACCAGCCAGTCGGCCTCGGAACGGCAGCGCGCGGCGTCGGCCAGGGGCAGCATCTGCTTGTCCGTGCGCAGCGCATCAAAACCGTCGCGGATGGCCTGCGGGGTCATGCTTTGCAGCCACAGCCGCTGCACCGGGTGCTTGACCTTGCTGTATTGCTGGATCAGGCGGAAGATCAATTCGCCTTCGCGGCCCGCGTCGCAGGCGTTGATGAGGTTGCCCACATCCTTGCGCTTGGTCTGCTTGACCACCGCGTTGAGGCGGGTCTTGGTCTTGTCGATGGGTTTGAGATCAAAGTGCGGCGGGATGACCGGCAGGTGCGCAAAGCTCCACTTGCCGCGCTTGACGTCAAACTCCTCGGGCGCCTGGATTTCCACCAGGTGACCGACGGCACTCGTCACGATGTATTTATCGTTCTCGAAATGCTCCTCATGCTTCTCGAATTTTCCCGACACCGGCGTGAGCGCACGCACGATGTCTTGGGCGACGGAAGGCTTTTCTGCAATGACCAGGGTTTTGCTCAAAACGGCGTTTTTCATCTGACTACAATCCATTCTCTCGCGTGCGCGGGTATGCGCGTACGTACGTGAGCGCGCACACGCACGCGCCCATACGAGTTCACCTTACCAAATTTTTCAGACGTGTCCAAGAAATCATCCTTCGGGTCCAGCCGCCGCATTCAAACCCGACGCTCCGGCGTCCATGGCAAGGGCGTGTTCGCCGTGCAGGATATCGCAGAGGGCGAAATCCTCATTGAATATGTCGGCGAGGTTATCACCTGGCCCGAGGCGCAACGCCGCCATCCGCACGATCCGGCCGATCCAAATCACACCTTCTATTTTCACATTGATGAAAAACACGTGATTGACGCCAAGTATGGCGGCAATTCATCGCGCTGGATCAACCACTCCTGCGATCCGAACTGCGAAGCCGATGAACAGGACGGGCGCGTGTTCATCAAGGCCCTGCGCAACATCAAGGCCGGGGAAGAGCTCAGCTACGACTATGGCCTCATCATCGATGAGCCCTACACAAGGAAGCTCAAGGCCGAATACCCGTGCTGGTGCGGCGCCAAAAACTGCCGCGGCACACTGTTGGCGCCAAAGCGCAAAAAAAGGTGAAACACCCCCGTGGCGGCTACCGCCGCTTCCCTCCTCAAGGGGGCAACGCCAGTAGCCCGGCCAAGCCGGTTCCACGGCGTTTCTCGCGCAAGCCCCTCCATGCCGGCGCAGTGGAGGCGCAGAGATGACTTTGCGCTGGCCGGCGGAGGCGATCTGGGAGGCCGTGGCGCCTGATCTTGCGGACTTTACGGTGGAGGTGCTGGCGCAGGTCGATTCGACCAACACCGAGCTCATGCGCCGGGCGCGGGCGGGACGGCTGGAGCCGGTCTTGCTGGTGGCCGAGCGGCAGACGGCCGGCCGGGGCCGGCTCGGCCGGGAGTGGCTGAGCGGGGATGTGGCAAGCATGGGGGCGCTTGCCTCCCTGACTTTTTCCCTCGGCCTGCCTTTGCAGATGCGGGACTGGTCCGGTCTGTCGCTGGCGGTCGGGCTCAGCGTGGCGCGCAGCCTGCATCCCGATCTGCTTCTCAAATGGCCCAATGATGTCTGGCTGCATGGGCGCAAGCTGGCCGGCATCCTGATCGAGACGGCGAGCGTCGGCCAGATCCGCTATGCCGTGATCGGCGTGGGGGTCAACATCATGCCGCGCGATGCCATGGGCCTGGCCACGCCACCGGCCTGGTTGCAGGAGATCTTGCCTGGAATCGATGCGCCGCAAGCCCTGTTGCGGCTTGCAGCACCCCTGCTGGGGGATGTAAAAATGTTTGAAACCCGGGGTTTTGCCCCTTTGCGGGCGCAATTCAACGCCCGCGATGCCTTGTCCGGGCGGCCCGTCACATTGAGCGATGGCATGGCGGGCGTGGCCCGGGGGGTGGACGAGACGGGGGCCTTGCTGGTGCATACTTCATCGGGCGTGAAAAGAATCACCAGCGCCGAGCTCAGTGTCCGCCCGGTGAATCCGCCAGGCGGACCAGATCATTAACCGACAAAGCCCAAGCCATGCTGCGACTCATTGTTCTGGCCCTGCTTTTAATGAATGGCGTCTACTTTGCATGGTCGCAAGGCCTGCTGCGTGCCTATGGTTTCGTGCCAGCGCAGCAGGCTGAACCACAGCGTGTGGCGCAGCAAGTCAGGCCGGAGGCGCTGCGTATCCTCACGCCAGACGAGGCGCGGCGTGCCGAGCTCGTGCCGCCAGCGCCTTCCACGGCGCCGCCAGAGTGTCTGCAGGCCGGACTTTTTGATGACACGCAGAGTGCCCTGTTGCGCCGTTCGCTGGAAGCTTTGCCAGCGGGGTCCTGGCACATGGAAGCGGTGGTGGAGCCGGCGCGCTGGATTGTGTACATGGGCAAGTATCCGGATGCGCAGGCCCTGGCAAAAAAGCGGCTCGAACTGGCTTCCCTGAATCTGAAATTCCAGCCCCTGGCCAATGCCACGCTGGAGCCCGGCTTGTCGCTGGGCGGGTTTGAAACCCAGGCTGCGGCCGATGCGGAGCTCGCCGCCTTGAACCGGCGAGGTGTTCGTACCGCGCGCGTGGTGCAGGAGCGACCCGAGGTCCGTGGCAGTTTGCTCAAAATCCCGGCAGCAGATGACACGTTGCGCAGCCGGCTGGATGAATTCAAGACCGCCTTGGCCGGCAAGCCGCTGCGGCCCTGCAAATGAGCCCGGACGGTTCCCGCGCGGTCAGCCGGGCGTCGGCGTGGCTGCGTCAGTGACAAACCGGACGCTGAAGCGTGCGCCTGGCGGTGTCTGCCCGGGCCGGGTGTCTTCCAGGGTGACCGTGGCATGGTGCTGGTGCGCGATTTCCAGCACGATGGGCAAGCCCAGTCCGGAGCCGTCGGCCTCGTTGCCCAGCACGCGGTAGAACGGCTGGAACACCAGCTCGCGTTCAGACGGCGCGATGCCCGGGCCCGAGTCCTCGACCTGCAGCACCGCCACCTGCCCAAATGGATCGGCCAGCACCCGCACGGTGATGATGCCGGTCGATGGCGTGTAGTTGATGGCGTTGTCCACCAGATTGCGGATCAGCTCCTTGAGCAGGGTCGGATTGCCGTTGAGCATGCCGCCCCCGGCGCCGGGCTGGGCGCCTTCGTAACCCAGGTCAATGTGCTTTTCCATGGCGCGCGGCACGCAATCCCGGATCACGTCCAGGGTCAGTCGTGCCAGATCGCAGGGCTGGCGGTTCATCGCCGTGCCGCTGCTCTCGGCGCGCGCCAGCGCAAGCAGCTGATTCACGGTATGCGTGGCGCGGATACTGGAGCGGCCGATTTGCCGCAGCGACTGTTTCAGATCTTCCGTATTCGCGTCCTCGCGCTGCGCCAGATCCGCCTGCATGCGCAGGCCCGCCAAGGGCGTCTTGAGCTGGTGGGCGGCATCGGTCAGGAAACGTTTTTGGGTGGCGATGGAGTCTTTCAGCCGCATCAGCAGGTCGTTGACGGACGACACCAGCGGGGCGACCTCCAGTGGCACGGTCTGGGCGTCCAAGGGGCTCAAGTCGTCCGGCTTGCGCGCGCGTATGCGCTCTTCCAGCTGGTTCAGGGGCTTAATGGCCTGGACCAGGGCCAGCCAGACCAGCAGCACGGCCAGCGGGAGGATGGCGAATTGCGGCAGCATGACGCCCTTGATGATTTCCGTGGCCAGAACGGATCGCTTGTCCAGGGTCTCGGCCACCTGGATCAGGGCCGGCTTCGCATCAGGAAGCGGCAGCTTCACCCACATGTAGGCGACCTTGATGTCGTTGCCGTGCAGCGTGTCGTCCCGCAGACGGACTTCGTCGGTGCTGATCTTTTCGTCTTCCGGGGGCAAGGGAAAATCCCGTTCGCCGCTGAGGTACTCTCCGCGCGCACCCAGCACCTGGTAGTACACCGAATCGGACTCGTCGGCGCGCAGCAGCTCGCGTGCCGGCAGGGGGAGATGGAACTGCACCCGATGGTTGTTGACGGTCACCAGCTGGGCCAGTGCCCCCACGTTGTATTCCAGCGCGCGGTCAAAGGGTTTGCCGGCGATACCCTGCGCGACCAGCCAGGTCAGGACCAGACTGACCGGCCACAACAGCAACAGTGGCGTGAGCATCCAGTCAAGAATCTCGCCGAACAGCGAGCGCTGCTCGCGCTGGAAGAGTTTCACGGCGAGGGGGCCAGCGCAGCACACGCAGTGGCAAGCGTGGGGGCCAGTTTCGCCACCGGGCCGCCCCAAGGCGAAACAGCCCCCTCGGGGGGCAGCGACCACACGCAGTGAGGGAGCGTGGGGGCCATATTCATCCCGGGATTTTCTCGAGGCAGTAACCCAGCCCCCGCACGGTGGCAATCCGGATCGGTCCCTTCTCGATTTTTTTGCGCAGGCGGTGGATATAGACCTCGATGGCGTTGTTGCTCACCTCTTCACCCCACTCGCACAGGCGTTCCACCAGCTGGTCCTTGCTGACCAGCCGCCCGGAGCGTTGCAGCAGGACTTCCAGCAGCCCGAGTTCGCGTGCCGAGAGCTCCAGCATTTTGCCGTCGATCGAGGCGACACGGCCGGCCTGGTCGTAAACCAGTGGCCCGTGCTTGATGGCGCTGCTGGTGCCGCCCATGCCCCGGCGGATGAGCGCGCGCACGCGCGCTTCCAGTTCCTGCAGACTGAAGGGCTTGGCCATGTAGTCGTCGGCGCCATAGTCCAGGCCCTTGACGCGCTCGTCCACGCTGTCGGCGGCGGTGAGGATCAGTACCGGCAGCGACGAGCCGCGGGCGCGCAGTTTTTTCAGAACCTCCAGGCCGTGCATTTTCGGAAGACCCAGGTCCAGGATCAGCAGGTCGAACTCGGTGTTGGTCATGAGCGCGGCGTCGGCCTCCGTGCCATTGGCCACGTGGTCCACGGCCGCGCCCGAGCTGCGCAGGGTGCGAAGCAGGCCGTCGGCCAGGACCTGGTCGTCTTCAGCAATCAGAATTCGCATGGTTGTCTCCTTGAAGCAGGCTGGATGCCGGCCCGGTCCTTTTGTGTGATTCTAGGCGTGGGCATCATGCTGCGTAAGCCTCCAGCCCGATGGCGATCACGGCGGCAACTTCCGGCCCCACCGCCAGCGTGAGTTCGGCTTCGGCCTGTGCCACGGCTTGCTGGAAGGCCTTCAGCCAGGCCAGGCCGTCGGATGTGAACCGTACCGTTCTGGAGCGCGCGTCGCGTGCGTTGTGTTCGCGCGTGACCAGCCCCCAGGCCTCGCACTGGTCAACCAGCTTGCCCATGGCCTGTTTGCTCATGCCGGCCTGGGCCGCCAGATCGGTCAGGCGCGAGCCTTCCAGCGCGAGGTGGCGGGTGATGTGGATGTGGGCCGCACTGACCTGGCCACGCGCGGCGAGGTTGGACAAGGCAAGTGGAACCTCGATGTCGTGGGCCATCAGGCTCAATACCCGGGCGTCAAAGCGCCGCATGGCCAGGCCCAGCAGGCGTCCCAGATGGGTTTGGCGCCAGCCGTCATGTGCAGGGGTGTCGAGCATGGCTAAATAGTAAATCAAACTGACTAAAAAATCAGTTTACCAATTTCAATCTGTCGCGTTAAACTACTGTTCAAGCATCCAGCCTGTTTATAAAACCACTGGATGAGTCGAATTCATTGTCTGATGTTCAAGGAGATTTTCATGGATGCATCCGTCAAGGGCGCCGGCCCCAACAGCGAAAAAGCCAAAGCCCTGCAAGTGGCGCTGGCCCAGATTGAAAAACAGTTTGGCAAGGGCACCATCATGCGCCTGGGGGAAGGCGAGGTGATTGAGGACATCCAGGTGGTGTCCACCGGCTCGCTGGGGCTGGACATTGCCTTGGGCGTGGGCGGCCTGCCGCGCGGTCGGGTGGTGGAGATTTATGGCCCGGAGTCATCCGGTAAAACCACGCTGACGCTGCAGGTGATTGCCGAGATGCAAAAACAGGGCGGCCAGTGCGCGTTTGTCGATGCCGAGCATGCGCTGGACATCCAGTACGCGCAAAAGCTGGGCGTGAACCTGCAGGACCTGCTGATCAGCCAGCCCGATACCGGCGAGCAGGCGCTCGAAATCGTGGATTCGCTGGTGCGTTCCGGCGCGGTGGACCTGATCGTGATCGATTCGGTGGCGGCGCTCACGCCCAAGGCCGAGCTTGAAGGCGAAATGGGCGACTCCCTGCCGGGTCTGCAGGCGCGCCTGATGAGCCAGGCGTTGCGCAAGCTCACGGCGCATATCAAGAAGACCAATTGCATGGTGATCTTCATCAACCAGATCCGCATGAAAATCGGCGTGATGTTCGGTTCGCCCGAAACCACCACCGGCGGCAACGCGCTCAAGTTCTACGCTTCCGTGCGTCTTGACATCCGTCGCACCGGCACCATCAAGAAGGGCGACGACGCGATCGGCAACGAAACCAAGGTCAAGGTGGTCAAGAACAAGGTGGCGCCTCCGTTCAAGACGGCCGAGTTCGACATCCTGTTTGGCGAGGGCATCAGCCGCCACGGCGAAATCATCGACATGGGCGTGAATGCCAGAATCATCGAGAAATCCGGCGCCTGGTACGCCTACAACGGCGAGAAGATCGGCCAGGGCCGCGACAACGCGCGCGAGTTCCTGCGCGAGAACCCCGAGCTTTCGCACGAGATCGAGAACAAGGTGCGCGAGTCACTGGGCATTCCGTTGCTGCCGGAGGCGCTGGAGACGGCCGAATGAGGCGAATTTGCAGAAGAAATCGGGTTCAGTCCTTGCAAAACAAGCGCAAGTAGCTATTAAAAAGATAGCAATTACACGGCGTGAGGACGCTCAGAACCATGTCTTTTTCCCAGCCTTCTCTCAAGGGCCGCGCCCTGCGCCTGCTTAGTGGCCGTGAACATTCACGCGCCGAGCTGGAGCGCAAGCTAAAGACTTTCGAAGAGGAGCCTGGCACCCTGGCCCGGGCGCTTGACGAATTGCAGGCCAAGGGCTTCATCGATGAGCGACGGGTGGTGGAGTCGGTGATTCACCGGCGCGCGGCCAAACTGGGCGCGGCGCGTATCCGGCAGGAGCTGCAAGGCAAGGGGCTCGATCCGCAGGCCGTGGCGCAGGCGGTGGCGGGGCTGCAGCACAGCGAGCTGGAGCGCGCACGCGAGGTCTGGCGCAAGAAATTTACCGAGCCAGCAGCCAGCCCGTCCGAGCGCGGCAAGCAGCTGCGTTTTCTCACCTCGCGCGGCTTTGCCGCGGAGGTGGTGCGCCAGGTGATCGCCGGCCCCGGCGAGGACGACTAGGATTTCCAGGCCAATTTGGCCCCTTGGCCTTTATCCAGCAGCGTAATAAGCTACCAAATTGATAGCAAATACTACCCGGATAAGGCTCACAGCCCCAGCATGAGCTTGAGGTTCTGCACGGCTGCACCGCTGGCGCCCTTGCCCAGGTTGTCCAGCCGCGCAATCAGCACGGCATGGCGGAAGCCGTCCCCCGCGCCCTGGTTGGCGAAGACGCGCAGCTCCATCTTGTTGGTATCCACCAGTGCCAGGGCGTCGAGCTTGCCGTCGCTGGTGGCGGGCTCCACCGTGACCCATTCGCTTCCCCGGTAGTGTTTTGCCAGGACGTTGTGCAGGTCGGCCGCGGTGGGTTGACCCGGCAGCAGGTCCAGATGCAGCGGCAGTTGCACCAGCATGCCCTGCCTGAAGTTGCCCACGGACGGGATGAACAGGGGCCGGCGCGTGAGGCCGGTGTACTTCATGATCTCGGGAATGTGCTTGTGCTTGAGGCCCAGGCCATAGACCTCGAACGCCGGGGCCTGGCCTTTTTCATAGGCTTCAATCATGCTGCGGCCACCGCCGGAATAGCCGCTGACCGAGGGCAGCATGAGGGGAAAGTCCTTCGGAATCAGGCCGGCATCCACCAGCGGACGGATCAGTGCAATGGCGCCAGTGGCATAGCAGCCGGGGTTGGCCACGCGCCGGGCCTGGACGATGGCCTCCTTTTGCCCGCTCACCAGTTCCGCAAAACCAAAGACCCAGCCAGGCGCGGTGCGGTGCGCCGTGGATGCGTCGATGATTTTGGGCCCGACCTGGCCACTGGTTCTTGCCAGGTCATCGATCATGGCAACGGACTCCATGGCGGCTTCGTCATGCAGGCACAACACGACCAGGTCGACCTGCGACATCAGGGCGCGCTTGGCGGCGGCATCCTTGCGCAGTTCCGGGGCAATGCTGGTGAGTTCAATCCCGGCCATGGTTTGCAGGCGCTCGCGGATTTGCAGGCCGGTGGTACCGGCTTCGCCGTCGATGAAAACTTTATGCGTGGCCATGGGAGGGAACTTCCAGTAAATTGACTCAAATCATGTGCAAATATGGTGCATGGCAACATGATACAGTCTGAGGCTGCTACCGTGTCGCACGCGCCGTAGGGGCAGTCCTACGCCCGCAGGGACAGAACGTACGCATTTCTTTAGTCATTCCTGATCGAGACATCATGAAAATTCACGAATACCAAGGCAAGGAAATCTTGCGTCAATTTGGTGTGCCGGTACCGCGCGGCATTCCGGCTTTCACCGTGCAAGAGGCGGTGGAAGCCGCCCAGAAACTAGGTGGTCCGGTCTGGGTGGTCAAGGCCCAAATCCACGCCGGTGGGCGTGGCAAGGGCGGGGGCGTGAAACTCGCTCGCTCCATCGATGAAGTGAAAAAGCTCGCTGGCGAGATTCTGGGCATGCAGCTGGTCACGCATCAGACGAGCCCCGAAGGCCAGAAAGTGCGCCGCCTGCTGATCGAGGATGGCGCCGACATCAAAAAGGAATATTACGTGTCGGCGGTGACCGACCGGGCCTCGCAAAAAGTGGCCATCATGGCTTCCAGCGAAGGTGGCATGGACATTGAGGAAGTGGCCCACGCCACGCCCGAGAAAATTCTCAAGGTGTTTGTCGATCCCCTCGCTGGCTTGACGGATGCCCAGGCCAAGACGCTGGCTGACGGCATGGGCGTACCGGCGGCCTCGACGGCGCAGTGCGTGGACGTGCTGAAAAAGCTCTACAAGTGCTACATGGACACCGACGCATCGCTGGTCGAGATCAACCCCTTGATCCTGGAAGGCAATGGCAACATCAAGGCGCTTGACGCCAAGTTCAACTTCGACCCCAATGCCTTGTTCCGCCATCCCGAAATCGTCGCCTATCGCGACCTGGATGAAGAGGATCCGGCCGAAGTCGAGGCCAGCAAGTTCGATCTGGCCTACATCAGCCTGGACGGCAACATTGGCTGCCTGGTCAACGGCGCGGGTTTGGCCATGGCCACGATGGACACCATCAAGCTGTTCGGCGGCGAGCCGGCCAACTTCCTGGACGTGGGTGGTGGCGCGACCGCCGAGAAGGTGACGGAAGCCTTCAAGATCATGCTCAAGAACCACAAGGTCAAGGGCATCCTGGTCAACATCTTCGGCGGCATCATGAAGTGCGACACCATCGCCAATGGCGTGATCACCGCCTGCAAGGCGGTGAACCTGTCCGTACCGCTGGTGGTGCGCATGAAGGGAACCAACGAGGAATTGGGCAAGAAATTGCTGGCCGAAAGTGGTTTGCCCATCATCGCCGCAGACACCATGGCAGAAGCCGCGACCAAAATCGTGGCCGCCGTCAAGTAAGCCCGGAGAACAAGTATGTCGATCTACATCAACAAAGACACCAAAGTTATCACCCAGGGCATCACCGGCAAGACCGGTCAGTTCCACACGGAAAAATGCCAGGAATATGCGAATGGCAAGAACTGCTTCGTGGCGGGCGTGAATCCCAAGAAGGCCGGGGAGTCCATTTTCAACATTCCGATCTACGCCTCGGTCAAGGAAGCCGCCAGTAAAACGGGTGCCACCGTGTCCGTGATCTACGTGCCGCCGGCGGGTGCTGCCGCGGCGATCTGGGAGGCCGTGGAGGCCGATCTCGATCTGGCGATCTGCATTACCGAAGGCATTCCGGTGCGTGACATGCTCGAAGTGCGCAACAAGATGAGGGCCAAGGTCGCGGCCGGTGGCAAGGAAACCCTGCTGCTCGGCCCCAATTGCCCGGGGCTGATTACACCGGATGAAATCAAGATTGGCATCATGCCTGGCCATATCCACCGCAAGGGCCGCATTGGCGTGGTCAGCCGCTCAGGTACGCTGACCTATGAGGCCGTGGCCATGCTGACCGAAGTGGGGCTGGGCCAGTCCAGCGCCGTGGGCATTGGCGGGGACCCGATCAATGGCCTCAAGCACATTGACGTGATGAAGGCGTTTAACGACGATCCGGATACCGATGCGGTCATCATGATCGGCGAGATCGGTGGCCCGGACGAGGCGGACGCGGCCCGCTGGTGCAAGGCCAATATGAAAAAACCGGTGGTTGGCTTCATCGCTGGCGTCACGGCACCTGCCGGCAAGCGCATGGGACATGCCGGCGCGCTGATCTCGGGCGGCGCCGACACGGCCGATGCCAAGCTGGCCATCATGGAGGAATGCGGTTTCATTGTGACGCGCAACCCCTCCGAACTTGGCAAGCTGCTCAAAGCCCAGCTGTAAGCAAAAATACGGACCTGTCGAATAGGCGGGGCCGCTACACTCGTCCGGACAACAAAAGGGAAGCGCTCGGAACGGCATGTTTTGGGCGCTTCTTGCATTCACAACACAGGAGAACACGGATGGAATTTCTGCAAAGCGCCGACTTCTGGATCGGTCTGGTCAAGATCATCTGGATCAACATCATCCTGTCGGGTGACAATGCCGTGGTGATCGCACTGGCGGCGCGTTCGTTGCCGCCCGCGCAGCAAAAGAAGGCGATCATGTTTGGCTCCGGTGCGGCCGTGGTGCTGCGAATTGTCCTGACGGTGGTCGCGGTCAAGCTGCTGGAACTTTCCTTTCTCCAGGTGGTGGGCGGCATGCTGCTTCTGTGGATTGGCGTTCAACTGCTTAGTGAAGAAGAGGAGGACGAGGAAGGCCACGCCAAGGAAAGCGGCGGCTTGATGGCGGCGGTGCGTACCATCCTGATCGCCGATCTGGTGATGAGCCTGGACAACGTGATTGCCGTGGCCGCTGCGGCCAAAGGCAGCACGCTGCTGCTGATGCTGGGTCTGGCCATCAGCATTCCCCTGGTGATTTTCGGCAGCACCCTGATGATCAAGCTCATGGAGCGCTTCCCCATCATCGTGGTGCTGGGAGCGGCCTTGATAGGCTGGGTCGGGGGTGAGACGATCGTCAGCGACGTGGCGCTCAAGGAGGTGGCGGCCGCCAATCCGTGGCTGCACTATGCGGCTGCCGCGGCAGGTGCTGCGTTTGTGGTTGGATTGGGCAGAATGCTTCAAAGACGCCGGGGCAGCCAGGGTGCCGATGCCTGAGGTTTGGCCGAACGCATGCGATGGTGTGGTCGGCACGCGCCTGGAATGGCGCGGCGTTTTTGTTGTCGGGTTTGTGCCGGGGGGTTGTTTTGGAATCAGGGTGGGGTTTGTTGCTGGCTAATCCGCTTGCATCGTTGAGCCCGGGCGAGGAAGCTGCGGCTCCTGAACCGACGATGGCGGTTTCCTTTGTTTCAGCACCCGGTCAACCGTCCGCATGACAAGGCGTTGCTCATTTTGGAATATGCCCCGAACAAACCATGATTTACAAGTTCTGCACACAGACGGATCCTGGTCGGATCAGAAGCAATAACGAAGATTCAGTGGCGTTTGACGAATCCGTCTGCTTGGGCGTCCTGGCTGATGGCATGGGCGGGTATAACGCAGGTGAAGTTGCCAGCAACATGGCAACCGCATTCATCAAATCGGAAATGACCCGATGGCTGGCCGAGGCCGGCAACCATGCCAAACCGCGTGAGGTCAGGCGCGCCATGGAAATTTGCGTCGACAACGCAAATCGTTCCATTTTCAATGCCGCCAGCTCCAATTCCCAGTACTCAGGAATGGGGACGACGCTGGTGCTGGGTGTATTTCAGGACGGGCGGTTCATGCTGGGGCATATTGGAGATTCCAGGTGCTACCGATTGCGCAAAGGCGAATTGGTCCAGATCACGAAGGACCACTCGCTGCTGCAGGAGCAGATTGACGCCGGGATGCTGACGCCGGAGCAGGCCGCGACGTCGGTGAACAGAAATCTGGTCACCCGGGCCCTGGGCGTTGAAGATGCCGCCCTGCTGGAGCTCAATGACTATCCGGTCGAGGCGGGAGATGTCTATCTTATGTGTTCGGATGGGCTGACGGACATGGTGGCCGATGGCGATATGGCAAGGATTCTGGAGGCGGGCGTCTCATTGGAGCAAAAAGCAGCCCGATTGATTGATGCAGCCAACGAAAATGGTGGCCGCGACAACATTACCGTGTTGCTGGTGCAAGTCGGTGCGCTTCCGGAAAAACGCGGTTTAATCTCCAGGTGGCTGGGAAAATAGCAGCTGCTGGCTGTTGCATGAATTTTCCGCAAACAAACCAAAGGAACAGGAGTGGGGATGCCGAAACTGATCGTGTCGATCGACGGTGTGGTCATCAAGGAAGTCCAGCTGACCAAGCCGCGCACGACCCTGGGCCGTCGCCCGTACAACGATATCGTCATCGACAATCTGGCGGTTAGCGGGGAGCATGCTGCGTTTGAGTTGATGAACGAAGAGGTTTTTCTGGAAGACCTGGACAGCACCAACGGCACCTACGTGAATGGCAAGGTAGCCAAGCAGCAGCAGCTCCACAATGGCGACAACGTGGAAGTCGGGAAGTACAAGATCAGGTTTGTGGACGAAGCGGCCGGCGATGGTTTTGCCAAGACCATGTTGTTCAAGTCGGGTGCCGCGGCGCCGGCACCGGTTTCAACGTCGCCGCCCCAGGCTTCCGCCGCAAAAGCTGCGGCGGCTTCGGGCGCGCCGGGGTCTCTCAATGCGGTCATCAAGGTCTTGTCGGGCACGGCCTCGGGTCGGGAGGTGCCTTTGACCAAGGTGGTGACAACGGTTGGCAAACCGGGCGTGGCGGTGGCCGCCATCACCAGACGACATCAAGGGTTTGTCGTTGCCCACGTTGAAGGCGCGGACAACCCGATGCTCAACGGTTCGGTCATCGGGGCTGAGCCTGTGGTGCTGAAGAATGGCGACGTGATCGAGCTGGTAGGGACCCGGATGCAGTTTGTTCTGATCTGAATGCTTGTTGCGGATGCATACAAAAAACAGCTTTACCAGTCCCGCCCGAAGCGTGTAGCCTTCATGTCTTTGCTCCCCCAAATGCCGGGATGGGGAATGGCACAATAAACTTGAATGAATTGAGGGCTCAATGAAAGTGCGCGTGCTGGGCTGCTCGGGCGCGATTGCCAAAGATTGTCGGACCACGTCTTTTCTCATTGATGAAGATGTGCTGGTGGATGCCGGTACTGGCGTGGGCGATCTGACGCTCGGCGAAATGCAGGAGATTGACCACGTCTTTCTTACCCATTCCCATCTTGATCATGTCGCGGCCCTGCCATTGATGGTGGATGCGATCGCCGGGCGGCGTACGGCGCCATTGCAGATCCATGCCTTGGCCGACACCATTGCCGCATTGAGGACACATATTTTCAATGACGTCATCTGGCCTGATTTCAGCCGTATTCCCACGGCGCAAACCCCTTTCATCAGCTTTCATGAAGTCCGGGTCGGGCAAATTCTGCAGATCAGGGAAAAGCGGATTGAAGTACTGCCCGCCGTGCATACCGTGCCTGCGGCGGGCTATGCCGTGACGGCCGGGCAGAGCTGCTGGGTATTTACCGGAGACACGGAGCGTAACCCGGCCTTTTGGGACCGGGTCAATCAGCTGGATGTGACCATGCTGGTGATCGAAACGGCTTTCAGTGACCGGGAAAAGCAGGTTGCCAAATTGAGCCTGCATTTATCGCCCGACACGCTGGCCAATGAACTCGGATGCATTGCCATGGGAAAAAACTATCCAATCTACATCACGCACACCAAACCTGCGGAAACAGGGCTGATCATGGCGGAAATCCGGGAATTCGATCAGACCCGGCCGCTGAGTCCGAGGGGGACGCATGACATTCGCTGGCTGCAGGCGGGACAGGAGTTCGAGCTATGAATGCAATCATCAAAACACCGGTATCGGAAAAGGATTCCGAGCGCGCATTTTTCGAGTCCCAAAAGTTGCCGCCCGACAAGCGCGGCGTGACGTTCGAAGTGCTTTTCTACCGGCAGCTTCAGCAAGTGACGGCCCGCATCCATGAAACCGAAAACGTCGAGCAGATCATGCTGGAGGTCAGCCCGGACATCTGCAAACTGTTCAATGCCGACCGGTTGACGCTTTATGCGGTCAATGAAGACCGAACGGCCATTATTTCCAAAGTCAAGACGGGCCTGTCCAGCAGCCGCGACCTCAAGCTGCCGATTACACCTCAAAGCATTGCGGGCTACGCCGCCTTCAGCAGGAAATTGCTTAATCTAGCGGATGTCTATGACGACGAGGCGCTCAAGGCGATTCATCCCGCTTTGACTTTTCTCAAGGAAGTGGACAAGCGCTCAGGCTACCGGACCCGCCAGGTGCTGGTGGCGCCGATTCTTGAAGGCGATACCCTGTACGGGGTGCTGCAGGTCATTAACAACAAAAGCGACCAGCCCTTTGGTGAGCTTGAAGTCGAGGGGGTCTCGCAGTTGTGCAAGACGCTGGCCACGGCCATCCGCCAGCGGGTGCAGCGGACTGATGTGGGACAGCGCCGCAAGGCCACCAAATTCGATGGCTTGGTGGCCGATGGCGTCATGACGGCGGAAGAACTCCAGCAATGCATGCTGGATGCCCGCAACGAGGAGCGCCCCATCGAGCACATGCTGATGACGGACTACAAGGTTCAGGCGGCCCAGATCGGCGCATCGCTCTCCAAGTTTTTCCGCGTTCCGTACGAGGCCTTCAATGCAGGCAGGATTCGCTCCGAACTGCTGCATGGACCGCTCAAGCGCGACTTCATCGAGGAGCAGGGCTGGGTTCCCCTGGAAGAGTCGCCCGAGGGGCTGGTCATCATGTGTCTGGATCCGGAGGCGGTGCGGGGCTCCCGGGTCGTGCCCCAGGTTTTCCCCCGCATCAGCAAGTTTGCCTACCGGGTTACGACCCAGAGCGAGTTCGCGGACACGCTGACGCAGCTGTATGGCGCAGGCGTGGAAGGTGGGTCCATCGACCAGATGCTGGCCGACATGAATACCCCCATTGACGACGAAGGCGGCAACGACGACTCGCTGGAGTCGGCTGCGGCCGACAACGAGCTCGTCAAGTTTGTCAACAAGGTCATCATCGATGCCTACAAGCAGAAGGCTTCGGATATCCACATCGAGCCCATGCCCGGCAAACTCAAGACGGGGATTCGCTTTCGTATCGATGGCAGCCTGATACCTTACATCGAGGTGCCGGCTCATTTTCGCCAGGCCATGGTCACGCGCCTGAAAATCATGTGTGATCTGGATATCTCCGAGCGCCGCAAGCCGCAGGACGGCAAGATCAAGTTCAAGAAATACGGGCCGCTGGACATTGAGCTGCGGGTGGCCACCATTCCATCGGCCGGCGGGGTGGAAGACGTGGTCATGCGGATTCTGGCCGGCGGCGAGCCGATCCCCCTGGAGAAGCTGGGGTTGACGCCGCACAACAGGGAGCGGCTGGAGAAGACCGTGAGCAAGCCCTACGGTCTCTTTTACGTCTGCGGCCCGACGGGTTCAGGCAAGACCACCACGCTGCACTCCATCCTCAAGTTCCTCAACACGTCCGATACCAAGATCTGGACGGCCGAAGACCCGGTTGAAATCACGCAAAAAGGGCTGCGCCAGGTGCAGATCAACAGGAAGGCCGGCATCGACTTCGCGCTGGTCATGCGGGCCTTTCTGCGGGCCGACCCGGACATCATCATGGTGGGCGAGTCGCGCGACAAGGAAACCGTGTCCATGGGCGTCGAAGCCTCGCTCACCGGCCACCTGGTGTTCTCCACCCTGCACACCAATTCGGCGCCCGAGTCCATCACCCGCCTGCTGGACATGGGCATGGACCCGTTCAACTTCTCCGATGCGCTTCTGGGCATTCTGGCGCAGCGGCTGGCCAAGAAGCTGTGCGACTGCAAGGAGCCCTATGTCCCGGACGCGGCAGAACTCAAAAGCTTCATGGCGGAATATGCCGAGGAACTGCGGCACACGGCAGCCTGGAAGACCGATTACAGTGGTGAGACCCAGAAGCTGTTTGAGAGCTGGCTCGAACTTTATGGACAGGACAGCGAGCTGCGTTTTTACCGGGCGGTGGGTTGCGACAAGTGCAACAAGACCGGCTACAAGGGACGCATTGGCTTGCACGAGTTGTTGATTGCCGATGACCACATCAAGAAACTGGTGCAGGAACGGGCGCGTGTGACGGAAATCTTTGCGGCCGCCGTGGAAAGCGGCATGCGCACCCTGAAGATGGATGGCATGGAAAAGATCATGCTGGGTCTGACGGACCTCAAGCAGGTCCGCTCGGTCTGCATCAAGTGACGCGAATGGTTTGACAAAAATGTCAGGTGGAGCCTGAAGAAAGACAAAAATGCTGTGCAAAAGGCCTGGATATGCACTAAATTCCCATAAAACAACGGAATTCAGGGATCGAAGTTCCTGGCACAGAAGCTGCTGAAGGGATACGTCTTAGCGTTTTAACCAAGGAGTTTTTTCATGAAGCGTTCCATGCAAAAGGGTTTTACCCTGATCGAATTGATGATCGTGGTTGCGATCATCGGTATTTTGGCGGCGGTGGCTTTGCCAGCGTATCAAGATTACACCGTGCGCGCCAAGGTATCAGAGGTGATTTTGGCCGCTTCGTCGGCAAAAACTGCTGTGGCTGAATCGGCTCAGGTCAATGCGGCCATGCCTTTAGCAGCGAGTTTGGTTGTTGATAGTCAATCCTCGAAGTACGTATCGGGTGTTGTGTATTCCCAGACCGATGCCTCGACGGGTGTTATTACCGTGACAACATCGGCAGCTGATACGAAGATCAGTGGCAAGACACTGACAATGACGGGCGCATTGCAGCCAAATGGGCAGGTGACCTGGGTTTGCGCTGCACCGGCTAGCGGTGGCATTGATTCCAAGTACTTGCCTGCAAGCTGCAAGTAATAATTTTCCTGGTCGGTACCGGAGACAAGAGGCCCTGCATGGGCCTCTTGTCTTTTGAGCATAGATAGCAGCGCTCATCCAATAAGCGGGGTTGCCTACCATCCTGGCATGAATCCAGGCCGGATAAATCCAAATGAATCTTGGCGCGATGACTTATCCTTCATGGCTGCTATCGAAAATTCGCAGGCGTTCGCAGCCGCGAATTCACTGGACGGGCGACACGCCCATAACATCTTTTTGGCTTGGCCTGTGGGCGTGTGCACTTTCGTGTGCATGGCTGTTGCCAAATCATTACCCACCGTGGGCTGCATTTCATGCAGATGCATGGAGTGCGATAGTTCTGGCATTGGCATCAGCAGCGGTGATCCTGTGTTCCAAGGCGCCCACCCAATGGCATGGGTCTGCTGTGCTGGTCGCTGTGCTGGCTTGTGTTCCATGGTTGCAATACAGCGTGGGATTGATTTCCTTCGCTGGGCAGGCATGGATTACTACAGCCTATTTATTGGGCCTGCTCCTCGCGTTATTGACTGGTCAACAGTGGGAACGCATATGCCCCGACCAGTTGGCTGACGGTTTGTTCTGGGCGGTTGGCCTCGCTTCTATAGTGTCCGTCAATTTGCAGCTTCAGACCTGGCTTGGTTTGATGGATACAGGGATTTTTGATCTATGGTCCATGGGGTTGTCGGGTGGACGCCCCTATGCCAATCTTGGGCAACCGAATCAGTTAGCGACTTTATTGCTCTGGGGCCTATTGGCTTGCGCCTGGGGATTTATCAATCAAAAAATCAGAGCGTCAATAGCCTTGCTGATGGCCTGTTTTTTGTTGCTCGGTATTGCACTGACCCAATCTCGTACCGCCTGGCTGGGGTTGACACTCTTGGTGGTGGCCACTTGGGCCTGGAGGCGCCGGTGGCATTCAAAATGGATGCCCTGGAGCGTCACAGCCTTGTTTATATTCTTTTGGGTTTGCCCCCTTCTTTTGAGAGAACTGGCCGACGTTTTGCTGCTTGGCTCCGAAAACAGTTTCATAAGAGGACAGCTTCAGGGAGAGCTGCGCTTGCCGGCTTGGCGCTTGTTTAGCAAGGCAGCTTTGAATCATCCCTGGTTTGGATACGGGTGGAGCGAGGTAGGCCATGCGCAGCTTGCCATGGCATCGTATTTCCCAGCTTTGCATGTGACATTTGGCCATTCGCACAACCTGTTTCTCGATTTGGTGCTGTGGCTTGGTCTGCCGATTGGTATTTTTGTATCTGTTGCCTTGGTTTGGTGGTTCAGTTCCTACATTCGAGCCGTCTCACATGCGAAAGACGTCATTCTGGTCATGTTTCTTGGCGTTATCGGGATTCATGCCATGCTGGAGCTGCCGCTGCACTACGCCTATTTTTTGTTGCCAACCGGAATGGTGATGGGGGTATTGAATAGTCGGGTTGGCGGGCCACCCATATGGAGTACGCCGCGCTGGACATTGATTGGCCTATGGTTTGCGGCAGCAATACTGTTTTCGGTTCTTGTTCGCGACTACTTCCGGGTGGAATCCAGCTTTCAGACGCTGCGTTTTGAATTGGCACGCATCGGTACTTTGCCAACAGGGAGGTCTCCAGATGTTGTGTTGCTGACCCAGTTGCGAGACAGAATTCGCTTGATGCGATACGAAGTCAAACCGGGAATGAGCCCGGAGGAGCTGGCTTGGTTGCTTCAAGTGGTCAATGCCTATCCTGGCAGTGGCGTGCTCTACAAAGCCGCCACCGCGCTGGCTTTGAATGGCCGCCCCGAAGAGTCTCGGCAATGGCTAAAGAGAATATGCAAGATTTCCAGTGTCGAGGAATGTGATCTGATCAGACGCGCCTGGGCTCAAGACTCTCGTGGAAACCCGTTAATTGCAGCGGTACCCTGGCCAATCGAGGCAGCAAAATAAGGGGGCATGCTGCTGGCTGACGGGGCATTACGGTTGCGAATAGGGTTTAGTTCAGAAGGGGCATGAGGCCATGTTCAAATTGCGCAGATGCAAGCCTTCTCCAGATTGTCCCAACAAAGTCTCGTGGTATTGGCTTTGGTGTTGCCCTGGCTCAACCCCTTTGCCGGCGGGCCGTCGCCCGCCGTGCTGCCGTGGCTGGTGACGCTGGGCTGTGCGGCGCTGGCTTTGCTCTGGGCGAGTGAAACCATCAGGCCGGATACGGTGGCTCAGGCCTGGTTTGTGGCGGCGGCTGTCAGCAGTGTCATGGGTTTGCTGCAGTACTTCGGTGTCAGTGGCTCGCTGTCACCCTGGGTCAGTGCAATGGGCGTGGGCGAGGCCCATGCCAATCTGCGTCAGCGCAACCAGTTTGCGACCCTGACCAATATGGGGCTGGTCGCCTTGCTGTGGTGGGCCGCGCAGCCAGCGGTGGCGAGGTACAAAGGCTTCGCGCTGGTGGGGATGCGGCTGGCCGCGGCTTTGCTGGCGATGGGCAACGCCGTCTCTTCTTCCCGTACTGGTCTGGTGCAACTGGTGTTGCTGGGCGGATTGGTCTGGATGTGGGGCGGGCTGCGCAAGCCCGATGCACGGCGCCTGCTGGTCGCGGCGCTGGCGGCCTATGTCATCGCCACGATGGCCCTGCCGGCGCTTTTAGGCCTGAGTCCTGCCGAGCATGGCATATGGGGGCGCCTGAGCAGCGGAGATTCGACCTGTGGCAGCCGGATCACCTTGTGGCGCAATGTGCTGCATCTCATTGGCCAGCACCCTTGGGGGGGGTGGGGCTGGGGGGAGCTGGACTATGCCCACTTCATCACTTTGTATCCCGGCCCGCGCTTTTGCGAGATTCTGGACAATGCCCACAACCTGCCCCTGCATCTCGCAGTTGAGTTGGGCATTCCCGCTGCACTGCTGATGTGTGGCGGCGCCGCTTGGCTGATCCTGCGCGCCCGGCCCTGGCGCGAGCTTGACGCCACGCGCCAGATGGCATGGGGCGTGCTGGCGCTGATCCTGCTGCACAGCATGCTCGAATATCCGCTGTGGTACGGACCGTTCCAGATGGCATTTGGCCTCTGTCTGGCGTTGCTGTGGCCGACGCGCACGCCTGGAGTGGCAGCTCCGGCTGCCGGGCGTCGAACGATTTCCCCGTGGCAGACGCTTTTGACTGCTTTGCTCATGGGCGCCGCAGCCTATGCCGCGTGGGACTATCACCGCATCAGCCAGATTTACCTGGCGCCGCAGGCGCGTTCGGCGGCTTACCGCGACAACACGCTGGAAAAAATACGGGGTTCCTGGCTGTTTCGCCAGCAGGTCCGCTTTGCGGAACTGACCGCCCTGCCCTTGACGAAGGACAACGCGGCGCAGGTCAACACAGAAGCGCATGGGCTGCTGCATTACTCGCCGGAGCCACGGGTGGTGGAGCGCCTGATAGAAAGCGCCGTGATGTTGGGGCGCGATGACGAGGCGCGGTTCTATCTGGCGCGCTACCAGGCCGCGTTCCCCGAGGCGCATGCGCGCTGGGCACAAGCTCTCAGCAAGCCCGTTCGCCCTGAGTTGCTCGAAGCCGGACAAGCCTTCGACCAGCTTGGCCCGAACGGTAAAAAGTGAACGCTACCTCTTTACCCCGCGACGAAACGGCCTGACTTGCCGCCGTCTTTTTCCAGCAGCTTGACGCCGGTCATGGTCATGCCGCGGTCCACCGCCTTGCACATGTCGTAGATGGTGAGCAATGCCACCTGCACGGCGGTCAGGGCTTCCATTTCCACGCCGGTGGGGCCCACTGTCTCGGCGGTGGCGGTGCAGGCGATGTGGCTGTGCTCGGATGCCGTTGCGTGGTGGACGGAAAAATCAATCGCCACGCGGGTCAACGCCAGAGGATGGCACAGCGGAATCAGGTCGCTGGTCTTTTTGGCGGCCTGGATGCCGGCGATGCGGGCGATGCCCAGCACGTCGCCTTTTTTGGCGGTGCCGGCCTCGATAATGGCCAACGTGGCGGGCTGCATTTCAATGCGGCCGCCAGCCACGGCAATGCGGTGGGTGCTGGCCTTGGCGGCAACATCCACCATGTGGGCCTGGCCTTGGGCGTCGAAATGGGTAAGGGCGCTCATGTGAAAACGGAGTACGGTTGAAAATTCGTCGGCTGGGGCCAACTTTACAGAACATTCACGGATTTCGAGCATCATACGACCATGCCCACGCAAGCCCCGCTTATCCTGGATGGACCCAACCAAGAGGGGCCGAATGCGGTACAGCATGTCAACGCCGGCCTTTTGAGGGCCAGATCATTTTGAGCAAAAAAACTGATTCAAATCGCCCCTCAGCCCCCGTCAAAAAAGCGTGGCCAGCTATTGTTTTAATAGCAAATTTGATGCTGCTGCCTTTGCTGGCGCATGCCCAGTTGCCGACCCTGGGCGATGGCAGCGACATGACGACCAGCGCCGAGCGCAGATTGGGAGACCGCATTGCGCGCGAGATCTACCGCGATCCGGATTACATCGACGATGCGGTGCTTGCCGAATATGTGCAGGGCATCTGGCAACCCTTGCTGGCTGCCGCGCGCGCGCGCGGGGACCTGACGTCCGAAATGGACGAGCGGTTTGCCTGGGAGATCATGCTCGGGCGCGACCGCAGTGTGAATGCCTTTGCCTTGCCCGGGGGCTATCTCGGTGTGCATCTGGGCCTGATAGCCGTCGTCACCAGCCGTGACGAGCTGGCGTCCGTGCTGGCGCACGAGCTCAGCCACGTGACGCAGCGGCACATCTCCCGTCTCATGAGCAAGCAGAGCGCGCAGGCACCATGGGTTATCGGCGCGATGATTTTGGGCGCGCTGGCCGCGAGCAAAAGCGCCGAGGTGGCCAATGCCATGATTGTCGGCGGACAGGCCGTGGCAACTCAGAACCAGCTGAATTTCTCGCGCGACATGGAGCGCGAGGCGGACCGGATTGGTTATGCCGCCATGATCCAGGCCGGGTTCGAGCCCCGGGGCTTTGTGTCCATGTTTGAGAAGCTGCAGCAGGCGTCCCGCCTCAACGACAACGGCTCGTATCCCTATTTGCGCAGCCACCCCCTGACCACGGAGCGCATTGCCGACATGCAGGCGCGCCAGCAGCTGGATGGCCGGGCCTTGCCGCCCGTCGTTCAGACGGTGGAACACGCCATGATGGCGGCCCGGGCCCGGGTGCTGTCCGACCCCGGCGTGGATGTGTTGCGTTCGCTGGTGGCGCAGGCGCAGGGGGTCACGCTGGCCAGTCTCGCGCCGGCCCAGCGGGCGGGCGTGCTGTATGCCGCGGCGCTGGCCAGCATGAAGCTGCGGGACCTGGGCCAGGCGGCGGCGCTGTTGCCCGGATTGTCCGACGCCACACGTGCCGATGAGCGCGCGGCGCGCCTGAGCCGCTTGTTCGCCGCCGAGCTTGGGCTGGCGGCGGGTGACACAGGCCCGGCGCTGGCATGGGCCGATGCCACGGACATGCCGGGTCGTCCGGAGTTGCTGTTGTCAGCGCAGGGCCTGATCCGCGCGGGGCGGGCGGCCGAGGCCGCGTCGCGGCTGCAAAGCTGGGTCGCTACCCATGCGCGCGATGCGACGGCGTGGCAACAGCTCGCGGGCGCTTATGCCGCGCAAGGGCAGGCGCTGCGCTCCATCCGGGCCGAGGCGGAGGCGCGCGTGGCGCAGCTGGATTACGCGGCGGCGCTGGACCGCTTCAAGGCGGGGCAGGAACTGGTGCGCAGCGTGGGTATCCGCAACGAGGCGGGGGGCCACATTGAAGCGTCGATCATCGATGCCCGCACGCGGCAGGTGGAATCACTTTTGAAAGAACAGGCGCTCGAGCGCTAGGTCAATCACCAGTCCCAGACCGGAATAAATCAGCGATCCCAGCAGCGCCGCGCCAAAGCCCCGGACATGAAAACCGTCAAGAATGCTGGCGGCGGCCCAGAACATCAGGGCATTGATGACAAACAGGAACAGGCCCAGCGTGATCAGCGTGACGGGCAGTGTCAGTATCACCAGGACGGGACGCAAAACACTGTCGAACAACCCGATGACCAAGGCGGCGATCAGCGCGGCTGTAAAACTGGTGACTTGCACGCCGCTGTAGATTTGAGCAACGGCCAGCAGGGCGGCGGCACTGAGCAGCCATTTGAAAATGAGCTTCATGGCCGGGGAGCATAGCACCCCGGCCATGGCGTGGGAACGGGGCGGCGGCTTACTCCGCGGCCAGAACCAGCACGGCGCCCATGCCGGCCACGGCGCCGGGTACCGTCCAGCGGCCCTGGCTGGGCGTGGGCTGGTCGGCCGTGACGGGCTGCATGTCCTGGCCGAACTTGGGGCGCCGGGCATCCAGCACGCGGGCCGTTCCCTGCTGGGCCTGCAGCTGCCTGGTCAGTTCAATCAGGGGGCCTTTGGCCATGACCGTGGTAACCCGATCGCCGCGGGCCTGCAGCCCCGGGACAATTTGCGCGAACAGTTTGTCGGACCACTTGGCGCGCCAGTTCTGCCGCGCGGTGTGGTTGACCCACTTGCTGATGTGCTGGGTCATGCGAGGCGCGCAAGCCACCAGGATCCAGTGGGTGCCTTGCGGTTCAACGGCACCACCACTGTTCATGGGAGTGAGTTGTTGCAACGCATAGGCGGCATCGTCCACGTACACAATGATCTTGTCCATGATGGAATCCTTTTGAAGGTTGAGGACAGGGGTGAGAACTTTTTCCTGCATCAGGCGGCGTGGCTGGAGCGCTCGTTACGATTCATCCGGCGGTCCTCCTGGCTGCGCCGGGTGGCCCACCCGCCAGCGGCGAGCACGCCGACCACGGCCAGCGCGTAGGTGGACCAGCGCGCCGCCGTGTTGAGGAACTCGGGAGGATCAAAGACGGCATCCAGCAGCGGTTCGTTCACGATCATCTTGGCGGCGGTGAAAGCCAGCACCGCCGCGCCGAGCTGGATGATGACGGGGAAGCGCTCGACCAGCTTGAGCACGATCGAGCTGCCGAATACCACGATCGGTACGCTGATGAGCAGGCCGATGATCACGAGATCGAACGCACCATGGGCCGCACCGGCCACGCCCAGTACGTTGTCCACGCCCATCAGGGCATCGGCCACGATGATGGTCTTCATCGCACCCCAGAAGGTGTTGGCCATGGGGCCCTCGTGCCCCTCATCTTCCTGGTCGGCCAGCAGCTTGTAGGCAATCCACACCAGCCCCAGGCCACCGACCAGCATCAGGCCCGGGATCTTGAGCAGCCAGACCACGCCCACGGTCATGAACGTGCGCACGGCAATGGCACCGACGGTGCCCCAGATGATGGCTTTTTTGCGTAGATGGGGCGGCAGGCTGCGCGCTGCCAGGGCGATCACGATGGCATTGTCGCCAGCGAGCACGAGGTCGATCAGGATGATGGCCAGCAGCGCCGACCACCAGGGGGCGGATAAAAATTCCATGACAAGTTCTCCGAGTTGCATCGATCAACAACCGGAAACATGAATGGCAGCAGAGACGATGTGATTGCCGTGAACCACAAACGCACTTCGACCAAACCTGCTTCAGGTTTCAATCGAAGGTCTGGCTCGGCATGGTGTCATGCAGAATGTGCCCAGCAAGCCGGAAGTTGTGCTTCGTATTGACGACTTGCTGATACTTGGCGCCGCAGTGTCTGTGTTCCGACACCTCCCTGTGCTGCGCCAAGAGGGAGCTACTCCCCTTCGTCTGGGCATTGGAACACAAGGGGCTTTAACCGCGCAAGCCATATGGTTTTTTGCGCCGGCCGCGTCGGGCCGATGGTTCCGCCTGGAATCAGGAGCGCTATCATCCGACTCCCCCCTTGCATTGCATCCCATGGCTGGAATCCACATTACTGACATCGAAGCGGCCATCAATTACTGGCGCATGAAGAAACCCTCGCCAGACGGCGTGACGCTGGGGTCGGAAATCCGCGCTCTGGCCGAGGTGTACGCGCTGATGGTGTTCTACCGCGAGACGGAAGCCGACGAGTTTTCCATGCCGGCCAGGGCCTTTGAGGCCTGGATGGCCTGGTATGACACCACGCCGGACACGCCGTGCATCGCGATTTGCTCCACCAGCCAGGGCGACGAGGTGTGCAAGGGCTGCGGGCGCACGTTTGACGAGGTGCAACTCTGGACGCAAATGGGCCCGGTCGAGAAGCGCCAGACCTGGCGGCGCATCACGCTCAACGCCAACGCCTGGCGCTTTAACCGCTATGCCGAGCGGGCGGCCGGAACCCCCCCGGATTTGCTACAAAAATAATAGCTGCTTGCGCCCATTTCATAAGGCTTGGGGCTCAAAATAAAGAAGAATCCGGGGCGCGGCTATTTCCAGCGCACGCATTCCACATCCACGCTGCTGCGGCTGCCATCCCCCAGCGTCAGCGTGCCTTCCTGGATCGTCGCTTGCAGTTGCATGCTTCTTTGCGCCAGCTTTGCCAGGGCTTGCGACGCTTCGGTGGGGACGCGCAGCACGCTGAGATTTTGTGCTCGGGACAGCTTGGACTCGATGCCGCGCCACCACACTTCAGCGGCGTGGTGAAAGCAGTACAGCAGCACGGCGTCTGCTTTGCCGCAGGCCTTGAGCAGCGGCTTGTCCTCGGGTTGTCCCACTTCGATCCAGAGCCGGGTCTGGCCGGTGAAGTCGCGCAACCAGACATCCGGCTCGTCCGGGTCGGACAGGCCGGCGCCAAAGGCCAGCGTGCCGTCGCCGCCACACACGGTTTGCAGCTGGTGCGCGTTCAAGGCCAGCGCGGCCAGGCGCACCATCATGCGTTCGTCGGTCTCGCTCGGATGGCGGGCCAGGGTGAGGGTGTGATCGGCGTAGTAGCCGTGGTCGATGTCGGCGATTTGCAAACTGGCCTTGAAAACGGTGGATTTGATGGCCATGGATCAAACCCAACGCCGGGCGCGAGCCGGGCAACGGTGGATGCGGGGAACGCCGTGGAAACGGCTTTGCGGGGCCGCTGGCGTTGCCCCCTTGAGGGGGAGGCGGCGCCAGCCGCGTCGGGAGTGTTTCATTTCAGATGCGGCGCGCCAGCTCGGCCGCCTTGCCGGTGTAGCTGGCCGGTGTCATGGCCAGCAGGCGCTGCTTGTCGGCTTCGGGGATGTCGAGCTTCAGGATGAAATTGTGCATCAGCTCGCGCGTCATCGCTTCGCCGCGCGTGAACTTCTTGAGCTGCTCGTAGGGCTGGGGCAGGCCGTAGCGGCGCATGACGGTCTGGATCGGCTCGGCCAGCACTTCCCAGGCGGCATCCAGGTCGGCCGCGATGGCGGCTTCGTTGATCTCCAGCTTGCCCAGACCCGTGCTCAGCGACTGGTAGGCCAGCACGGCGTAGCCCAGTGCCACGCCCATGTTGCGCAGCACGGTGGAGTCGGTCAGGTCGCGCTGCCAGCGGGAAATCGGCAGCTTCTCGCTCAGGTGCCTGAGCAGGGCGTTGGCCAGGCCGAGGTTGCCTTCGGCATTTTCGAAATCAATCGGGTTGACCTTGTGCGGCATGGTCGACGACCCCACCTCGCCCTCGCGCAGTCGCTGCTTGAAGTAGCCGAGCGACACATAACCCCAGACATCGCGCGACCAGTCGATCAGGATGGTGTTGACCCGGGCGATAGCGTCGAACAGCTCGGCCATGTAGTCGTGCGGTTCGATCTGGATGCTGTAGGGCTGGAAGGTCAGGCCCAGGCCCAGCGGCTCGGGCGTCTCCACCACGCGGCGGCTGAAGGCTTCCCAGTCAAAGTCGGGCCAGGCCGACAGATGCGCGTTGTAATTGCCGACGGCACCATTCATCTTGCCCAGGATCTTGACCGCCGAAATGCGGTCGCAGGCGGTCTGCAGGCGCACCACCACGTTGGCGATTTCCTTGCCCACGGTGGTTGGGCTGGCGGTCTGGCCGTGGGTGCGGCTGAGCATGGGCACATCGGCATAGGCCAGGGCCAATTCGCGCAGTTTCAACTGCAGTCGGTCCAGCGCGGGCAGCAGCACCACATCACGGGCCGAGCGCAGCTGCAACGCATGGCTGGTGTTGTTGATGTCCTCGCTGGTGCAGGCAAAGTGCACGAATTCGCTGGTTTTTTCCAGTTCGGGCCGCGCCTCGAACTTGGACTTGATCCAGTACTCCACCGCCTTGACATCGTGGTTGGTGGTTTTCTCGATTTCCTTGATGGCGTTGCCATCGGCTTCCGAGAAGTTTTTGACGAGTCCGAGCAGGTAGGTGCGTGCTCCAGGCGTCAGCGGCTTGAACTCCTTGAATCCGGCATCACTCAGGGCAATGAACCAGGCCACTTCGACCTGGACACGACGGTGCATATAACCCTGCTCGCTCATCAGGGGGCGCAGGCTGGCGAGTTTGCTGGCGTAGCGGCCGTCCAGCGGTGAAAGGGCCGAAATGGTGGAAAAAGTCATGCCTGAATTGTAGGCTTTGAACGGGCCGCCAGGCGTCTGGAAGCACTGGCAAACCCCAGTGGCTAGAATCAGTCTCCCAGCGAAAGTAGATTACCCATGAAATTACTCGGATCCAACACCAGCCCCTATGTGCGCAAAGTGCGCATTGTCATGGCTGAGAAAAAGCTTGATTACGACTTCGTCACCGAGGACGTGTGGGCGGCCGGCACCACGATTGGCGAGGCCAATCCTCTGGGCAAGGTGCCCTGCCTGGTCATGGAAGGCGCCGAGGCCCTGTTCGATTCCCGGGTGATTGTTGAATACCTTGACACCCTGTCGCCGGTGGGCAAGCTCATTCCTGCCGTGGGCCGGGAGCGGGCCGAGGTGAAGACCTGGGAAGCGCTGGCAGACGGCTTGCTGGATGCGGCCATTTTGGCCCGGCTGGAGGTCACTTGGGAGGGGCGCCCCAAGGCCCAGCGCAGCCAGGCATGGATTGACCGCCAGGTGGGCAAGGTCGAGGCCAGTCTCAAGGCCATGAGTCACGGTCTGGCCGAGAAACCTTTTTGCGGGGGCATCCACCTCAATCTGGCGGATATTGCGGTGGGTTGCGCCCTCGGTTATCTGGATTTCCGTTTCCCGCAGATTGCGTGGCGCAGCCAATACCCCAATCTCACCCGCTTGCAGGACAAGCTGGTGCAGCGCCCCAGCTTTCAGGAAACCCAGCCCTGAGCCATTTTTCAGGGGCTGCCCCGGTTTTTGCGGGCAGGGCCGACCGTCTTTCATGCATGCCTTCCGCCCTTCCCGGGCCGCTTGGCGGCGTACCATCACGCAAGTTGCCACTGGGGGCATAGGGGCTTCTGTAAGGCGACTGACACACAGGCATCATAAAATTGCAAGAGTATCGAAAGGTCGCCATGCTTTACCCTGAACTTTTCAAGCAGCTTGAGTCCGTCCGCTGGGACATGGACAAGGACATCCCGTGGCAGTCGTTTGACCCGGCCAAGCTGTCGGATGAGCAGGCCCAGACCATCAAGATGAACGCTATCACCGAGTGGGCGGCACTGCCTGCGACCGAGATGTTTTTGCGCGACAACCGCGACGACAGCGACTTTTCGGCGTTCATGTCGATCTGGTTTTTTGAAGAGCAGAAGCACTCGCTGGTGCTGATGGAGTACCTTCGGCGCTTTCGTCCCGAGTTCACGCCGACCGAGGCCGAACTGCACGACATCCGCTTCGAGTTTGATCCCGCCCCTCCGCTGGAGACGCTCATGCTGCATTTCTGCGGTGAAATCCGGCTGAACCACTGGTACCGGCGCGCCAGCGAATGGCACACCGAGCCCGTCATCAAGAGCATTTACACCAAGCTCAGCCAGGATGAGGCACGCCATGGCGGTGCCTATCTGAAATACATGAAGCGCGCCATCGGAAAATTTGGCGTGGAGGCCAAGACGGCATTTGCCAAGGTGGGTGTGCTCATGGCCAGCGCGCGCCGCACGGCGCAGGCGCTGCATCCGACCAATCTGCATGTGAACAAGGCGCTTTTTCCGCGTGACACCATCCAGAGCCGCCTGCCCAACCCGGAATGGCTGGAGCACTGGCTGGACAAGCAGATCAACTTCGATGCCGTGTGGGAAAACAAGGTGGTGGAGCGCATCCTGCACAACCTGGGGCTGCTGCTGGGACGCAGCTTCGATACCGTGCAGGAACTCAACCGCTACCGCAAGGAGCTGGGCCGCGAGTTGGCGACGGCGCTGGCGCCCGAGGCGTCACCAAGCACGGTCTGAGGCGGACGCTGCGGTCAGGGGCAGAAAACGGTCAAGGTTGATCTTGACCTTGACATCGCGGTGCGGCACGCTGGCCACGATTCGGAATTCGCGTTGGCTGGTATCGCGGATGATGTGATCGCTGGCGGGCAGTCCATCGCGATTGACCACAATGGCGACGCGCGGCGTGGTGGTGTTGACTCCGCGGTGAATCACAACGGCAATCTCATTGGTGCTGAGCCGCACGAACGAGCCGGGGGAATAAATTCCGACGGCCTTGATCAGGGCGGCACCGGCTTCGTCGATTTGGCGCTCTTCGTCGAAATAGCTCGCCTGCATGGCGGCGGCCGGCGATGTCGGCACACGCGATGCCCGTGGCGCCAGGCGCGCGGCAAACATGTCCGCGCGCTGGATCAGGCGGGCCATGCGCTGGCCTTCTGTCTTGTCGGCCAGCGGGCCGGGCGCCTTGGCATGATGATGACGCACGGCCTCCAGCCAAGAGGCATGGGTCACGCCCAGTTGTTCAAGCATCGCGGCCGAACGCGCGGTGTGCTGGTCTATCAGCTTGCGTTGCTCGGCGGTGGGCGGATCCATCTGAATGGCCAGCCGGTCCTGCAGGTCGGTCATGCCGATGTTCATGGTCAGCGCGGCCTTGCACAGGGTCGTTTCGAATTCGGGGGGCCAGTTCAATACTTGCCTGGCCGCCAGCCCGCACATTACGCTGACCAGCATGGCGTGGGTGGCGCTGTACAGGTGTATTTCGCTGGCCGAGAGATGAATCAGCGCGAACAGGGCGCCGTCCGGGTTGCGGCGCGAATGCTGGCTGAGTCGATCCTGGAGCCGGTCCAGTCTTTTGAGAAACTGGGCGGGGTTGCTGTCCCGCAGCACGGAGTTGGCCTGGACCTGGAGATCGAGCCAGTCGGGCGGCCCGTCGGGCGCATTGGGGCGGTCGGCGCTGAGATCCCGTTTTGTGATTTCCGAGTTGGCGATCTTTCCCAAGGGCCGGTCTTCCAGCACCATGTCGTAAAGTTTTCCAACATAGGCGCGGTGATGGGCTTCCGACTCGGCAATGTCGACATACAAGGTGACGCCACGGCCAATCTTGGCGTCCAGAACCTCCTTCGATTCGATCATGAATCCTTTCTCGGCCAGCAATGTCCCATCCGCGCTTCGGATGGTGAAGGGAAGCGGATATCCGATGCGAATCGAGGTGAGGGGAATCGTGACGAGGTTCATGGGAATGACGGGATTTCGTTGGCACAAACCGGCCACCCAGGCGCATGCCCGAAAAAGAGGGCGGGATGAACTCTCGGGAGTATGCCAGCAAATGGACGTTGCCTGCTAGCATGCAGGCCATGGTTGAACGCTTTTCCCCTCCTGACTTTCTCCGCAAGCTATGCCGCCGTGAAGACGCTCTGCGACGAACCGCTGGCCTGCCCCGGCCATTGGTGTTCACCAATGGGGTTTTTGATGTCATGCACCGGGGTCATGTGATGTACCTGGCACAGGCGCGCGCGCTGGGCGCAAGCCTCTTGGTGGCGCTCAATACCGATGCTTCCGCCCGGCGTCTGGGCAAGGGGCCGGACCGCCCGCTCAACAACGAGCAGGACCGGGCGTGTGTGGTGGCCGCCCTGGAAGCGGTGAGTCTGGTGACTTGGTTCGATGAGGACACCCCGACCGCGCTGATTGCCGAGATCCGGCCCGACATCCTGGTCAAGGGCGGTGACTACGACATGAGTAAATTGTCCGAGACCCGGGTGGTCGAGTCCTATGGCGGGCGCGCGCTTGCGCTGCCGTTCGTGGATGGCTATTCCACCACGGCGCTGGTCGCAAGAATTCGCAATGACCGTGGCGCGCCCTGACCGTCAACGGGACGCGTTCAGGTGGCGCCAGGACCGAAAACGGCCTCCCACAGGGCCAGCACGGCATCCCGTTCGGCTTGTAGTGCCGGCGGGCTGACCTGGGTGGGCTCTTCGTTCAGCCGTGCGCGATGTTGCACGCGGCGCAACTCCCGGTAAGCGCCCGCCGCCGCGTGGCCGACGCCTGGGGGCAGCAGGCCGGCGGCCTGCGCCCGCTCCAGCAAGGCGATGTTGCCTGCGTTGTCGATGAGTTCGGGGTGGGCCGACGCCTGCGACAGGACCAGGAATTGCACCGAGAATTCCACATCGACCATGCCGCCTGGACTGTGCTTGACATCAAACTGGGCACCCCTGACGGGGTGCGCCGTGCGGATCTTGTCACGCATGGCGACAATCTCGTGCCGCAGGTCCGGGGCGTTGCGCGGCGCTTCGATGACAGTCCTGCGAATGATGTCAAAGCGCTGTTGCAGGGCAGCGTCTCCCAGGACAAAACGCGCACGCGTCATGGCCTGGTGTTCCCAGGTCCATGCGGTGTTGCTGCCACGCTGCTGCTGGTAGTTCGCGTAGGCATCGAACGTGGTGATCAGCAGGCCGGAGCTGCCATTGGGGCGCAGCGCCGTATCGATTTCATACAGGTCGCCTTCACCGGTTTTGACGGTCAGCCAGTTGATGAGTTTGCGAACCAGGGCGGCATACACCTCGGGCGCACGCTCATCATCGTCCTCATAGACGAAAACGATGTCGAGATCGCTGCCGTAACCCAGCTCCTTGCCGCCGAGCTTGCCGTAGGCAATGATCGCAAACTGATGGTTTTCTCGGTGTTTCTTCTTCAGGCGATCCCAGCACCATCGGGTGGTGATGCGCAAAATGGCCTCCGCCAGCGCACTCAGATCATCCGCCACCTGCTCCACGGTCAACACGCCTTCGACATCGCGTGACAGGGTCCGGAACACCTCGGCATGGTGTGCCCGGCGCAGGAGGTTGAGCAAGGCTTCGTCGTCGTCCTCGTCAGAGGCCTGCAGGGCGGCCCGGCGCTGTTCGAGTTCGCGTTCGAATTCGGTCGGGGCAAATCGCTCGCCCAGCATGCCGTTGCTGGCCAGTTCGTCAATCACGCCCGGATGCAGCAGCAGGTAGCGGGCCGGCCATTTCGCGGCTCCCAGCAAACGCAGCAGACGTTCGTGCACGGCCGGGCGTTCCAGCAGCAACGCGAGATAGTTTTCACGGCGCAGCAAGGGTTCAATCCAGTCGGCCAGCCGCACGGCCGCCTCTTCGCCGGCCTTGCCTTCGCGCAGCCACTGGGCGGTGCGGGCAATCAGCCGGATGAGTCGCGCGCGCGATTCATCCCGCAATGCCCGCACGCGCGGGTGCTCGCGCCAGGCGGCTACCCGGGCGCGGAATTGGTCGGGCAGCTGTTCGAGCAGCTCCTCCAGATCGGGCGTCGACACCGTTGCCGACTTGTTGCCATTGCAGCCTTTGCAATCCTTGGTGGCGCCGCCCCCCAGAAGCTCATCGAATTCCTGGGCCACCAGCTCGCGATGGGCGTCGAGCTGTCGCAGGAACGGACAGGCGCCGGAATAGCCCATCGCATGCGCAATCCAGCCCAGGTCATCATCCCGCGTGGGAAGGATGTGGGTTTGCTGGTCATCCAGGTACTGGATGCGATGCTCCACGCGGCGCAGAAAAACATAGGCATCGGACAGCGCATCGGCGGTGCCTTGCGACATGAGTCCGGCCTTGGACAGACGCTGCAGGGCGTGCAGCGTGGGGCGGGTCCGCAGTTCAGGGAACTGGCCACCGCGCACCACCTGGAGCAGCTGCACGATGAACTCGATTTCTCGGATGCCGCCACGGGAGAGCTTGACGTCGTTGCTGCGTTCGGGGTGGCCGGCGCTGCGCCGCGCGGCGTGTTCCCGAATCTGCCGGTGCAGCACGCGCAGCGAGTCGAACACGCTGTAGTCAAGATAGCGGCGGAACACGAAGGGCGTGACCGTCGCGCGCAAAACCAGGGCGGCATTGTCTTTCACGCTCTTTTGGGGCGCGATCACCCGGCTCTTGAGCCAGGCAAAACGCTCCCACTCCCGGCCCTGGATGTGAAAATACTCCTCGAGCGCACCCAGTGATATGGCGGGCGGTCCGGAGTTGCCATTGGGGCGAAGCGCCAGATCCATGCGAAACACGAAACCATGTTCGGTGGTGTCTCCGATCATGCTGTAGATGGCCCGCACGGCCTTGGCAAAGTATTCCTGATTGGAAATCTTGCCCCGGCCCTGTGCATTGCCCGTGGTCTCGCCATCCTGGTCGTAGACGTAGATCAGGTCGATGTCGCTGGAAACATTGAGCTCGCGCGCCCCCAATTTCCCCATCCCGACAACCCAGAACTGGGCGCGTTGGCCGTCCGGTGCCAGGGGGACGCCGTGCGTCTCGTCGAGCGTTTCCAGGACTTGGGTGTAGGCGACATTCAGCGCAAACTCGGCCAGATCCGTCATGGCCTGCGTGATCCGCTGCAGGGGGGCTGCATCGTCGCAGTCCAGATGAAGCAGGCGCTCCAGCACCATCTGGCGTGTGGTCCGCAGGGCGACGCCCGTGTCGGCACCCAGGCTTTGCAGGGCCTCGAAACACAGTGTCATGGCGGCCCGGTCAGGGGTTCCGGGTGCAAGCAGGTGCAACTGATGCGCATAGCGTCTTCGGGCCCGTTGCCCGAAACGTGAGTATGAAGACAAAGGGGAATGGCCGGCATCGCTGGGCGGCGGGAGGGGCGATCTGGCGGCGAGCGAGGTGCTGAGCGCAGGGACGCTGACGCCAGATGACAAGCTTTCATCGTTCTGTGGCAAACCGGTCGGACCGTTGCGGGTCATAATTCCTGTCACATTCCCAAGTTCTAAATGACTGACTGGACGCGTACCCCCTCGCCACTGTTGACGGCATCAGCGACCGCCTTGCGCTGGGCGATGTGGCTGCTGCTGTCAGCGTGGCTCCTGATTGTTCTCGCCTGGGGCGCGATCCATTTGCTGATTGTGCCGCGAATCGGCGAATTTCGCCCGCAGCTTGAAAGCCGGGCCACGCAAATCCTGGGGGTGCCCGTGCGGATCGGGGCCATCAAGGCGCAGTCGGTCGGGATGATCCCCTCGTTTGAGCTGACGGATGTCCGGCTTTTGGATGCGCAGGGCCGCGAGGCGTTGCGCCTGCCGCGGGTGCTCGCCGCGCTGTCGCCGCGTTCGCTGGTCAGCCTGGGGTTCGAGCAGCTCTATATTGACCGGCCGACGCTCAACGTCCGGCGCGCGGCTGACGGAAGAGTGTATGTCGCGGGCCTGGATATTTCCAGCAGCCAGGACAGCGACGGGAGTGCGGCAGACTGGTTTTTTTCGCAAACGGAATTTGCCATCCGCAATGGCACCATCGAGTGGACGGATGAACTGCGCGCCTTGCCGACACTGGCCTTGCAGCAGGTTGATTTTGTCGTTCGCAACAAGTCCCGCAGTCATTCCGCGCGCCTGGACGCGACACCGCCGCCCGAGTGGGGGGAGCGGTTCAGCGCGATGGCGAAATTCCGGCAACCGCTGCTGTCGGGCGGGCATGGCCGATGGCGGGAATGGGACGGCCAAATCTACGCCCTGTTCGAGCGGGTTGACATCTCCCAGTTGCGGCGTTACGCCAATCTCGGCATTGACGTGACCCAGGGCAATGGTGCGGTGCGTGCTTGGGTGGACGTGAGCCGGGGGCAGATGGCAGGGGCCACGGCCGATGTTGCGCTGGCGCAGGTCAGCATGACCCTGGGCCCACAGCTTCAGCCGCTGGAGCTGCAGTCGGTGGCGGGACGGCTGGGCGGCCAGATTTTTGACGGTGGTTTTGAATTTTCAACCCAGGCCTTGCAGTTCGACACGCGCGATGGCTTGCGCTGGCCGGGCGGCAACGTTCGTGTCAGCCACTTTGCGGCCGAAGGCGCTGCGCCCGCGCGAGGCGAACTGCAGGCGGACAAGCTGGATCTTGCAACCTTGTCCCAGATTGCCAACCGGCTTCCTTTGGGTGCTCAAACGCACGAGGCGCTTGTTGCCTATGCCCCCAAGGGGCTGGTTGAGCGGATACAGGCCAACTGGCAGGGACCTCTTGGCGCATTGAGCAAATTTGAAGCCAAGGGCCGGGTGACCCAGCTTGATGTGGCGGCCCGGCTGGCCGAGCAGCCAGTGGACATGGCGGGCAAGCGCGCGGCCCTGGGTTCGCCCGGCATTCGGGGCGCGAGCATTGATTTTGATCTGACCCAGTCCGGTGGGCGCGCAAGCCTTGCCTTGCAGAACGGTGCCGTGGAGCTGCCAGGTGTCTTTGAGGACCCGGTGGTGACGTTCACCCAGCTTTCGACGGATGCGCAGTGGCAGATCCAGGGCGAGCGGGTGACAGTCCAGCTGCCCAACATGAAATTCAGCAATGCGGATACCCAGGGAGAGGCGCAGGTCAAGTGGCAGACCAGTGATTCCGGCCCGGCTTCGGGGCGATCGCGATTTCCGGGTGTGCTTGATCTGCAGGGCAGTCTGAGTCGTGCCGAGGGAGCGCGGGTTCACCGCTATCTTCCGTTGCAACTGGACCGGCATGCGCGCGATTACGTGCGCGATGCCATCCGGGGCGGACTCGCCAGCGGCGTCAAGTTCAAAGTCAAGGGGGATCTGCATGACATCCCTTTTACCGATCCCAAGCAGGGCGAGTTCCGGATCTCGGCCAATGTCAAGGATGCCACGCTTGCCTATGTGCCGCGCAGCCTCCAGCCTCCAAATGCCTTGCCGTGGCCCGCGCTGACGCAGTTGTCCGGTGAGCTGGTGATCGACCGGATGACCTTGCAACTCAAGGGCGTGCGTGCCAGGGTTGCCGGTGCGCAAGGTCTGCAGATCACCAAGGCAGAAGCGCTGATACCGGACTTGAACCAGACCACCGTGATGGTTGACGCAGAGGCGCGCGGACCACTGGGGGAGATGCTGGGCGTCGTTGTGAATGGCTCGCCGCTGGGCGCGCTCATGGGGCAGGTGCTGGGGCGGGCCAGCGGCAGCGGCAATGCGGATTACCGGTTCAAGTTGAATGTGCCCGTTATGTCGGTTGACAAGTCGACGGTGCAGGGCAGTGTCACCCTGGCGGGCAATGACATCCAGATCACGCCCGACACGCCTCGCTTGTCGAAGGCGCGTGGAGTCGTGAATTTTTCGGAAAGCGTTTTTTCCATCGTTGGCGGCCAGGCGCGCATGCTTGGCGGCGACCTGCGTCTGGAGGGAGGCTCGGTCACGCCGTCTGCCGCCGCTGCGGCAGCTGGGGCCCGTTCGGTGGCCTCCGTCGTGCTGCGTGCCCAGGGCAGCGTGACGGCCGAGGGCTTGCGGCAGGCCAAGGAGCTCGGGTCTATCGCGCGCCTGGCGCAACATGCCAGCGGCGGCACGACTTATTCCGCGGTGCTCGGGTTTCACCGCGGGGTGCCCGAGCTTGCACTGTCCAGCAATCTGCAGGGCCTGGCCCTGAGCCTGCCCGCGCCATTGAGCAAGAACGCAGAGGCGGTGCTGCCCCTGCGGCTGGAAACCGCACTGGTTCGCGAGTCGCTGGCGCCGGGCCCTGGCGCCCAGGTGCGCTTGCAGGATCAGCTGCGTCTTGACGTTGGGCGTGTTGCCTCCATTGTGTATTTCCGTGATCTCTCGGGTGCGGAAGCCAGGGTGATTCGCGGCGGCATCGGGGTGGGGCTTTCGCCCGATGAGTCCGTGCCCGTGCCGGATCAGGGCGTGGTGGCCAATATCAACATGAGTGGCGTGGACCTGGACGCCTGGTTGTCCGTGTTGTCCCAGGCCTCCGGGGGCAGCTTGTTGGCGGTCACGCCAGCGAGCCCGTCGACAACGGCCCGCCCGGGGGCTGGCGCCGCCAGCGCCGCCCTGAGTTACCTGCCCAACAGCATGGCCATACGCGCCCGCGAGCTGACGGTGGGTGGTCGCAAGCTCAATAACGTGGTGGTCGGGGGGTCCCGGGATGGCCTGCTGTGGCGCGCCAATCTGGATGCCAGCGAGCTCAACGGCTATCTGGAGTATCGCCAGCCTTCGGGGGCCGGTGCCGGCCGGCTGTATGCCCGTCTGGCCAGGTTGACGCTGGCGCAGACCTCGGCCAAGGAGGTCGAGACGCTGCTGGAGGAACAGCCCGCGAGCATTCCGGCCCTGGATATCGTCGTCGATGATCTTGAGCTGCGCGGCAAGAAGCTCGGACGCGTGGAAATTGAAGCGGTCAATCGTGGCACCGGCGCCGTGGCGCGGGAAGGCGGCGCGCGCGAGTGGCGGCTCAACAAGCTCAATATCATCATGCCAGAAGCGGTGTTCACGGCCACCGGCAATTGGGCCACCCTCAATGCGCAGGGCGTGGCCGCGGCCGGGCCGCAGCCGCCGCGCGGTTCCGCAGAACGCCGCCGCACCGTGATGAACTTCAAGCTCGACATCGCCGATGCCGGCGATTTGCTGACCCGTTTCGGCATGAAGGGCGTGATTCGCCGGGGCAAAGGCCGCATGGAGGGGCAGATCGCCTGGCTGGGCTCACCGCTGGCATTTGACTACTCCTCCATGGGCGGGGCGTTTGCCGTTAATGTGGAGTCCGGCCAGTTTCTCAAGGCAGACCCCGGCATTGCCAAGCTGCTGGGGGTGTTGAGCCTGCAGTCGCTGCCCCGGCGTTTGACGCTGGACTTCCGGGACGTATTCACCGAAGGCTTTGCTTTCGATTTCATCCGGGGCGATGTCACGGTCGAGCAAGGCATTGCCAGGACCAACAACTTGCAGATGAAGGGGGTCAATGCCGCCGTCCTGATGGAAGGCCGGGCTGACATTGCGAAAGAAACGCAGGATCTCAAGGTGGTGGTGATTCCCGAGCTTAATGCGGGAACGGCATCGCTGATCGCGACGGCGATCAACCCGGTCGTGGGACTGGGCTCCTTTCTGGCCCAGGTCTTTCTTCGCCGCCCGCTGATCGAGTCTGCAACCCAGGAGTTCCACATCGATGGGACCTGGACCGACCCGAAGATCACGAAAGTCGAGCGCAAGCAGGGTGCCGCCGCCAGCAACGCCGAGCTGAAGGCGGATGGCAAGAGCGAGGTGGCGCGGTGAGGGTGGCTGCCCTGCAAATGGTGTCGGGCGTGGCGGTCGAGCCCAATCTGGCGCGGGCCCGTGCCTTGCTGGACGAAGCCGCGCGCGAGGGCGCGGAGCTGGTGGTGCTGCCTGAATATTTCTGTTTGCTGGGTCATCGGGACACTGACAAGCTGGGCATTCAGGAGCTGCCTGGCGCGGGTGTGATCCAGCAGTTTCTCTCGGAGGCGGCAAGTGAGCTCGGTCTCTGGATCGTGGGGGGGACGCTGCCGGTTGCAGCGGGCAAGGGCACCCTGCCGGGCGAGGAAGACCGCGTCTACAACAGCACGCTTGTGTATTCGCCGGACGGCGCTTGTGCGGCGCGCTACGACAAGATCCATCTTTTTCGCTTTGACAACGGCAGTGAGCGCTACGACGAATCGCGTGTGCTGCGGCGCGGGGATCAGCCGGTGACGTTCGAGCTTGCATCGCGCGACGGGCATGGCTGGCGCGTGGGCCTGAGCGTTTGCTATGACCTGCGCTTTCCCGAGCTCTACCGCGCCTATGCGCGCAGCGGCGTTGAGCTGCTGCTGGTTCCCAGCGCCTTTACCCATACCACCGGGCAGGCGCACTGGGAGGTGTTGCTGCGCGCGCGCGCCATTGAAAACCTGGCGTTCGTGGCGGCTGCCGCGCAGGGTGGATGGCATGAAAATGGTCGGCGCACCTGGGGACACTCCATGCTGGTTGACCCCTGGGGTGGCGTGATGGCCGAGCGGGCGGAGCATGCGGGCATCGTCATCGGGGAATTGAGTTTTCCCCTGTTGCAGGCGTGTCGCGCGCAACTGCCGGCGTTGGAGCATCGGGTGTTGTGAGCGAGGAGCGCATCCATGTCGAGCGATCATTGTTCGTCCAGCGTCGCAGCGTGCTCTGGTCGGCGCTCATGCTGCTGGTCGTTGCCCTGCTGGTGACGCTGGTCTGGCTGGCGGGGCGCTATGAAGCCAGCCAGGTGCAAAGCCGGCTCGAGCGCGACACGGTGGAGGCCGTGGGCGACGTTCGTGCCGCACTCACGCGCAATGTGCAAAGCCTGCAGGCGCTGCAGGCCAGCGATCCGACACCGGGCGCCTGGGCCATGGATGCCGTGGCATTTCTGCGCGAGCACCGTGAACTGGTGCGTGTCGAATGGCGCGACAGCGAATTGCGGATCCGGTCGCTGGTGGATACGCCTTTTCGACAGCCCGTCTTTGGCCGCCTGGGACGTGACAGCGCCCAGTCCGACGTGATACAGGCATGTGCCGCGGCGCGCAGGTTCAGCGGCCCCGCCTATTCCAGCAGCTACTTTGTCCCGCTGCTCGATGGATTGGGAATGGAAGTGATGGAGCTGTGCCTGCCTCTGGTGACCGCGGGCAGGCTCACGGGTTACCTGTTGGCCACGTATTCCCTGCAGGAGATTCTGGATGATCTCGTGAGCCGTCAATTGATGCGAAGCCACGAAGTGTCGTTTACCGAGGGCGATGGCACCCGTCTCGCCGTGCGGGGCTCGGCGCGCAGGGGCAGCCGCGTGTTCACGGCGCAGCAGCTGCTGGATTTGCCAGGCACCACGCTGGTTCTGCGCATGGACAGCTGGCGTGGCGCGCCGGATCTGTTTCCCAATGTGCTGACGGCGCTGGTGACGGCCATGTCGATCGCCCTGGTGTCGATTCTGGCCTTGTTGGGCAAGGACATGCGCCGGCGCCTCAAGGCGGAGCGTGACCTGGCCGATGCGCTCGCCTTTCGCAAGGCCATGGAAGATTCGCTGGTGACGGGTTTGCGCGCGCGCGACCTGCAAGGCCACATCACCTACGTGAACCCGGCCTTTTGCCAGATGGTGGGTTTCACGGCAGATGAGTTGCTGGGGCACAGCGCACCGGCGCCTTACTGGCCACCGGAACTGGCGGATGAATACCAGCAGCGCCAGGCCATCCGGCTGGCTGGCAATTCGCCACCGCGCGAAGGGTTCGAGTCGGTCTTCATGCGCAAGGACGGGACGCGGTTTCCGGTGCTGGTGATCGAAGCGCCATTGATCAACGCCCAGGGCATGCAGACCGGCTGGATGAGCGCTTTTCTGGACATCAGCGAGCAGCGGCGGGTGGAAGAACTCTCGCGTGCCAGTCAGGAGCGCCTGCAGGCGACAGCCCGGCTGGCGACGATGGGCGAAATGGCTTCGCTGCTGAGCCATGAATTGAACCAGCCGCTGGCGGCCATTTCGAGCTATGCCACCGGATCGATCAATCTTTTGCGCGATGGACCCCAGGCCAACGCGGATCTTGAATTGGCGATGCGCCGGATCGCCGAGCAGGCCGAGCGCGCCGGCAAGGTCATCAAGAGCGTGCACGATTTCGTGCGCCGCCGCGATCAGGCACGCGAAGCCGTTGCCCCGCAGACCCTGCTTGACGCCATCCTGCCGCTGATCAGCCTGCAGGCGCGCAAGCTGTCGGTGCGGGTGCAGACGCAGGTTGAAAAAGGTTTGCCGCAGGTGTTGTGCGACCGGACCATGGTGGAGCAGGTGTTGCTCAATCTGGCCCGCAATGCCATGCAGTCCATGGACCGGCTCGATATCAAGAAGCGCGTTTTGCTGATTCGGGTTTGCCGCGCGGTCTCCAGTGGCCGCGAGCGCTGGCTGGAGTTTTCCGTGAGTGACTGCGGCCACGGCATTGCGCCCGAGGTGCAGCAGCAATTGTTCACGCCATTTTTCACGACCAAGGCAGAGGGAATGGGGCTGGGCTTGAGCCTGTGCCGCACGGTCGTGGAGCAGCATGGCGGCGTTCTGAGTTTCGAGCCCAATGCGCCGCAAGGCACGGTTTTCAAGTTCACCCTGCCTGCTAGCGAGGTGGCATAACATTGCCGCATGGAACCAGTCACTGATGCTACGGTCTTTATTGTGGACGACGATGCCGGCGTGCGCGAGGCGCTGGCGTGGCTGCTGCGCTCACGGCGGCTGCTCAGCGAGGTGTACGACAGCGCCGAAGCGTTCCAGGGCATGCTCGAGGCGGGCTTCGAGCTGCGCCACCCCTGCTGCCTGTTGCTGGATGTGCGCATGCCGGGCATGAGTGGCCTGGCCTTCTTTGACTGGCTGGTCGAGCGCGGGCTTCACCTGGTCATGCCGGTGATATTCCTGACCGGCCACGCGGATGTTCCGACAGCGGTGGGCGCCGTCAAGCGCGGCGCGTTTGATTTTTGTGAAAAACCGTTTTCCGACAATGCGCTGGTCGACCGCATCGAGCAGGCGCTGCAACATTCCGCATCGATTGTGCATGCGCGCCGTGAAGTAGAGCTTTTGAAGAAGCGCCTGAGCGAACTGACCGAGCGTGAACGCGACGTCATGCGCCTGGTGGTCGATGGCCTGCCCAACAAGCGGATTGCCGACCAGCTCGACATCAGTGTGCGTACCGTGGAAGTTCACCGCGCCCGGGTGTTCGACAAGATGGAGGTCAAATCCGCAGTGGAACTGGCCAATCTGCTGCGCGATGCATAGCAGATGACCGGCCGTCTTCAGCGCTTGTCGGCCGGTTCAGCGGATTTGGCCGTGTCATCGCCCCGCGGCGCCGGTGGGCCGGGCAACTCGCCATGCTTGCGGCCCGAGAACATGGTCCACCAGACAATCGCAATCAGCAGCACCAGGGCACCGAGGGCTTCAAGCAAAATCAGACCCATGAACCGACTCCTGTGCTTTGTATGGAATGGGCTGATTGTAGGAATGCTGGCGGCTTGCGCCGGCGGCCCGGTGCCAGCGCCCGTGCGGGGGGCCTCGGCGCCCCCGTTGGCGCCGGCCGCGGCCAGCGTTGCCGACGCCAGGGCCATTGTCCAGGCCAAAAGCCGTTGGACGCCGGTGCCCTGGAGCGATCTTCCGGGTTTTGGGGAAGACCCGCTGCACGAGGCCTGGAATGCCTGGCTCAAGAGTTGCGAGCGGCCTGGGGCACCGTTTTTGCCCCTGTGCAGCGAGGTGCGGCGCTTGAGCATCGGCAGCCTGGAGGAGCAGCGCGCCTGGATGATGGCGCGCCTGCAGCCTTACCGCGTGGAGTCCTTGCAGGGGGGCGAGGAAGGCCTGTTGACCGGTTATTACGAGCCCGTGCTGGACGCCTCGCGCACCGCCACGGCTGATTACCGGGTGCCGCTGTACCAGCCGCCTTTTAATCTGGCCCAGCGCAAGCCCTGGTACACGCGGCAGGAAATCGATACCCTGGCGGAGGTCCAGGTCGCGCTGGCGGGCCGCGAGATTGCCTTTCTGGCCGATCCCGTCGACGCGCTGATTCTGCAAATCCAGGGTTCGGGCCGCATCCGCATCACGCAGCCGGATGGCACGCAGCGCCGGGTTCGCCTGGCCTATGCCGGCTCCAATGAGCAGCCCTACAAAAGCGTGGGCCGCTGGCTGCTGGACCAGGGCGCCGTGCGGGAAGCGTCCTGGCCCGCCATCAAGGCCTGGGCCGGGCAAAACCCGCAGCGCGTGCAGGAGATGCTGTGGAGCAATCCGCGCACGGTGTTCTTTCGGGAAGAAGCCCTGTCTGATCTGGATGCGGCATTTGGCCCGCGCGGCGCCCAGGGCGTGCCCTTGACGCCGGGCCGCTCGATTGCGGTGGACCCCGGCAGCATTCCCTATGGCACGCCCGTGTGGCTGGCCTCCAGCGGGCCGCTCGTCAACCTGCAAAAACTGGTGCTGGCCCAGGACACGGGCAGCGCCATCGTGGGCGCGGTGCGGGCCGACTACTTTGCCGGATGGGGGTCTGACGCCGGGGAGCTGGCGGGCCGCCTCAAGCAGCCACTGCGCCTGTGGGTGCTGTGGCCGCGTGATGCTGTGCGCTGAAGCGCCGTCCTGCCTGGCGCAGGCTCAGCCGCACCTGCCCGCGCGGCAAGGACTGGCATGAAGTACGGCCGCTGCCTCAATTTGCTCCTGAATTGATAGCTTGTTGCGCATGAATGGCAAGGGCCGGGGCCATAAAACATGTAAAAACCAGCGGGCGAACGAGCGTCATGGCTTGCTCCTGGCGGCAGACCGCTGTGGGGGTGTCGCGGGCTTGGACGCGCCCTGCGTCTGCAAATGCCCTAGCGGCAGGGTGCTGCTGGCCTTGACTTCGCCCAGCGAGAAGCTGGTGTGCAGGTCCTTCACATTGGGCAGGTTGATCAGGCTTTGCAGGGCAAAGCGCGAGAAGCTGTCCAGGTCCTGCGCCACCACCTGCAGCTCGAAGGTGCCGGTGCCGCTGATGTAGTGGCAGGAGATGACCTCGGGCAATAGCCGGATGGCTTCTTCCAGCACGCGCGTGGCGTCGCCGGTGTTGCGCTCGGCATCGAGGCGCACGAAGGCCAGCACGCCCAGGCCGATCTTGTTGCGGTCGATTTCGGCCCGGTAGCCCTTGATGAAGCCGTTGGTTTCAAGCGCACGCACGCGGCGCCAGCACGGCGCGGCCGACAGGCCCACGCGCGAGGCCAGCTCGGCATTGGTCAGGCGGGCATCGGCTTGCAACTCATTCAGGATAGCCAGGTCAAATTTATCGAGTGTTTCCATTTTGATGACTTTTGCGCAATATCCTTTCAAAGGATAGCCTGAATCAGGCAAAGAAAGAAAAGACTTATCAACACGCTCAGCATACACTTTCCCGGCGGCGCAAGCCGTTGTCCTGAGGGCCGGCGCGAACAAGAAACAGCCCCAGGCTTGGACCAGCCGCTGGAGACATAAGCACATGAACGCACCGTTGCCTGAATCGATCCGCAAGGCACTCGAGACCGTCACGCTCGACGACAAATATTCACTCGACTACGGCCGCGCCTTCATGAGCGGCGTGCAGGCCCTGGTCAAGCTGCCCATGCTGCAGCGCCTGCGTGACCAGCTGGCCGGCAAGAACACCGCGGGTTTCATCAGCGGCTACCGTGGCTCGCCGCTGGGCGGCTACGACCAGGCGCTGTGGAAGGCTTCGCGCTACCTCCAGGCGCAGAACATCGTGTTCCAGCCCGGCGTCAACGAGGAGCTGGCGGCCACGGCCCTGTGGGGCACGCAGCAGCTGGGTTTTGCGCCGCCCGGCACCAACAAGTTTGATGGCGTGTTCGGCATCTGGTACGGCAAGGGTCCGGGGGTGGACCGCTGCTCGGACGTGTTCAAGCATGCCAACATGGCCGGTACCACGCCCTGGGGCGGCGTGATTGCGGTGGCGGGGGACGACCATGTGGCCAAAAGCTCAACCGCCGCGCACCAGAGCGACCACATCTTCAAGGCCTGCGGCACGCCGGTGTTTTTCCCGGCCACGGTGCAGGAAATCCTGGATCTGGGCATCCATGCCTTTGCCATGAGCCGCTTCTCGGGCGTGTGGGCCGGCATGAAGACGATCCAGGAAATCGTCGAGTCCAGCGCCACGGTGATGATCGACCCGGATCGTGTGCAGATCAGGATGCCGACCGACTTCCAGATGCCACCCGGCGGCGTGCACATTCGCTGGCCGGACGCCGCGCTGGACCAGGAAGCCCGCCTGTTTGACACCAAGTGGTATGCCGCGCTGGCCTATATCCGCGCCAACCGGCTGAACTACAACGCCATCGAAAACAGGAATGATCCCGCACGCGATCGTCTTGGCTTGATTGCCTCGGGCAAGGCTTACAACGACACGCGCCAGGCCCTCCTCGATCTGGGGCTGGACGACGCGAGCTGCCGCCAGCTTGGCATCCGCCTGCACAAGGTGGGCGTGGTGTGGCCGCTGGAGGCGCAGCTCACGCGCGAATTCGCCACCGGCCTGCAGGAAATCCTGGTGGTGGAGGAAAAACGCCAGGTCATCGAGTACCAGCTCAAGGAAGAGCTCTACAACTGGCGCGCCGACGTGCGGCCCCACATTCTGGGCAAGTTCAACGAGGTCGAGGGTGATTTTTCGGGGGGCGAATGGTCGATGGCCAATCCGAGCGCGCATACCTTGCTGCGCGCCAATGCCGATTTGTCGCCCGCGCTGATTGCGCGCGCCGTGGCGCAACGCGTGAAGAAGCTCGGACTGGACAGCGACATGAGCGCGCGCCTTGACGCGCAACTGGCGATTCTGGAGGCCAAGGAACGCTCCATGCAGATCATCGAGGTGAAGGCGGACCGGCAACCCTGGTTCTGCTCGGGTTGTCCGCACAACACCAGCACCCGCGTGCCGGAAGGCTCGCGCGCCATGGCCGGCATCGGCTGCCACTTCATGGCCACCTGGATGGACCGCAGTACGGTGGGCTTCACCCAGATGGGCGGCGAAGGCGTGCCCTGGGTCGGCCAGCAACCGTTCAGCACCGACCAGCACATCTTTGCCAACCTGGGCGACGGCACCTACTTCCACAGCGGTAGCCTGGCCATCCGTCAAAGCATCGCGGCCGGCGTCAACATCACCTACAAGATCCTCTACAACGATGCGGTGGCCATGACTGGTGGCCAGCAGGTGGGCGAACGGCCCGAGGGCCACTCGGTGATCCAGATCGCGCAAAGCATGCGGGCCGAGGGAGCGGCCAGGATCACCATCGTGACCGACGAGCCGCAAAAGTACGACAGCGCCAAGCACGCCAGCGCGCCGGGGGGCGCGCTGGGCCTGCCCGCGGGCATCGCCATCGAGCATCGGGACGAGCTGGACCGCATCCAGCGCGAATTCCGCGAACTCAAGGGCACCACCGTCATCATCTACGACCAGACCTGCGCCACCGAGAAGCGCCGGCGCCGCAAACGCGGCAGCATGGTGGACCCCGCGGTGCGCGTGGTCATCAACGAGCTGGTGTGCGAGGGCTGCGGTGACTGCGGCGTGCAGAGCAACTGCCTGTCGGTCGAGCCGCTGGAGACCGAGTTCGGCCGCAAGCGCCAGATCAACCAGTCCACCTGCAACAAGGACATGAGCTGTCTCAAGGGCTTTTGCCCCAGCTTCGTCACCGTTGAAGGCGGGCAGCTGAAGAAAAAAGCCAAGGGGCAGACACTGTCCCCCTACGAGCTCGGCCCCCTGCCCGAACCGGTGCTTCCCTGCTTGGACGCGGCCGGCGCCTGGGGCATCGTGGTGGCGGGCGTGGGCGGCACCGGCGTCATCACCATTGGCCAGCTGCTGGGCATGGCCGGGCACATCGAGGGCAAGGGCATCGTGACGCAGGACGCGGGCGGGCTGGCGCAAAAGGGCGGCGCCACCTGGAGCCATGTGCTCATCGGCGCCAGCCAGGACGACATCCGCACCACGCGCGTGGGCATGGCGGCGGCCGACCTCATCATCGGCTGCGATCCGATCGTCACCGCGGGCAAGGAAACCCTGCTGCGCATGCGCGAGGGCCGCACCCATGTGGCGCTCAATGCCCACAGCACGCCCACGGCCGCGTTCGTGAAAAATGCCGACTGGCAAAACCCGGCGCAGGCCTGCGCCGCGGAAATTGCGAAGACCGTTGGCGAGTCGGGCCTGGGTGCCTTTGACGCCGACGCAGTGGCCACCAAGCTGATGGGCGACAGCATCTATACCAACCCCATGATGCTGGGCTACGCCTGGCAAAAAGGCTGGGTGCCCTTGGGCAAGGCGTCCATCCTGCGCGCCATCGAGCTCAATGCCGTGGCCGTGGAGCAGAACAAGGCCGCGTTCGAGTGGGGCTGCCGCGCCGCGCACGACGGGGCGGCGGTTGAAAAGTTGCTCGCACCGGCCCAGATCGTCGAGTTCAAGAAACGCGAGTCGCTGGACGGCCTCATCACCCGGCGCGCCGAATTCCTGAGCGATTACCAGAATGCTGCCTACGCCGATGCGTACCGGGCCTTTGTGCAAAAGGTCCGGCGCGCCGAAGAGGCCACCGGCGTGGCGGGCCTGCGTTTGAGCGAGGCGGTTGCCCGCAACCTCTTCAAGCTCATGGCCTACAAGGACGAGTACGAAGTGGCCCGGCTGCACACCGACGCGGCCTTCCACGCCAGGATCGGCACGATGTTTGAGGGTGACTTCAAGCTCAACTACCACCTGGCCGCGCCCCTGATCAGCCGGCGCAATGACAAGGGCGAGTTGCAAAAACGCAAGTTCGGCCCGGCCATGCTGACCGGTTTTCGGCTGCTCGCCCGGCTCAAGGGCCTGCGCGGCACCACGCTGGATATTTTTGGCCGGACCGAGGAGCGCCGGCGGGAGCGCGCCCTCATCGCCGAATACCGGGCCAGCCTGGAGGAAATCCTTGGCGCGCTGACGGCGCTCAACCACGGCACGGCACTGGAGATCGCCCGCATTCCCGAGCAGATCAAGGGCTTTGGCCATGTGAAGGCGCGCCACCTGGAGGCGGCGCGTCGGAACTGGGCCGAGTTGATGGCCGGCTGGCGCGATCCGCAGGCGGGGCGCCATGTCGCCTGAAATCTGAGGCAAAAAGGCCCATTACCCTTGACGGATGGGCACAAGCAGCTATCAAAATAGTAGCATTTTGTGTTTGCCCCGACAAGCTTGCCCGGCCAGGACGCTCGCCCTTGAAAGGTGGCGGGGCTTTCATCCGCTTGCGGCGCCGGGGGCTGGCCGCCCCGCATACAATGTGCGGCTGCCTGCCCCTGGCAGCGCCGCCGCGCGCGCCAGGGCAGCACATTCCGTTTTTTTGACTATTTGTCATGGAGTTGCCCGTGTTTATTTCCTCCGCTTTTGCCCAAACCGCCCCTGCTGCTGCCGCTGGCGGCGGCATGCAGGACTCGCTCATGAGCATGCTGCCCCTGGTGCTGATGTTCGTAGTGCTGTATTTCGTGATGATCCGTCCCCAGATGAAAAAGCAAAAAGAGCATCGCGCCATGGTCGAGGCCCTGGCCAAGGGCGATGAAATCGTCACGGGTGGCGGCTTGCTCGGCAAGGTGACCAAGATTGGCGATACCTATATTGGCGTGGAAGTCGCCAGCGGCGTTGAAATGCAGTTGCAGCGCAGCGCCGTGGTGCAGGTGTTGCCCAAGGGCACGATCAAGTAAGAAATAAGCGGACGTCCCAACAGCCTTAGGCGATCATGAACCGTTACCCGGTGTGGAAATACGCGATCATCGTGATCGCGCTGGTGGTGGGGGCCTTGTACACCCTGCCTAATTTTTTCGGAGAGGCGCCCGCCGTCCAGGTGTCCGCGGCGAAGGCCAGCATGAAGGTGGACGGCACCACGCAGGCCCGGGTGCAGGAGGCCCTCAAGGCGGCTGGCATTGCCGCCGACGCCGTCAGCCTGGAGGGCAGTTCGATCAAGGCCCGTTTCGACTCGACCGACACCCAGCTCAAGGCCAAGGACGCGATCCAGAAGGCGCTGGTGCCTGATCCGTCCGATCCCGGTTATGTGGTGGCGCTCAACCTGCTGTCGCGCTCGCCGGCCTGGCTCAGCGCGCTGCATGCGGTGCCCATGTACCTGGGGCTGGACTTGCGCGGCGGCGTGCACTTCATGCTGCAGGTTGACATGCAGGCCGCGCTGTCCAAGAAAGCCGAGTCGCTGACCGGCGACATCCGCACCAGCCTGCGCGAGAAAAACGTGCGTCACAGCGGCATCAACCGCAACGGCCAGACGATTGAAATCCGGTTCCGCGAGGCCCAGACGCTGGAGGCCGCCAAGCGGGTGATCCAGGACCAGTTCCCCGATCTGCAGACGGTGGATGGGCCCGAGGGCACCGAGTACAAACTCACCGCTTCCATCAAGCCGGTGGCGGCGCGCACCGTGCAGGACCAGGCCCTCAAGCAGAACATCACCACGCTGCACAACCGCATCAACGAGCTCGGCGTGGCCGAGCCGGTGATCCAGCAGCAGGGACTGGACCGCATCGTGGTGCAACTGCCCGGCGTGCAGGACACGGCCAAGGCCAAAGACATCCTGGGCCGCACGGCGACGCTGGAAGTGCGCATGGTGGACGAAAGCGCCGAAGCCCGCGCGGCCGAGGGCGGCACCGGTCCGGTGCCCTTCGGTGCCGAGCGCTACCTGGAGCGCAGCGGCCAGCCGGTGATCGTCAAGAAACAGGTGGTGCTGACGGGCGACAACCTGACGGACGCCCAACCCGGCTTTGACAGCCAGACCCAGGAAGCGGCCGTGCACCTCACGCTCGATGCCAAGGGCGCGCGCATCTTCAAGGAAGTGACGCGCGAGAACATCGGCAAGCGCATGGCCATCCTGCTGTTCGAGAAGGGCAAGGGCGAGGTGGTCACGGCGCCCGTGATCCGCTCCGAAATCGCGGGCGGGCGGGTGCAGATTTCCGGGCGCATGAGCACGGTGGAAGCCAACGACACGGCCCTGCTGCTGCGCGCCGGTTCGCTGGCCGCGCCGATGGAAATCATCGAGGAGCGCACCATTGGTCCCAGCCTGGGTGCCGAAAACATCGCCAAGGGCTTCAACAGCGTGACCTGGGGCTTCCTGGCCGTCGCGGCCTTCATGTGCGTGTATTACATGCTGTTCGGCATGTTTTCCAGCATCGCGCTGGCCGTCAACCTGCTCTTGCTGGTGGCGGTGCTGTCCATGCTGCAGGCCACGCTGACGCTGCCCGGCATGGCGGCGATGGCGCTGGTGCTGGGCATGGCGATCGACTCCAATGTGCTGATCAATGAGCGCGTGCGCGAGGAGCTGCGCAACGGCGCCTCGCCCCAGGCGGCCATCCACGCCGGATACGACCGGGCCTGGGCCACCATTCTGGACTCCAATGTGACCACGCTGATCGCCGGTCTGGCGCTGCTGGCCTTTGGTTCCGGCCCGGTGCGCGGTTTTGCGGTGGTGCATTGCCTGGGCATTCTCACCAGCATGTTCTCCGGGGTTTTCTTCTCGCGCGGGCTGGTCAACCTGTGGTACGGCCGGCAGAAAAAGCTCAAGAGCGTGTCCATCGGCACGGTCTGGCGGCCTCAGGGCCATCAGGAAACGACGCTGAATTAGGAATTAAAAATGGAATTTTTTAAAATCCGGCGCGACATCCCGTTCATGCGGCATGCGCTGGTGTTCAACCTGATCTCCTTGGTGACTTTCCTCGCCGCCGTCTTCTTTCTGTTCTCGCGCGGCCTGCACCTGTCGGTGGAGTTCACGGGCGGCACCCTGATGGAGGTCAGCTACTCGCAGCCGGCCGACCTGACGACGGTGCGCGGCACGGTGGCCGCGCTGGGGTTCACCGATGTGCAGGTGCAGAACTTCGGCACGGCGCGCGATGTGCTGATCCGTCTGCCGGCAACCAAGGGCGTGAGCTCGGCCCAGCAAAGCGACAAGGTACTGGCCGCCCTGCGCCAAGTCGACCCGTCGGCCACCCTGCGCCGCACCGAGTTCGTCGGGCCCCAGGTGGGGGACGAGCTGGCGGTGGACGGAATCAAGGCGCTGGCCTTTGTCGTGGTGGGCATCATGATCTACCTGGCGCTGCGCTTCGAGTGGAAATTCGCGGTGGCCGCCATCGTCGCCAACTTGCATGACGTCATCATCATCCTGGGTTTTTTCGCCTTTTTCCAGTGGGAATTTTCCCTGCCGGTGCTGGCGGCGGTGCTGGCGGTACTGGGCTACTCGGTCAACGAATCGGTGGTGATTTTTGACCGGATTCGCGAGAACTTCCGGCGCTACCGCAAGATGACGCCCAGGGAGATCATCGACAACGCGATCACCTCCACCATCAGCCGCACCATCATCACCCATGGCTGCACCCAGCTCATGGTGCTCTCGATGTTGCTGTTTGGCGGCCCGACGCTGCACTATTTCGCCCTGGCGCTGACCATTGGCATCCTGTTTGGCATTTATTCCTCGGTTTTCGTGGCTGCGGCGATCGCCATGTGGCTGGGCATCCAGCGCGAAGACCTGATCAAGGGCGGCGCCAGGAAAGACGAAGACCCGAACGATCCCAACGCGGGCGCCACGGTCTGATACGGGCAAGCACTTAAGCTGCGAGGCAGCCTGCCCCGTCTTCTACAAGGCGGTGGCAGATGCGGCGGCGTGTTGCCTTAGTGCGCGACCCGGTCGCTGGCGTCGTCGCACAGCTCGTCGAGCACCAGCGCATCGGGCTCTTCCCCGAAACTCCAGTAAACCATGAGCACGATGATCTTGAGGTCGTCCAGCGCCACCGGGTCGCCGGGGGCGGCCATGGCGCGATCCAGAACGATTTCCCGCATGGGGGCGGGCAGCACGCCGGATGTTTCGAGAAAACTCACGAACCCCAGGCATTCCGAGCCCAGATGGTCCTGCTCGGCCACCGAGTAGACCCGCATGCTGTCAGGTGACTGGCTGGGCATGGCGGTGTCTGGCGCGGTCTCGGACCCGATCGGGGCGAGCCGGGTGCCTTGGGCCGCGAGATGAAGACCGTCGAGCCAGGACAGCGCTTGCTGGATTTCCTCGGCCTCAAAGCCGACGGCGCTCAATTTGCGCTCCAACTGCCCCAATTCCGGACAGGCATCGCCTCTCCAGTAATTCTCGTACACGAACACAAGCACTTCAAACATGGCCCCAATATAGCGCAGAAAACCGCGCGCGGCGCGCAGATTTGGGGGCGAATTCGGGGTCAGGTCCGGGCCATGCGCTGGAACAATCCGCCGGGCAGCCGGGCAAGGCGGCCTTCGAGCTCGAGCTCCAGCAGCCGGGCCTGCAAGCTGGCGGCATCCAGGCCGGTGCGGGCGATCAGCGCGTCCAGTCCCACCGGGTCATAGCCGAGCGCTTGAAGCAGGGAGTTTTCCTTGTCATTCAGGGCGTCGGCCTTGGTCGGATGACCGCGAGATGCTCCGGAATGAATAGCAACCGTTGTCTCGATTTCTTCCAGCACGTCCTGGGCCGATTCCACCAGCTTGGCGCCTTGCCTGATCAGCGCGTGGCAGCCGCGCGACTGCGTGGAATGGATGGAGCCGGGAATGGCGAACACGTCCTTGCCCTGCTCGGCCGCCAGCCGGGCGGTGATGAGCGAGCCGGACTTCAATGCGGCTTCAATTACCAGGGTGCCCCGGGACAGCCCGGCGATGAGGCGGTTGCGCCGGGGAAAGTTGGCCGCCAGCGGTGGTGTGCCCAGCGGGTACTCGCTGATGATCAGCCCCTGCTGCGCGATGCGGTGGGCCAGCTCGAGATGGTTCTTGGGGTACACCCGGTCCAGCCCGGTGCCCACCACGGCGATGGTGGCCAGACGCCCGGAATCGCCCGGCGCGCCGTCCAGCGCGCCTTCGTGGGCCGCGCCATCCACGCCCAGGGCCAGGCCGGAAACCACGGTCAGCCCGGCCGCGCTGAGTGCGCGGGCGAATTGCCGCGCATTGGCCGCGCCCTGGGGTGTCGGGTTGCGGCTGCCCACGATGGCGATGCTGTGCGCCGGCCACGCGGGCGGTGCAGCGGCGGCATGCGGATCGTCTGCCAGGGCCAGGCGGCCCAGCAGGTACAGCAGCAGCGGCGGATCTTCAATCGTCAACAGCGACTCGGGATAACCGGCGTCGCCCAGGGCCACGATGTGGCGCAGGCCCTGACTGCTGTCGCCGCCCTGCAGCCAGGTCCAGGTGGTTTCCAGTTGCGCGGCCAGTTCGGGCGGCTCGGTGCACAGGGCCGCCGCCTGGGCCGGACTGAGCACCTGGGCCAGGGCGGCGGCCGGCTGTCTGAATACGGCATCAGGCAAGCCGAAAGCGGCCAGCAGCTTGCGGGCGGTCTCGTTGCCCACGCCCGGCGTGAGGGTCAGGCGCAGCCACGCAGCGAGTTCTTCGCGCTCCATGGGGCTTGGTGTGCTTCGGTGGCAGGAGCCCGGATCAGGCCGTGCGGCGGGTCAGCGCGGGCTGGCCAGCCGGTCGCCTACTTTCACGCCTTCGGTGATGTTCAGAATCAAGGCGTAGGAGAGTTTTTCATAGGGACGAAACACCATGAGCAGGCCATTGCGCTCATCAGGCAATTTGAGGGCGCCGCGCTGCGGGTCGGTTTTGTCGAGCAGGCGCTCGCCGTCCTTCAGAATGGCCATGACGTGCCCGCTTTCCACGCCATCCCGGCTGCCGCGGTTGATCACGACCACCTGGTTCTGTGCTGCGTTGGTGACGGCGCTGCCATAGACCGAGACGATGCGGCCGTCCACCGTGCCTGCGGGTGCATGCGGCGTGTAGCTCAGGAACTGGCGTTCCGGCTCGGGCAGCAGACGGTCGCCCACCCGCATTTCCTCCTTGGCCGCCACGATGTCGATGGTGGCCGGCACCACCTCGTTGCGCGGCTTGCCGTCCTTGTCGATGCTCTCCTGGGTGGACTCACCCCGGATCAGCGAGGCCTTGCCCACATACTGGGCTTCGTAACCCAGCACCTCGCCGCTGGACGGGTCCTTCAGGGGCGTGGCATTGCGGAACACCCGGAAATCATGCGGCTTGCCGGTCCCTTCAACCAGCGGCGTGTCCACCAGGCCCCGCGCATAGGCCCGGTCCCCGCGGGTCAGCAGCACGCGCCCTTCCTGGGCGGCCACAATGCGCGGCGCCGATTTCAGGGTGTTTTCATCCACGATCACGGGTTCGGCCAGAAAGGGCTCGATCAGGTAGCTTTTGAGCGTGGGCAAAGCCAGGTCGGCCAGGCTTTCGTAGCGCGTGCGCGGCGAAAGGCGCACGGTTTCTTCCATGGTGGGAGCATCCGCGCTTGCCTGGGCCGCGCGCAGCAGGGCGCGGCCGTCCTTTTTCTCCAGATGCAGCTGTTGTCCGGGATAGATGCGGTGCGGATTGCGGATGTCGGCCAGGTTCATGCCCCACAGCTCGGGCCAGCGCCACGGGCTCTTGAGGAACAGGCCCGAGATGGCCCACAGGGTGTCGCCGTTCTTGACGGTGTAGTTGTCCGGCGCGTTGGCGGCCAGCTCGCTCAATGGCACACCGGTCTGCGCGACCTGTTCGGCCGTCGCCTTTTGCGCCGGCGTCACAGGAAAATTCTGGGCCCATGCCGGGGCGCCCCCCAGCAAGGCGCCAGCCATTGCCGCCAGTGCGGTGGCCATTGCCATTTTGGAACTCGCCATCATGTGTTTTGTCATATCTTGCTGCTTTCGGGATGCCGTCCGGTCGCTCCCCCGGTTGCGGGTGGCATGGTTGAAATCCGGCCCGGCATCTTGATAAATCACGCACGATTTTGCGCCCAAGCCCTTGATTGGGCAACGATTTTTGCCCTTTGCCGTTACCGGAGTACCGAAAAGTGGCGAAAATAACGACATCTTTGAAGAGAATCCATGGCTTTACTCCCCATTCTTTGTTACCCCGACCCCAAACTGCACAAGGTGGCCAAACCGGTGCAGGCCGTGGACGCGCGCATCAAGACCCTGATCGCCGACATGCTGGAGACCATGTACCAGGCGCATGGCATCGGCCTGGCGGCCACGCAGGTGGACGTGCATGAGCGCCTGATCGTGATCGACGTGTCCGAGGAGCGCGACCAGCCGCTGGTGCTGATCAATCCCGAGATCATCTGGATCAGCGCCGAAAAACACATCAACGACGAGGGCTGCCTGTCCGTGCCCGGCATTTACGACGGCGTGGAGCGCTTTGACGCGGTTCACGTGAGGGCGCTTGATGGCGAGGGACAGTCGCGCGTGATCGAGGCCGAGAATTTGCTGGCGGTCTGCATCCAGCACGAGATGGACCACCTGATCGGCAAGGTGTTTGTCGAGTACCTCTCGCCCCTCAAGCGCAATCGCATCAAGACCAAGATGCTCAAGGCGCAGCGCGAGGAGCGGCTTTGAGGGTCATTTTTGCCGGCACCCCCGACTTTGCCCGGGTGGCGCTTGAGCGGCTGCACGCCGCCGGTTTCGAGATTCCCCTGGTCCTGACCCAGCCCGACCGTCCGGCTGGGCGCGGCATGAAGCTGCAGGCCTCCGCAGTCAAGCAGTTCGCGCTGGAGAAGGGCATCACCGTGGCGCAGCCGCGCAGCCTGCGGCTCGATGGCAAATACCCGGACGATGCCGCCGCCGCGCGTGCCGCCATCGACGCCGCCCAGGCCGATGTGATGGTGGTCGCCGCCTACGGCCTGATCCTGCCGCAATGGGTGCTCGACAGTTTCAAGCATGGCTGTCTCAACATCCACGCGTCGCTGCTGCCGCGCTGGCGCGGTGCGGCGCCCATCCACCGTGCCATCGAGGCCGGGGATGCGCAGACCGGCGTCACCATCATGCAGATGGATGCCGGGCTCGATACGGGCGACATGCTGCTGGTGGAGCAATTGCCGATCGGCAACGACGACACCACGGCCCGCCTGCACGACAAGCTGGCCGTGCTGGGTGGGCGCCTGATTGTCGAGGCGCTGGAGCTGGCGGCCTGTGGCGGCCTCAAAGCGGTGAAACAGCCCGCCGAGGGCGTGAGCTACGCCCACAAGATTGAAAAACACGAAGCGGCGATGGACTGGGAACAGCCGGCCGCCCTGCTTGTGCGGCGCATTCGGGCCTTCAACCCCTTTCCCGGCGCAGCCACCGCGCTGGCGGGCGAGACGCTGAAAATCTGGGCGGCGTCGGTCGCCCCCGGCACGCCGCCGGCGGGTACGGCATGCGGCTCGATTCTGGCCGCAGGCCCCGAGGGTATGGCGGTGGCCGCTATGAATTCCATAGTGATGGTCGAGCAGGTGCAGCGCCCCGGCGGCAAGCGCCTGAGCGTGGCCGACTTTCTGCACGGTTTTGACCTCAAGCCCGGCATGCGCTTTGAGCCGCTTGCGCTGGCCCATGCCGTCTAGGGCCGCGCCTCATGTTCTTCTTGCGCGCCAACTACCGTCACCCGGAATTTCGCCAGGGCATGCGCGACATGATGTCGGTGGCGCCCGGCATCGGAGCCTGGGGCTTGATGACGGGCGTGGCCATGGTCAAGTCGGGCATGAGCACCTTCGAGGCCCTGCTCATGAGCCTGATCGTGTTCGCCGGCAGCTCGCAGCTCGCGGCCATTCCGCTGATCACCGCCGGGGCGCCGATGTGGATCATCCTGGCAACCGGTTTTTGCGTCAACCTGCGCTTTGTGGTGTTCAGCATGCACCTGCGGCCCTACGTGATGCACCTGCCCCTGTGGCAGCGCCTGCTCAGCGGCTATCAGACCGCGGACCTGAGTTATGTGCTGTTCGTCAAGCGCTTTGCCCATCCCGGCAGCGATGCGGCGCAACGCCGGGCCGAACAGGCGTATCTGGCGGGCAGCTGTTTCTTGAATTGGGCCAGCTGGGTGGGCCCTAGCATCCTGGGCGTGGTGCTGGCCAATTTCGTTCCGACGCACTGGGGCCTGGGTTTTGCCGGCATCCTGGCGCTGGTGGGTGTCCTGTGTTCGCTGGCCTCCAGCCGGCTGCGCGTGGTCTCGGCCGGCGTGGCGGGCGCGGCGGCCGTGGCCGCTTTTGCACTGCCGCTCAAGCTCAACATCCTGGTCGCCATTGCCGCGGCGGTGGCGCTGTGCCTGCTGCTTGAGAAAACGCCGCTTTTTCATCGGGGGCGCGCATGAACGGCACCGACCTCTGGACCCTCGCCACCATTGTCGGGCTGGCTTGCGTGACGGTGCTGGCGCGCTCCTTCTTCTTCATCTCCAGCAAGCCCTGGAGCCTGCCGCGCTGGGCCCAGCGCGGCCTGCAGTACGCGCCCATTGCCGCGCTCTCGGCCGTGATCGTGCCCGAAATCGTCATGGTGCAGGGCCATCTGGTGGGCACCTGGCAGGACGCGCGGCTGTTCGGCGCGCTGGCCGGCGCGCTCTACTTTTTCTGGCGCAAGGGCGCCGGCCAGGCCGTGCTGGGCACCATCGCGCTGGGCATGGCGGTTTATCTGCCGCTGCACCTGGGGCTGGGCTGGTAGGGCGCAGGGGCGCTGGCGGCAGCGCCTAAAATTGGCGCTTTTGGCGTTCCTGCGGATTTGCCGGATCGCCATCTCTCCTTCACTCAGTTTCAATCACCATGAACGTCATCCGTTTTTCCGACCTTTGCGCCCAGGGCAAGGTTGCTGGCCAGCGTGTCTTCATCCGCGCCGATCTCAACGTGCCGCAGGACGATGCCGGGCGCATCACCGAAGACACCCGCATCCGGGCTTCCCTGCCCTGCATCCAGATGGCGCTGGACGCGGGAGCCGCCGTGATGGTGACCTCGCACCTGGGGCGCCCGACCGAGGGCGCCTTCTTGCCCGAGGACTCGCTGGCACCGGTGGCCGCGCGCATGGCCGAGCTGCTGGATCGCGATGTCCCCCTGCTCGCCAACTGGGTCGATGGCGTCAGCGTGCAACCCGGTCAATTGGTGCTGCTGGAAAACTGCCGTCTGAACAAGGGTGAGAAAAAGAACAGCGAGGAACTCGCGCGCAAAATGGCCGCCCTGTGCGACATCTTCGTGCACGACGCCTTCGGCACCGCGCACCGCGCCGAGGCTTCCACCTACGGCATCGCGCAGTTCGCCAAAGTGGCGTGCGCCGGCCCGCTGCTGGCGGCCGAAATGGACGCCATCACCCAGGCCCTGGCCCACCCGAAACGACCGCTGGTGGCCATCGTGGCGGGCTCCAAGGTGTCGACCAAGCTCACCATTCTCAAGAGCCTGGCCGCCAAGGTGGACCAGCTGATCGTGGGCGGCGGCATTGCCAACACCTTCATGCTGGCCGCCGGCCTGAACATCGGCAAGAGCCTGGCCGAGCCGGATCTGGTGGAAGAGGCCCGGGCCGTGATGGCGGCCATGCAAGCGCGCGGCGCGGCCGTGCCGGTGCCGGTTGATGTGGTGACTGCCAAGACCTTTGCCGCCGATGCGGTGGCCACCGTCAAGGCCGCGGGCGAGGTGGCCGCCGATGACCTGATCCTGGACATCGGCCCGCGCACGGCCGCCGCGCTGGCCGCGCAGCTCAAGGCCGCCGGCACCATTGTCTGGAACGGTCCGGTGGGCGTGTTCGAGTTCGAGGCCTTCGCGCACGGCACCGAAACCATCGCGCGCGCGATTGCCGACAGCGCGGCGTTCTCGATCGCCGGAGGCGGTGACACGCTGGCGGCCATCGCCAAATACGGCATTGAAAAGCAGGTGGGGTACATCTCCACCGGCGGCGGCGCCTTCCTTGAGGTGCTCGAGGGCAAAACCCTGCCGGCGTTTGAGATTCTGAGCCGGCGCGCCGCGGGCTGAAGGCGTGCTGGCCGCAGGGTATCTTGATGCCGTCGTGTAACTGGTTTCATGTGAGAATGGAAACTTAATTACAAGAGGAGCGTTTCATGGACCGCCGTGCCACCAAAATCGTTGCCACTCTCGGCCCCGCGTCGAGCGATCCGGCCCTGCTGGAGCAGATGATTCTTGCCGGGGTCAATGTGGTGCGGCTGAACTTCAGCCATGGCAAGGCGCAGGACCACATCGACCGCGCCCGTCTGGTGCGCGAAGCCGCCCAGCGCGCCGGCCGCGAAGTGGCCATCATGGCCGACCTGCAGGGCCCCAAGATCCGGGTGGGCAAGTTTGCCGACGGCAAGGTGATGCTCGAGTCGGAACAGAAGTTCGTGCTCGATGCCTCGCGCACCGAGCCGGGCGACCTCGGCGGCGTGGGGCTCGATTACAAGGAGCTGCCGCGCGACGTCAAGCCCGGCGATGTGCTGCTGCTCAACGACGGCCTGATCGTGATGACGGTGGAAGCCGTGCGGGGCGATGCCGTGCACACCGTGGTCAAGATCGGCGGCGAACTGTCCAACAACAAGGGCATCAACAAGCAGGGCGGCGGCCTGACCGCGCCCGCGCTCACCGCCAAGGACATGGAAGACATCAAGACCGCGATGAGCTTCCAGGCCGACTACGTGGCCGTGAGCTTTCCGCAAAACGCCACCGACATGGAAATGGCGCGCCAGCTCAGCAATGTGGCCGCTGCCGAGTTCCACCACAAGCCGCACCTGATCGCCAAGATCGAGCGCGCCGAGGCGATTCCGAAACTGGAAGAAATCCTGCGGGCCAGCGACGGCATCATGGTGGCGCGCGGCGACCTGGCCATCGAGGTCGGCAACGCGGCCGTGCCGGCGCTGCAAAAGCGCATGATCCGCATGGCCC
>JBEIOV010000014.1:0-95767 GCA_040377375.1 Hylemonella sp.
GCTTCCCCGGCCATGACCTGCTGGAGGGCGGCCTGCGCCTGACTGCCGGTGTCCGTACCACGCTGCGGTGGGACCAAAGCCGCAGCGCCAGCCTGTTTTTGGGCTTCTCCCTGCTCATCGCCGCCCTGGGCTGGCCTCTAGCCGCGCCGTTGCTGCACATTCTGGGGGCTGAGCCTGCCACTGCTGCTTTGGCCGTGGACTATCTTCGTGTATTGTTTTTAGCACTGCCGCCCATGCTGCTGCTGATCTTTGTCACCGCTGTGCTTCGCGGCACTGGTGACAGCCGCACGCCTTTTTTAGTCCTGCTGGCCGTGGCTCTGGGAGATGCCGCACTCAACCCCCTATTCATCTTCGGCACAGGCCCCTTGTCGGGTATGGGCATGGCCGGCTCGGCCCTTGCCACCCTCGTGGCAAATAGCATGGGCCTGCTGGGCCTGCTGGCTTGGCTGCACTGGCAGCGCCTGCCGCTCTGGATAGGCTGGCGCCAGCGCCGCCACCTATGGCCCGAACCAGCCCTGCTGCGCTGCCTGCTTGTCAAAGGACTGCCCATGGGTCTGCAGATGCTCGTGATCTCGCTCTCCCTGGTGTTGATGTTGAGCCTGGTCAACGCCCATGGTGCCCAGACTTCCGCCGCCTACAGCGCAGCCCTGCAACTGTGGGCCTATGTGCAGATGCCAGCCATTGCAGTAGCCTCGGCCTGCTCCACCATCGCCGCTCAGAACCTGGGGGCCGGCAACTGGTCGCGTGTAACGCGCACGGCCCGCATCGGCGTGGCCTTCCAGCTGCTGTTGACCGGCGCCTGCGCGGCCCTGGTCCTGGCCTTCGAGCGTCCGGTACTGGCCCTGTTCCTGCCCGAGGACAGCGCGGCCCTGGAGCCCGCACGCCACCTCAACCGCATTGTGCTGGGCTCGTTCATGCTGCTGGGCGTGAGTAACGTGTTGGCCGGAGTCATGCGCTCCACAGGTGCAGTGCTGGTGCCTTTGGCCATCATGGTCGCAGCGCTGTGGTGGGTGCGCCTGCCCTTAGCCTGGGGGCTGCAGCCCATTTTGGGGATTGATGCGCTATGGTGGAGTTTTCCGCTCAGCGCCCTGGCATCCATGCTGCTGTCCCTAGGCTACTACCGCTGGGGATCATGGCACCAGGCACATCTGCTGGACCCAGCCACCGCCTCCCACTGAGCCTCCATCGCCATCAGGCGGATACAAAAAAAGCTTCTCATGGAAGCCTTTGTCGTTTGCGCGGCACCTCTGGGCACCAGAAAGAATTCACCCCTTGTCGGCTGATGCCTTGTCTGGCAACAGGCAAGCTTCCGCGACTTGCAGATCGTTGTCCTTGGCGAAGTTCAAGCAGAAGTCCCAGGCCATGGGTTCATAGTCGCGCAGGTCTCGGTTAATCACCACGCATTTGGTTCCATTCATCACTGTGGGCACGCACCAGGGCGAATAGCTCAGATGACTGCCTGCGCAGGCTCCACCGGGGCGAAACTGGCTCATGACCCCAGCCAGACGCTCGGCCCAGTCGCTGGGTCGAAAAGTTTTGCCGGCATGGGTCATACCCATGATGAACAGTTCTTTGCTGGAAGGGGTAACCATCAAATATTCGCTAAATAAAACCGGGCAACCGGGCGGGATCTCCACCAACATACCCAAAGAATCATTCTAACTCTTGTATAAGAGACGTGCTGTCTACCCCACAATGACCTAGGCTCATTGCATGGCAACGATGCGTAATCCGCAATGTTGGGGTTATCAGGGCACTCTAAAATCAAACCTCGCATTTTTAAGGTGCCAGTGCGCACCATTGACCTTCCTTTTCCAGGAGATTCTTGCAATGACCGCTTTCATCGAGGCAGCTTCGCCCCACGTTATGCCCACCTACGGCCGCGTTCCTATCGCGCTGGAGCGAGGCCAGGGCTGCCGCGTATGGGATGTGAACGGCAAAGAATATCTGGATGCGCTGGGCGGCATTGCCGTCAACACGCTGGGCCATAACCATCCCAAACTGGTACCCGCCCTGCAAGAGCAGGTGGCCAAGCTGATACACACCAGCAACTACTACCATATCCCCGGCCAGGAAACGCTGGCCAAGCTGCTGACCGAGCGTTCGGGCATGACCAATGTGTTCTTCTGCAACACGGGTCTGGAAGCCAACGAAGCCGCCATCAAGATCGCCCGCAAGTACGGCGTGGACAAGGGCATTGCCAAACCTGAAATCGTGGTCTATGACCACGCCTTCCACGGTCGCTCCATTGCCACCATGAGCGCCACCGCCAACCCCAAGGTTCGCAACGGCTTTGGCGATCTGCTCGACGGCTTCACCCGCATTGCCCCCAATGACTACGAAGCCCTGATCGACGCCACCGAAGGTAACCCCAACATCGTCGCCATCCTGATGGAGCCCATTCAGGGTGAAGGCGGCCTGCACCCCATGCGTGCCGACTACCTGAAAAAGGTGCGCGAGCTGTGCGACGCCAAGGGCTGGCTGCTGATGATGGACGAAGTGCAAGCCGGCATGGGCCGCACTGGCAAGTGGTTTGCCCACCAGTGGGCCGGTATTACACCCGATGTGATGACCCTGGCCAAGGGTCTGGGCTCTGGCGTGCCCGTGGGCGCTGTAGTGGCGCACAATGCCGCCGCCAAGGTGCTGACGGCCGGCAACCATGGCTCCACCTTTGGTGGCAACCCCTTGTCCATGCGCGCTGGTGTTGAAACCATCCGCATCATGGAAGAAGACGGCCTGCTGGCTCACACCACGGAAGTGGGCGAGTACCTGAAGGCCCAGCTCCACGCAGCGCTGAGCAGCCTTGACGGCTATGTAGAAGTGCGCGGCCAGGGCCTGATGATTGGCGTGGAGCTGACTAAACCCTGCGGCCAGCTGATTGGCCAAGCCGCCGAAGCCGGCCTGCTGCTGAGCGTGACCGCCGACACCGTAATCCGTCTGGTGCCCCCACTGATCTTGAGCAAGGCCGAAGCCGATGAAATCGTCGCTAAGCTCAAGCCATTGGTTCAAGCCGTACTGGCTGCCTGATCTCTCAAGGAATTTCGCATGAAGCACTACCTGCAATTTAGCGACTTCACGGCAGATGAATACGACTACCTGCTGGAACGCGCTGCCCTGATCAAGAAAAAGTTCAAGGGTTACGAGAAGCACCATACGCTGAGCGACCGCACCATGGCCATGATCTTCGAAAAGGCCAGCACGCGCACGCGCGTCAGCTTTGAAGCCGGCATGTACCAGCTGGGCGGCTCCGTGGTTCACCTGACCACGGGCGACAGCCAGCTGGGCCGCTCCGAACCCATCGAAGACAGCGCCCGCGTCATCAGCCGCATGACCGATCTGGTGATGATTCGCACCTTCGGCCAGGACAAGATTGTGCGCTTTGCCGAATACTCGCGCGTCCCCGTCATCAACGGCCTGACCAATGAGTTCCACCCTTGTCAGATTCTGGCCGACATCTTTACCTTCATCGAGCACCGCGGCTCGATCACGGGCAAGACCGTGGCCTGGGTGGGAGACGGCAACAACATGGCCAACACCTGGCTGCAGGCCGCCGAACTGCTGGGCTTCACGGTGCATGTGAGCACCCCTGGCGGCTACGAGGTCGATCAGGCCGTGGCTGGGGTCAGCAGCAGCTGCTACCAGGTTTTCAAGGACCCGATGCAGGCCTGCGCCGGGGCCGATCTGGTCACCACCGATGTGTGGACCAGCATGGGCTATGAAGCGGAAAACGAGGCGCGCAGATTGGCCTTTGCCGACTGGTGCGTCGATGCCGAGATGATGCGCGCCGCCAAGCCCGACGCCCTCTTCATGCACTGCCTGCCGGCCCACCGTGGCGAGGAAGTGGAAGCGGACGTGATCGACGGCCCGCAATCCGTCGTCTGGGACGAGGCCGAAAATCGCCTGCATGCGCAGAAAGCCCTGATGGAGTATTTGCTGCTGGGCCGGCTTGGTTCTTGAAACCATGGCGGGTGAACCGCACCCCTGCCTGAGCTGCGGCGCCTGCTGCGCGAGTTTTCGCGTCGACTTTGCCGTCTACGAACTCGAAGACATGGGCGGCAGCGTGCCGACGGGCCTGGCGGTGGATGTCAACGGCAGCACCTGCCGCATGCGCGGCACAGACCATGTGCCGATCCGCTGCGCCGCGCTCACCGGCAAGGTGGGCGAGAAAGTGGCGTGCGGCATCTACGAGTGGCGGCCGTCCCCCTGCCGAGAGTTCCAGGAAGGCGACCATGCCTGCGACAAGGCCCGGGCCCGGCACGGCCTGCCGCCCCTGAGCTGGCCCTGAAGCACGCCGCGCCCGGCTCAGCGCCAGACGAATTCATCCCCGGTACAACCAGGGCACATCCAGCAAACGCTCTCCCAGAAGCCTCAGGGACAGATCCCGTCCCTGGCGCACCAGCCCTCCCGCATGGAAGATTTGTCCGTTGCGAATCGCGCGCGCCTGCACCCGGGCGTTGCGCTGCCAGCGGTTCAAGGCGTAGCGCCGCAAGGCGGTGGGTGCATCCAGCGCGGACAGGCCCAGTACGCGGCCCAGCTCCGCCGCGTCCTCCAGGGCCATGCCCGCGCCCTGCGCCAGATAGGGCAGCATGGGATGCGCCGCATCGCCCAGCAAGGCAACCCGGCCACGGGCCTGCTCATGCGCGCCCCGCATGGGAGGGCGATTGCTCAACGCCCACAAGCGCCACTCAGCAATGGCATGAATCAGATCCTGCAGCGGCGCACAGGCACCCGCCAGCGCCGCGCGCAAATCGGCCGCGTTGGCACTGTGGTCCCAGCTGTCGGGCTCCCCCGTGACCTGACCCTGCACAATCCCCACCACATTGAGCCATTCGCCACGGCGCACGGGGTACTGGACCACATGCAGCGCCGGCCCGAGCCAGACGGTGATCTGGCTGGAACGCAAGGTTTCGGGCAGGCTGTGCTGCGCAACCAGGGCACGATAAGCCAGGTGACCCGTGGCGCGCGGCGGCCCGTCCCCCAACAGGATCTGGCGCACGGCACTCCACAGGCCGTCCGCGCCGACCAGGACGTCGCCCTGCACCTGCCGCCCATCGGGGGTCTGAACCGTCACGCCCTCGTTCTCCTGCATGAACTGCGTGATCGGGCAATCCAGCCTGAGCCTGGCCTGGGCATGCTCGCGCACGGCGGCCAGCAACAGGGCATGCATGTCAGCGCGGTGGATGGTGGCGTAGGGTGCGCCATAACGCTGCACCGTCACCTCGCCCAGACGCAAGACACCCAGCTCGGCGCCCGACAGGGCGCTACGAACCTGCAGCCGGTGCGGAAACGCAGCCACGCCCGCCAGCGCATCGCCCAGCCCCCAGCCATGCAGCACCTTGACCACGTTGGGGCCGAGCTGGATGCCTGCCCCCACCTCGCCGAATTCAGCCGCGCGCTCGAACAGCTGCACATCGCCGCCGGCACGCGAACACGCCAGCGCCGCCGCCAGTCCGCCGATGCCGCCACCTGCAATCAGTATCTGTTGGGTCATGCGGCCGATTTTGCCGCGAATCCGGGCGTATTCAGGCCGCCAGCAGTTGACGCAGGACAAAAGGCAGGATGCCGCCGTTGCGGTAGTAATCCACCTCGATCGGCGTGTCGATGCGCAAGGTCAGCACCAGCCGCTGCCTGGAGCCGTCGGCGCGCGTGACGAGCAGGATGGCGTCGCTTTGCGGCTGCAACCCGGCATCGGGCAGCACGTCGATCCGTTCATCGCCGCGCAGGCCCAGCGACTGCCACGAATCGGCGCCCTTGAACTGCAGCGGCAACACGCCCATGCCCACCAGGTTGCTGCGGTGGATGCGCTCGAAGCTGCGCGCCACCACGGCCTTGATGCCGAGCAGCTGCGTGCCCTTGGCCGCCCAGTCGCGGCTCGACCCCGTGCCGTATTCCTCGCCGGCGAAAACGACCGTGGGCGTGCCCTCGGCCATGTATTTCATGGCGGCGTCGAAAATGAACATCTTGTCGGGCACGGCCGCAGGCGTCTCGTCCCGGCCCGAGCGGAACAGCGTCAGCCCGCCTTCTTCCCTTGAGCCGTCGGGCCCGGGCGGCATCATCAGGTTCTTGATGCGCACGTTGGCAAAGGTGCCGCGCATCATGATCTCGTGGTTGCCGCGCCGCGCACCGTAGCTGTTGAAGTCCGCCTTGCGCACGCCGTGCGCCAGCAGCCACTGGCCGGCCGGTGAGCTTTCCTTGATCGAGCCGGCCGGTGAAATGTGGTCGGTGGTGATGGAGTCGCCAAACAGGGCCATGATGCGCGCGCCCCGGACCGTCACCGGGCTGGCTTCGGACTCATTTTGGGCCGTAGACCTTGATTCATCAGCGTAGGACGCTATATTTTTCATAGCAAAATCCTTGAAGAACGGGGGCTCGGCGATGTAGGTGCTGGCGGGCCAGGTGTAGGCGACGCCCTTCACGCCCTTGATGTTTTCCCACAGCTTGCCGGGCTCGGTCCTGACCTTGGCATAGTTCTCGCGGAAGGCTCGGCCGTTCATCGCGAACTTCATCAGTTGATGGATTTCGTCGCTCGTGGGCCAGATGTCGCCCAGGTAAACATCCTTGCCGCCTTTGCCCTGCCCCACCGGTTCGGTCATCAGGTCGCGCATCACGTTGCCGGCGATCGCGTAAGCCACCACCAGCGGCGGGCTGGCCAGGAAGTTGGCCTTCAGGTTGGGGTGAATGCGCGCCTCGAAATTACGGTTACCCGACAGCACGGCGGCGCACACCAGATCGTTACGCGTGATCGCCTCATTGAGCTCGACGCTCAGGTCGCCCGCGTTGCCGATGCAGGTGGTGCAGCCGTAGCCCGCCAGCGCAAACCCCAGCTTCTCCAGATAAGGCAGCAGGCCGGCCTGCGTGAGGTACTCCGTGACAATGCGCGAGCCGGGCGCCAGCGAGGTCTTGATGTGCGGCTGCACCCGGAGCCCGGCCTGCACCGCCTTCTTGGCCAGCAGGCCGGCGGCCAGCAGCACGCTGGGGTTGGAGGTGTTGGTGCAACTGGTGATGGCGGCGATCAGCACGTCGCCGTGGCCCACCGTCAGCGCGGGCGCAGCCGCGGCACCGATGTCGCACGCGGCCACCGTGCTGCCTGCCGCCGCCAGCGCGGGCCGGCTGCCCACCATCTCCACCACGTCGCGCGCCGCCCCGGGCTGCAGCGGCGGCGCCTCGCCGGCGGACTCGCCCGTGCCACAGTCCAGCGGGAAACGCATGCCCAAGCGCTCGGCCGGCTGGTTGAAGCCGTTTTGCGCATGCGGCTGGCTGAACAGCGCGGCAAACTGGCGCGCGACATGACCGAGCTCGATGCGGTCCTGCGGGCGCTTGGGGCCGGCCAGGCTGGGCGTCACGTCGCCCAGGTCAAGCGTCACGACCTGCGAGTAGTCGATTTCACCCGCCGCCGACACGCCGAACAGGCCCTGCGCGCGAAAATAGGCCTCGAACGCCTCGATCTCATCCTTGCTGCGGCCCGTGCCCGTGAAGTAGTCAATGGTCCTCTCGTCCACCGGGAAAAAGCCCATGGTGGCGCCGTACTCGGGCGCCATGTTGGCGATGGTGGCGCGATCCGGCAGGGCCAGCGTGCGCGTGCCTTCGCCGAAAAACTCGACAAACTTGCCCACCACTTTTGCCTTGCGCAAGATCTCCGTCACGGTCAGCACGAGATCCGTCGCGGTCACGCCTTCACGCAGCCTGCCGCGCAGCTCGAAGCCCACCACATCGGGCGTGAGGATGTACACCGGCTGGCCCAGCATGGCGGCCTCGGCCTCGATGCCTCCCACCCCCCAGCCCACTACGCCGATGCCATTGATCATGGTGGTGTGGCTGTCCGTGCCCACCAGGGTGTCGGGATAGAAGACCCCGTCCGGCGTCTGGTGCACGCCGCGCGCCAGGTACTCCAGGTTGACCTGGTGCACGATGCCAAAACCCGGCGGCACCACGCCAAACGTGTCAAACGCCTGCATGCCCCACTTCATGAATTCATAGCGCTCGCGGTTGCGCAGGAATTCGAGCTTCATGTTCAGGTCGAGCGAATTCTTCTTGCCGTAATAGTCCACCATCACCGAGTGGTCCACCACCAGGTCCACCGGCACCAGGGGCTCGATGCGCTTGGGGTCCTTGCCCAGCTTGATCGCCACGCTGCGCATGGCGGCCAGATCGGCCAGCAGCGGCACGCCCGTGAAGTCCTGCAGCACAACCCGCGACACCACAAAGGGAATTTCGTCCGTGCGCCCGGCATGGGGCCGCCAGTTGGCGACCTGCGCCACATGCGCTGGCGTTATTTTCAGGCCGTCGCAGTTGCGCAGCACCGACTCCAGCACGATGCGCATGGACACTGGCAGGCGCGATATCGATGGGAACTGCCGGGACAGCGCGGGCAGGGAATGGAACTTGCCGGTCTTGCCCGACGCGGTCTTGAAAGATTTGAGGGTATCGGCAAAAGCGTGGCGCATGGCAGACTCCTGGACTCGGTCAATGAGTCCCATTCTGGCAGGCATCGGCTGGCCGTGCTGCCGCATTTGCTGGCCGGGGTTGATCCATCGCTGCTGCTGCAACTGCCGCTCAACGTGCTGCGCCTGGCCTGCACCCGCAGGGGCTGGCCTGCCGAATTGCCAACCTGGCGCAATGGCGCGCGCACCTGTTCGAGCGGCCACGCCAGCAAATCAACGCCACCGGCGACCCCGTGCTGGGCGCCTTGCTGGATGAGCTGCGCCACTACCCGTTGCCAGCCGAAGGCGCTGGAGACCTTCTTTCCGGCCGATGACTTCACGGCGCAGGCCCTGCGGGCCTTGCTGGCACGGACGTGATCGGCGCCTTGCCGTCAAGCAAGCGCAGGGATCACATGGGCACGATTCTCTGGGGAAGCGGCACGGCTTGCACGCGGACGGCGAACCGCCTTTTTTTGCGGCACGGCTTTGCGGCCTGCCGGGACAGGGAGGGCAGGCGTCAACGGCGCAGCAAGTCCCCGCAGATAGACATCCAGCGTTTGCGCTCCCACGGCTTCCAAGTCAAACGCCGAGGGATCCAGCAGCCAGTTCTGGAGCAGCCCATCGACCAGCATGTGCATGCCCAGCGCGGCCACGCGGGCCGGCATGCGCTGGCTGAGCTGGCCACGCTGCATGGCCAGCGCGAAACCCCGTTCCAGATGCGCCAGGAACTCATCGCGCATCGCAATCTGCCGCTCCCGCACCGCCTGCAGTTCGTCCACGTACTCCACCTTGTGCGTGGCAATTTCGAATACCCGGCGTACCTGAGGGTCGTTGGCGGTCTGGTGCAGCGCCTCGGAAATGCAATTGCGCAGATAGTCGAGCGAATTCTCCAGTCCCGGGTCGTCCAGGCGGTTGAACATGGCCTCCAGCGGTAGGCAGACACGCTGCATCATGGCATTGAACAAATCGGCCTTGTTCTCAAAATGCCAGTAGATGGCGCCACGGGTCAGGTTAGCGGCCTGCGCGATCTCCTGCAGCGAGGTGCGCGACACGCCCCGGCGCTGAAACACCAGTTCGGCCGTGTCCAGGATGAGGTCACGGGTGGCAAGAGCCTCTTCTTTGGTTCGACGAGCCATGGGATATCCGTTCTGTCACACATACATTCAATAGTGTATGTATACTACCCCGGCGCCGCTCCATCACGGCAGATTTTTAATTGGTGTTTGCCCTAGCGCAAACTTCCTGCGTTTCAATGCCTGTCCCGGGCTCCAAGTTTTCTGAAGGATTTCGCATGTCTTCGTTGCAAAACAGGCGGGGTACATTGCCCGCCGCCATGTCACACGGCCGCATCGCCTGGCTCGCCGTGCCGGCAGCCTTGTTGTTGGTTGCCTGCGGCGCCAAGGACGGCACGTCCGGCGCCCCCCAGGGCATGCCGCCAGCCGAGGTCGGTGTCATCACGGTGGCGCCACAGGCCGTTGCGCTGCAAACCGAACTGCCCGGCCGGGTCAGCCCGGTGCGCGTGGCCCAGGTGCGCGCGCGCGTCAACGGCGTGGTGCTCAAGCGCCTGTTTCGTGAAGGCAGCGCGGTCAAGGCCGGTCAAGCCCTGTTCCAGATCGATGCGGCGCCCTATCAGGCTACCCACGACAGTGCACGCGCGACCTTGTCCAAGGCACAGGCCAATCTGACGCAGGCCGCGGCGCAGGCCGAGCGCTACAAGCCGCTGGTGGAAGCCAATGCCATCAGCAAGCAGGACTACCTCAATGCCGTGGCGGCACATCAACAGGCCGAAGCGGACGTGGCCGGAGCCAGGGCGGCGCTCCAGACCGCGCGCATCAACCTTGACTATGCCACCGTCACCGCACCGATCTCCGGGCGCATTGGCCAGGCCCTGGTGACCGAAGGCGCGCTGGTGAGCCAGACCGAGGCAACCCAGCTCGCCACGATACAGCAGACCAGCACGGTCTATGTGAATTTCACCCAGTCCACCACCGACGTGCTGCGTCTGCGCAAGGCGCTGGCCGCCAAGCAGGTGCAGGGCGCGGGCAACGGCAGCGCCGCCGTGCGCGTGATACTGGAAGATGGCACTGAGCTGCCGCAAGCGGGCCGGCTGCTATTCTCCGACCTGACCGTGGACGCCACCTCGGGTCAGATCACGCTGCGCGCCGAGGTACCCAACCCGGACCAGATGCTCCTGCCCGGCCAGTATGTGCGCGTGCGCCTGTCGCAGGCCACGCTGCCTGCGGGCATTTTGCTGCCGCAGCAAGCGGTCACCCGCTCCAACCAGGGCGACACGGTGCTGGTGGTGGGCGCCGACGGCAAGCCCGGGACGCGTTCCATCAAGATCGGGTCGGCCCAGGGCACCCAGTGGCTGGTGCTCGATGGCCTCAAGCCCGGCGAGCAAGTGATCGTCGACGGCTTCCAGAAGATGATGGTGCCAGGAGCCCCCGTCAAGGCGGTTCCGTGGACCGGCGGCGCCGGCGCCGCGCCAGCCGCCTCCCCCGCTGCCCCCGCAGCCTCTGCCGCTGCCGGCAAATAAGGGGAGCCGTCCATGGCACGCTTTTTCATAGACCGCCCCATCTTCGCGTGGGTGATAGCCCTGTTCATCCTGGTGATGGGCGGTGTCGCCATCACGCAGCTGCCGATCTCGCAGTACCCGCCGGTGGCCCCGCCCTCCATCGTCATCAATACCACCTACCCCGGCGCCTCGGCACAGACGCTGGAAGACAGCGTGATCAGCGTGATCGAGCGCGAGATGAATGGCTCGCCCGGCCTGATCTACATGGAGTCGGTCAGCCAGGCCGATGGCAGCGGACAGATCACCCTGAGTTTCGAGCCCGGCACCAACGCCGAGCTGGCCCAGGTGGACGTGCAAAACCGCCTCGGCCGCGCCACGCCGCGCCTGCCGGCGGCCGTGACCCAGCAAGGGGTGCGCGTGGACAAGTCACGCGCCAACTTCCTGCTGTTCACCATCCTGTCGTCCGACAACCCGCAATACGACCCGATTGCGCTGGGCGACTATGCGTCGCGCACCGTGTTGCCGGAACTCCAGCGCGTGCACGGCGTGGGTCAGGCCCAGCTGTTCGGCACGGAACGCGCCATGCGCATCTGGATCAACCCGGCCAAGCTGGTCGGTTTCAGCCTGTCCTCGGCCGACGTCACGGCCGCCATCACCGCGCAGAACGCGCAGGTGTCATCCGGCACGATAGGCGACCTGCCCAATGTGGCGGGCCAGTCGATCTTCGCCACCGTGGTGGTGCAGGGACAGCTCAACACGGTCGAGCAGTTCGGCAACATCGTGCTGCGCGCCAATGCCGACGGCTCCACGGTGCGTCTCAAGGACGTGGCGCGCATCGAACTGGGCGCGCAGACCTATTCCACCTCGGCCCGCCTCAACGGCAAGCCGGCCACCGGCATCGGCGTTCAGCTGTCGCCCACGGGCAATGCCATGGCCACCGCCAAGGCCGTCAGCGCCCGCATGGCGGATCTGTCCAAGTACTTCCCGCAAGGCGTGAAATACAGCATCCCCTACGACAGCTCGCGCTTTGTCGACATCTCGATCAAGCAGGTGGTCGAGACCCTGGTCGAGGCCGTGGTGCTGGTCTTCCTGGTGATGTTCCTGTTTCTGCAGAACATCCGCTACACCATCATTCCCACCGTCGTGGTGCCGGTGGCCTTGATGGGAACGTTCGCCGTGCTGCTGGCCCTCGGTTTTTCGATCAACGTGCTGACCATGTTCGGCATGGTGCTGGTGATCGGCATCGTGGTGGACGACGCCATCGTCGTGGTCGAGAACGTCGAGCGCATCATGAGCGAGGAAGGTCTGCCGCCACTGGAGGCCACGCGCAAGGCCATGGGACAGATTTCGGGCGCCATCATCGGCATCACCGTGGTGCTGGTTTCGGTGTTCATTCCGCTGGCCTTTTTTGGCGGCTCGGTGGGCAATATCTACCGCCAGTTCTCGGCCGTGATGGTTTCCTCGATCATGTTTTCGGCTTTCCTGGCCCTGTCGCTCACGCCCGCGCTGTGCGCCACCCTGCTCCAACCCGTGAAGGCCGGCCACCACCACGAAAAACGCGGCTTCTTCGGCTGGTTCAACCGTGGTTTTTCGCGCACCGCCAAGGGCTACGAGAGCTGGATCGCTCGCATCCTCAAGCGCGCCGGGCGTGTTCTTCTTATTTACGTGGCCATCATCGCGGCCGTCGGCGTGCTGTTCGCGCGGCTGCCAGCTTCGTTCCTGCCGGCGGAAGACCAGGGCAACATCCTCGTCAACGTCCAGTTGCCGCCAGGCGCCACCTATAACCGCACGCTGGCGGTGATGCAACAGGTCGAGGCCTTCATGCTCAAGCAACCCGAGGTGCAGAGCATGGTCGGCGTCCTGGGCTTCAGCTTCTCGGGCACCGGGCAAAACGCCGGCCTGGCCTTTGTCACGCTCAAGGACTGGGATGAACGCCATGGCGCGGAACATTCGGCGCAAGGACTGGCCGGACGCGCGTTCGGTGCGCTCATGGGGATCCGCGATGCGTTCATCTATCCCTTGAGCCCGCCACCGATACCCGAGCTCGGCACGGCCTCCGGTTTTTCCTTCCGCTTGCAGGACCGTGGCGGCAATGGTCATGCCGCACTGCTGGCGGCGCGCAACCAGATGCTGGGCATGGCCTCGCAAAGCAAGGTGCTCGTCAGCGTCCGTCCTGACGGGCTGGAGGACGCGCCGCAGCTGGCACTGGACATCGACCGCGACAAGGCCAGCGCGCTGGGCGTGCCGTTCAATGCGATCAACGCCGCCGTCTCGACCGCGCTGGGATCGAGTTATGTCAACGATTTCCCGAACGCCGGGCGCCTGCAGCGCGTGGTGGTGCAGGCCGACGCGCCCACCCGCATGCAGCCCGACGACGTGCTGGCCATCAACGCCCTCAACAGCAAGGGACAACCGGTCCCGTTGTCGGCCTTCGCCACCACGCGCTGGGTCTCCGGCCCGATGCAGACAGTGCGCTACAACGGCTACCCGGCGATGCGGATTTCGGGCGATGCCGCCCCGGGACGCAGCACCGGCGAAGCCATGGCCGAGATGGAACGCCTGGCCGCACAGTTGCCCGCCGGCTTCGCGTTTGAATGGACCGGCCTGTCGCGCGAGGAAAAATTGTCGGGCTCGCAGGCCTTCATCCTGTTCGGTTTTTCGCTGCTCGCCGTCTTCCTGTGCCTGGCCGCGCTGTATGAAAGCTGGTCCATCCCGCTGTCGGTCATTCTCGTGGTGCCCCTGGGCGTGCTGGGCGTGCTGCTGGGCGCGAATTTCCGCGGACTGGCCAACGATGTCTATTTCAAGGTCGCGCTCATCACCATCATCGGCCTGTCGGCAAAAAACGCGGTGCTGATCATCGAGTTCGCCAAAGATCTGCACGCGCAGGGCAAGGGGCTGGTGGAAGCCGTCCTCGAAGCCGCGCACCTGCGTTTTCGCCCCATTGTCATGACCTCGCTGGCCTTCATCCTGGGCGTGCTGCCCCTGGCCATCTCCAGCGGCGCGAGCTCCGCCAGCCAGCGTGCCATCGGCACGGGCGTGATGGGCGGCATGATCACGGCAACGGTGCTGGCGGTGTTTTTCGTGCCGGTGTTCTTCGTGGTGGTGCGCCGCATTTTCAAGGGCAGCGAGCGCCAGCGCCAGTTGTATGCGCATGAAAACATTGCCTCGGCCATCCACACATCCCCCGAGAAGGAAGAAAAGCATGACTGAGCGTTCCCTCCTCTATCGTCCGGCGGCTTCCCGCCTGGCGCTCGCCGGCGCCCTGCTGCTCGGCGGCTGCACGACAATGATTCCTCCCTACGAGCGGCCAGCCGCACCGGTTGCCCCGACCTTTGCGGGCGAGGCGCCCGCGGCGAGCGCGAGCCAGAAGGCCGCGAGCGCCATTGAATGGCGGGACTACTTTGGCGATGAACGGCTCAAGCGCCTGATCGGCATCGCCCTGGAAAACAACCGGGATCTGCGGGTCGCCGTGCTCAACATCGAGCAGGCGCGCGCCCAGTACCAGATCAAGCGCGCCGATGAATTGCCGGCCGTGGGCGTCGCGGCCAGCGCGGCGCGCGCGCTCAACTCATCCAATCAGATTGGCAACAGCTACGCCGTGGGCCTGGCCATTACTTCCTATGAGCTCGATTTCTTCGGACGCGTGCGCAGCCTGAGCCAGGCCGCGCTGGCACAGTACCTGAGCACGGAAGAAGCGCGCAAAACGGTGCAGATCAGCCTGATTGCCTCCGTGGCCAATGGCTACCTCAGCCTGCTGGCCGACGACGACATCCTGTCGGTCACCCGCCAGACACTGGCCACGCGCGAGGATTCGTTGCGGCTTGCCAAACTCAAATTCGACAACGGCGCGGCGTCCGAGCTCGATTACCGGCAAGCCGAATCCCTGCTGGAGGGCGCTCGCGTCACCCTGGCCCAGGCCACACGCCAGCGTGCCCAGGACGAAAACGCACTGGTGCTGCTGCTCGGCCAGGCCCTGCCGGCTGATTTACCCCCGGGGCTGCCCATCACGGGCCAGCGCCTGTTGCCCGACCTGCCGACCGGCCTGCCCGCCGAGCTGCTCACCCGCCGGCCCGACGTGCGCCAGGCCGAGCAACTGCTGATCTCGGCCAACGCCAACATCGGGGCGGCACGCGCGGCCTTCTTTCCCAAGATCACGCTGACCGGCAATCTCGGAACGGCCAGCTCGGAGCTGTCGGGCCTGTTCAAGGACGGTTCGTTTGCCTGGACCGGCACGGCCCAGCTGTTGCAACCGCTGTTTGATGCCGGGCGCAACCAGGGCAATCTGGATGTCGCCCAGGTGGGCCGGGACATCGCGGTGGCCCAGTACGAAAAGGCCATCCAGAGCGCTTTCCGCGAAGTGGCCGATGCGCTCGCGGGCCGCGCTACCCTGGGCGAACAGGTACGGGCCCAGTTGGCGCAGGCCAGGGCGGCCGAGGTCACTTACCGCCTGTCCGACCTGCGCTACCGCAACGGCGCGGCCAGCTACCTGGACGTGCTGGACGCCCAACGTTCGCTGTTTGCGGCGCAGCAGGCGGTCGTGCAGGTGCAAACCACCCAGGCGCAAAACCTGGTGACGCTCTACAAGGTGCTGGGCGGCGGCTGGACGCAGGCGGCTTCAACGCCATGAACCCAGGCGCTGCCGCCAAGGCAGCACCTGGCACGGTCCCCGTGCGTGCCGACCGCGCTACTCGACCCGGGTCACCGCCGTCGGCCTGAAGCCCAGGTCCGCGGCCTTGCCCTTGCGGCCGCGCGCGGCCCGGGCGTTGTTGAGGCTGCGAATCTCCAGCGTCTCCTCGCGCTCCTTGGCCCCACGCCCGATGCCCTCGATCTTGATGCTGCGCGTGTAGGCCGCGGCGCCGGCCAGGGTGTCCTTGGCCTCCAGATCGATCAGCATCAGCCCGCGCCCGCCATTGGCCATGGGCTTGAGCTCGCCGATCTCGAAAGTCAGGATGCGCCCGAGCGTGGAGGCGCAGGCCACATGGGTGGCTGGCGTGTACAGCGCGGACGCCGGCGCACCGCCGGCGGGTGGCGCCACATTGGCCGCAGACGGACGGCACACCGTATCGCCCGCATTGCAGGTGATGAAGGTCTTGCCGGCCTTCTGGCGCGACAGCATGTTCTCCACCGTGGCGAGAAAACCGTAGCCGGCGGAGGTGCTCAGCAGCAGCCAGGCACTGGATGGCCCCGCGAAATAGTGGGCCACCTGCGTGCCGGCTTCCAGCTCGATCAGCGTCGTGACCGGCTGGCCGTCGCCGCGCGCGCCCGGCAGCACGGACACGGCCACCGAGTAGACCCGCCCGTTGGAACCAAACACCAGCAGCGTGTCCACGGTGCGGCATTCAAAGGTGCCATACAGGCCGTCGCCGGCCTTGAAGGCAAAGCTGGCAGCCTCGTGACCGTGTCCGGTCCTGGCGCGGACCCAGCCTTTCTGGCTGACGACCACCGTCACGGGTTCGTCCACCACCCTGACTTCGGCCACGGCCTTGCGCTCGGCCTGGATCAGGGTGCGGCGCGCGTCGGAAAACAATTTGGTGTCAGCCTCGATTTCCTTGACCATGAGGCGGCGCAGCGCGACCGGATTGCCCAGGATTTCCTCCAGCTTCTTCTGATCGTCGCGCAGGCTGGACAGCTCCTGCTCGATCTTGATGGCCTCCAGCCGCGCGAGCTGGCGCAGCCGGATTTCGAGGATGTCCTCGGCCTGCCGCTCCGACAGCTTGAAGCGCGCGATCAGCGCCGCCTTGGGCTCATCCGCCTGGCGGATGATGGCGATCACCTCGTCGATGTTGAGCAGCACCAGCTGCCGCCCCTCGAGGATGTGGATGCGGTCCAGCACCTTGTCCAGGCGGTGGCGCGAGCGCCGCTCGATCGTGGCTTGGCGGAACTCGATCCACTCCAGCAGCATCTGCCGCAGCGACTTCAACGTCGGGCGGCCATCCAGCCCCACCATGGTGAGGTTGATGGGCGTCGAGGTCTCCAGGCTGGTGTGGGCCAGCAGCGTGGTGATGAGCTCCTGCTGCTCTATGCGGCTGGTCTTGGGCTCGCACACCAGGCGCACCGCGGCGTCCTTCGACGACTCGTCGCGCACGACGTCGAGCACGGCCAGCACCGCGGTCTTGAGCTGGGTCTGATCCTGCGACAGCGCCTTCTTGCCAGCCTTGACCTTGGGATTGGTCAGTTCTTCGATTTCCTCCAGCACCTTTTGCGTGCTCACCCCCGGCGGCAGCTCGGTCACGACCAGTTGCCACTGGCCGCGCGCCAGATCTTCGATCTTCCAGCGGGCACGCACCTTGAGCGAACCGCGTCCGGTGCGGTAGGCCTCGGCGATGTCGGCCGCGCTGCTGATGATCTGCCCGCCGCCCGGATAGTCCGGCCCCGGGATCAGCGCGAACAGCTCCTCATCGCCCAGCCTCGGGCTCTTGATCAGCGCCACGCAGGCCTGCGCCACCTCCGCCAGGTTGTGACTGGGAATTTCGGTGGCCAGCCCCACCGCAATGCCGCTGGCGCCATTGAGCAGGTTGAAGGGCAGGCGTGCCGGCAACTGCCTTGGCTCCTCGGTGGAGCCATCGTAGTTGGGCATGAAGTCCACCGTGCCCTCGTCGATTTCGTCGAGCAGCAGGCTGGTGATTCTGGCCAGCCGGGCCTCGGTGTAGCGCATGGCCGCCGCGCCATCGCCGTCGCGCGAACCGAAATTGCCCTGGCCGTCGATCAGCGGGTAGCGCTGGGAAAAGTCCTGCGCCATGCGCACCAGCGCGTCGTAGGCGGCCTGGTCGCCGTGCGGGTGAAAGCGGCCCAGCACATCGCCCACCACGCGGGCGGACTTGACCGGCTTGGCGCCGGTGTTGCCATTGGGCCCGCCAAAGCCCAGGCCCATGCGCGACATGGAATACAGGATGCGCCGCTGCACGGGCTTCTGGCCGTCACACACATCCGGCAGGGCCCGGCCCTTGACCACGCTCAGGGCATATTCGAGGTAGGCGCGCTGGGCATAGGTCGCCAGGTTGAGCGGGTCATCCCCTGACGCGCCCTGGGAAAAATCAAGTGTCGGTTGGTCGCTCATGAAAAACTAGTCGGTCTCTGTTCTGAAAGTGGGCTGGATGGCGGCGGACCGGATCGGCGCGAACATGTTGCCCCGGCCCGCGGCGCCCCCCAGTTCCATGCGCACCCGCGCCAGCGCGTGGCGCTGGTCCGCCACCAGGGACGGCGGCTTGAGCATGGCATAAAGCTGCAGCACGGTCTTGACGTAGTTCTGGGTCTCTTTGTAGTTCGGCACCTGCTTGCCCGCGCGCAGCACCGCGCCCTCGCCCGCGTTGTAAGCCGCCAGCGCGAGCTCCAGCTGCCCGGGAAACATCTTGATAAGGTCACGCAGGTAGCGGCTGCCGGTGCGGATATTGGTGCGGGGATCGGTCAGCTTTTTTTCCACCGGGGTTTTTCGGTCCCCCGTCACCCCGTAGCGCTTCGCGGTATCCGGCATGATCTGCATCAAACCCACGGCCCCCTTGGGCGAGAGCGCCTGCACATCAAAACCGGACTCGGTGGCGATCAGGGCCTGCAGCAGCTCATAGTCCACCCCCTGCGCGAGGGAAGCCTCGCGCAGGTGATGCTTGATCTGTTTGTAACTGGGCGACACCTCAAAAAAGGCAATCAGCTTGTGCGGCGCCGTCGGCACGGCCACTGGGCGCGGGGTGGCGCCCGTCCCATTCATATCCTGGCTGGTGTCGAAGCTTTCGCCGCTGCGGGAAAAAATCTCAAAGCGCTCGTCCAGCCGCTGCGCGGCGAAATGCGCCACCCCCTTGTCGTCGATGTAACCCCAGACATCGGCATGCGCCGATGTCTGCCAAAGGGACAGCCACAGGGCAAAAACCACAACAAAAGAACGTGAATATTGCATCATCAGATGTCGATCTCGACCGAGTCCCCATGCAATTCCATGAGCTCGCGCCGGGCGGCGGCCTCGCCCTTGCCCATGAGTTTGGTGATTAGGGCCTGCGTCTGCAAAAAATCCACATTGCCGAGCTGCACCTGCAGCAGGCGGCGCGTGTCGGGGTTGAGCGTGGTTTCCCACAGATGTTCCGCGTTCATCTCGCCCAGGCCCTTGAAGCGGCTGATGCTCCAGGCGCCTTCGCGCACCCCTTCCTTGCGCAGCTTGTCCAGGATGGCGGTGAGCTCGCCCTCGTCCAGCGCATAGGCCTTGGACGCGGGCTTCTTGCCGCGCGCCGGCGCGTCCACGCGAAACAGCGGCGGGCGCGCCACGTAGACGTGACCGGTATCGATGAGTTTGGGGAAATGGCGAAAGAACAGCGTGAGCAGCAGTACCTGGATGTGCGAGCCGTCCACGTCGGCATCCGACAGGATGCAGATCTTGCCGTAGCGCAGGCCGCTCAAATCGGGCGTGTCCTCGGGTCCATGCGGGTCCACGCCAATGGCCACCGCGATGTCATGGATCTCGGTGTTGGCGAACAGGCGGTCGCGCTCCACCTCCCAGGTGTTGAGCACCTTGCCGCGCAGCGGCAGGATGGCCTGGCTTTCCTTGTCGCGCCCCATCTTGGCGCTGCCACCGGCCGAGTCGCCCTCGACCAGGAACACTTCATTGTGGGCTATGTCCTTGCTCTCGCAATCGGTCAGCTTGCCCGGCAACACGGCCACGCCCGAGCCCTTGCGCTTCTCGACCTTCTGGCCGGCCTTCTGGCGCGTCTGCGCCGCCTTGATGGCCAGCTCGGCCAGCCGCCGGCCGTACTCCACATGCTGGTTGAGCCAGAGCTCGAGCGCCGGGCGCACGAAACTCGAGACCAGGCGCACCGCGTCGCGTGAGTTGAGCCGCTCCTTGATCTGGCCCTGGAACTGCGGGTCCAGCACCTTGGCGGAAAGCACATAACTGGCCCGCGCGAACACGTCCTCGGGCAGCAGCTTGACGCCTTTGGGCAGCAGGCTGTGCAGCTCGATAAAGCTCTTGACCGCGGTGAACAGTCCGTCGCGCAAGCCGCTTTCGTGCGTGCCACCCGCGCTGGTGGGGATCAGGTTGACATAGCTTTCACGCACGGGCTGGCCGTCCTCGGTAAAGGCCACGCACCAGGATGCGCCCTCGCCTTCGGCGAAATTGTCGTTCTGGCCATCGGCAAAACCTTCGCCTTCAAACAGGGGAATCACCGGATCGGCCGTGAGGGACTGCATCAGGTAGTCGCGCAGGCCGCCCTTGTAGACCCAGGTCTGCACCTCTTTGGTCTTCTCGACCCCCAGCGTCACGGTCACGCCGGGCATCAGCACGGCCTTGCTGCGCAGCAGGTGGGTCAGCTCGGCTATGGGGAGCGCCGAGGCTTCAAAGTATTTACTGTCCGGCCAGGCACGTACCGTGAGGCCGGACTTGCGGTCGCCCTCGCCGGCCTTGCGCAGGTGCAGCTTCTCGGTCACGTCGCCGGCCTCGAACACCAGTTTGGCGACCATGCCGTCGCGGTAAGAGGTGGCTTCCAGGCGTTTGGACAGCGCATTAGTGACGCTGACGCCCACGCCGTGCAGGCCGCCGGAAAAACTGTAGGCGCCGCCCTGGCCCTTGTCGAACTTGCCGCCGGCATGCAGCCGCGTGAAGACCAGCTCGATCACCGGCGCCTTTTCCTCCGGGTGCAGGCCGAACGGAATGCCGCGCCCGTCGTCCTCGACGCTGACCGAGCCGTCGCCGTGCAGCGTGACCTTGATTTTCTTGCCATGGCCGGCCAGCGCCTCGTCGGCCGAGTTATCCAGCACTTCCTGGATGATGTGCAGCGGGTTGTCGGTGCGGGTGTACATGCCCGGGCGCTGCTTGACCGGCTCCAGTCCCTTGAGGACACGGATGGAGCCTTCTGAATATTCGCTGGGTGGTTTGATTGCCATGGCGCCGGATTGTAGTCCTTCATGCCGAAACAACTGGATACACGTACAGTCGCGCGAACAACCAGCTTCTCGGCCGAGCCAGCAGCCGGCCATCGGATTGGCTATATTCGCCGGATGACAACCCACACCAAAAAGCTTTCCATGACGCAGGTGCTCCTGTGCGGCGCAGCCATTGTGACCCTGTCCATGGGCATCCGCCACGGTTTCGGCCTGTGGCTGCAGCCGGTCACGCAATCGCAGGGCTGGAGCCGCGAGACCTTCGCGCTGGCCATTGCCATCCAGAACCTCACCTGGGGCCTTGCCGGCATTTTTGCCGGCATGGTGGCCGACAAGTTCGGCGCCTTCCGCGTCATCATCACGGGCGCCATCCTGTATGCGCTGGGCCTGATCGGCATGGCCCACGCCCCCACCCCGCTGCTGTTTGCCATGACGGCCGGCGTGCTCATCGGCATGGCCCAGGCCGGCACCACCTATGCCGTCATCTATGGCGTCATCGGCCGCAACGTGAGCCTGGACAAGCGCTCCTGGGCCATGGGCGTGGCCGCCGCCGCCGGCTCCTTCGGCCAGTTCCTGATGGTGCCCACCGAGGGCTTTCTCATCGGCAGCCTGGGCTGGCAGGAGGCCCTGGTGGCGCTGGGTTTTGCCGCCCTGCTGATGGCGCCGCTGGCCTGGGGGCTGCACGAGCCGCGCTTTGCCGGAGCGGCGCTCCCCAAGCGCGAGCAGACGATTGTCCAGGCGCTGAAGGAGGCCTTCAAGTACCCCAGCTTCCAGTTGCTGATGGCGGGCTATTTTGTCTGCGGCTTCCAGGTGGTGTTCATTGGCGTGCACATGCCCAGCTACCTCAGGGACAAGGGTCTGTCGCCCGAGGTCGCCAGCTACGCGCTGGCCCTGATCGGCCTGTTCAACGTCTTTGGCACCTATGCGGCGGGCACGCTGGGGCAGCGCATGCCGAAAAAGAACATCCTGGCCTTCATCTACCTGGCGCGCGCCATTGCCATCAGCATCTTTTTGCTGGTGCCGCTGTCCCCCATGAGCGTCTACATCTTCTCCAGCGTCATGGGCCTGCTGTGGCTGTCCACCGTGCCGCCGACCAATGCCACGGTGGCGCAGATCTTCGGCGTGGCGCATCTGTCCATGCTGGGCGGCTTTGTCTTCTTCAGCCACCAGATCGGCTCCTTCATGGGCGTGTGGCTGGGCGGCTACCTTTACGACAAGACCGGCAGCTACGACATCGTCTGGTACATCGCCATCGTGCTCGGCATTCTGGCCGCGCTGGTGAACCTGCCCGTCAGGGAAGCGGCCATCGTTCGGCGCACGCCCCACCCGGTGGCCGGAACATGAGGCGATGGCAAAAACTGCTGGCCTATGGCGGCGCGCTCGTCGTGCTGCTGGCCGTGTTTGCCCTGTACACACGGCCGGATTTTCTGGTTACCCTCTCGAACCAGATCTGGGCCTGTTTCTAGGGCCTTCCGCATTTTTTTCAAACAATTTCGGCCTCCGGCCCTTTAATAACGGGCGTAGCATGCTATGAAAACTATAGTGATTACAGGTGCCTCCGACGGCATTGGCGCGGAAATGGCGCGCCAGCTGGCGCACGCCCATGGCGCCGGCGTTGCGCTGGTGCTGGCGGCGCGCAACGAGGAGCTGCTGCGGCAAGTCGCCGCGCAATGCGCCGGCCCCGGTGCCCAGGTGCGGGTGGTCAAAACCGACGTGTCGGTGCAAGGCCAGTGCCAGGACCTCATCGCCGCCGGCATGCAGCAGTTCGGCCGGATCGACGCGCTGATCAACAACGCCGGCGTCTCCGCCCAGGCCCTGTTCGAGGACGTGAAGGCGCAGGATCTGGTCTGGTATGAAAACCTGATGCGCACCAATCTGTGGGGCAGCGTCTGGTGCACCCACGCCGCGCTGCCCCACCTCAAGCTCAGCCGCGGCCAGGTGGTCGCGGTGTCCTCGCTGGCCGGTCTCGTGGGCGTGCCGGGCCGCACCGCCTACAGCGCGACCAAATTTGCCATGACGGGTTTTTTCGAGGCCTTGCGTGCCGAACTCAAGCCTGCGGGAGTGAGCGTCACCACCGCCTTCCCCGGCGTCGTGGCCACCAACATCCGCTACCGCGGCTTCAACGCGGCCGGCGAGGCCGCCGGCGCCAGCGGCCTGAAGGAGGATGACGCCATGTCCGTGCAGGAATGCGCCGGCCTGATCCTGGATGGCATGAACCGCCGCCAGCGCGAGGTCGTCATGACCACCCGGGGGAAAATCGGGCGCTTCATCAAGCTGCTGGCGCCCGGCATCGTGGAAAACATGGCGCTGGCCGCGCTCAAGAGCGAAGTCAAGCCGCGATGAGTGCCATCGCGTCCCCGGCCAGCGCCAGCGCGCATGGCCAGGAAGATCCGTCGGACTGGGTCCGGCGCTGGTCCCATCTCGTTCCCGCGCGAGGCCGCGTGCTGGATATCGCCTGCGGCCATGGCCGTCACATGAAGTGGTTTTCAGCACAAGGGCATCCGGTCACGGGCATCGACCGCTCGGCCGAGGCGATTGCCGCCGTCGCCCCACTGGGAGAAGCCGTCCAGGCCGACATCGAAAACAGCCCCTGGCCGCTGACTGCGGGCGATGCGGTGCGCACCTTCGATGCGGTGATCGTCACCAACTACCTGTGGCGCCCGCTCCTGCCCGTGATCGCCCAAAGCGTGGCGCCCGGCGGTGTCCTGATTTACGAGACATTCGCCCAGGGCAACGAAACCGTCGGCAAGCCGTCCCGTGCCGATTTCCTGCTGCAGCCGGCGGAATTGCTGCGCGCCTTCGGCGAGCTGCGCGTGATTGCCTACGAGGACGGGTTTGCGCCACGGCCCGCGCGCTTCGTGCAGCGCATCGCGGCCGTGCGCGGCGCGCCCATCGGGCCGCCGCAGGCGCCCCCGCGTTACCCGCTTTACGTTAATTAACCTGCTCTGGGTAAAATGCCCGTTTACCGTTTAATTTCACGGACATGACATCCTCCATCGGCCAAATCACCGGCAGCATCGTGGCGCTCGCCACACCCATGCACAACGACGCCAGCGTGGACTACCCTGCCCTGCGAAAACTGATTGACTGGCACATTGCCGAGGGCACGGACTGCATCGGCGTGGTCGGCACCACGGGCGAGTCGCCCACGGTCAATGTGGAAGAACACTGCGAAATCATCCGCGTCTCGGTGGAGCAGGCCAAGGGACGTGTTCCCATCATGGCGGGCTGCGGCGCCAACTCCACGGCGGAAGCCATCGAACTCGCCCGCTTCGCCAAGAAGGTGGGGGCCGATTGCCAGTTGCAGGTCGTGCCCTACTACAACAAGCCGACCCAGGAAGGCCAGTACCTGCACTTCAAGGCCATTGCCCAAGCCGTCGAGCTGCCGATGGTGCTGTACAACGTGCCCGGGCGCACCGTGGCGGACATGGCGCACGACACCGTGCTGCGGCTGGCCCAGGTGCCCGGCATCGTCGGCATCAAGGAAGCCACGGGCAACATCGAACGCGCCCAGTGGCTGATCCGCGAAGCGCCCCAGGGGTTTTCCATCTACTCGGGCGATGACCCCACCGCCGTGGCCTTGATGCTGTGCGGCGGGCACGGCAATATCAGCGTGACGGCCAATGTGGCGCCACGGCTGATGCACGAGCTTTGCGTGGCCGCCATGGCGGGCGACACCAAGCGCGCCATGGCCATCCAGTTCCAGCTGCTGCCCTTGCACAAGAACCTGTTTGTGGAGCCCAACCCGATTCCGCTCAAGTGGGCCATGCAGCGCATGGGCCTGTGCGGCGGCACCATGCGGCTGCCAATGACGCCATTGACCCCGGCCAACCAGGCCGTGGTCGAGGGCGCCTTGCGCGCCACCGGCCTGATCTGACTTTCTTCCCCCTTACCCTGAGGAATATTGCGTTGAACCATCTTTCTAGACTGGCATTGCTGAGCCTCTCCATGACACTTGCCGCCTGTTCGGTACTGGAGACTGACAAGATCGACTACAAGAGTGCGGGCAAGGCACCGACGCTTGAAGTCCCCCCCGACTTGACCCAGTTGTCGCGCGACACGCGCTATGTGGTCCCGGGCGCCGCGGTCACCGCGTCGAGCTACCAGATCGGGCAGGCCGCCGCTCCATCAGGGCCGACAACAGCGGCTTCGGCGATTGGGGATGTGCGCATTGAACGCGCCGGAACCCAGCGCTGGCTGCTTGTCAACCGACCAGCCGACCAGTTGTGGAGCCCCGTGCATGACTTCTGGCAGGAGAACGGCTTCCTGCTGACCCTGGACCAGCCCAACCTGGGCATCATGGAAACCGACTGGGCGGAAAACCGCGCCAAGATTCCGCAGGATTTCATTCGCAACGCGCTGGGCAAGGTCTTCGACTCGCTCTATTCAACGGGCGAACGCGACAAGTTCCGCACCCGCATGGAGCGCAATGCGGCGGGCGGCACCGAGATCTACATCAGCCACCGCGGACTGATCGAGGTCTTCAGCAATGCCACCAAGGACCAGACCATCTGGCAGCCGCGCCCCGCGGACCCGGAGCTCGAGGCTGAATTCCTGCGCCGGCTCATGGTCAAGCTCGGCGTCTCGCAGGAACAGTCCAAGGCGCTTGTTGCGGCAGGCACCCCCAAGAGCAGTGCCCGCATCGCGACGGCCAACGGCCAGCCCGTCGTGCAGATCGACGAAGGCTTTGACCGGGTCTGGCGGCGTGTCGGCCTGACACTGGATCGCACGGGATTCACGGTGGAAGACCGCGATCGCAGCCAGGGCACCTACTTTGTCCGTTATGTCGAACCCAATGCAGACAAGGCCGAGCCCGGCTTCTTCAAGAAACTGTTCAGCAGCACGCCCAAAGGCAATGCACCGCTGAAATACCGCATTGCCGTGCGCAGCGAAGGCGAGTCGACCACCGTGTCCGTTCTCAACGCCAGCGGAGCTCCCGAAACCTCGGACAACGCCCAGCGCATCGTGAAGGTGATCGCCGACGACTTGAAGTAGCCAGCGGACAAGCATGCTGCGCTTCAAAAGCCTGGGCAGCGGCAGCTCAGGCAATGCCACGCTGGTGGAGGGCCGCAGCGGCAGTCAGGTCACCCGGCTTCTGATTGACTGCGGACTCGGCATCCGCCAGCTGGATGGCCAGCTGGCGCAGGCAGGCGTGTCAGCCAGCCAGATCGACGCGGTCTTCATCACCCACGAACACGGTGACCATATTGGATGCGCGCGCTCGTTCGCCCTGCGCGGGCGCACACCCGTGTGGATGAGCCCGGGAACCCACGCCGCCCTGGGCGAGCCTGATTTCGAGGGCCTGCTCAGGCCGGCGCAGGATGGCGTTGCCATCGACCTGGGCGAACTGCGGATCATGCCCTTCACCGTGCCCCATGATGCACGGGAACCCCTGCAACTGAGCTGCACCGACGGCGCGCTTCGGCTGGGCATCCTGACCGACCTCGGGCATGCCACCGCCCATGTGCTGGCGCAGCTGGGCGCATGCCGCGCCATCCTGCTCGAATCCAACCACGATGCGGATTTGCTCGCGGCCTCCAGCTACCCGGCCTTCCTCAAGCAGCGGATCGGCGGGCGCTACGGCCATCTGTCCAACCAGGATGCGGGCGAGATTCTCGCCGCCATTGCCCACCCCGGCCTGGCGCATGTGGTGGCGGCCCATTTAAGCCAGCAAAACAACCGCCCCGAGCTGGCGCAGGCCGCATTGGCCCGCTCGGCCGGGTGCTGCGCAGCCGATATCCAGGTGGCGGACCCGTTGCGCGGAACGGACTGGATCAGCCTGTAGAACCCAAGCCGGCCTGCAAGGCTTGCACGCCCCCATGCAAACCCGTCCCAAAACAAAAAAGCCACCTTGCGGTGGCTTTTTTGGAGCAGCTAAGGTTCAGCGCAAGCTTACTTCTTGGCGGCTTCTTTAGCGGCAGCAGCAGGAGCGGCAGCGGCAGCGGCGGCAGGAGCAGCGGCAGCAGCAGCAGCGGGAGCAGCAGCTTCGGCGGCAGCGGGAGCAGCAGCAGCAGCAGCAGCGGGGGCAGCAGCAGCAGCGGCGGAGGCAGCAGCAGCAGCAGCGTCAGCAGCAGGTGCAGGTGCAGGCGCAGCAGCAGGAGCGGGAGCAGCAACAGGTGCCGGCTCTTCTTTTTTGCCGCAAGCAGCCAGAGCAGCGGCAGCGATCACAGCTGCCAATACGAGAGATTTGTTCATTTTGATTACCTAGTGAGTTAAAAACAATTTCCGGAAATTGTCAGCGCAGAAAACTGCCATGACCAAGCAAAACGACTCGAGCTCATTTTGCTCAGCTTTAAATTATATGGTGAAAAAAGCCATCCAGTGAATCCCTTACGGAAAAACACCCGCTACAGCCCCAGTGTCGATACGGGAAAGCCCGGCGTGCTGTTGCGCAGCCACTCGCCCAGCGCCTCGCGCAGCAGCACCCGGCGCTCCGCGTCAGGTCCGCACAGGACGACACTGTGCCGGGTATCGATGCGCTGCATCGCCCAGCCGCGGCTCCACAAGGCACTGGGGAAATCCAGCGGATCGGCCGTGCGGCAGGCCCGGCATTCGATCAGGTGTCCCCAGGTCTGGCGCCATGAGACAAAACGCGCATGACTGCGCTGCACCTCATCAAAGCGGGTGGCCAGCATGACGAAGCGGCGACCGGATTTTGACCAGGCGTTCAGCGACTCCACCAGCGCGCGCTCGCGCAAGGGCCAGTCCTCGAAGGTGGCGTCGCTGATGATGATTTCCGGCCAGCCCTCGCGGGCGGCGCAGGCCAGCGCATCGCGCACGAGCTGCCTGAAGGCCTCGCGCCCGCTCAGGCGGCCCGTGGGCAGTGCCCCGGCGGGATCGCCAGGGATTTCAGCGACCATGGGCCCACCCCGCTTCGCACCAGGACTGCAACAGGGCCTGTGCCGCGGAGCTGGCCCGGGCCAGCTCCGCCCCCTCCAATTGGCGCTGATCGGCCAGGCGGCGCATGAGTGCCGCATCGCGCCCCGCCGCCCGGTAACTCTCGCCGTTGATGAAGATGTGCCGGGCGTCGTACATCATCCTGCTGCGGCGGTCGAGCACCACGCGCCGGGGCGCGCGCGCAATCTCCCCCTTGTCAAACCAGACGCTGGACTTGGGCTCGGTCAGGTACTCGCCCAAGGCCCGCGGCAGTGCCAGCGGGTCCTTGAGCGCGTCCTGCAGCGCACTGCGGGCGAAGTCATGCAGTTGCGGCGGAATCTCACCCGGCGCGCTCACCGCCGCCTGCCGCGGGTCGCGGTACAGTCCGGCGCCCACGGCATCCTCGGCGTCCTCGGCCAGCCGCTGCAGCAGTTCGCGCGCCAGCTCGCCCCGGCCGGGAGAGCGAAACCCGATCGAATAGGTCATGCATTCGCCTTGCGCAATGCCGTCGTGCGCGTAGCGCGGCGGCAAATACAGCATGTCCCCGGGCTCCAGCACGAACTCCTGCTCCGGCACGAAATTCGACAGGATTTTGAGCGGTACGTCATCGCGCAGGCTCAAATCCTGCTGCCGTCCGATCCGCCAGCGCCGCCGGCCATGCGCCTGCAGCAAAAAGACATCGTAGCTGTCGAAGTGCGGCCCCACGCCGCCGCCGTCCGTGGCATAGCTGATCATCAGGTCGTCGAGCCGGCCATCAGGCACAAAACGAAACTGGCGCATCAAGGCATGCACGCCGTCATCGTGCAGGTCTACGCCTTGCACCAGCAGCGTCCAGTCGGGCTGCTTCAATGCCGGCAAGGCGCGCCGCGGGAAAGGGCCATGGCGAAAGCGCCAGACCTCCTTGCCGCGCTGGTGCGCCAGCGCGATCAACCGCGACTCCACCCCATCGCGGCTGGCCAGCTCGAACAACTGCGCCCGCTCCAGCAGGGGCTTGAAGCCGGGAATGGCCTGGCGGATCAGCAAAGGCTTCTTCTGCCAGTGGCGCTTCATGAACATCCGGGGGCTCAGGCCGCCCAGCAATGGCAGGGTTTGATTCACGTCCATCTGAATTTCCAGTCGCATGAAGGCAAGGGAGATGCCAAACTGCGACAATTCTCGCCTATGGAAATCTCTCAACAATGTGTGGTCGCACTGACCTGGACGCTCAAGGATACCCTGGGCGAGGAACTTGACGTACTCGACGAGCCCGTTGAATTCCTCGTGGGCGGCCATGATCTTCTGAAAAAAATCGAGGAAGCGCTGCAGGGCCACGAAGCCGGCGCGACGCTGACCCTGCAGCTCGAGCCCGAACAGGCCTTTGGCGACTTCAACGACCAGCTGCTGTTTCTGGAGCCGCGCGCGCTGTTCCCGCAAGAGCTGCAGGAGGGCATGACCTTTGAAGGCAGCGCCCTGCCCGCCGGCTGCAATCCGGATGCCCCGCGCGACGCCCTGTACACCGTCTGCGAAATCTACCCCGAGCACGTGGTGTTGGACGGCAACCATCCGCTGGCCGGCATTGCGCTGCGGCTGAGCCTCAAGGTGGAGGCGGTGCGCGAAGCGACGCAAGAGGAAATCGGCCGCGGCTCGGCCGGCACGGGCTTTTTCCAGATCCAGCCGCTGCACGCCAGCGCGCCCGGCTCGGGCACCCTGCACTGAGGCCATCCGCCCCTGGCTCAAAGCGGGGAACCCCGCGGAACCGGCTTTGCCAGGCCGCCGGGGTTGCCCTACTTTCAGGGGGAGAGGGGGCTACACGCAGTGAGCCCCAACAGGGGGTCAGCTTTTTCCGGTCGACCCGTAACCGCCCTCGCCGCGCTGGCTCGCGGGGAATTCCGCGACGACCTTGAATTGCGCCTGCACTACCGGCACGATGACCAGCTGGGCAATGCGCTCCATCGGCTCGATGGTGAAGGCCACATCGCTGCGGTTCCAGGCGCTCACCATGAGCTGCCCCTGGTAGTCGCTGTCGATCAGGCCCACCAGGTTGCCCAGCACGATGCCGTGCTTGTGTCCCAGGCCCGAGCGCGGCAGGATCAGCGCGGCATACGCCGGGTCCTGCAGGTAGATCGCAATGCCGGTGGGCACCAGCTGCCAGGCATTGGGCAGCAGCATGAGCGGCTCGTTCAGGCAGGCACGCAGGTCCAGCCCGGCACTGCCGGGGGTGGCGTAGGCCGGGAGCTGGTCCGCCATGCGCGGATCGATGATTTTGACGTCAATGTTCATGATGCGGTGGTAAAGGAGTTCGTTTCAGGTCGGTTCAGTCGCTGCCGGGCTCCCTCGGGGAGGCCGCGTGGTGCGCAAAGTGTTCTCGAAGAGCGGCGCAGCCACCGGCGCGGGGGTCATTTTTCCAGGCGGCGGGCGATGTCGGCGATGAGCTTGCGGGCCAGCGCGAGCTTGGTGTCGCGCGCCATGTCGGTCGTGCCGTGCGCATCGACCAGCAGCAGCGCATTGTCATCCTGGCCGAAGGTCGCGGGGCCGATATTACCCACCAGCAAGGGCACACCCTTGCGCGCCCGCTTGGCCTGCGCATTGGCCAGCAGGTCCTGGCTCTCGGCGGCGAAGCCGACGCAGTACAGGGCGCCGCTGCGGGCCCGCTCGGACTGGGCCACGGTGGCCAGGATGTCCGGGGTTTCAGTGAACGTGAGTTCAGGCGGCTTGCCGGAGCCCTCCTTCTTGATCTTTTGATCCACTGCCCGGGTCGGCCGCCAGTCGGCCACGGCCGCGGTTGCTATGAAAACAGTAGCGTCCTGCGCCCGTTCCACAACGGCATCAAGCATGTTTTGCGCCGATTTCACATCGACCCGCAGTACCCGGCGCGGCGTAGGCAGGCTGACCGGCCCGGCCACCAGCGTGACCTGCGCGCCGGCCTCGCGCGCCGCGCGCGCCATGGCGAACCCCATCTTGCCGCTGCTCAAGTTGGTGATGCCGCGCACCGGGTCGATCGCCTCATAGGTCGGCCCGGCCGTCACCAGCACCCGCTGGCCCGCCAGCACCTTCGGCGCGAAGAACGCGATCAGCTCATCGAGCAGTTCATCGGGTTCGAGCATGCGGCCGTCGCCCGTTTCACCGCAGGCCTGGTCGCCCTGCCCCACATCCAGCACCCGCACGCCGTCGGCCTTGAGCTGCATCACATTGCGTTGCGTGGCCGGGTTGGCCCACATCTCGCGGTTCATGGCCGGCGCGACCAGCAAGGGCACCTGCCCGGCCGGCCGGGCCAGGCACATCAGGCTGAGCAAATCATCCGCGCGGCCATGCAGCAGCTTGGCCATGAAGTCGGCGCTGCACGGCGCGATCAGGATCGCGTCGGCTTCCCGGCTCAGGTTGATGTGCGGCATGTTGTTGCTTATTCCGTCAACTGGGCGGGAATCCCACTGCGAGTCATAAACCGGCCGGTTGCTCAGGGCCTGCATCGTCACGGGCGTGATGAACTGCTCGGCCGCCGCCGTCATCACCACCTGGACCGTCGCGCCTTCCTTCACCAGCGCGCGGCACAGTTCGGCGCCCTTGTAGCAGGCAATGCCGCCCGTGAGTCCCAGAACAATATGTTTTCCAGCGAGGTCATTCATGGGCCGCAATGTAGCAGAGCTTGCGGGTAGCCCGGCCGCACTCGACGGTTTCGGGCTAGCGAGGCCGACCTCGCGTAAGGTGGGTGGCGTGGCTCGCATTCTCCGGCTCACGCTCGCGGTCTGGCTTCGCAGCGATTCAGGAGGGCTTGCGTCAATACCGTGGTTGGCGCACCAAGGCGTGGGCAACCGCGAATGGGGCCTGCGCCTGCAAGCCCCACCACCCACCTTCGAGGCCATTTGGGCGCGCCACCGGTCGCACGCCAGCACCGCTGTCGGGTAGGTGGTCTGGGTGTCCGGGCGCAGGCCCCATTCGCGGTTGCCCGTGTGTCAGTTCGCTACACCGGTATTGACGAAGATATGACGGCAAGCTACGAAGCCAGCCCGCGAGCGTGGGCCGGAGAACGGATGCCCGGACCACCTGCCCTGCCCACACCTCCGGGCGCAACAAAGCAGATCGCCGGTATCGCCGGCCTGAGACCTCTATAATCTCGCTTTACCACCTCCTCGAACCTGTTGGTTCGCCCCTGACATGACCAAATTTGTCTTCGTCACCGGCGGTGTGGTGTCCTCCCTTGGCAAGGGAATCGCCTCAGCCTCCTTAGCTGCGATTCTGGAATCGCGGGGCCTCAAAGTCACTTTAATCAAGCTCGACCCCTATCTCAACGTGGATCCGGGCACCATGTCGCCGTTCCAGCACGGCGAGGTGTTTGTGACGGATGACGGCGCGGAAACCGACCTCGACCTGGGCCATTACGAGCGTTTCGTGGAAACGCGCATGCGCAAGGTCAACAACTTCACCACCGGCCAGATCTACAAGAGCGTGCTGGAAAAAGAGCGCCGCGGCGACTACCTCGGCAAGACCGTTCAGGTCATCCCGCATGTCACCAACGAAATTCAGGAATTCATCAAGCGCGGCGCCCGTTTCGACACGCCCGACGCCGTTGACGTGGCCATCGTCGAAATTGGCGGCACCGTGGGCGACATCGAGTCACTGCCCTTTCTCGAGGCCGTGCGCCAGTTGAGCCTCAAGCTCGGCCCCAACAACAGCGCCTTCGTCCACCTGAGCTATGTGCCCTGGATTGCCGCTGCCGGCGAGCTCAAGACCAAGCCGACCCAGCACACCGCGCAGAAACTGCGCGAGATCGGCATCCAGGCCGATGCGCTGGTGTGCCGTGCCGACCGCCCAATTCCGGACGACGAGCGCGCCAAGATTTCGCTGTTCTCCAACGTGCCCGAGTGGGGCGTGATTTCCATGTGGGACGTGGACACCATCTACAAGGTGCCGCGCATGCTGCACGAGCAGGGCCTGGACGGCCTGATCTGCGACAAGCTGCGCCTGAACACGCCGCCGGCCAGCCTCAAGCGCTGGGACGACCTCGTGTACGAGACCGAGCATCCCCAGGGCGAGGTCACCATTGCCATGGTCGGCAAGTACGTCGACCTTTCCGACAGCTACAAGTCCGTCAACGAGGCACTGCGCCACGCCGGCATGAAGAACCATGTGCGCGTGAAGATCGAGCATGTGGACTCCGAAACCATCACCGATGACGCCGTTTCGCGCCTGGCCAAGTACGACGCCATCCTGGTGCCCGGCGGCTTCGGCAAGCGCGGCATCGAGGGCAAGATCAGCACGGCCCGCTTCGCCCGGGAGAACAAGGTGCCTTACCTGGGCATCTGCCTGGGCATGCAGGTGGCCACCATCGAGTTCGCGCGCCACGTGGCCGGCCTCAAGGATGCCAACAGCACCGAGTTCGAACCCGACAACCCCAATCCGGTGATCGCGCTGATCACCGAGTGGAAGGACGCGGACGGCACCATCAAGACGCGCGACGAGAACTCGGATCTGGGCGGCACCATGCGCCTGGGCGCCCAGAGCTCCGACGTTGCCAAGGGCACGCTGGCCCACCAGATCTATGGCGATGTCGTCACCGAGCGCCACCGCCACCGCTACGAGGCCAATGTGAACTACCTCGACACGCTGCGCCAGGCCGGCCTGGTGGTCTCGGCCCTGACGCAGAACGAGCACCTCACCGAGATCGTCGAGCTGCCGCAAAGCGTGCACCCCTGGTTTGTGGGCGTGCAGTTCCACCCGGAATTCAAGTCCACGCCCTGGAATGGGCATCCGCTCTTTAATGCCTTCATCAAGGCCGCGCTGGAGCACCAGGCCGCCGGCAAGAATCTGAAGGTCGTGGCATGAGCAAGACCGCCGTGACAACGACTTCGGGAGTGGCACTGTGAAGCTTTGCGGATTCGATGTCGGCCTGCAGCACCGGTTTTTCCTGATCGCCGGCCCCTGCGTGATCGAGTCCGAGCAGTTGCAGATGGACACCGCCGGCACCTTGAAGGAAATTACCTCGGCGCTGGGCATTCCCTTCATCTTCAAGAGCAGCTACGACAAGGCCAACCGCTCCTCGGGAACCAGCTTTCGCGGCCCCGGCATGGAAAAGGGCCTGGAGATCCTGGCCAAGGTCCGGCGCGAGCTGGGCGTGCCGGTGCTGACCGACGTGCACACTGAAAGCGACATTACCAGGGTGGCGGCCGTTGTCGATGTGCTGCAGACTCCGGCCTTCCTGTGCCGCCAGACCGACTTCATCCATGCCGTGGCGCAAAGTGGCCGCCCCGTCAACATCAAGAAGGGCCAGTTCCTGGCTCCCGGCGACATGAAGAACGTCATCGACAAGGCGCGCGCCGCCGCCCGCGAAAAAGGCCTGCTTGAAGACAACTTCATGGCCTGCGAGCGCGGCGTGAGTTTTGGCTACAACAACCTGGTGAGCGACATGCGGTCCCTGGCCATCATGCGCGAGACCGCAGCGCCCGTGGTATTTGACGCCACCCACTCGGTGCAACTGCCCGGCGGCCAGGGCACGAGCAGCGGCGGCCAGCGCGAGTTCGTGCCGGTGCTGGCGCGCGCAGCTGTCGCCGTGGGCGTGGCCGGCCTTTTCATGGAAACCCACCCCGACCCGTCCAAAGCCCTGAGCGACGGCCCCAACGCGGTGCCGCTCAAGCACATGAAGGCCCTGCTGGAAACCCTGGTGGCGCTGGACAGCGTCACCAAGAAAACCCCTTTTCTCGAGGACCATTTCCAATGAGCGGCTACATCATTGCCGATGTGACGGTGACCGATCCGGTGCAATACGAAGAGTACAAAAAGTGGTCCAGCGCGGCCATGCAGGCGCACGGCGCGCAGGTGTGCGTGCGCGGCGGCAAGGTCGAGGTGCTCGAAGGCGACTGGGCGCCGCAGCGCGTGGTCATCCTGAAATTCCCGAGTTTCGAGGCCGCCAAGGCCTTTGATGCGTCCCCCGAATACGGCCGGGCGCGCGCCGCCCGGCAAGGTGCCGCCATCATGCGAATGATCGTGGTCGAAGGCGTGTAGCGCGCACCGGATGGCGGCAAGATTTTGATTTTTGTTTAGAAAGAGAAGCAATGAGTGCAATTGTTGACATCGTCGGCCGCGAAATCCTGGATTCGCGCGGCAATCCCACCGTTGAATGCGACGTGCTGCTGGAGTCCGGCACCATGGGCCGCGCTGCCGTGCCCTCGGGCGCCTCCACCGGCTCGCGCGAGGCGATCGAGCTGCGCGACGGCGACAAGAGCCGCTACCTGGGCAAGGGCGTGCTCAAGGCCATCGAGCACATCAACACCGAAATTTCAGAAGCGGTGCTCGGCCTGGACGCCTCCGAGCAGGCCTTCCTGGACAAGACGCTGATCGACCTGGACGGCACCGACAACAAGTCGCGCCTGGGCGCCAACGCCATGCTCGCCGTCTCGATGGCCGTGGCGCGCGCTGCCGCGGAAGAGTCCGGCCTGCCCCTGTACCGCTACTTCGGCGGCATGGGCAGCATGCAGATGCCGGTGCCCATGATGAACGTGGTCAACGGCGGCGCGCATGCCAACAACAACCTGGACCTGCAGGAGTTCATGATCATCCCCGTGGGCGCGCCCAGCTTTCGCGAAGCCGTGCGCTACGGCGCCGAGGTGTTCCACGCGCTCAAGAAAATCCTGCACGACAAGGGCATGAGCGTGGCCGTGGGCGACGAAGGCGGCTTTGCCCCCAATGTGCCCAGCCACGAAGCGGCCATCCAGATGATTCTGGAAGCCATCGACGCCGCCGGCTACACCGCCGGCGAGCAGATCGCCCTGGGCCTGGACTGCGCCGCCAGCGAGTTCTACAAGGACGGCAAGTACCATCTCGAAGGCGAAGGCCTGACGCTGTCGTCGCAGGAGTGGACCAACATCCTGGCGACCTGGGTCGACAAATACCCCATCATCAGCATCGAGGACGGCATGGCCGAGAACGACTGGGACGGCTGGAAAATTTTGACTGAACGTCTGGGCAAGAAGGTGCAGCTGGTGGGCGACGACCTGTTCGTCACCAACACCAAAATCCTCAAGGAAGGCATCGACAAGGGTGTCGCCAACTCGATCCTGATCAAGATCAACCAGATCGGCACGCTGACCGAAACCTTTGCCGCCATCGAAATGGCCAAGCGCGCCGGCTACACCGCCGTCATCAGCCACCGCTCGGGCGAGACCGAGGACTCGACGATCGCCGACATCGCGGTCGGCACCAACGCCGGCCAGATCAAGACCGGGTCCTTGAGCCGTTCCGACCGCATGGCCAAGTACAACCAGCTGCTGCGCATCGAGGAAGACCTGGGCGACATCGCCAGCTACCCCGGCCGCGCGGCGTTCTATAACCTCAGGTGAAGCACCCCCGAGTCGCTACGCGCCTCCACCTCCAGGGGGCGACACCAGCAGCCCGGCAAAGCCGGTTCTGCGGTGTCCCGCGATCAGAGGGTCATCCCTTCTTGCTTGCGACTCACTGAGGGAACCTATGGGCACACGCCTCGTCCCGGCCATCCTCATCACCCTGCTCGTGATTCTTCACGCGCAGCTGTGGTTTGGCCGGGGCAGCGTGCCCAGCGTCTCGCGCATGGTGGCGCAGCTCGACACGCAAAAGAAGAAGAACGAACAGGCCCAGCTGGCCAATGACCGGCTGGCCGCAGAGGTGCGCGACCTCAAGGAGGGCCTGGAAATGGTGGAGGAAAAAGCCAGGCTGGAGCTGGGCATGGTCAAGCCCAACGAGATTTTCGTCCAGATCGCCAAATAATTGACGCACCAGTTCTTGGCCTCGAGCATGGACGGGATATGAGAATCGCCATCCTGGGTGCCCCGGCCACCGGCAAAACACGGCTGGCCCGGGATCTGATGCGCCACCGGCCTGATCTGCACGTGACAGACAGCCCGCCACTCCTGCGCGCCTTGCCCGGCCGCCCGCATGCCGACGACGCCATGCTGCTGGAACTCCGCCGGGAACACCTGCGCCGCCATGACCTGACCCTGCTCACCGGTTTGGACCTGGCATGGGAGCATGCAGTTGAAACGCACGCAGGCGCGCATCCGCAGGAACAGGCCGATGCCTGGCTGCGCGCTGTCCTGGGGGGCGCCGGGATTGCCTATCAGGTGGTTTATGGCAGCGGGCCGGAACGCGCCGGCAACGCGCTCAACATCATCTCGCATCACCAGGACAGGGAAAACCGACGTTCCTGCGCGCCCTCGCCCTGGACCGGGTCATGCGAAAAATGCTCGGACCCGCAATGCGAGCACCGGCTGTTTACTGGACTGTTTCGCTCGCCGGCGGCAGATCGCCCGCTTCCCTGAAAATCCGGGCGGCATCGATCGGATCAAAACGATACTGCGTGCCGCAAAATTCACAGCCCACCTCGATATCGCCGCGCTCGGCAATGATGCTCTGCGCCTCCTCCACGCCCAGCCCGAGAATCATCCGGCCCACCCGCTCGCGGCTGCAGTTGCAGGCAAAACGGGGGGCGGTCTCGCCGATGAAGGGCTCGAAACGCTGCAATTTTTCCTCCCAAAAGAGGCGCCGCAAAATGGTTTCCACGTCCAGCGTCAGCAGTTCCTCGCGCTTGAGGCTGGACGCCAGCGTGGCGATGCGGTTGTAGTGTTCATTCAGGCCGATCTCGTCTTCATTGGCCCGGCTCACCAGGCTGCCGGCCAGATTTCCGACCCCCTGCAGCGGCAGGCGCTGGATCAGCAGTCCGGCGGCCACCTTGTCGTCGGCGGCCAGCACCAGCGTCGTATCGAGCTGTTCGCTTTGCAGCATGTAGTGCTGCAGCACTTCACTGAGCTTTTCCAGCTTTTCGCGCCGGTCGCCGAACAGGGGCACCACCCCCTGGTAGGGCTGCTGGCCGGGAAAACGGGTCTTGGGATCGAGCGTGATGGCGCAGCGCCCGTGGTTGTCCACATTGACCATCATGCTCAGCGTCGCCCCGGCCGCCACCTCGCCCACCACGGTGGCGGTCGCGCGCAGGCTCAAATCGGGCTGCACCTCGGCCACCGCCAGCTTGACCGGGCCGTCTCCGAAGATTTGCAGGACCAGCGCGCCATCGAACTTGATGTTGGATTGCATCAGGCTGGCCGCGGCGGCCATCTCGCCCAGCAAGGCCTGCACCGGCGGGGCATAGGCCCCCGTTGCGCTGTTGGAGGCGCGCCGCCGCAGGATTTCAGTCCAGGCGTCGGTCAGCCGCACGATCATGCCGCGCACGGGCAGCCCCTCGAAAAGAAATTTGTGAAGTTCAGACACGCAGCAATTCCGTCATCATCAGTTCCATGCCGACCATGGGTCAGCCAATTTTTTTCAAACCGGCACGAAAGTTCCGGGCGTTGTCGACATAGTGTGTCGCGATCCGCTCCAGGCCCGCGATCTGCTCGGGCGTGAGCTGGCGCACCACCTTGGCGGGGCTGCCCAGGATCATCGATCCGTCGGGGAATTCCTTGCCCTCGGTCACCAGCGAGCCGGCACCCACAAGGCAGTTCCTGCCGATCTTCGCGTGGTTGAGCACCACGGCCCCGATGCCAATGAGGCAGCCGTCACCGATGGTGCAGCCATGCAGCATGACCTGGTGCCCGACCGAAACGTTTTCACCGAGCGTGAGCGGCACGCCGGCATCCGCATGCAGCACGCTGGCATCCTGGATGTTGGAGCCGCGTCCGATGCGGATGTGCTCCGAGTCCCCGCGGATCACGGTGCCGAACCACACGCTCACATCCTCTTCGAGATCGACCTTGCCGATCACTTGCGCGCTGTCGGCGACCCAGGCTGAATCGGCGATGCGGGGCGCCTGCCCGTTCAGTTCGTAAATTGCCATGTTGAATCCAGGTTTTCCGTTTGCCGGGAGAAGTGCCGGGCACATCCCTACAATTGTAAGGATGGAGCTACGTCATCGTGCGCTGCAGGCTTTTTGCCTCAGCGAACCAGCAGAAAAAACCGCTTGCGTCCTTGATTTATGGGCGCAAGCTGCTATTTTATCGATAGCGGATGAGATGCCCGCCGGGGCGCCGGCCGAGCCCGGGCGCCCGCGGCGTCCCGTGCTGGTCGAGCCGGCCCGGGTACCGCGGCGCTCGCCGTTCACGGCCGAAGGCCACGCCGCCCTGATGCATGCCATCGCCCACATCGAATTCAACGCCATCCACCTCGCGCTCGACGCCGTCTGGCGCTTTGACGGCATGCCGCGCGCGTTCTACCTCGACTGGCTGCGCGTCGCCAAGGAAGAGTCGCAACATTTCAGCCTGCTGCAGGACCACCTGCGCGGCCTGGGCCATGCCTATGGCGACTTCCCGGCACACGACGGCCTGTGGAGCATGTGCGAAAAAACCAGCGGCGACATCGTGGCGCGCATGGCGCTGGTGCCGCGCACCCTGGAAGCCCGGGGGCTCGACGCCACGCCCCTGATCCAGGCCAGGCTGCGCAAGGTGGCGAGCCCCGATGCCCTGCGCGCAGCGGACATCCTGGACACCCTCCTGGACGAGGAAGTGGGACATGTGGCCATCGGCAACCGCTGGTACCACTGGCTGTGCGAGCGCGAGGGGCTGGACCCGCTGCGCCACTACGGCGACATGCTCAAGCGCCACGGCGCCCCCCGGCTCAAGCCCCCGTTCAACCATGCGGCGCGGCGCCGGGCGGGTTTCACGGACGCCGAACTCGATCAGCTGCGCGACTGAGGGCCGCTCCTGCGCCGCACGGCAACGTCCCCCCGGGTCTGGCTCTAGAATGGAATATCCTGCCCCAGCCACCGCGCCATGTCCTCCATACCCGAATCCGCACCGGCCCCGGGAGCCGACGCACCCAGCCCCGTGGCCATCGCGCGGCAAGCCATCCTGGACGCCAAGCGCGCCGTTTTCGCCTACGAACTGTTCGACCGCTCGCTGGGCGCGAGCCAGCACACCGCCGCCAGCGATGCCGAACTGCTCATCAACGTCCTGTCACAGGCCGGCAACGAGGCCTTGGCCGGCACAACGCTGCTGTTCATCAATTGCACCCATGACAGTCTTGCCAACGGGCACCTTGAGCTGATCAATCCGCAGCGGGTGATACTGGAAATACCAGCGCTGGCGGACCACCCGGCCACCGGTATCGAAGCCCTGCTGCAGACCCTGCTGAAGGTGCGCCAGCGCGGCTTCCGGCTGGCCTTCAATCACACCGTGCTGACCCAGCCTTATGCGGCCTGGCTGCCGCTGGCCTCGTTCATCAAGCTCGACCTGTCGCTGATCAAGCCCGAATTGCTCGAGCCCTTCATCCGCTTCGCCCAACAGCACTCGACGGCCCGGCTGGTTGCGGAAAAAGTGGAAACCGCCGCCCAGTACGAGCTGGTGTCCCATCTCGGCATCAAGCTGTTCCAGGGCTACTGGTTTGCCCAGCCCACCCTCATGACGGGACAGATCCGAAAACCCGCGCAAAGCACCGTCATCCAGCTGATCAACCTCGTTCACCGGCAAGCCGACATCGGCGAGATCGAGGAGGTGCTCAAAAGAGACCCCACCCTGTCGTTCCACCTGCTGCGCTTCATCAACTCATCGGGCTTCGGCCTGAGCTGCGAGATCACCTCGTTTCGCCACGCCGTGATGATTCTGGGCCAGCAAAAACTCTTCCGCTGGGCCGCGCTCCTGATGACCACCTCGCGCGCCGGCGATGCCCCGCCGGCGATCGGCAGCACGGCCGTCGTGCGTGGCCGCCTGATGGAATTGCTGGCCGCCGAGCTGCTGCCGCCCGAAGACTGCGACAACGCCTTTGTCGTCGGCGTCTTCTCGCTGCTCGATGTCATGCTGGGCCTGCCGCTGGACAAGGCGCTGAAGTCGGTCTCGCTGCCCGAACCGGTGCAGGATGCGCTGCTGTACCGAACCGGCTTGCTGGCGCCGTTCCTGGAACTGACCGAAGCCTGCGAAAGCGCCAACGAGGAGGCCTTTGCCCGGGCGGCCTATGCCCTGCAGCTGACCAACCGGCAGGTGAACTGGGCCCATCTGCAGGCCCTGGCCTGGGCCGAAACCCTCGCGCGGCCCTAGAATCAGTTCCTCCCGCTGGGCCAAGCCCCACGCGAGCCGGGCCCCTTCAGCCAGGCCTCAAGCGCGCGGGTGATGCAGCGCATGCAGGGTCTTGAGGCGTTCGCGCGCCACATGGGTATAAATCGTGGTGGTTGAAATGTCGGCGTGTCCCAGCAGCATTTGCACCGCGCGCAGATCCGCGCCGTGATTGAGCAAATGGGTGGCAAACGCATGGCGCAGCGTGTGCGGCGATAGGGGCACGGTGATGCCGGCCACGGCGGCGTGTTTCTTCACGGTCATCCAGAACATTACGCGCGACATGCCGGTGCCCGCCTTGCTGCCCCGGTAGGTGACGAACAGGTCATCGGTCTGCCGCGCCCCCAGCAGGGCGGGCCGCGCCGCGTCCAGGTAGCGGCGCAGCCAGACACTGGCCACCTCGCCAAACGGCACCAGCCGCTCCTTGTTGCCCTTGCCAAAAACGCGCAACACATTCTCGGACAGGCTGACGTTGAAGGTCTTGAGCGTGACCAGCTCGCTCACGCGCAAGCCGCTGGCGTACATCAGCTCCAGCATGGTGCGGTCGCGCACGCCCAGCGGCGTGCCCGCATCGGGCGCCGCCAGCAGGGCCTCCACCTGGGCCTCGGTCATCGTCTTGGGCACGCGCAGGGCCTGCCGGGCGGCCTGCAGGCGCAGCGTGGGGTCGGTGCGGATGATGCGCTCGCGCAAGGCCCAGCGGAAGTAGCGCTTGAACACCGTCAAGCGGCGGTTGGCCGTGGTGGCCTTGCTCGCCGCGTGCCGGGCCGAGAAATAGGCGTTGAGATCGGTCTCGCCGGTGTCGTCCAGGCCGCGGCCCTGCCCGCCCAGCCAGCCGGCATACAGCGAGAGATCGCGCCGGTAGGCCGCCAGCGTGTTTTTGGACAAGCCCTCCTCCAGCCACAAGGCATCGACAAAGGCGTCAATGCTGTGCTGGCTGCCGGGTGTCATGGGAACAGGATGCCAGAAAAAACCGCCCGCGAAAACCGATGGTTTTCCGGGCGGCGGGTCCGCACAGGCTCGGTTCGGTCAGTCGAGCTTGAGCTTGGCACTTTCCACCACATGTTTGTAGACCGTGTACTCGGCCTTGATCTGTGCGGCAAACTGATCCGGCGTATTGGCCACGATGAGCGAGCCGGTGTCTTCAATGCGCTTGCGCACCGCCGGGTCCTCCAGCGCCTTGCGCACACCCGCGTTGATCTTGTCCACCACGTCCTTGGGCAGGCCCTTGGGTCCATAGATGCCGTAATACGCCATGCGGTTCACCGGCTCCAGGCCAACTTCCTTGAAAGTCGGCACATTGGGCAGTTGCGTCAGGCGCTGGGGTGCCGCCACCACGATCGGCACCAGCCGGTTCGTCTGGATGAAGGGCAGGGCCGACGGCAGGTTGTCGAAAATCATCGGCACCTGGCCCGCCACGGTGTCGTTGAGGGCCGGGCCGGCGCCACGGTAGGGAATGTGCGTGATGAAGGTGCCGCTCACGCTCTTGTAGAGCTCCATCTGCAGATGACCGATGCCGCCGGTGCCGGAGGTTGCGAAGGAATACTTGCCCGGGGACTTCTTCAGCTCGGCGACAAAACCCTTGTAGTCCTTGGCCGGGAAGCTCGGGTGCACCGCAATCACATTGGGCGTGGCCGCAATGTTGATGATGGGCGTGAAATCCGTCAGGGGGTTGTAGGGCATCTTGGGGTTGATCGCCGGATTGGCCGCCGTGGTCGACACGGTGGCCATGCCCAGCGAATAGCCGTCCGGCACGGCCTTGGCCGTCTCGTTGGCCCCGATCACGCCGCCGCCACCGGCCTTGTTTTCCACCACGACGGTTTGACCCAGGGCCTTGCCCAGCGGGTCGGCGATGGTGCGGGCAATGATGTCGGTCGTGCCGCCCGGTGCAAAAGGCACCTGCAGCTTGATGACCTTGTTCGGGTAACCCTGCGCCAGGGCCGAGCCGGCCGCGGCCAGCAGGCTCAAGGCAAAAAGAGTGCGACGTTGCATGATGGGATAACTCCTGACTTTCCTGGTTGAAAACAATGACGGCCCCGGGCCGGCGACCTCTCCCGGAGGCCGTCTTCCTCGGGATTATCCACCACAAAAATGACGGCGGCGGCCCGGCGCGAGCGCCACCGGGCTTCACTGGTATTCTCGCCGGGTGAACTACGCCCAACTCCTGTTTCCCGATTTCTCGCTGATCCTGTGCGGCTACCTGGTGTGCCGCTACACCGCGCTCAACCGCACCGTGTGGGAACAGGTCGAGGCCCTGGTCTATTACCTCCTGTTTCCGGTCCTGCTGTTTCACTCCATCGTCAAGAGTCCGCTGGATCTGGGCGCCGCCTCCAGCCTGATCGCGGCCGGCCTGACCATGGGCGTGACCGGCATCGCGCTGGCCTATGCCCTGCCCTGGCTGCCGGGAATCGGCCGCCACATGGAGGCACGCACCCATGCCGCCAGCGCCCAGGTGGCGTTTCGCTTCAACTCCTTCATCGGCCTGGCCCTGGCCGACCGGCTGGCGGGCGCGCAAGGCCTGCTGCTGATCGCGGTGCTGATCGGCGTATGCGTGCCCTTGTTCAACGTGGGCGCCGTCTGGCCCATGGCGCGCCATGCCCAGCGCGGCTTCCTGCGCGAGCTGGCGCGCAATCCGCTGATCATCGGCACGGTCTCGGGCCTGCTGGCCAACCTGCTCGGCCTGCGCATCCCGGTCTGGGCCGAACCCACCATCTCGCGCATCGGCGCGGCCTCGCTGGCCCTGGGCCTGATGGCCGCGGGCGCGGGCCTGCAACTCGGAACGCTGGCACGCGCCAAGACACTGGCCGCGGCCGTTTTGACCATTCGCCACCTCATCCTGCCGCTGGTGGCGCTGGGACTGTCCCGGGCCTTTGGCCTGTCCCCGGTTCAAACCACCATGCTGCTGGCCTTTTCCGCCCTGCCCACGGCATCGAGCTGTTATGTGCTGGCGGCGCGCATGGGTTATGACGGGGCCTATGTGGCGGGTCTGGTCACCCTCTCGACCTTGCTGGGGATGGTGAGTTTGCCGTTTGCTTTGGGAGTGTTGAGGTAGGTTTTTGTTTTTGCCCCGGCACCTCAATCCGCTACAAATTCAATAGCACCCCACGTATATAAACAGGACCCGAAAGCCACAAACAGCATCAAAATTCCAAAGCCCAGGCCACATGCTCCCGTACCACCTCGCTGGCATGACCGGCACGCTGTTGCAAGGCATGGACCAGCGCCAGGTCGCACTGGGCCCGCGGTGCATTGCCAGGTTTGGGATCGGCAGCCGCGCGCAGCGCATTACCGAGTGCCACCGCAATATTGCGCAGCCACCTCTCATGTCCGATGCGCCGTATCGGACTGCCTTCGGTATGCCGCAGGAAATCGTCCTCGCTCCAGGCGAACAGGGTCGCCAGTTGCTGCCCGCTCAGGCCCTGCCGCTCGTCAAAGTCAGGCAGCGCGCTACGCCGGGCAAACTTGTTCCAGGGGCAAATGAGCTGGCAGTCGTCGCAGCCGTAGATGCGATTGCCGATCAGGGGGCGCAGTTCGAGCGGGATCGGCCCCGCGTGCTCGATCGTGAGGTAGGAAATGCAGCGCCGCGCGTCGAGCCGGTAGGGCGCCACAATGGCCTGCGTCGGGCAGATGTCGAGGCAGGCGCTGCAGCTGCCGCAATGGTCCGGCACCGGTTCGCTGGGCGGCAGGGCCAGGTCCACATAAATCTCGCCCAGAAAGAACATGGAGCCAGCCTCGCGGTTGAGCACCAGCGTGTGCTTGCCGCGCCAGCCCTGGCCGCTGCGCGCGGCCAGCTCGGCCTCCAGCACCGGCGCCGAATCGGTGAACACGCGGTGCCCGAACGGGCCGATGTGCCGTGCGATGCGCTCGCTGAGTTGCTGCAGGCGGCCCCGCAGCACCTTGTGGTAGTCCCGGCCCCGGGCGTAGATCGACACGATGCCCTCGGCGGGCCGGCGCAGGCGCTCGAATTCGAGGGCCTGCCACTGCTCGGGGGCGGCGGCGGGCAGGTAGTCCATGCGCGCCGTGATCACGCTCACCGTGCCGGGCACCAGCTCGGCGGGCCGGGCGCGTTTGAGGCCGTGCGCGGCCATATAAGCCATGTCACCGTGGAAACCATCCAACAGCCAGGCCGATAAACCGGCCTCGGATGACGACAAATCCACACCAGTCACGCCAATTTGAGAAAATCCGAGTTCACGGGCCCATGCCTGGATCAGGGAAACCAGTTGAGTGCTGTCGAAGTTGCTGCGGGGTGTCGTCACGTCCCCATTGTAAAAAGCCTGCGCTGGAAGGACGAAACGGATACCCGATTGTTTGCGGCCGCGCTGGCCGGCCAGCCGGCGTTGCGCCATGCGTTCATCGAACTGCACGGCAACCTGGGAGCCGGCAAGACCACGCTGGTGCGCCATCTGCTGCACGCGCTGGGCGTGGCCGGGCGCATCAAGAGCCCCACCTACGCGGTGGTGGAGCCGCACGAGCTGCCCGCAAGCCCGGGACAAACCGAGGGGCTCAACATCTGGCACTTCGACTTCTACCGCTTCAGCGACCCGCGCGAATGGGAAGACGCAGGCTTTCGCGACATCTTCGCCAGCCCCGGCCTCAAGCTGGCCGAGTGGCCCGAGAAGGCGGCGGCCTTCCTGCCATGCGCCGACCTGGTCATCACGCTGCAGGCGCACGCCGATGAGTCACGCCAGGTGACGCTGAGGTCGCAAAGCCCGGCCGGCGATGCCCTGCTGCGGGGAGCGGCCGCATGAAGCGCCGCGCGCTCCTGCAGTCCGGCTCGCTGGTGCTGCTGCTGGGCACCCGGCACATTGCACGCGGCGCCACGATTCTGGCGGTGCGGTTGTGGCCGGCGCCGGACTATTCGCGCGTCACCATCGAGTCCGACAACGAACTCAAGGCCAGGCAGTTTTTCGTGGCCAACCCGCCGCGCCTGGCGGTGGACATCGAGGGCATCGAGCTCAACCCGGCCCTGCGCGAACTGGTGGCCAAGGTGCGCCCGGATGACCCCAACATCGCCGGCATCCGGGTCGGCCAGAACGCACCCGGCATCGTGCGCCTGGTGATTGACCTCAAGCAGCCGATCCTGCCCCAGGTCTTTACCCTGGCACCGGTGGCCGCCTACCAGCACCGACTGGTGTTCGACCTCTATCCCACCCAGGTGGTGGACCCGCTGGAAGCCCTGATTGCCGAGCGCCTGAAGGACCAGCAGCAGGCCACCAGCGCGCAGCGCGCGGCCGCCGCGGGCCAGACGCCGGCCCCCAGTAGCGCGGCCCCGGCCGACCCGCTGGGCGAGCTGATCGCGCAGCACGCGCGCAAACCAGCCACCCCGGCGAGCGGCGCCACCCCGTCCGCCCAGCCGCCCGCGGCGGCCAATGCAGTCGCCCCCAGCGCCGCCTCCAGGGTCCTGGCGAACCCGAATGACGCCCGGGCCGCGGCACCGGAGGCGGCCCGCACCGACCGCCTCATCATCATCGCGCTGGATCCCGGACACGGCGGTGAAGACCCCGGCGCCATCGGCCCCGGCGGCACGCGCGAGAAAGACGTGGTGCTGCGCGTGGCCCACCTGCTGCGCGAGCGCATCAACGCCACCACGGTCAACGGCAATTCGATGCGCGCCTACCTCACGCGCGACGCCGACTTCTTCGTGCCGCTGCATGTGCGGGTGCAAAAGGCGCAGCGCGTGCAGGCCGATCTGTTCGTCAGCATCCACGCCGACGCCTTCTTCACCCCCACGGCGGGCGGCGCCAGCGTGTTCGCGCTCAGCCAGGGCGCGGCCTCCAGCAGCGCGGCGCGCTGGATGGCGGCGAAGGAAAACAAGGCCGACCTGATTGGCGGCCTCAATGTGCGCGCCAAGGACGCGCACGTGCAGCGCGCCCTGCTCGACATGAGCACCACCGCGCAGATCAACGACAGCCTCAAGCTGGGCGGCGCGCTGCTGGGCGAGATCGGCCGGGTCGGCAAACTGCACAAGCCGCGCGTCGAGCAGGCCGGTTTTGCCGTGCTCAAGGCCCCCGACATCCCCAGCGTGCTGGTGGAAACCGCCTTCATCAGCAATCCGGCGGAAGAGGCCAAGCTCAGGAGCAGCGACTACCAGGAGCAGCTGGCCGATGCGCTGATGCGCGGCATCCAGCGCTACTTTGCGCGCAACCCGCCGCTGGCGCGCAACCGCACGGTCAGCTAGCCGGCGGCCTGGCGGCGCGCCTTCCACGCCCCATAGATCACCACCAGCCCGGGGATGAGGATCATGGCCCAGATGATCTTGTCCAGGTTGGCCTTGACCCAGGGCACGCTGCCCAGGAAATAACCCGCGGTGCAGATGCCCAGCACCCAGATCAGGGCACCGATCACATTAAAGGCCGTGAACTTGAGGCGGTTCATCTCGGCCACGCCGCCCACGAAGGGCGCGAAGGTGCGCAGGAACGGCATGAAGCGCGCCAGGATGATGGTGATGCCGCCGTAGGTCTCATAGAACGCATGCGCCTGGTCGAAGGCCCGCTTGTTGAAATAGCGCGAGTCCTCCCACTGGAATACCTTGGGGCCGAAGAAGCGCCCGATCGAGTAGTTGCTCTGGTCGCCCAGAATCGCCGCGGCCAGCAGCACGGCGCAGGCCAGCGGAAAGCTCAGCATGCCCGCGCCGCACAACGCGCCCACCACGAACAGCAGCGAGTCGCCCGGCAGGAACGGCATGACCACCACGCCGGTCTCCACGAAAATGATCAGGAACAGCAGGCCGTAGACCCAGGGGCCGTAGTTCTGGACAAACACCTCCAGGTGCTTGTCCACGTGCAGGATGAAGTCGATGAGAAAGCTGGCGAGTTCCATGAATTGTTTCCTTGGCCGCGATTATCCCCGCGCGCACCCCGCCGCCCGGCCCGCCTAAAATGGCCGTGTGAACGCCCTTCTGTCCCCCGCCCCGCGCCGCCCCATCCGCGAACTGCCCGACGAGCTGATCAGCCAGATCGCCGCCGGCGAAGTGGTGGAGCGCCCGGCCTCGGTCGTGCGCGAGCTGGTGGACAACGCGCTGGACGCGGGCGCCACGCAGATCACCGTGCGTCTGCTGGCCGGCGGCGTGCGCCTGATCGCGGTGGAAGACGACGGCGCGGGCATCCTGCGCGAGGAACTGCCGATGGCCCTGAAGCGCCACGCCACCAGCAAGATTTCCAGCCTGCGCGACCTGGAGTCGGTGCACACCATGGGTTTTCGCGGCGAGGCCCTGGCCGCTATCAATTCAATAGCTGATTGCGCAATTCTGTCAAGGGCTAGCGGCCAATCCAGTGCTTATTTTCTGGACGGCCGCACGGGCGAGCTCAAACCCGTGGCGCGCAGCACCGGCACCACGGTCGAGGTCAAGGAACTCTTCTTCAGCACCCCGGCGCGGCGCAAATTCCTCAAGACCGACGCCACCGAGCTGGCCCACTGCATCGAATCCGTGCGCCGCCACGCGCTGGCCCGGCCCGACGTGGGTTTTGCCATCTGGCATGAAGGCAAGCTGGTGGAGCAGTGGCGCGCCTGCGCCGGCGACACGGCACTCGGCGCGCGCCTGGGCGATGTGCTGGGCAGCGACTTTGCGCAGCAATCGGTGGCGGTGGACTACCGCACGGGCAGCGGCCAGCCCCCGATCCGGGTCTGGGGCTTTGCGGGCGTTCCCGACGCGGCGCGCACGCGGGCCGACCAGCAGTTCTGCTACGTCAACGGCCGTTTCGTGCGCGACAAGGTGCTGAGCCACGCCGCGCGCAGCGCCTACGAGGACGTGCTGCACGGCCAGCGCCAGCCGGTTTATGCGCTGTATGTGGAGATCGACCCGGCGCGCGTGGACGTCAACGTGCACCCGACCAAGATCGAGGTGCGTTTTCGCGACAGCCGCGAAGTGCACCAGGCTGTGCGCCATGCGGTGGAAAACGCCCTGGCCGCGCCGCGCGCGCTGGCCGCGGGACAGGCGGCGGCCCCGGCAGCCGGCGAATTTTCAGAGCCAAACAAGGCCTTGGGCCTGATGAAATGGTCGCAACCCGCTATCAATTTCGGAGCAACCGCGGGACACCGCGTGTCGGACTTCGAGGCGCTGTGGCCGGTCTCTTCCCCATCCACCCCCTCCTCCATTCAGGCTGAGCCTGTCGAAGGGGCTGCATGGGCAGCAGCCAGCTCAGTGCGAACGGAAAATGTCGGCCAGTCCACGGACTCAGTCGCAACGTCTGCGGCGCCCCTCCCGAGTAGCACCTGGCCGCTGGGCCGCGCGCTGGCGCAGCTGCAAGGCATCTACATCCTGGCCGAGAATGCGCAGGGACTGGTGGTGGTGGACATGCACGCCGCGCACGAGCGCATCGTCTACGAGCGGCTGAAGAGCCAGATGGACGAGATGAATCTGGACGCCGGCGCCAGCCTGGCCAGCCAGCCGCTGCTCATCCCCGCCACCTTTGCCGCCACGCCGCAGGAAGTGGCAACCGCCGAGGCGCACGCCGCCACGCTGCACACCCTGGGCCTGGAGATCAGCCCCTTCTCGCCCAAGACGCTGGCCGTGCGCGCCGTGCCGGCCTCGCTGGCGCAGGGCGATGCGGTCGAGCTGGCGCGCAGCGTGCTGGCCGAGCTGGCCCAGGTGGATGCCAGCACCGTGATCCAGCGCGCCCGCAACGAGCTGCTCGCCACCATGGCCTGCCACGGCGCCGTACGCGCCAACCGCCGCCTTACCTTCGATGAGATGAACGCCTTGTTGCGCCAGATGGAGCAGACCGAGCGCTCCGACCAGTGCAACCACGGCCGCCCGACCTGGCGCCAGGTGACGATGCGCGATCTGGATGCCTTGTTCCTGCGCGGGCGCTGAGCGCCGGCTCAAACCAGCACGGCCTGCACCGTGCGCCGCAGCGACTGGGGCATCCTCGGACCCCGGCCGAAGCGGACCACCAGATCCGGCCTGCGGCCGCCCACCCCCAGCCAGGCCGCGAACTGCGGCCGCAGCGCCGGCACCTCGACCGGCTGATTGAGAAACGCGTTGCGCACCCCCATGGCGGCCGACTGCAGGGCGAAGCGCTCGTAGCAGCGTCCCGCCTCGATCCAATGGGCCTTGTCATCGAGGTCCGAGACAAACACCGCGATTCCCGCCGAGCTGCGCACGTGCCTGGCGTATTTGTCGTTCTCGCTCTCGGGCGTGAAGAACATGCCGAAGAGCGGGCTCCCCAGCCACGCGGGCACGGACGGATTGCCCGACGATCCAGTGAACAATCCGTCCCCGGTCCGGACCGCATCGTCACGGCTGAATCGAATCCATGCCTTCAATTCCCGCACGAACGCGGGGTCGTTCATTTGAGCCGTATTGCCTTGAACGACGTACTCGAGAATTTTCTCCATCGCGGCTTTCCCGGTGAGGAGAAGAACCCGCACGCCCTTGCCGCTGCCGGCTTTCTCCAGGATCGCCAATTCCTGCGTTGACAGGGGCCTGCCGTCGTACTCGGCACGCGTGCTCTGACGCTCGGGTATCGCCTGGAACAGCGGGCTTGCGACGGCCCGGGTCGGCTCCAGCGCCACCCTGAGCGCGTCACCGGCCGCATCCAGGCCGGCCTCCCCTTTCAAGCCATGGGCCAGCGCCGCCTGGACCAGGTTCTCGGCGGCGCAGCCCAGCGAGACGAAAAGGTGGTGCTCATCCGGATCGACCGCCGGACAGCGGCGCGCCAGATCCGGCAGGATGGAGACCGCCTGTTCCTCGATGCGAAACTTCCAGCACTGGGTGTTGTGGCTGGAGGGCGCCAGCGTGGCGTAGCGCACGAGCTCACGCCGCAGTGCGGCGCCGTCACCCGCGCCAGCGGTGCCGTGGCGCCAGGTGCCGCGCGTGGCTTGCTCGTAGCGCTCGAGGCTCGTTCCCGATGAACAGGCCTGCAATGCCGGCAACGCGCAGCCCGCCGCCGTCGCGCCAACGATGAATTGTCTTCGTGTCCCCATGGCGCAGCTCCTTGCCCGGAAAAGCCGGGCGGATGAAACGGACTTCCTCGCCCCGGGCGCTGCCGACCAGTGCCAGCACGGCCGACCGGCCTGGAACCAGGCCACTATCCACTATCCGCGATCCGGATGCCTTGCTTGCGCGGGAGCGCCAAGCGGCCGGGAAAACAGCCAGGCGTCGATGGTGCTCAGGAATTTCTGGACATCCAGCGGTTTGGTCAGGTAGTCGCTGAAACCCGCCGCCTTGCCGCGCCTGATATCGCGCGGCAGGGCATTGGCGGTCACGGCGACGACGGGAATGGCCCTCAGGCGTTCGTCGGCCTTGAACAACTCCAGCACCCGGTAGCCATCCATGCCCGGCATGTTGATGTCCAGCAGGATCAGTTCGGGCTGGCGCGACCGCGCCAGATCCATGCCGAGCTCCGGCGTGTGGGCCGTGAGCAGGTGGATGTGCTGGCGCCGGCCGAGGATCTGCGCCACCAGCCGCAGGTTGGCCGGGTTGTCCTCGATGTAGAGCACGGTATGCGACGCCGCTTCGATGCGCTGCTCCAGCGTCGGGCTCGCCGCGCTACTGGCCGCCCCGTCCTCGTGATGGGGCGCGGGCTGGGATTCGCGCGGCAACTCGATCCAGAACGTGCTGCCGACACCGACTTCGCTCTGGACATCCACCGTGCCGCCCATCAGCTCGACAATGCGCCGGGTGATGGTCAGGCCGATGCCGCTGCCTTCGATGTTGCTGCTTTCGGCACCAAGGCGGTTGAAGGGCTGAAACAGCTCCGCCAGGCGCTCGGCGGGGATGCCTGGGCCGGTGTCCGTCACCAGGATGCGCAGCCGGTCCGCGCCCTGGGGCCGCGCCTCGATGCGCACGCCGCCGCCCACCCGGTTGTATTTGATGGCATTGGAGAGCAGGTTGAGCAGCACCTGCTTGAGCCGCATGCGGTCAGCCCGCACCACCATCCCCGTCCACTCATCGCCGTGGCCGATCCGGATATCGCGCTTGACGGCCAGGGTGGCCACCAGCGCCAGGCAATCCTGCACGACCGGGTCCACCTCCACCGGCTCCAGCGACAGGTTGACGTGGCCGGCCTCGATCCTGGCCAGGTCCAGCACCTCGTTGATGAGTTCGAGCAGGTGGCGCCCGCCATGGAGGATCTCGCGCACCTTCTCCTTGTGCTCGGCGGACAGGGTGTCGTCGATTTCCAGCAGCTGGCCAAAGCCGAGAATGGCGTTCATCGGCGTGCGCAGCTCGTGGCTCATGCTGGAGAGGAACTGGGACTTGGCCTGGTTGGCTGAATCCGCCTCGGTCTTGGCCAGAACCAGCTCCCGGTTGCGCTCCAGCAGGCGATCCGTCAGCGTGTCCAGCACCTTGACCACCGCCCTGACCTCATCCCGCCCGGTGACCTTGATCGCCTCGCCCGTCAATTCCAACGCAGTCTTCTCCGCGCGCCGGCGCAGCGCTCTCAAGGGTTCCATGACCACGCGCAGGGCCAGCAGGCCGATGATCAGGCTGCCGACCAGGGTCAGGGCCGTGAAAAGGGCCGAGCGCCGCTTGCCTTCGTTGAACAGCCGAAAGGCGGTCGTGCTGTCGAGTTGCGCCAGCAGCACGTAGCCGTCGTCAACAATGATCTTTGGCAGATAGGCGTGGGTCTGGTGCAGGCTGGCGTCGATGCGGTAAACCGGAATCTTCCGCTGGAAGGCATCGGTCAGGGCCTGCATGTCGATGCGCCTTGACGCCGCGCCCTGGTCAGGCACCGCCACACCCTGGCGCGTCAGCAGCGTCAGGCTGGCCCCCATCTCGGCCTTCAATTGGTCGAGGAACGCATGACCCAGGGCCACGCCAGCGGCCACCGTGCCGACAACGGCGCCGTTGACCCGCAAGGGCTCGATGGCCCAGATGACGATGCCTTCGGGAGCGAGCATGCTGACCAGCATGCCGGTTCCCGCCAAGGCCTCGTCGAAACCCCAGCCCGAGTTCGCGTCGCCAAATCGCCGCGGGTCATGGGCCCGGTGCAGAACCACGCCGCTGCTGTCGATCGCTTCCAGAATCTCGATATCGCCGATCCGGGACACGTCGGCAAACTCGCGCGCCAGGCGCGCGGTCCGCTCAGCCCCCTTCATCGCCATGGCGGCGCTCAGCGTGCCGCGGCTGGCCAGCAGCCTGGCCACCGACTGCGCCCGGCGCGCGTGCCCGGCGATCCGGCCATCGAAGCGACGGCTGGCGATGTCGACCTTGTCGATCTCGCTTTGCCGCACCGTGCCCTCGAGCACCTCCGTGGAAACGCTGTACGACACCCATTGCCCCGCCAGTGCCACCAGCCCGATCAGCAGGGCCAGCATCACTGTGGCGGAGGGTTGAAACTTGATGGTCAAGGTGTTTGCGTCAGGCGTTGCAAGAGCGCATTGACGTCACTGTAGCGCACAACTAGCCCGCCGCGGCCAGAACGCCGTGCTCGCGCAGGATGCGGATGCCCGCGGGCGAACGCACGAATTCGAGGAACGCCCTGGCGGCCGGGCTCAGGTTGCCCGGCTTGTGGATCAGCCCCAGCTCCACCCACAACGGATAGCGCCCGACCCCGACATTCTGCGGCGTGGACTCCACCCCATCGAGGGCCAGATAGACCACCTTGGTCTTGCAGGCCGCCAGGGCCGAGCGGTTGAGAAAGCCCAGGCTGCCGGGAAAGCGGTCCAGCAATTCGATCATCTGCGGGTCCAGATGGACCACCTTGACGTGGTTGCCGAATGCAATCGTCTCGAACGGCTTGATGGAGCGATTGATGGCCTGACGCGAGGCGTCGGTCGATTCGCGCCCGATGGCGCGGATCGGACCGGGCTTGCCCCCCACCTCCCGCCAATTGGTAATCTTGCCGGTATAGGCATCGATCGCCTGCGCCGTGGTCAGCCCCTTGACCGTGACGCCGGCACCGGCGACAAAGGTCACCGGATCGCGCCCGAGCGGGATATAGGTCAGGCCGCGGGCCAGTTCGTCGCTCTTCAAGAGCCGTCCGACGCGGCCCAGGACGGCCGTTCCCGCCTCGATATCGCGCAGGGCGCCCGCCGTGCCGGTGCTGGGGGGAACGACGACGCGATGCTGCGTCTGCTGGCGGCCAAACGCATCGGCCAGCGCCTGCACCACCATCTCCGGGTTGCCGCTGCCGGGAATGACCAGTTCGTCGGACAGGGCGGACTGGCATCCTATTGAAACGGCGATGACACCCGCGAGTTGGGAAAGACGTTGGAGCAAGGGCATGATGGGCCTCTGTGTTTCGGTGGTGGTGACAGATTATCGGGATGAAACGGCCGGCCCGCCATCGACGATCCACTCGATGCGTCCACCACGGCCGACCGCCAAGCCTCGCATGCGGGAAATTGTAGTCCTGACGATCCGCGATCCGGGTGCGCGGTGAAAAGTTCAGAAGGGGGATGTCCATGGCCAGGGTTACCGCATGGACTGTCCAGCGAACGATGGGCAAATCAGCCCCGGGGAATTCACTTTCTGGTAGCCTCAGACCCATGCCTGTTTCGCTTTCTCCCGCATCTGGCGGCGCTGCCGCCCACTCCATGTCCGCCGCCCTGATTGTCGTGATCCTGTCCCTGCTGCTGGGGCTGCAGCCGATCACCACCGACCTGTACCTGCCCGCCCTGCCCGCGCTGACCGAGGGCTTTGGCGCCACCATGGCGCAGGCGCAGCTCACGCTCACCGCGTTGCTGCTGTCCTTTGGCCTGTCGCAGCTGGTCTGGGGCCCGCTGTCCGACCGTTTTGGCCGCCGCCCCATCCTGCTGTGGGGCCTGGGTGCCTATGTGCTGGCCTCGGTGGCCAGCACGCTGGCGCCCACCATGGAGCTGCTGATCATCGCGCGCATCGTACAGGGCGCGGCCATGGGCGCGGGCGTGATGTGCGCGCGCGCCATCGTGCGCGACCTGTACCGCCCGGTGGAAGGCGCGCGCGTCATGTCCAAGGGCCTGACCGGCCTGGGGGTGATCGCCTGCATGAGCGCGCCGCTGGGCGGCTTGCTGTCGGACTGGATGGGCTGGCGCGTGGCGCTGCTGACCCTTACCGTCTTTGGCACCGCCACGCTGGCCGTGGTGGCGCTGCGCTTCGAGGAAACCCTCACACGCAAGAACCCGCAGGCGCTGCGCCCGGCCGCGCTGCTGGGCACCTGGCGCGGCATCGTGCGCCACCCGACCTTCTGGGCCTTCTCCGCCTTGTCCACCGCCTCCTACGGCGGGCTGTTCACCTTTCTGGCGTCCTCGTCCTTCGTCTTCATCAAGGTGCTGCACATCTCCAAGCCGCTCTATGGCCTGCTGATGTTCTCGGTGTCCTTCACCTACCTCATCGGCACCCTGCTGTGCCGGCGCCTGCTGCCGCGCCTGGGCGTGCGCCGCACCGTGGCCATCGCGGGCGGCTTCACGCTGGCCGGCGGCACGCTGCTGGGCGTGTTCGCGCTGGCGGGCTGGCACAACGCCTGGGCCATCATGCTGCCCGCCTACCTCTTCATGCTGGCGCACGGCGTGCACCAGCCCTGCAGCCAGAGCGGCGCGGTCGGGCCCTTCCCCCACGCGGCGGGCGCGGCCTCGGCCCTCAACGGCTTTCTGATGATGCTGGCCGCCTTTGCCACCGGCGGCTGGCTCGGCACGCGCATGGACGGCACGGTCATGCCACTGGCCTATGGCATGTGGTTCTGGAGCATCGTCATCGCGCTCTCGGCCTGGACCCTGGTGCAACAGCATGGAAAAACCGGCGAGCACTGAAACCGCCAGCCCCAGTGAGGCGCAGGGCGCATCTGCGCCTGGAAGCAGCGCAGCACACGCAATGGCTGGCGTGGGGGCCGGCATGAGCGCCGCCGGGCCGCCCCAAGGCGCGAGGGCCCCCTCGGGGGGCAGCGCAGCACACGCAGTGGCAAGCGTGGGGGCCATTCTCGCCATCGCCGGCCCCACGGCATCCGGCAAGACGGCCGCGGCCATGGCGATGGCGTGCGAGCATGAGGTGGAGATCATCAGCGTGGACTCGGCGCTGGTTTACCGCGGCATGGACATCGGCACCGCCAAACCCACAGCGCAAGAGCTGGCCGCCGTGCCGCACCACCTGATCGACATGCGCGACCCGCTGCGGGCCTACAGCGCGGCCGAGTTCGTGACGGATGCCACGCGCCTGATCGGCGAGATCCACGCGCGGGGCAAGCTGCCGCTGCTGGTGGGCGGCACCATGCTGTATTTCAAGGCCCTGTTCGAAGGGCTGGACGCCATGCCCAAGGCCGACCCGGCCCTGCGTGCCGTGCTGGAGGAAGAAGCCCGCCAGCAGGGCTGGCCCGCACTGCATGCCGAGCTGGCGCGAGTGGACCCGGCGACCGCGGCGCGCCTGAACCCGGCCGACGCGCAGCGCATTCAGCGCGCGCTGGAGGTGTACCGGGCCTCGGGGCAACCGATGTCATCCTTTCACACTATAAAAAAGAGAGCAGTCCGCGCTGATTTGACGGGAGCTAGCACCATTATTTCCCTGGAACCGACGGATCGCGCCTGGCTGCACGAGCGCATCGCCCAGCGCTTTGACGCCATGCTGGCGGCCGGTTTTCTCGATGAAGTCATGGCCTTGCGCGCGCGCGGCGACCTGCACCCCGATCTGCCGTCCATGCGCTGCGTGGGTTACCGCCAGGCCTGGGAAGCGTTGGATGGCGCGTTTCCCATGAGCGAGCTGCGCGAGCGCGGCATCTTCGCCACGCGCCAGCTCGCCAAGCGCCAGCTCACCTGGCTGCGCTCCATGCCGCAGCGCCGCGTGGTGGCCTGCGACGCGCCCGACGCGCTGCAACAGGTGCTGGCCATGGCACGGCACATGCGGGAGCGGCGTGCATGACGCTGCTCGTCTCGGATTTGGGCAAGCGCTACGGCGATGTCGCCGTGTTCGAGCATGTCTCGCTCGGCGTGGCAACCGGCGAGTTCGTCGCCATCGTCGGCGAGTCCGGCGTGGGCAAGTCCACCCTGCTCAACTGCATGGCCGGACTGGACAGCTGGGACAGTGGTTCGGTGTCACTGGACGGCGTCGACCTGGGCACGCTCAACGACGACGCGCTGGCCCGCCTGCGCCGCGAAAAAGTGGGTTTTGTGTTCCAGGCCTTTCACGTGCTGCCGCATCTGGACGTGGCGCAGAACGTGGCGCTGCCGCTGATGCTGCTGGACCGGCACGACGATGCGCGCGTGCAGGCCATGCTGGACGCCGTGGGCCTGGGGGATTTGGGCGCGCGCCTGCCGCAGCAGCTCAGCGGCGGCCAGTTGCAGCGCGTGGCGATCGCGCGTGCGCTGGTGCACCGCCCCAGCCTGCTGCTGGCCGACGAGCCCACCGGCAACCTCGACCCCGCGACCGCCTTGAAGGTGATGGATGCGCTGATCACGCAAACCCGCAGCAACGGCGCCTCGCTGGTGCTGGTCACCCATTCCGAGGCCGCCGCCGCGCGCGCCGACCGCGTGCTGCATCTGGGCAGCACGGGCATGCGCTAGGCACGCAATCAGTCGATCGCCAGCCGCTGCGAGCCGCCGCCCTGCTTCTTGGGCAGCGTGAGCGTGAGCACGCCGTTGTCGTACTTGGCCTTGGCCTGCGCCTGGTCAATGTCCTGCGGCAACTGGAAGCCGCGCGAGACGGCGCCGAAGTAGCGCTCGCTGCGCAGCACCTTGTCGTCCTTGGTCTGACTGTCCTGCTGCTTGACCTCGGCCCGCACCATGACCATGTTGCCCTCGATCGAGACGTGAATGTCTTCCTTGCTGACGCCGGGAATTTCCGCGTGCACGGTGTAGGACTGGCCGTTTTCCTTCACGTCCACCTTGATCTGTGCCGGGCTGGGCAAGGGATCCCCGTGCAGGGGTTTGACATAAAAGCCGGGCGCGACGTCCCGGAAAAAATCATCGAACAAGCCGCCACGGCTGACAAGTGAGCTCATTGTGTTTCTCCTGTGCATGAATCCCTGCGGCCCCTGGAATCCCCATGATCCCGAGCGCCACCCTCAGTATGTGGGGCAGCCCGGCAGGACTCAAGGGCGACCCGCGCCGCGCTTGATGCAGATCAAACCCGGGGCTTGTCGCGCACCGAGGCGGCGCCCTGCGCCGCCGGCGCGCGGATATGGTCGACCAGCAGCTTGGCCACCGGCGACAAGGCCTCGTAGGACCGCACGCACACCACCAGCTGGCGTGCCGCCCAGGGCTCGTCGAGCGTCACGCACCTGATCTTGAGCGAGTGCAGGTACAGCTGCGCGCTCTTGCGCGGGATCACGCCGATCCCCAGCCCGGCGGCCACCATGAGGCACAGCGCGTCGTAGCTGCTGACCTGGATGCGCAGCCGCAGCGTTCGGCCCAGGTCGCCGGCGGCCTTGGTCAGCAGGTTGTTCATGGCGCTGCCCGGGTGCGCTCCCACAAAGTCGTAGTCGAGCACCTGCCGCAGCGTCACGGATGGCTTGCGCGCGAGCGCATGGCCGACCGGCGCGATCACCACCAGTTCGTCATCGTGGTAGGGCAGCTGCATCACGTTTTCGCCGTAGCTGCCGGCGTTGAGGATGCCGATGTCGGCCGCGTTGTCGGCCACGGCCTTGGCAATCACCGAGCTGATGCGCTCCTGCAGATGGATCTGCACCAGCGGGTAGCCGCCCATGAAGGACTTGAGCTCTTCCGGCAGGAACTGCGTGATGGCGGAAATGTTGGCGAACACCCGGACATGGCCGCGCGTGCCGCTGGAATACTCGCTCATTTGCGCGAAGATGTCGTCCAGGTCGTTGAGCACGCCGCGCGCCAGATTGAGCAGGGCAAAGGCCGCCGCCGTGGCCACCGTGCCCTTGTTGCTGCGCTCGAAGAGCTCGGTATGGAGAATCTGCTCCAGCTCGCTCATGCGCTTGCTGACCGCCGAGGCGGCGATGTGCTCGCGGGCGGCGGCCTCGGCAATCGTGCCTTCCTCCATGACGGCGACAAAAAGCCTTAAGGAAACGGGATCGAGTTTCATCCCCCGATTACACCATCTCCATCCGCGATGGCAGCATGGCCATCGGTTGATTTACCGCGCCGACCAAGACCGCCATGATCTTGCTCCGACAAGGAACCACCATCACCATGGACGCCAGCGCTTCAACCCCCATCACGCCAGCCGCCCTGCAGGGCGTGCGCGTCATCGAGATGGGCCAGCTCATCGCCGGGCCGTTTTGCGGCAAGACCCTGGGCGAGTTCGGCGCCGATGTCATCAAGATCGAAGCCCCGGGCGCGGGCGACCCGCTGCGCAACTGGCGCATGATCAAGAATGGCACCTCGGTCTGGTGGCAGGTGCAGTCGCGCAACAAGCGCTCGCTGGCACTGGACCTGCGCAGCCCCGAGGGACAGGACATCGCGCGCCGGCTGATTGCCGACGCCGATGTGCTGATCGAGAATTTCCGCCCCGGCACGCTGGAGGCCTGGGGCCTGGGCTGGGACGAGTTGCGCAAGATCAACCCCGGCCTGGTGATGCTGCGCATCTCGGGCTACGGCCAGACCGGCCCCTACCGCGACCTGCCGGGCTTTGGCGCCATCGGCGAGGCCATGGGCGGCCTGCGCCACCTCACGGGCGAGCCGGGCCGCGTGCCGGTGCGCGTGGGCGTGTCCATCGGCGACACGCTGGCCGCGCTGCACGGCACCATCGGCGTCATGATGGCGCTGTACCACCGCAAGGTCAACGGCGGCGCCGGCCAGGTGATCGACGTGGCGCTGCACGAGGCGGTGTTCAACGTGATGGAAAGCCTGATCCCCGAGTACAGCGCCTTCGGCGCGGTGCGCGAGGCCGCCGGCAGCGCCCTGCCGGGCATCGCCCCGTCCAACGCCTACCCCTGCGCCGACGGTTATGTGCTCATCGCCGGCAACGGCGACAGCATTTTCAGGCGGCTGATGGACACCATCGGCCGCGCTGACCTGGGCGCGGCGCCGGATCTCGCCGACAACGCGGGGCGCGTGCGGCGCGTGGCCGAGATCGACGCCGCCATTGGCGCCTGGACGCAAGGCCGCAGCGTCGATGAGGTGCTGGCCGCGCTGGGCCCGGCGCGCGTGCCGGCCGGGCGCGTCTACACCGCGCGCGACATCTGCGAAGACCCGCACTACCGCGCGCGCGACATGATCCTGAAGCAGCACACACGCGACGGCGACGACATCGAGGTGCCGGGCATCGTGCCCAAGCTGTCCGCCACCCCCGGCACCGTGCGCTCCAGCGCGCCGCGCCTGGGCGAGGACACGGACGAGGTGCTCCGGCACATGGGCCTGTGTGCCGCTGACATCGCCACCCTGCGCAGCAAGGGAATCATCGCATGAACACCCACGATGTCTGGCACGGCGCGCAGCAGCGCATCCACATGCAGGAGGTCGGCATGCGCGACGGCCTGCAGGTCGAAGCGGCTTTTGTCCCCACCGAGGACAAGATTGCGCTCGTCAACGAGCTGTCGGAGGCCGGCCTGGCGAAGATCGAGGTCACAGCCTTCGTCTCGCCGCAAGCCATTCCCGCGCTGCGCGACGCCGAGGTGGTGCTGCGCGAGATCGAGCGCCGCCCCGGCGTGGTGTACAGCGCGCTGGTGCCCAACATGCGCGGCGCCGAGCGCGCCATCGAGGCGCGCGCCGATGAGCTCAACCTCGTGATGTCGGCCAGCGAAACCCACAATCTGGCCAATCTGCGCATGACGCGCGCGCAGTCCTTCGCCGGCCTGGCGCAGGTGGCGCAGCTCGCTCAAGAACAGGGCGTGGCGGTGAATGTCTCGCTCTCGTGTTCCTTCGGCTGCCCGATGGAGGGCGATGTGCCGCAGGCCACGGTGCTGCAATGGGCGCAGCGTTTTGTGGACATGGGCGCGCGCGGCGTCACGCTGTGCGACACCACCGGCATGGCCTACCCCGGCCAGGTGGCGGCGCTGACACAGGCCTTTGTCCAGCGCTGGCCACGGACTGAACTGACCCTGCACTTTCACAACACGCGCGGCATGGGCCTGGCCAATGTGCTGGCCGGCATCGATGCGGGCGCCGACCGTTTCGACGCCTCGCTCGGCGGCATCGGCGGCTGTCCCTACGCACCGGGCGCCAGCGGCAATGTCTGCAGCGAGGAAATCGTGCACGCGCTCGGGCTGATGGGTTACGCCACCGGCGTTGACCTGGCCCGCCTGATCGCGGCCGCCGGGCGCCTGCCCGGCCTGATCGGCCACGACATTCCCAGCCAGATCACCAAGGCAGGCCGCCGGCTAGACCTGCATCCCGTTCCCGCCGACTTCGAGGCGATCCGCGCGCGTGCGCTGGCGCGCGACGCGGCTCACTAACCTTTTATTCACAAGGAGACTCTGATGACAAGCAAACGACGCTGCCTGCGGGCACTCGCCATCGCGGCACTCGCGGCACCGGCCGTCCTGACCAGCCTGGTCCAGGCGCAAACCTACCCCAGCCACCCGGTCACGCTGATCGTGCCCACGGCGGCCGGCGGCACCACCGACATCTCGGCCCGCATGCTGGCGCAGCCGCTGGGCACGGCCCTGGGCCAACCGGTGGTGGTGGACAACAAGGGCGGCGCCAGCGGATCGATCGCGGCGGTCGCGGTCAAGCGCGCCGAGCCCGACGGCTACACCCTGCTCATGCAGTACTCGGGTTACCACGTCATCACGCCAGCGGTCAGCAAGACGCCGCTGCCGTGGGAGGCCCGGGACCTGCAGCCCGTGGCCAATGTGATTTCGGCGCCGCAAGTCATCGTGGTGCGCGCCGGGCTGCCGGTCAAGACCATGGCCGAGCTGATCGCCTACGCCAAGGCCAACCCCGGCAAGCTGAACTACGCATCAAGCGGCAACGGCTCCTTGCAGCACGTCACGGGCGCCATGCTGGAGCAGCAGGCCGGCATCGCCATGACGCACATTCCGTACAAGGGCACGGGCCCTGCGCTGCAGGATCTGCTGGGCAACCAGGTCGACCTGACCTTCGGCACGCCACCCCCCTTCATTCCGCACATCCAGTCGGGCAAGCTGCGCGCCCTGGCGATCACGGGCAAGACGCGCCTGCCCAGCCTGCCGGACGTGCCGACCACGGCCGAAGCCGGTTTGCCCAAGCTCGACGCCACTTCCTGGTTCGCCGTGTTTGCGCCGGCCAGGACACCCAAGCCCATCATCGACAAGCTCACCGCCGAGATCGCCAAGATCACGGCCACGCCGGCCTTCAAGCAAAAAGCCATCGAGCAGGGCGCGGCCGCCGACTACATGAATCCGCAGCAGCTGGGCGACTTCAGCAAGGCGGAGCTGGCCCGCTGGGCGCAGGTGGTCAAGACCTCGAAGATCGAGGCGGACTGAGCGTCGGCATGCGCCACCCCGGCGCGCGCGGGCGCCGGGGCAGGCTCAGGTCGCCAGCAGCTCGCACATGCGGCGCAAATCCACATTGCCGCCGCTGAGGATCACGCCCACGCGTTTGCCCTGGATCGGCACGCCGGCGTGGCAGGCCGCCGCAAAACCCAGGCAGCCGGTGGGCTCCACCACCATCTTCATGCGCTCGGCAAAAAAGCGCATGGCCTGCACCAGCTGCGCATCGCTGGCGGTCAGCACATCGTCCACGTCGCGCCGGATCACGCCGAAGGTGTGCTGGCCCAGGTGCTGGGTCTGCGCGCCATCGGCAATGGTTTGGGGCGTGGGGATGTGAACAATCCGCCCCGCGCGAAACGACTGCTGGCCGTCATTGCCGGCCTCGGGCTCGACACCGAGGACCTGGCAGCCGGGTGACAGGGCCCGCGCCGCCAGCGCCGAGCCGCTGAGCAGGCCGCCGCCGCCCAGGGGCACGAACAGATAATCCAGCGCACCGGCTTCCTCGAACAGTTCCTTGGCGGCGGTGCCCTGGCCCGCCATCACGTCGGGGTGGTCGTAGGGCGGGATCAGCGTCAGGCCGCGCTGCCCGGCAAGATCGCGCGTCAGGGCCTCGCGGTCCTGCGTGAAGCGGTCGAACAGGATCACCTCGCCGCCGTAGCCGCGCGTGGCGTCGATCTTGACCTGCGGCGCGTCCTGCGGCATCAGAATGGTGGCCGGGATGCCCAGCAGGCGGGCCGACAGGGCAATGGCCTGCGCGTGGTTGCCCGAGGAGAAGGCGATCACGCCCGCGTGCCGCTGCGCCGCGCTGAACCTGGACAGGGCATTGAAGGCGCCGCGGAACTTGAAGGCGCCCATGCGCTGAAAGTTCTCGCATTTGAAGAATACACTGGCGCCCAGCCTGTCGTCCGCCGTGCGCGAGCGCAGCACGGGCGTGCGGTGGGCGTGGCCCTCGAGCCGCAAGGCGGCGGCAATCACATCGTCATAGGTGGGCAACAGCATGGTGAGCGTCCGGTTCCAGGAAAAGAGGTCTCGCAGAAAAACGCGTTCAGTGTATACAGGACACTAGGCCTCCACGCGTCAACATGATCCGGCTGCTCAAAACCTTCTCCTGGCAGGAACTGCTGCACCACCCGTGGCGCAATGCCGCGGCCGTGGTGGCGGTGATGCTGGGCGTGGCGCTGGCCTTCTCGGTGCACCTGATCAATGCCTCGGCGCTGGACGAGTTTTCGCAGGCGGTGCGCTCGGCCAGCGGCCAGCCCGACCTGGAGTTGCGCGGCATGCGAGGCAGCGTTGACGAGGCGGTGTTTTCCCGCGTGGCCCATGACCGCCAGGTGGCGCTGGCCAGCCCGGTGCTGGAACTCGGCACCTATGCGCTGACGCCCGACGGGCGGCGCACGCCCTTGCGCGTGCTGGGCATCGACGCGCTGGTGGTGGCTTATGTCGCGCCCGGCTTGATGCCGCAGCTGCACTCCGACGCCGACCGCCTGGCCCTGTTTTCGCCCGGCATGGTGTTTCTGAACCCGGCCGCGCAGCAAGATCTGCCGTGGATGGCCTTCCAACTGCAAAGCGGCTTGCAGCTGCATGCCGTCAAGGTGGCGGGCAGCGTCAGCGCCGGCGGCGGCGCGCTGGCGGTGATGGACATTGCCGCCGCGCAGGAGCTGTTTGGTAAGACCGGCCAGCTCTCGCGCATCGATGTGCGGCTGCAGCCCGGGGCCGACCGGGCGGCCTTCATCCGCGCGCTGCAGGCCTCACCCGGCTGGCCCGCCGGTGTGACGATCACCGAGCCGGGCGACGCCGCGCAGCGCATCAGCACGCTGTCGCGCGCCTACCGCGTCAACCTCTCGGTGCTGGCGCTGGTGGCGCTGTTCACCGGGGCGTTTCTGGTGTTCTCCGTGCTTTCCTTAAGCGTGGCCAAGCGCGCGCAGCAGTTTGCGCTGCTGGGCGTGCTGGGACTGAGCGGGCGCGAACGGCTGGCCCTGGTGCTGTGGGAGTCGCTGGCGCTCGGCCTCGTCGGCAGCGCGGCCGGCATCGCGCTGGGCACGGCACTGGCCGCGCTCGCGCTGCAAGTGCTGGGGGGCGACCTGGGGGGCGGCTACTTCGCCGGCGTGGCACCCAGCCTGCAGTGGGATGGCTGGGCCGCGCTGCTGTACGGGACTTTAGGTGTGCTGGCCGCGCTGGTGGGCGGCTGGTGGCCGGCACGGCTGGCGCAGCAACTGCCGCCGGCCCAGACCCTCAAGGGCCTGGGCGGCGCGCAGGCCCGTGGCGCGCATCGCTGGCTCAGTCTTGTCCTGATCGCGGCGGGTGTCCTGCTGGCAAGGGCACCAGCCCTCTTTGACATCCCGCTGGCAGCCTATGCGTCGGTCGCGCTGCTGCTGGTGGGCGGCATCACCGCGCTGCCCTGGCTGATGGCGCTGCTGCTGGACCGGCTCGCCCCCCTGGTGGCGCACCGGCTGCTGCCGCTGCTGGCCGTGGAGCGGGCGCGCCGCCAGCGCGAAAGCGCGGCGGTGGCGGTCAGCGGCGTGGTGGCCTCGCTCAGCCTGGCCGTGGCGCTGACCGTGATGGTGGCGAGTTTTCGCGACTCGGTCATGCACTGGCTCGACACGGCGCTGCCGGCCGAGCTGTATGTGCGCACCGCCACCGGCAGCGGGGCCGGCGACACGGTGTACTTCACGCCCGAGCTGGTGCGGGCGGTGGCGCAAGTCAAGGGCGTGCAGCGCGTGGCCACGCAGCGCGTGATGTCGCTGCTGCTGGACCCGGCCCGGCCCGCCGTGGCGCTGATCGCGCGCGAGCTGGGCGACCCGGCGCGCAGCCTGCGCCTGGTGGGCCAGGCGCTGCCCGTTCCGCCCGGCCAGATCGGCATCTATGTGAGCGAGGCCATGGTGGACCTGCATGGCGCGCGCCCGGGCACGGTGTTCGCCCCGCTTTCAGCATCGTTTGGGGCTCTGGCCCTTGAAAAACCTTCGCAACCCACTCTGTTTTTTATAGCAGGCGTGTGGCGCGACTATGCCCGCCAGTCCGGCGCCATCGCCATCGACCAGCGCGATTTCGAACGGATCACCGGCGACCGGCGCGCCAACGACCTGGCGCTGTGGCTGACCGGGCAGGCTGAGCCCGCGCAGGTGCAGCAGGCCATCCGCGACGCGGCCGAGCAGTCCTCGCCCGGTGCCGGCCAGTTGCTCGAATTTGCCTCGGCCGGCCAGATCCGCGCCACCTCGCTCCGGATCTTCGACCGCAGCTTTGCCGTGACCTACTGGCTGCAGGCCGTGGCCATCGGCATCGGCCTGTTCGGCGTGGCCGCGTCGTTCAGCGCGCAGGTGCTGGCGCGGCGCAAGGAGTTCGGCCTGCTGGCCCACCTGGGGCTGACGCGGCGGCAGATTCTGGCCGTGGTGGCGGGCGAAGGCGCGGCCTGGACGGCGACCGGCGCCATCGCCGGCCTGGGCCTGGGGCTGGCCGTGTCCGTGGTGCTGGTGCATGTGGTGAATCCGCAGAGTTTTCACTGGACCATGGACCTGGCCATTCCCTGGCTGCGGCTGCTGGCGCTGTGCGCGGCGGTGGTGCTGGCCGGCACCGTGACGGCCTGGCTGGCCGGGCGCGCAGCGGCGGGGCGCGATGCGGTGCTGGCGGTGAAAGAGGATTGGTAGTCTCTCCCTCTTTCTACCTTGGGGATATCTCTGACTGCCCTCGCTTGATCTTCCCTGCTTCTTCATATTGAGTTGGGTTTTTCCCCCTCTCCCGCCCCCCGCCCTCTTCCGCCCGGCGGGGCGGGAGAGCGGGAGAGGGGGAAAAAACCCAGAAAAAAGAAACCCGCCACAATCACAAAATGCCTCCGAATCCCCTTCGTCGCACCCTGCTCCTTGCCAGCCTTGCAACAGCAACAGGCGTGCGCGCCCTGCCCGCCAAGCCGCTGAGCTTCCCGCGTGACTTCGGCGCGCACCCGGACTTTCGCACCGAGTGGTGGTACCTCACCGGCCACGCGACATCGGGCGCGCGTGAGTTCGGTTTCCAGATCACCTTCTTCCGCACGCGCGTCGAGGCCACGCAGGCCATGACGTCCCGCTTTGCGGCCAGGCAATTGATCTTTGCCCACGCCGCCGTCACCGACGTGCAGGGCAAAAAACTCTGGCACGACCAGCGCATCGCGCGTTCGTCGGGTGCGGCCGGCATCGACATGGCCTCCGCCAGCGAGACCGATACCGCCGTGCGCCTGCGCGACTGGTCGCTGCAACGGGAAAGCGTTCGCGCCGAGCTTGCCGAAGCGCCACGTTCGCGCTACACGGCCTTGGTTGCCGGCAGCGACTTCAGCCTGGACCTGCAGTTCACCGAAACGCAGGCCGTGCTGCTGCAGGGCGCCCAGGGCCTGTCGCGCAAGGGGCCGCAGGCCGCCCAGGCCAGCTACTACTACAGCCAGCCGCAGCTGGGTGTGCGCGGCCGCATCGCGCTCAAGGGGCAGAAGTTCAACATCGACGACAACGGCCCGCGGGCGGCCTGGCTCGACCATGAATGGAGCCAGGCGCTGCTGGACGCCGGCGCCGTGGGCTGGGACTGGATCGGCATGAATCTGTTCGACGGCGGCGCGCTCACGGCCTTTCGCCTGCGCGACGCGGCGGGCGGCACGCTGTGGGACGGCGGCTCGTTTCGCGCGGGCAAGGATGGCGCCAAGGGCGTGCCCTACATCTTTGGCCGCGGCGAGGCGATCTTTCGCCCCGTGCGCCGCTGGACCAGCCCGCTGAGCCAGGCCAGCTACCCGGTGGAATGGATCGTCCGAACCCCGGCCGACATCTACACCGTCAGGGCGGTCATCGACAACCAGGAGCTCGACAGCCGCAACTCCACCGGCGCCATTTACTGGGAGGGCCTGAGCGAGCTGCTGGACAGCCAGGGCCAGCGGGTCGGGCGCGGCTATCTGGAGATGACGGGTTATGCCAATCCACTGCGGCTGTAAGACGGCAGTTGCTATTATTTTGATAGCTATCCACGGACATTCCACCTGAGCCAGACATCGAAATGAACACCCAGGAACTCGAAACCTACCTGCACGCGCACATCCCCTTGTCCCAGGCGATGGGGGTCGAGGTGCATGCCGCCTCGTTGGAGCGCCTGACCCTTTTTGCCCCGCTGGCGCCCAACATCAACCACCGGGACACCGTGTTTGGCGGCAGCGCCTCGGCGCTGGCCATCTTGTCGGCCTGGGCCCTGCTTTATGTCCGGCTGCGGGCCGACGGCATGGATGGGCGGGTGATCATTCACGCCAACAGCGTGCGCTACGACAAGCCGATGGCGGGCGACTTTCTGGCCACGGCGCGGGCGCCGGACGAAACGGCCTGGCGCAAGCTGGCGGCGGCGATGCAGCGCGGCCGCATGGCGCGCATCACGGTGCATTCGACGCTGGAATGCCAAGGCTTGCGCGCCGGTGAATTCGAGGGTGAGTTTGTGGTCTTGCCCCAAGCCGGCTGATCCGACGCGGACGCAGCGCTCAATGCGCGCCCGCCGCCGCATCGGCGCTGCTGGCGCCACCCTTTTGCTTTTGGTAGCGGGTCAGGTACACGACGGGAATCAGCGCCAGGAAAATCAGGGCCGACACATAAAACACATCGGACGCCGCCAGCATGTAGGCCTGCTGGTCGATCAGGCGGTTGATGGTGGCCAGCGCCTGCTCGGTGCTCAGGCCGGCGCCGGCCAGCCCCGACAGCGCGCCATTGGCGGCCACGCTGCCCTGGTTCACCGATTCGGCCAGCTGCGCGTGGTGCGTGGCGGCCCGGTCCTGCCAGACGGTGGTGGCGATCGAGGTGCCGAAGGAGCCGGCCGTGATGCGCACGAAGTTGGACACGCCCGAGGCGGACGGAATCCGCTCGGGCTCGATGCCCGAGAGCGTGATGGTCACCAGCGGGATGAAGAAAAATGCCATGGCCACGCCCTGGATCACGGTGGGCACCATGATGGTGGCGAAGTCGGCCTGGGTGTTGAAGTTCGAGCGCATCCACAGCACCAGCGCGAACACCAGGAAGGCAAACGCGGCAAAGCGGCGCGGGTCCACCTTGCCGATGTTCTTGCCCACCAGCGGCGACAGCAGGATCGCCATCAGGCCCACCGGCGCCAGGATCATGCCGGCCAGCGTGGAGGTGTAGCCCATGAACTGCTGCAGCCACAGGGGCAGCAGCACCACGTTGCCGAAGAACAGGCCATAACCGACCGACAGCGCCAGCACGCCAGCCCAGAAGTTGCGGCGCTTGAACAGGGTCAGGTCGACCACCGGATGCTCCTCGGTCAGCTCCCAGATCAGGAAGGCGACAAAACCCACGAGCGCCACGATGCCCAGCGCCACCACTTCGCCGGAGTGGAACCAGTCGAGCTCATGGCCCTTGTCGAGCATGATTTGCAGCGCGCCGACCCAGATCACCAGCAGGGCCAGGCCGATCGAATCAATCGGCAGCTTGCGCGTGAGGGTTTCGCGCTTGTGGAAAATGCTCCACGTAATGAAAGCCGCGCCCAGGCCGACCGGGATGTTGATGTAGAAAATCCAGGGCCAGGAGATGTTGTCCGTGATCCAGCCGCCCAGCAGCGGCCCCATCACGGGGGCCACCAGCGTCGTCATGGACCACAAGGCCATCGCCAGCCCGGCCAGCGCGCTCGGATAACTCGACAGCAGCAGCGCCTGGGACAGCGGGATCATCGGCCCGGCGACAAAACCCTGCAGGGCGCGAAAGGCGATCAGCGTGGTCATGTTGGGCGCCAGGCCGCACAGCCACGAGGTCAGCACGAACAGCAGCACGCTGGTCATGAACAGGCGCACCTGGCCAAAGCGCTGCGACAGCCAGCCGGTCAGCGGCACGGCGATCGCGTTGGCCACGCCGAAGCTGGTGATGACCCAGGTGCCCTGGTTTGGGCTCACGCCCAGATCACCCGCGATCGCGGGCAGCGACACGTTGGCAATCGAGGTGTCGAGCACGTTCATGAAGGTGGCGGCCGACAGGGCGATGGTGCCCCACAGGCGGGCCGAGCCGCTGAGCGGCGGCAGGGGGGTGTAGCTGGGTGTGGACATGGTTCAGGCGTTCTCAAGGCCGCTCGTGCCGGGCGTCAGGCGCAGGCGCAGGCCGAGCGGCAACAATCCATTCAAGCTCAGTTCGCGGCCAGCGGGGCCAGCACGGGATTGGCGGGCACATGGAGCGCCAGCTTGGCGGACCCCGCATTGGCCGCGATCACGCGGCGCACTTCGGCGTCGGCGCCGCTGTCCAGCGCGGCGTACACCAGGGTTTGCGACAGGGCGGCCGCACGCGGCGCATCGGCCAGGCTCTTGCCGTCCTGCCGGCTCACATCCACCCTGGCGTCCATGGACAAACCCACGCGCAGCGGATGCGCCGCCAGTTGCGCGGGATCGAGCATCACGCGCACCGGAACGCGCTGCACCACCTTGATCCAGTTGCCCGTGGCGTTTTGCGCCGGCAGCAAGGCAAACGCGGCGCCGGTGCCGGCGCCCAGGCCCGCCACCGTGCCCTGGTATTCGACCTTCTTGCCATACACGTCGGCCACTAGCTTGACCGGCTGGCCGATGCGGATGCTGCGCAACTGCACTTCCTTGAAGTTGGCATCGACCCACAGCTGGTTCAGGGGAATGAGGGACATCATGGGCGCGCCGGCGGCCACGCGCTGGCCCAGCTGCACGGTGCGCTTGGCCACGTAGCCGTCCACCGGCGCGGGCATGGCGGCGCGCTGCGTGGCCAGCCAGGCCTCGCGCACCTTGGCCGCGGCGGCCTGCACGCTGGGGTGCTTTTCAATGCTGGTGCCCTCGGTCATGGCCTGGTTGCTGGCCAGTTGCTCGCGGGCCGCCACCACGGCGGCCTGCGCGGCGGCCAGGGCGCTGCGCGCGTTGGCGAGCTGGGTCTGGGCATGGTTGAGTTCTTCCCCGGACACGGCGCCATTGCCGCTGAGCGACTGGCGGCGGCTGAAGTCATCGCTGGCGCGGCCCACCTCGGTCTGGGCGCGCGTGACATCGGCCTCGTGCAGCGCGACTTGCGCGGCCAGGGCGCCGTTGTTGGCGTACAGCGTGCGCACCTGCCGCACGGTCTGGGCCAGATTGGCCTCGGCCTGCTCCAGCGCGACCTTGGCATCGGCCGGGTCGAGCTTGACCAGCGGCTGGCCGGCTTTCACAAAGTCGGTGTCATCGGCATAGATGGCCATGACGGTGCCGCCGATCTGCGGCGTGATCTGGATCACATTGCCCTGCACATAGGCGTTGTCGGTGGACTCGTAGTGGCTGGCCACCAGATAGTCGTAGGCGCCCCAGCCCAGGCCGGCCAGCAGCACCACGCCGGCCAGCGCGATAAGCCCATTTTTGCGCCGGTTGCCCGTGGCGTAGCGTGAAATTTTTGGATTGCTTGATGAACTCATGATTGTTCTTCTTCAGGATGAATGGGGGGTGAATTACTTTTGCGTGGCGGCAGCCACGGTGTTGTCGGATGAGGCCGCGCCGCCATAGCCGCCGCCCAGGGCGCGGATCAGCGCCACCTGGGTGTCCAGCGCCCGGGCCGACAGGTCCACCGCCTGGCGGCGCTGGTTGAGCACGCTGGTCTCGGCCGTCAGCACCTGCAGGTAGTTGCCCAGTCCGGCCTGGTAGCGCTGCACGGCGATCTCATAGGCCGCCTCGGCCGAAGCCTGCGCGGCGCGCTGCTCGGTTTGCTGGCGGGTGATCGATTGCGCCGAGGCGACCTGATCGGCCACGTCGTGCACCGCGTCGATGACGGCGGCGTTGTAGCTCTCGACGGCGGCGTCCAGATCGGCCGTCTTGCCGCGCAGGCTGGCGCGCAGGCGACCCCCCTCGAAGATCGGCAGGCGCAGCGCCGGGCCCACGCCCCACTGCTGGCTGCCCGCCTCCGTCAGGCGGTCCAGCCCGATGCTGGAAAAGCCCGCAAAGGCCACCAGATTGATGTTGGGATAGAACTGGGTCTTGGCCTGGCTCACGTCCTGCGTGGCGGCTTCCACGCGCCAGCGAGCGGCGGCGATGTCGGCCCGGCGGCCCAGCAGATCCACCGACACCACACGCACATTTGCTATGCTTTTGATAGCTGACTGCGAAGGAATGGCAAGGGCTTGCACCGATTTTTGCTGCCCGGTCAGGGCGCCCAGCGCGTTGCGCGTGAGGGCCAGCTGTTCCTGCAGCTGTTCGATCTGCAAGCGCGCCTCGGGCAAGCCGCCTTCGCTTTGCCGCAGTTCCAGCCGCGTGTCCAGGCCGGCGTTGACGCGGTCCTGCACCAGACGCAGCATTTGCTCGCGCTGGGCCAGCGCGCGGTGCGCCACGGCCAGCTGTTCGTTCAGGCGCACCAGCTGGAAATAGCTGCGCGCCACATTGCTCGCCAGCAGGACGCGGGCCGCCTGCGCATCGGCCTGCGCGGCGCGGGCATTGCCCAATGCGGCATCCAGGGCGGCGCGGTTGCGGCCGAAGAAATCAAGCTCCCAGCTGCCGCTCAGCTGGGCCGTGCCGCTCTCGCGGATGGACCCGGCCAGCGGCGCGGGCACGGCGCCATTCGCGGTGTAGCGCTGGCGCGTCATGTCCAGCGCGCCGTTGATTTGCGGCAGGCTGGCGGCATCGGCCACATCGCTGGCGGCCTGCGCCCGCGCCAGCCGGGCCTGCGCCACCTTGAGGCTGGGGTTGCTGGCCAGGGCCTGCGCCACCAGGCGGTTGAGCTGTTCGTCGCCGAACTCGTGCCACCATGAGGCGCCGGCCACGGGGTCTGCCGTCGTGCCCGCGTCGGCCGCGGCCAGCCCCAGGGCCGGTCCGTCAAGCAGCGTCGCCTGGGGCGCGATGCCCGACAGGTCGGCACAGGCCGTCAGGCCCAGGACCAGCGCGGCCGTGGCGCTCAAGCGCCATGTCTGCCGCGGGGCGGCCCGGGAGGAATTTTTATTTGTCATGGGAATCCGTCTGATCGTTGATGGCCTGGGCCGTGTTCAGGATGCGGGTCAAAAAGCCTTTGAGGGTTGTCCACTCTTCATGCGAGAAACCCGCCAGGTAGGCGTTTTGCACGCGGCTGAGGACCAGCGGGATCTCCTTGGCGGCCTCGCGCCCCTCTGGCGTCAACTCCAGATTGACCACGCGCCGATCGTCCGATGACCGCACCCGGCGGCACAGGCCCTTGGCCTCCAGCCGGTCGAGCAGGCGCGTCATGGCACCGGCGTCGAGCTCGCAGACCCGCGCGAGTTCGGCCACCGTCGAGGCCTTGCCCATGTACAGCTTGAGCAGAGGCACCCATTGGGCGTTGGTCAGATCGCTGGGCTCGAGCTGGCGCTCCACCTCCTGCGCCACGAGCGACAGCACGCGGCGCATCTGGTAACCCACACTCTCCTCCGGTGCGTAGCTTTGCGCGCAGTAGAACTCGACTGGCGGGACAGAACAAGCCTTGGGCTTGGACACGTTTTTTGCATTCATGGCTCGAATACTAATTGCTTAGGCAAATAATGTCAAGGCTTTCATTGCGATGGCAAATTTATGACTACACTCTCTTCCATGGTCACCACATCCTCTGCCGCCCCCAAGGGCTCGCCGCGCTCGCTGTCCGGTTTAACCCCCTTTTTGCGCCCCTACCGTGCCCGCATCGCGCTGGCGCTGCTGTTTCTGGTGCTGGCGGCCGCGGCAACGCTGGCTTTCCCGGTGGCCCTGCGCAGCCTGATCGACGGCGGACTGGTACAAAGCGACAAGGGCGCGCAGGTGATGGCGCTGCGCGAGCACTTCTTTGCGCTGTTCGCCGTGGCCGCCGCCCTGGGCCTGTTTTCGGCGGCGCGGTTTTACCTGGTGAGCTGGCTGGGCGAGCGGGTCACAGCCGACTTGCGCAACGCGGTGTACCGCCATGTGCTGCAGCAAAGCCCGGAGTTTTTTGAAACCACCCAGACCGGCGAGGTGCTGTCGCGCCTGAGCGCCGACACCACGCTGGTGCAAACGGTGGTGGGCTCGTCGCTTTCCATGGGCTTGCGCAATGCCTTCATGGGCACGGGCGCGCTGGCCATGCTGGTGTGGACCAACCCCTATGTGATGCTGCAGGTGCTGGGGGTGCTGGTGCTGATCGTGCTGCCCAGCCTGTGGTTTGGCCGGCGGGTGCGCAGGCTCTCCAGGGCCAGCCAGGACCGGCTGGCCGATTCGAGCGCGATCGCGGCCGAGGTGCTCAACGCCATTCCCGTGGTGCAGAGCTACACCGCCGAAGCACGCGAGGCGGCGCGTTTTGACGCCTCGACCGACAATGCCTTCAAGACCGCGGTGCGGCGCAGCAAGGCACGCTCGGTGCTGGTGGCCTTCATCATCATCGCCACCTCGGCCGCGCTGCTGTGGGGCCTGTACCAGGGCACGCAGGCGGTGATGGCCGGGCGCATCAGCGCGGGCCATCTGGGCCAGACCGTGGTGTACGTGATCATCCTGGCCAGCGCCTTTGCCGTGCTGGGCGAGGTCTATGGCGACCTGCTGCGCGCGGCCGGCGCCACCGAGCGGCTGATGGAGCTGCTGGGCAGCCAGTCGCCCATTGTTTCCCCCGCCCATCCGGCCGCGCTTGCCGCCGTCCAGGCGGGAAGCGCCATCAGTTTCGAAGCCGTCACCTTCCATTACCCGTCGCGCCCGGCACAGGCGGCGCTGAGCGATTTCACCTTGAGCGTGCGTGCCGGCGAAACCGTGGCACTGGTGGGGCCCAGCGGCGCGGGCAAGAGCACGGTGTTCCAGCTGCTGCTGCGCTTTTACGATCCGGCCACGGGAAGTATCCGGCTCGATGGCGTGGCCACGCGCGAGATGGCGCTGCATGACCTGCGCCAGCGCATCGGCATCGTGCCGCAGGACGCGGTGATTTTCTCGGCCAGTGCGCTGGAGAACATCCGCTACGGCAAACCGGACGCCACGGACGCGCAAGTGCGGGCCGCCGCGCAGGCCGCTTTTGCCAACGAGTTCATCCATGCCCTGCCCGAGGGTTATGACACCTTTCTGGGCGAGCGCGGCGTGCGCCTGAGTGGTGGCCAGCGCCAGCGCATCGCCATTGCGCGCGCCATGCTGAAGAACCCGCCGCTGCTGCTGCTCGACGAAGCCACCAGTGCCCTGGATGCCGAGAGCGAGCGCATGGTGCAGGCCGCGCTCGAATCCGCCATGCGCGACCGCACGACGCTGGTGATCGCGCACCGGCTGGCCACCGTGCAAAAGGCCGACCGCATCGTGGTGATTGACCATGGCCGCATCGTGGAACAGGGCAGCCACGACAGCCTGGTGGCGGACAATGGGGTGTACGCGCGGCTGGCAGCCCTGCAGTTCACGCAGTGACGGGGCGGCATGCCGTGCAAGGCGAATGCTCGCGGCTGGCGGCCCGGCAATTCACGCAATGAAGGGGCAGTTCACCATGCAAATGCATGCCTGCGGCCCTGCCGTTCGCGGTATAAACCATGAATACGGCATGATGTGCGGCTCACCCCGCCCCAAAGTGGGAAACTACCGTGTTGACACACAGGCCGCCATCCTGGCATGAATTCACTCCTGGGAGTATTTGAATGAAAACATCGATGCAAGAAGTTGATGAACGCACCAATCTGACCGGCACCAACAAGTTCGAGCTGCTGCTGTTTCGGCTGGGACAGGCACCGGGCACGGACCGCCATGAGCTGTTTGGCATCAACGTATTCAAGGTACGCGAGATCATGGTCATGCCGCCGATCACGGCCATGGTGAATGCGTCGACGCACGTCCTGGGCGTGGCCAATATCCGCGGCCAGATCATCCCGGTGATCGATCTGCCTGCGGTGGTGGGATGCACGCCGACCAAAGGCCTGACGATTCTGATGGTGACCGAATTCGCGCGCACCACCCAGGCCTTCGCGGTGGAGGAAGTCGATGAGATCGTGCGCCTGGAGTGGAAGCAGGTGCTCTCCGCCGAAGGCCAGGGCGGCGGCCTGGTGACCAGCATTGCCCGGCTTGATGGCGATGCCGAAAACACGCGCCTGGCCCAGGTGCTGGATGTGGAGCAGATTCTGCGCGACGTGATGCCCGCGGACAAGGAAGCCGGCGGCAAGAACATCGTCGCCGGCCAAGTCACCCTGCCCCCGGGCACCGTGGTGCTTGCGGCCGACGACTCGCACGTGGCACGCGAGATGATCGAGCAGGGCTTGAAGGCCATGGGCGTGCCCTACATCATGACCAAAACCGGCAAGGAAGCCTGGGAACAGCTGCAAGCCATTGCGCAGCAGGCCAGCGCCGAAGGCAAGACGGCGGCGGACAAGGTGGCGCTCATGCTCACGGACCTGGAAATGCCCGAAATGGACGGCTTTACCCTGACCCGCAACATCAAGAACGATCAGCGTTTCAGGACCATCCCCGTGATCATCCACTCCTCGCTGACCGGCACGGCCAACGAAGGCCATGTCAAGAGCGTCGGCGCGGACGCCTACATTGCAAAATTTGTCGCCAACGAACTGGCCGCCACCATTCGCGAGGTGCTGGCGCGCAAATAGCGCCGGGGGGCCACAATCGATCTGCCCGCGCGCCATTCAGTGCCACTGAACAGCGCGACCCACCTTGGCTCGCATTGATATGCACTTTTTGCATAGATGCTTCAAAACCAGGCCTTGGACAGCGCGACATGATGCCTCTAAGCTGGGAACCTGATTGTTCTCAACCGGAGTTCTAGTTCATGTCTCACGCCCCCAACGCCCAGGCCCAGACGGCGCCCGCGCGCGCCTCGCTGCCGTCCTACCTGCAAGCCGACCAGCTCGGTCCCTGGGGCATTTACCTGCAGCAAATCGACCGCGTGGTGCCGCACCTCGGGGGACTCGCGCGCTGGGTGGAAACGCTCAAGCGGCCCAAGCGCGCGCTGATCGTGGATGTGCCCATCCATCTGGACGATGGCAGCGTCGCCCACTTCGAGGGCTACCGCGTGCAGCACAACACCTCGCGCGGACCGGGCAAGGGCGGCGTGCGCTTTCACCAGGATGTGACACTGTCCGAAGTCATGGCGCTCGCGGCCTGGATGTCGGTCAAGAACGCGGCCGTCAACGTGCCCTTCGGCGGCGCCAAGGGCGGCATTCGCGTCGATCCCAAAACGCTCTCGCTGGGTGAACTCGAGCGCGTGACGCGGCGCTACACCAGCGAGATCGGCATCATCATCGGCCCCAACAAGGACATCCCGGCGCCCGATGTCAACACCAACGAGCAGATCATGGCCTGGATGATGGACACCTACGCCATGAACGAAGGCACCAGCGCCACCGGCGTGGTCACGGGCAAGCCGGTCGATCTGGGTGGCTCACTGGGCCGGCGCGAAGCCACCGGCCGCGGCGTGTACACCGTGGGCGTGGAGGCGGCGCGGCACATCGGCCTGGACGTGAGCAAGGCACGCGTGGCCGTGCAGGGTTTTGGCAACGTGGGCGGCGTGGCAGGCAAGCTGTTTGCGCAGGCCGGCGCGCGCGTGGTGGCGGTGCAGGACCACAGTGGCACCATTTACCGCGAGGCCGGCCTGGACGTGCCGGCCCTGCTGGCCCATGTGGCGCAGACCGGCGGCGTGGCCGGTTTCCCGCTGGCAGAGGCCTTGAGCCGGGACGCGTTCTGGGACGCGGACTGCGACATCCTGATTCCGGCGGCCCTGGAGCAGCAAATCACCGAGACCAATGCCGCCCGCATCAAGGCGCGCATGGTCATCGAAGGCGCCAACGGCCCCACGACACCCCTGGCCGACGACATCCTGCACGACAACAATGTGCTGGTCGTGCCGGATGTCATCGCCAACGCCGGCGGCGTGACGGTCAGCTATTTCGAATGGGTGCAGGATTTCTCCAGCTTCTTCTGGAGCGAGGACGAAATCAACGCCCGGCTGGTGCGCATCATGCAGGATGCCTTCAAGGCCATCTGGCAAGTGGCGCAGGACCACCGGGTGAGCCTGCGCACCGCCACCTACATCGTGGCCTGCACGCGCATTCTGCATGCCCGCCAGATGCGGGGACTGTACCCCTAGGCGCCTACTGCACCGGCCCCTTGAGGGCCTCGGGCAAGGACAGCGGCATGACGGAGATGCCTTCGTCCAGCAGCGCCTCGGTCTCCTGCCGCGAGGCCTGGCCGCGAATGCCGCGCTCCGGGGTTTCGCCGTAATGGATTTTGCGCGCTTCCTCGGCAAACCGGCTCCCCACGTCTTCGGTCTGGGCCATGATGCGGCGGGCCACGGTGAGCCAAGCCGCCTGCAGCGCCTGCTCGGTGGCGCCCGAGACCACTTGCTGCGCGTCCTGCGCGTTCTCCTGCTTCGCCGGGGCCTCCTGCCGGGCACTGCCCAGGTTCAGGCGCGGAGCGCTGAGCATCTTGGCAATGGTGGCGTCGCCACACATGGGGCATTCGACCAGCCCCCGCGCGTGCTGGCTCGCAAAATCGTCTTCCGAGGCAAACCAGCCCTCGAACACATGCCGGCGCGAACACTGGAGATTCAGGACTTTCATAGGGCGATTATTAATCGGCGCGCGGCATGGCCGGCGTCTGCCATGTCAATGTCCATGCGCCGCTGAGCACATTTTGCAGCCAGAGCACCGCCGTCAGGGTCTTGGCGTCCGTCACCCGGCCGTCCTGGCACCAGTGCAGCAACTCGGCCGGCGTGGCACTGAACACGTCGAGAAACTCGCCTTTGTCGAGCTGGCGCCGCCCCGGACGCAAACCCCGAGCGAACCAGATCTCGATGAACTCCGTGGAATATGAAATCACCGGGTGCAGCACGCCGGCGCGCGCCCACTGGGTCGCGCTGTAACCAGTTTCTTCCCGCAGCTCGCGCCGGGCGCACGCCAGGATGTCTTCGCCCGCATCGAGTTTTCCGGCGGGAAACTCGATCATCACCCGGTCGACCGGATAGCGAAACTGGCGCTCCAGCACCACCCGCACCTCGCCTTGCGCGTCTTCCAGCAAGGGAATGACCATCACGGCGCCGGGGTGAATGACATATTCCCGCGCAGCGGTAGCGCCATCCGGCAGGCGCACCGTGTCGCGAAAGGCGTGGAGAAAGTGGCCCTTGAAAATTTCCTGGCTGTCCAGCCTGGTTTCGATCAGATGACGATCATCCATGACCGTGGCGCCCCCTCAATGCCGCAGCAGGTAACGGTAGACAAAACCCGGAAAGGCAAACGTCAGGAATAGGGCCGCCGTGATGGCGTAGAACTCCCATTCCTGCGGAGCAACCTGCCCGGCCCGATGCTCCAGCAGCAAGGCGATGCCACCCATCAGGAAATAAAAAACAACCAGCTCGGCCAGACGCAAGGCCAGGTTCTTGGGCTTGGCCAGTTGCACCACCGCCATCAGGCGCTGGTTGATGAAAGGCAGATTGGCCGCGCAAAATGCGCCCACCACGACAAACCAGACAGAAACAGTTTGGGACACTTGCGAAGAACTTCCCTGGCTGCTCAGCTGCCCAGCATCTGCACAATCGCCCTGGCGCACAGCGTCATGAGACTGCCCGGCATCACGCCAAGAATGAGCACCAGCGCGCCATTGACGCAAAGGACCAGGCGCACATCGAGCGGGGCGGACACCGTGCTGGCCGTAATGGGCGCATCAAAGTACATGACCTTGACGACGCGCAAATAGTAGAAGGCGCCGATGAGCGACATCATGACCGCGAACACGGCCAAGCCGATATGAAAGGCCTGGCCAGACGCGATCAGGGCCTGCAGCACCGACAGCTTGGCGTAAAAGCCCACCAGCGGCGGGATGCCGGCCAGCGAGAACAGGCAAACCGCCATCACGCCGGCATACAGGGGACTGCGCTGATTGAGGCCGGCAAAGTCGGAGATTTCCTCGCTCTCGAAGCCCTCGCGGGCCAGCAGCAGGATGACGCCGAAACTCGCCAGCGTCGTCAACACATAAGTCACCACGTAGAACATCGCCGAGCTGTAGGCATTGGCCGCCGACAGGGTGTTGCCGTTGACGACGCCAGACATCAGGCCCAGCAGCACAAAGCCCATTTGCGAAATGGTGGAGAACGCCAGCATGCGCTTGAGGTTGCTCTGGGCAATGGCGGCCAGGTTGCCGATCAGCAAGGAGCCGACCGACAGCACCATCAGCATCTGCTGCCAGTCGATGGCCAGCGGCAGCATGCCCTCGACCAGCAGGCGGATGAAGATGGCAAAGGCCGCGAGCTTGGGCGCGCCGCCAATGAGCAGCGTCACCGCCGTTGGCGCGCCCTGGTAGACGTCGGGAATCCACATGTGGAAGGGCACCACGCCGAGCTTGAAGGCCAGGCCCGCGACCACGAACACCAGGCCAAAAATCAACACCTGGTGCCTGATCTGCCCGGAGGCGATGGCCTTGAAAACGGCGTTCACGTCCAGCGAGCCGGTGGCGCCATACATCATGGACAGGCCATACAGCAGGAAACCCGACGCCATGGCCCCCAGAACGAAGTACTTCATGGCGGCTTCGGTGGCGGTCGCGTTGTCGCGCCGCAGGGCCACCAGCGCATAGCTGGAAAGGGTGAGCAACTCCAGCCCCATGTAAATCACGAGGAAATTGTTGCCGGAAATCATGACAAACATGCCCAGCAAGGCGAACATGCTCAAGGAGAACATCTCGCCGCCGCGCAGCATGTCGCGATCGCCCGCATAGGGACGGCCGTAGACCAGGGTGACCATCACGGCGACCGTGGCAAAGCACTTGAGCCAGCTGCCCATGACATCGCTGACCACCATGTTGCCAAAACCGTAGTAGGTCTCGCCACTGCTTGCATACAGGGCCTGCAGCAGGGCGACCACGCCCAGGGTGACCAGCGTGAGCAGATAGGTGGAAGCACGCCGCGGGCTTTTCACTCCAAGATCAAACAGCGTAATGACGCACGCCATCACGAGCAGAATCATCTCGGGATAGACCGCGATCCAACTGAGTTTGTCAATCATCTTCCGTCTTTCAATTCAGTTTGATCAGTTCACAACTTGGATGCCGCAACATGCTTGAGCAACTCCGCCACGGACGTGTCCATCACGTCGGTGAACGGTTTCGGGTAGATGCCCATGTACAGCACGGCAATCGCCAGCAAGGCCAGCATCAGGAATTCACGGCTGTTGATGTCGGCCAGGGCCTTGACATCCTCGTTGGCGACAGGCCCCAGGTAAACCCGCTTGAACATCCACAGCGTGTAGGCCGCGCCAAAGATCAGGGCCGTGGCCGCCGCAAAGCCCAGCCAGAAGTTGGACTTGACCGCGCCCAGGATCACCATCCATTCGCCCACGAAGCCGGCGGTACCCGGCAGGCCGCAGTTGGCCATGGCAAACAGCAAGGCGAAAGCCGTGAATTTGGGCATGGTGTTGACCACGCCGCCATAGCTGGAGATCTCGCGCGAATGCACCCGGTCATACAGCACGCCGATGGACAGGAACATGGCGCCCGACACGAAACCGTGCGCAATCATCTGCACCAGGCCGCCGGAGACGCCGAGATCGTTGAAGATGAAAAAGCCCAGCGTGACGAAACCCATGTGCGCCACGGATGAATAGGCCACCAGTTTTTTCATGTCCTGCTGCACCATGGCCACCAGGCCGACGTAGATCACGGCGATGAGCGACAGGGCAATCATCAGCCAGGCCCACTCGCGCGCGGCATCCGGGGCAATCGGCATCGAGAATCGCAGGAAACCATAGGCGCCAAGCTTGAGCATGATGGCCGCCAGCACGGCAGAGCCCCCGGTGGGAGCCTCGACGTGCACGTCGGGCAGCCAGGTGTGCACAGGCCACATCGGCACCTTCACCGCGAAGGCGGCAAGAAAGGCGAAGAACAGCAGGGTCTGTGTCGTGCCCCGCAGCGGCAGCTTGTGCCACACGGCAATGTCGAAGCTGCCACCGGATTGGGTATAGAGGAAAATCAGCGCGATCAGCAGCAGCAGCGAGCCCAGCAGCGTGTAGAGGAAGAACTTGAACGCCGCATAGATCTTGTTGGGCCCGCCCCAGATGCCGATGATGAGGTACATCGGAATCAGCGTCGCTTCGAAGAAAACATAGAACAGGATGCCGTCGAGCGCGCAGAACACGCCGATCATCAGGCCGCTGAGGATCAGGAAGGCGCCCATGTACTGGTTGACGCGCCGCGTGATGACTTCCCAGCCTGCAATCACCACCACCACGTTGATGAAAGCAGTCAACAGCACAAACCACAGCGAGATGCCGTCCACCCCGAGGTGGTAGTTGACATTGAAGCGCTCGATCCAGGCGCCCTTCTCCACAAACTGCATGGCAGCCGTGCCCAGCTTGAAATCACTGTACAGCGGCAAGGTCACCAGAAAGCTGGCAAGCGCGCCGATCAGCGCGACCCAGCGCACCATGCGCGCCTGCTCATCGCGCCCCCATGCCAGCAGCACGACACCAAACGCAATTGGTGTCCAGATAGCCAGGCTCAACAAACCCATATTATTTTTCTCCTTAGCGGCTGAGCCATTCGATGATCATCGGCCACGTCACGAAATACGTCATCAACACAAAGATGCCCAGAAGCATGGCAAATGCATAGTGGTAGAGATAGCCCGACTGAATCCAGCGAATCACCCCGGACACCCGGCCAACCATCTTCCACGACCCATTGACGATCGCGCCGTCAATCACGGCCTGGTCGCCCCCCTTCCACAGCCCGGTACCCAGGGCACGGGCGCCGCGGGCCAGGATGTTTTCATTGATCCAGTCCATGTAGTACTTGTTCTCCAGCAGCGTGTAGATCGGCTGGAAAATGCGCTTGATGGCCGCCGGCAGCGCCGGGTTGACCATGTACATGTAATACGCAGACACCACGCCGGCCAGCGCCAGCCAGAACGGCAGCGTGGTCAAGGCGTGTGCCGCCATCTGCACCGGGCCATGGAAGACTTTGCCCAGCTCTTCCATCGCCGGGTGCCGGGCGGCATCGACCAGGATGGAATCCTTGAAGAACTCGCCGAACAGCATGGGTCCGATGGTCATGAAGCCAATGACCACCGAGGGAATGGCCAGCAGCACCAGCGGCACCGTCACGACCCAGGGCGACTCGTGCGGCTCATGATGATCGTCATGGCCGTGGCCATGGTCGTCATGGTGGGCATCCGGGTTCTGGTCGTAGCGCTCCTTGCCGTGGAACACCAGGAAATACATGCGGAAGGAATAAAAGGCCGTGACGAAAACACCGGCCAGCACGGCAAAGCTGGCAAAGCCGCTGCCCCACAGGTGGCTCTCATGCACCGCCTCGATGATGCTGTCCTTGGAGTAGAAGCCGGAGAACAGCGGCGTACCGATCAGGGCCAGCGAGCCCAGCAGCGAGGTGATCCAGGTGATGGGCATGTACTTGCGCACGCCGCCCATCCAGCGGATGTCCTGGTTGTGGTGCATGCCGATGATGACCGAGCCCGCTGCCAGGAACAACAGTGCCTTGAAGAAGGCATGGGTCATGAGGTGGAACACCGCCACCGAGTAGGCCGAGGCGCCGAGCGCCACCGTCATGTAGCCGAGCTGCGACAGGGTGGAATAGGCCACGACGCGCTTGATGTCGTTCTGGATGATGCCCAGAAAGCCCATGAACAGGGCCGTGATGGCGCCAATGACCAGGATGAAGCTCAAGGCCGTATCGCTCAATTCAAACAGCGGCGACATGCGCGCCACCATAAAGATGCCGGCCGTCACCATGGTGGCGGCATGGATCAGCGCGGAGATCGGGGTCGGACCCTCCATCGAATCGGGCAGCCAGACATGCAGCGGAAACTGCGCCGACTTGCCCATGGCACCGATGAACAGGCAGATGCAGATCACGGTGATCAGCATCCAGCTGGTGCCGGGAAAGGTCAACTTGGCCAGTTCACCGGCCTTGGCAAAAACCTCGGCGTAACTGAGGGTGCCGGCATAGGCGGCAATCAGGCCGATGCCCAGGATGAAGCCGAAGTCGCCCACCCGGTTGACCAGAAAGGCCTTCATGTTGGCGAAGATGGCCGTGGGCTTGTTGAACCAGAAACCGATCAGCAGGTAGGACACCAGGCCGACCGCTTCCCAGCCGAAGAACAGCTGCAGCATGTTGTTGCTCATCACGAGCATCAGCATGGAGAAGGTGAACAGCGAGATGTAGGCGAAGAAGCGGTTGTAGCCCTCGTCCTCCTCCATGTAGCCGATGGTGTAGATGTGCACCATGAGCGAAACGAAGGTCACCACGCACATCATCATGGCGGTCAGGCCATCGACCAGGAAGCCGATCTCCATCTTGAGGCCCCCCACCACCATCCAGGTGTAGAGGGTCTCGTTGAAGCGCGCGCCGTCCACGGCCACGCTCTTGAGCGTCATGGCCGACAGGATGAATGCCAGCAGCACGCCCAGGATCGTGAGCGAATGCGACAGGCGACGCCCGATCCAGTTGCCCCCGAACGAGGTGCCGAAAATGCCGGCGAGCACGGCCCCGGCCAGCGGCGCCAGCGGCACGGCGAGCAGGGTTGAAGCGTTCAAAGTTGAGGCCATATCAGATTTCTTCAGCCAAGCGAGTTACGGATGCCAGCACGGGCACCATGCCAGAGCAGCCACGGAACCGGCTTTGCCGGGCCGTCAGCGGCGCCCCCTTGAGGGGGAGGCGGCCGTAGGCCGCTTCGGGGGGGAGTGTCATTTCTAACCCTTGAGCGTATTGAGTTCGTCCACGTTGATGCTGGACTTGTTGCGGAACAGGAGCACCAGGATGGCCAGCCCGATGGCCGACTCGGCGGCCGCCACGGTCAGGATGAAGAACACGAAGATCTGGCCATGCATGTCGCCCAGGTAATAGGAGAAGGCCACGAAGTTCATGTTGACGGCAAGCAGCATCAGCTCGATCGCCATCAGCAGCACGATCAGGTTTTTCCGGTTGAGGAAAATGCCGATCACCGACAGGGCAAACAGCATGGCCCCCAGCGTTAGAAAATGTCCCAGGGTTAGCGTCATGCCTTTTTCTCCGAACCAGTGGCGGCGGCGGCCGTTTCAGCCTCGCCCGCCGGGGCCATCGCCTGTGTCGCGGCCATCTTGATGATCCGCAGGCGGTCTTGCGCCTTGACACGCACCTGATCCCCGGTGCTGATGTACTTGCTGTCCTTGCGTCCCCGCAGGGTCAGCGCAATGGCGGCAACGATGGCCACCAGCAAGATCACGGCGGCAATTTGCAGCGGATAGATGTACTGGGAGTACAGCAGCTTGCCCAGTTCCCTGGTGTTGGACAGCTCGGTCACCGCCTGTCCGATCGCCGCAGGCAGCTTCGGTTCTTCCGTCACCCGGAAGCCCCCCATCAGGACCGCGGCCATCTCGAGCGCAATCAGTGCGCCCACCGTTGCCGCCAGCGGAAAGTGCCTCCAGAAACCCTGCCGGATGCTGTCGATGTTGATGTCCAGCATCATCACCACGAACAGGAACAGCACCATGACGGCCCCGACATAGACCAATACCAGGGTAATGGCCAGAAACTCGGCTTTCAGCAGCATCCAGACCATGGCGGCCTGGAAGAAGGCGAGCACTAGAAAAAGCGCCGCGTGCACCGGGTTGCGGGCCGTGACCACGCGAAACGCGGCAAACAGCAGCACCGCGGAAAAAACGTAGAACAGACCGGTTTTGACATCCATGATGGGGGTTCTTTCTGGCAATCGGTCAGCGGTATTTGGCGTCCGCGGCCTTGGCGGCAGCGATTTCGCCTTCATAGCGGTCGCCCACGGCCAGCAGCATTTCCTTGGTGAAATACAGGTCGCCGCGCTTTTCGCCGTGGTATTCGAAAATGTGGGTTTCGACAATCGAATCCACCGGGCAGCTTTCCTCGCAAAACCCGCAGAAGATGCATTTGGTCAGATCGATGTCATAGCGGGTGGTGCGCCGCGTTCCATCGGCGCGGACATCCGACTCGATGGTGATGGCCATGGCCGGACACACCGCCTCGCACAATTTGCAGGCAATGCAGCGCTCCTCGCCATTGTCATAGCGGCGCAGCGCATGCAGCCCCCGAAAGCGCGGGCTCAAAGGCGTTTTTTCTTCCGGAAACTGCACTGTGATCTTGCGCTTGAACATGTATTTTCCGGTCACGGCCATGCCCTTGAACAGCTCCAGCAGCATGAAGCTGGAGACAAAATCACGCAGCGAAAAAGACGACGCAGCAGCGGGTGCAGAGGAGGTAACAGCAGTCATATCAGCTCCAGCTCACTTCCAGATATTCCAGGGGGTCTGCATCCAGGCCCCCACCACCACCAGCCACACCAGGGTGACCGGAATGAAGATCTTCCAGCCCAGACGCATGATCTGGTCATAGCGAAAGCGCGGAAATGTCGCCCGCACCCACAGGAACATGGTGGCCACGACAAAAGTCTTGAGCCCCAGCCAGATCCAGCCCGGAATCCAGTTGAGCAAGACACTGTCGATCGGCGAGATCCAGCCTCCCAGGAACATGATGACGCACAGGATCGACACCAGAATGATGTTGGCGTATTCGGCCAGGAAGAACATGGCAAAGGACATGCCTGAATATTCCACCATGTGTCCGGCCACGATCTCGGATTCGCCTTCCACCACGTCAAACGGGTGCCGGTTGGTTTCGGCCAGGCCGGCAATGAAATAAACCAGAAAGACCGGGAACAGGGGGAGCCAGTTCCAGGACAGGAGGTTCAGCCCCATCCCGGCAAAATAGCCCTTGCCCTGCCCCATGACAATGTCGGTCATGTTCATGCTGGCCGAGACCATGAGCACGACGACCAGGCAAAAGCCCATGGCAATTTCGTAGCTGACCATCTGGGCCGAGGCGCGCATGGCCCCCAGGAAGGCGTACTTCGAGTTGGAGGCCCAGCCCGCGATGATCACGCCATAGACTTCCAGCGAGGTGATGGCCATAAGAAACAGCAGTCCGGCATTCACGTTGGCCAGGGCGACGTCGGGGCCGAAAGGAATGACCGCCCAGGCCGCTAGGGCGGGCATGATGGTCATGATCGGGCCAAGCAGGAACAAGCCCTTGCTGGCCGCCGTCGGCATGATGATTTCCTTGGTCAGCAGCTTGAGGGCATCGGCAATGGGCGTGAGCAGCCCCATGGGGCCCACGCGGTTGGGGCCGTTGCGCAGTTGGGTAAAGCCGATCGCCTTGCGCTCCCACAGCGTCAGATAAGCCACGAAGCCCATCAGGGGCGCCAGCACCACCACAATCTTGATCAGGGCCCACAGCACCGGCCAGACCAGCGCGGTCCACCAGGTGGCGGACACCAGCATCAAACCGCCGTTGTAAAAGGTGTCAATCATGCGAGCAACTCCTTTTGCGCTTGACCCACCGTGGTCCGGGCATCCGCCGTGAGCTGCAGCGATGCCGCGCGCCGCACCAAGCCGTCCAGCTGGTAAATGCTGGCCACCACGGGCTCGACCGCCGTGGGTGCCAGATCGATGGCGCCCTGGCCTGCATTGCTCAAGCGGCCTGCAGGAATGTGGCTCGAACCGTTCGCGGCGCCCATCACCTGGATCAGCACATCCTGCGTCGATTCAAAATCAAAGCCGGGAAGCGCCAGCAGGTTGGCCAGCACGCGCAGCACCTTCCAGGCCGGCCGCGTCTCGCCCAGGGGCTTGACGACCGCGTGGAAACTCTGGATTCGCCCTTCCGCATTGACAAAGGTGCCGGAGGTTTCGGTGAACGGCGCGATCGGCAACAGCACATCGCTGAAGGCCAGGTTGGCGGTCTTGAACGGGCTCAGGGTCACTACCATTTCGCACTGGCTCAAGGCTTGCGCGGCCGCGGCACCTGCCGCGGAATCCTGCACCGGTTCGGTGTTCAGCAGGATCGCGGCCTTCAGGCCACCGGCCAACATGTGCCCGGCATGCTGGCCACCCGCAGCGGGCATGGCGTTGACAAACTGCGCACCCACGGTATTGGCGGCTTCGGTGAGGAAGCCCACTGTGGCACCGGTCTGCGCACCAATCCAGTTGGCCAGCGCCAGCAGGCTGGTGGCCCTGGGGTGATGCGCCGCCGCGTTGCCCAGCAGAATGGCCTTGCGCTCACCGCCGAGCAGGGATTTGGCGATGCGCAAGGCGCTGTCGCTCGGCTGGCCAGCCGCTGGCGCGGCCACGCCTTTTTCCTGCGCCACGGCGGCGGCCACATCGGCCAGGGCCTGGGCCCAGCCCGACGGCTTGACCCGCAAGCTGCTGGCGATCGGCATGGCCCAGTCTGGCGTGTCGTCTGTGATCGTGTTGACGGCTGCGCCCATGCGCACGGCTTGGCGGATGCGCTGCGCGAACAGCGGGTGGTCCTTGCGCAGGTTGGAGCCCACGACCAGCACGCGCTGCAGCTGCGACAGGGCGGCCACCGGCAGGCCCAGATAGCGCACACCGGGAGCAGCGCCGAACTCGGCATGGCGCAGGCGATGGTCGATGTTCTCGCTGCCCAAGGCCCGCGTGAGGGCAGCAGCCAAGTGCAACTCCTCGAGTGTGCTGTGCGGGCTGGCCAGCGTGCCAATGCTGGCCGCGCCATGGGTGGACTTGATCTGTTTCAGGCCATTGGCCACATATTCCAGCGCGGTTTGCCAATCGACGGACTTCCATTCGCCGCCCTGCTTGAGCATCGGACTGGTCAGGCGCTCATCGCTGTTCAAGGCCTCGTAGGAGAAACGGTCGCGGTCGGCGATCCAGCACTCATTGACCTCTTCGTTCTCGAAGGGCACCACGCGCATCACCTTGTTGTTCTTGACCTGCACGATCAGGTTGGCGCCGGTGGAGTCGTGCGGACTGACCGACTTGCGCCGGCTCAGCTCCCAGGTGCGGGCTTGATAGCGGAAGGGCTTGCTGGTGAGCGCGCCCACCGGGCAGATGTCGATCATGTTGCCGGACAACTCGGAATCCACCGACTGGCCGATGAAGGTTTCGATTTCGGCATGCTCGCCGCGGTGCGACATGCCCAGTTCCATGACGCCGGCCACTTCCTGGCCGAAGCGCACGCAGCGGGTGCAGTGGATGCAGCGGCTCATTTCCTCCATCGAGATCAGCGGTCCCACATCCTTGTGGAACACCACGCGCTTCTCTTCCTCGTAGCGCGAGGAGGAAGCGCCATAGCCGACCGCCAGATCCTGCAATTGGCATTCGCCGCCCTGGTCGCAGATGGGGCAGTCCAGCGGATGGTTGATGAGCAGGAACTCCATCACCGACTTCTGGGCCTTGATCGCCTTGTCGCTCTTGGTGCGCACGATCATGCCCTGCGTCACCGGCGTGGCGCACGCGGGCATGGGCTTGGGCGCCTTCTCCACATCGACCAGGCACATGCGGCAGTTGGCCGCGATGCTGAGTTTCTTGTGATAACAAAAATGCGGAATGTAGGTGCCGGCCTTCTCGGCCGCATGCATCACCATGCTGCCTTCCAGCACCTCCACCTTCTTGCCGTCGAGTTCGATTTCAACCATGTTGAGCCTTTTGCCGGGCTGCCCCAAAAAAGGCGGGGGCCCCCACGGGGGGCAGCGAACGATTAGTGAGCTTGGGGGTCATGTGCTTCTCGCTCTGACGCTTCAGACGTAGGCCGGGACCATGCAGGTCTTGTGCTCTACGTGGTATTCAAATTCATGCCGGTAGTGCTTGATCATGGCGCGCACCGGCATGGCCGCCGCGTCCCCCAGGGCGCAGATGGTACGGCCCTGGATGTTTTCCGCCACGTTGTCGAGCAGATCCAGGTCGCTGGCGCGGCCATGGCCGGTCTCGATGCGGTCCACCACGCGCGACAGCCAGCCGGTACCCTCGCGGCAGGGCGTGCACTGGCCACAGGACTCGTGCATGTAGAAATAGCTCAGGCGCTGCAGGGCCTTGACCATGCAGCGGCTGTCGTCCATGACGATGACCGCGCCGGAGCCCAGCATGGAGCCGGCCTTGGCGATGGAGTCGTAGTCCATGGTGCAATCCATCATGATGCTGGCGGGCAGCACCGGCGCCGAGGAACCGCCGGGAATCACCGCCTTGAGCTGGCGCCCCGCGCGCACGCCACCGGCGAGTTCCAGCAGCTTGGCAAAGGGCGTGCCCATCGGGATTTCATAGTTGCCAGGGCGCTCGACGTCACCGCTGACCGAGTAAATCTTGGTGCCGCCGTTATTGGGCTTGCCGCACTCCAGGTAGGCCTGGCCGCCATTGCGGATGATCCACGGCACGGCCGCAAAGGTTTCGGTGTTGTTGATGGTGGTGGGCTTGCCGTACAGGCCAAAGCTGGCAGGGAACGGCGGCTTGAAGCGGGGCTGCCCCTTCTTGCCTTCGAGCGACTCCAGTAAGGCAGTTTCCTCGCCGCAAATGTAGGCGCCAAAACCATGGGCCGCGTGCAGCTGGAAGCTGAAACCGCTGCCCAGAATGTTGTTGCCCAGCAGGCCGGCAGCACGCGCCTCCTCCAGCGCTTCCTCGAAGCGATCGTAGGCGGAGAAAATCTCGCCATGAATGTAGTTGTAGCCGACCGTGATGCCCATGGCATAAGCCGCAATCGCCATGCCTTCGATCACGATATGCGGGTTGTACATGAGGATGTCGCGGTCCTTGCAGGTGCCGGGCTCGCCCTCATCGGAATTGCACACCAGGTACTTCTGGCCGGGAAACTGGCGCGGCATGAAGCTCCACTTCAGGCCCGTGGGGAAACCGGCGCCGCCGCGGCCGCGCAGGGCCGATTCCTTGACGGTGGCGATCACCTGGTCTTGCGTCAGCCCCGCGACACCCGTGTCGCTGTTCGGTGCTGCGCCATCCTTGCCCAGGATCTTGCGCAAGGCCTGGTAGCCGCCGCGCGCTTCGTAGTCCTTCAGGCGCCAGTTGCCGCCGTTCAGGCCGGCGTAGATCTGAGGGTTGATGTGGCGGTCATGGAAACAGGTCTGGACGCCCGTGGCTTGGAACTGGGAGAGGATTTTTTCTGCCGACATCATTTGGGCTCCACCGACTTGAGACCATCAATCAGCTGATCCAGCTTGTCGTTGCTCATGTAGCTGCACATGGTGCGGTCATTGACCAGCATCACCGGCGAGTCGGCGCAGGCGCCCAGGCACTCGCTTTGCTGCAGCGTGAACAGGCCGTCCGGCGTGGTCTCGCCCATCGCGATGCCCAGCTTGCCCTCAAGATGCTTGAGTGCCTTGCCGCCATCGCGCAGCTGGCACGGCAGGTTGGTGCAGACGTTGAGCTTGTACCGGCCAGCAGGCTGCTGGTTGTACATGTTGTAGAAGGTGGTGACCTCATGCACCGCGATCGGCGCCATGCCCAGATAGTCGGCCACCGCCTTCTCACTGTCGGCACTCACAAACCCGAGTTCCTGCTGGACGATGGACAGGCAGGCCATGACGGCCGACTGTTTCTGGTCCGCGGGGTATTTCGCGACTTCCTTGGCGAAGCGCGTCAATGCTGATTCAGAGATCATCGATCAATCTCTCCAAACACAATATCCATGGTTCCAATGATGGCCACCGCGTCGGCGATCATGTGACCGCGCGCCAGTTCGTCCATCCCCGCCAGATGGGCAAAGCCCGGAGCACGAATCTTGAGGCGATAGGGCTTGTTGGCGCCATCGCTCACCAGATAAATGCCGAATTCTCCCTTGGGATGCTCCACCGCGGCGTAGGCCTCGCCCTCGGGCACGTGAAAGCCCTCGGTAAAGAGCTTGAAGTGGTGAATCAGCTCTTCCATATTGGACTTCATGTCCTCCCGGGAAGGGGCCGCCACCTTGTGGTTGTCGGTGATCACCGGTCCGGGGTTGACCCGCAGCCAGTCCACGCACTGCTTGATGATGCGGTTGGACTGGCGCATCTCTTCCACCCGCACCAGATAGCGGTCATAGCAGTCGCCGGTCTTGCCCACCGGGATGTCGAAGTCCATGCGGTCGTACACGTCGTAAGGCTGCTTCTTGCGCAAATCCCAGGCCACGCCCGAACCGCGCAGCATGGCGCCGGTGAAACCCAGGTTCAGGGCGCGCTCGGGCGACACCACGCCGATGCCCACGGTACGCTGCTTCCAGATGCGGTTGTCGGTCAGCAGGGTTTCGTATTCGTCCACGTAGGCGGGGAAATGGGTACAGAAGTCATCGATGAAGTCCAGCAGCGAACCCTGGCGGTTTTCATTGAGTCCGGCAATCGCCTTGGCGTTCCTGATCTTGTTGACCTTGTACTGCGACATGGTGTCGGGCAGGTCGCGGTACACGCCGCCGGGCCGGAAATAAGCGGCATGCATGCGCGCGCCGGACACGGCCTCGTACATGTCGAACAGCGCTTCGCGCTCGCGGAAGCAGTAAATGAGGATATTCATCGCCCCACAGTCGAATCCATGCGCGCCCAGCCACATCAGGTGGTTGAGCAGGCGCGTGATTTCGGCAAACATCACCCGGATGTACTGCGCGCGCAGCGGCACGTCGATCTGCAGCAGCTTCTCGATCGCCAGGCAATAGGCGTGTTCGTTGCTCATCATCGAGACGTAGTCCAGCCGGTCCATATAGGGCAGGGACTGGATATAGGTTTTGCTCTCGGCCAGCTTCTCGGTGGCACGGTGCAGCAGGCCGATGTGCGGATCGGCGCGCTGGACGACTTCGCCGTCGAGCTCGAGCACCAGGCGCAGCACGCCATGCGCGGCCGGATGCTGGGGGCCGAAGTTCAGGGTGTAATTCTTGATCTCGGCCATATCAGTTGTCCGATTCCGACTCACGCAACACGCAAGCCAGGGTTTCAAATTCGCGGAACACCGCGGAACCGGTTTTGCCGGGCCGCTGGTGTTGCCCCCGGCGAGGGAGGTGGCGCAGCGACACGAAGTGCGCGAAGCTTGGGGGTATGCTCATTTCAGCCCGCCGTAGTTGTCTTCACGGATGATGCGCGGCGTGATCTCGCGCGGCTCGATGGTGACGGGCTGATAGATCACCCGCTTTTGCTCGGCGTCGTAGCGCATCTCCACATGCCCGCTGGTGGGGAAGTCCTTGCGGAACGGATGGCCAATGAAACCGTAGTCGGTCAGGATGCGGCGCAGGTCGCTGTGCCCCTCGAACACGATGCCGAACAGGTCGAACGCCTCGCGCTCGAACCAGTTGGCTGAATTCCACACCCCGGTCAGCGAAGCAAGCACGGGCAGGTCATCGTCGGGCGCGAACACCTTCAGCCTCAGCCGCTGGTTCAGGCTCACCGACAGCAGATGCGACACCACGCAGTAGCGCGGGCCGTCATAGGCACCGGCCTTGTACTCGGAGTAATCCACGCCGCACAGGTCGATGAGCTGCTCGAAGCGGCAACCCGGCGCATCGCGCAGCGTTTTGGCGGCATCAAGGTAGTCGGCCGCGGCAACCAGGACCTTGACCTCGCCCAGGGCCACGGCAATGCGCTTGATCTTGTCGCCCAGCGCGGCCGTGACGGCGTCTTTGAGCGCCTCGGGATTTACAGCAAAAGCAGTCATTCAAATCCCTTCAGGCGCGCGCAATGGTGTGGGTGCGGCGGATCTTCTGCTGCAGCTGGATGATGCCGTAGAGCAGGGCTTCCGCCGTCGGCGGGCAGCCCGGCACATAGACGTCGACCGGTACGATGCGGTCGCAACCGCGCACCACCGAGTAGCTGTAGTGGTAGTAGCCCCCGCCATTGGCGCACGAGCCCATGGACAGAACCCAGCGCGGCTCGCTCATCTGGTCGTACACCTTGCGCAGCGCGGGCGCCATCTTGTTGCACAGCGTGCCGGCCACGATCATCAGGTCCGACTGGCGCGGGCTGGGCCGAAACAACATGCCGAAGCGGTCGATGTCGTAACGCGCCGCGCCGGCATGCATCATTTCCACCGCGCAGCAGGCCAGACCGAATGTCATCGGCCAGAGGGACCCGGTCTTGGCCCAATTCACCACCGAGTCATACGTGGTGGTGGCAAAACCTTCCTTGAATACACCTTCGATTGCCATGCGGCTTCTCCCCATTCATTCCCAGTCAAGGGCGCCTTTTTTCCATTCGTAGACAAAGCCCACGACCAGAATGCCCAGAAAAACCATGGCCGACCAGAAACCAAGGGCGCCAATATCCTTGAGCGCCACGGCCCAGGGAAATAGAAACGCGATTTCAAGATCGAAAAGTATGAACAGAATGGCAACGAGGTAGTAGCGCACATCGAACTTCATGCGCGCATCTTCGAAGGCCTCGAAGCCACACTCGTAGGGAGAATTTTTAGCGGTGTCGGGCCGGTTGGGCCCGAGGATGTAGCCAAGCACCTGGGGGACGATGCCCACGCCAATGCCGACCAAGATGAACAACAGAACGGGAAGGTATTGATCGAGGTTCATCTTGGGATTCTGATCACCGTATTCACCCGCCAGAAAACCATGGCAGGTCATTTGATTTGGTGCCGTCGGCGAGACTCGAACTCGCACAGCTTTCGCCACTACCCCCTCAAGATAGCGTGTCTACCAATTTCACCACGACGGCGGCTCTCAAGTGTCTGGATGGCATGAGGCGCCTTGCGGCTTTGGCTTTCCAGACAGAATGAGAGTTTACCCTGAAAACACCCTGTTCCCCCGAGGAAACAGGCAATTTTCAGCCGTGATTATTTCGACGGAATCTGGGCCGCGCCAGAAGCCGGGACCAGCGGCACCACCGCCGCGGGCACAGCGCTTTGCGCAGGCGCTGCATTGCCGGGAATCTGGGACGCCGGACCCGATGCGGCAGGCGCCGGAGCCGTCACGGCCGCACGCTCCAGCACGCTGCCCGAGCTCACGGGACGCGCATTGCCGAAGTAGGCCAGCAACAGTGTGCAGATGAAAAACACGGTGGCCAGGACCGCGGTGGTGCGCGAAAGAAAGTTGGCACTGCCGCTGGCGCCAAACAGGCTGCCCGAACTGCCGCCGCCAAAAGCGGCGCCCATGTCGGCGCCCTTGCCATGCTGGATCAGGATCAGGCCGATCATGGTCAGTGCGGCGAGCATCTGGACAGTGAGGATGATGGTTAATACGACATTCATGGTGGTAACTCCTAAATATGTAGCGGCGCAGCCCCGTTATCAAAGGGCTGCTGCAATAATTTCCAAAAAGTCGGGGGCTTTGAGCGAAGCGCCGCCCACCAGTCCGCCGTCGATGTCGGGCTGGGCCAGCAGCTGCGCCGCGTTGGCGGCATTCATGCTGCCGCCGTAAAGAATCTGGATGCGCCCGGCCTGGGGCGTGGCCGCCTTGAGCTGCGCACGCAGCACGGCATGAACCTGCTGCGCCTGATCGGGCGTGGCGGTCTTGCCGGTCCCGATGGCCCACACCGGCTCATAGGCCACCACGATTTCACTGATGCAATGCCCATTGGCATGAATCACGGCCGCGAGCTGGCGCTTGACCACCTCCTCCGTCCGATTGGCTTCGCGCTCGGCCAGCGTTTCGCCCACGCACACGATGGGAGTGATGCCGGCGGCCAGCGCGCGCTGCGCCTTGACCGCGACCACGGCATCGGTCTCGAAGTGGTACTGGCGGCGCTCGGAGTGCCCCACGATGGCATAACGCACGCCAAACTCCCTGAGCATGGCCGCCGAAATTTCACCGGTATAGGCACCGGCTTCCTGCCCGGACACATCCTGCGCCCCCAGATCAAGGGCGCTGCCACTGACCAGCGCCTGCGCCTGGGCCAAGTACACCGAAGGCACGCAGACGGCAACGGCGCATGGCGGCGCAGTCTTCAGCCCGGCCAGCAGCCCCTTGAGCAAGGCCTCGTTGGCGGCCAGGCTGCCATTCATTTTCCAGTTGCCGGCGATCAGCTTCTTCATGGCGCTCCCCACGTCAGCACAATCTTGCCCACATGCTGATTCGATTCCATCAGGGCATGGGCCCTGGCAGCGCCGCTGCCCGTCGCATCCGCCGCATCGATCGCGGGGAAGGTACCGTGAATCACGGGCTTGATCTGGCCGGCCTCGATCAGCGGCCAGACGTGCTGGCGGCAGGCCTGCGCAATCGCCTGCTTGAAAGCGATGGGGCGCGGACGCAGCGTCGAGCCCGTGAGGGTCAGGCGGCGGCGCAGCACCAGGCCGGCATTGAACTCGCTCTTGGTGCCGCCCTGCACCGCGATGATGACGATGCGGCCATCCTCGGCCAGGCACTCGACCTCGCGCGCGACGTAGCTGCCGCCCACCATGTCCAGGATGACGTCGACACCTCGGCCGTCGGTCAGGCGCTTGACTTCTTCCTTGAAGTCCTGCGTCTTGTAGTTGATGGCATGGTCGGCGCCGAGCTTCAGGCAGGCCGCGCACTTGTCGTCGCTGCCGGCCGTCACGATCACCTTGGCGCCCAAGGCCTTGGCCAGCTGGATGGCGGTCACGCCAATGCCGCTGGAGCCGCCCTGGATCAGCAGGGTCTCGCCTTTTTGCAGACGGCCGCGATCGAACACATTGCTCCAGACCGTGAAGAAGGTCTCGGGCAGCGAAGCCGCCTCGACATCGCTCAGGCCTTTCGGATAGGGCAGGCACTGCACGATCGGCGCCGTGCACAGCTCGGCATAACCGCCCCCGGCGACCAGCGCGCAAACGCGGTCACCTATTCTGAGGCCGGCCTGCGCCAGTTCGGCGGCATCGCCACCCACGACCTCGCCCGCCACTTCGAGGCCAGGAATGTCGGAGGCTCCCGGCGGGACGGGATAGTTGCCGGTGCGCTGGAACACGTCGGGCCGGTTGATGCCGCTGGCCGCCACGCGGATCAGCAACTCGCCGGCCGCCGGCACCGGGTCCGGGCGCTCGCCCAGACGCAGCACCTCGGGCGCGCCATAGGATGTGATTTCGACTGCTTTCATGGTGTTTTGGGCCGATAGCCCTTGCGCTGATTGCGCAAGGCGCTATCAATTCAATAGCAAAAATGGAAGCGGATCAAGCCTGGTCGCCGCCGCCCTGGGCCGGACGGTCCAGCAGCGCCTTCATGGACAGCTTGACGCGGCCCTTCTCGTCGGTCTCCAGCACCTTGACCTTGACGATCTGGCCTTCGGACAGGTAGTCCGTGACCTTCTCGACGCGCTCGTGGGCGATCTGGCTGATGTGCAGCAGGCCGTCCTTGCC